>NZ_JAHVIJ010000002.1:0-663669 GCF_019801785.1 Phaeobacter italicus | reverse complement strand
GAATAATCGGCTGCAAACACGTCATCATGCGGCCCTCCGCAAGCTGTCAGCAAAGAAGGCAGGCGCGCCCGGATCGCTCAGCATGACCAGAATGGCGATATGCCCGGCCGGGGCTGTCAGAGCCCCCCACCAGTTCAGCGCGGTCTGAAAGCTCACATCGCAAAACAGAGCCACCTCCCGCGGGGAGGCAAAGCGAGCTCTGAAGTAGGCAGACCACAGCTCGGGGCCACTAACCTTTAACGCATAGGGATCAAACTTATTCGACCAAGACTTTTGGTCGAAATCCCTGCCAGACTGCGAGCATGTCATTTCATTGTTCACAATTAGGGTCAGCTGCGCACGTCTCATGCCGCCTCCTCCCCACTCGAGGGGTCACCGACCTGCAGAAAGGAAAAGAGCGATCGTGGCGGTTCAGCCACGTCGCTCTCTCGCGCTATCTGGCACAGTGCATCATACCATGCAGCAGGCAGAACCCCCTCCTGCATATGGGTGTGGACAGTGGTCGGGCTCTTGCCCAACCGCACACCAACGGAGCGGTAGCCGCCAAGGGCTTGGATAAGATTTCGAGTGTTCATGGCGACATGAGTAGTCCGAAAATTGCGGACCATCAAGATCTGACAGACAGAAAGTTCAATTTATTCGGATCTGGGGTATTCAAACCCAATGGACATTGAACAAAAAGAACAGCTGGCGCTGACTGGCGATGTAAGCCCAGAAGCTATCCGTCGGCGCATGCTTGCAGCCCGGCGGTCCATTGGCATGCAGCAACTCGACGTAGCTAAAGAGCTCGGCCTCAAAAAGACGACATTCCACTCTCAGGAAAGCCGAGGCGCTCCCGCCATTAAGACGATGCGCTACTATTATCGACAACACCGGATTGACTTTAATTTCATCCTTCACGGGGATTTTGCTCAACTTCCCCAGGACGTCCAAGACCGCCTTTTCGGCGCGCTGCAAAGCGAATAGCCCCGAGCGGGTCAAATACCCAGTTCAGGTTCACTCCAACGCGCCGCAACAGAACTGCGACGCGAACTATCATCTACACTCGATTCTCAAAAATGTTCTCCTTTCGTTCCGAAATAACGCTGGCGCAACTGGAAAGCGAGCATTTTATTGATCCGAATTTTTTGAACTTATGGATTGACTGGTCCATTTTTTTCGGACTACACACTCCCCATCAACCGATGGAGGATTGAATGCAAGACATCACTCAGACCGCACGACAGATCGCCGGTTCCCCCGAGGATCACCTCGATGAAATCCACCTGTTCACTTCTGCATGGGCTGCAATGAAGGCCGCGCGCGGCCAAAGCTTTAACCCCGCGCGCCTACGGCCTCAGTACATAATCGACTGGCCCACGCCGACGCCCGAACCAACGGAAATGGTGCTTGATCGCGTCGGCGGAAAAGTCAGGGCGATCATGGAAAGACGCGGACTGACCGCTCCTGACAAACGGGCAGCTTAGCCACCCCCCTACCTTTCGCAGCTTGGTTTTGAGGATTGCCCAGGCTGCGCATTCAGAGGTTCCGCGCCAAATCGACGGCACGGATCACGCGCAGGTGGTTCAATCCTCCAAATTGTCGGCCGCCTGCGCATTCCAAAAGGAAAACGTGATGCAGCATCACAAAGATGATCGACTAACCTCTGATGACCAGCTGCGCGCACTGGCTTCAAATGATCCCACGCACATGCTAGCCACTATGAGCGATGCAGAACTTGCTGCGCAGGCACGCCATCTCTTGCCAGACATTGCAGGCGAGTTGCTGGCTCACAGACTGCTGGAGCGCTTGGATAGCTCCACCACCAAGAACACTCCCCTCTTGCTGAAGCCCAATACAGCTGATGCAGGACCTGGCCGGGGCTAAGGTCCCGGCCCTTTTTTCACAACGCGGGCAGTCCCGCTTTGCCTGGGCGCGGCAAATCCCACTCACGGAGACCGGCCGCGCCCAAACACAATCGATCATTTTCCGCGATGCCAGAATAGCATCACGAATATTCACATTGAAACCACTGCACTCGGAGACCCCAATGGGCAAGATTTCCCCCCTCGCAGTCGCTGAGAGAACAGCTGCAAAGATGATGGACATGGCGCCAGCTCAATTCCGCGAGCTTGTCGCACAGGGCGTATTGCCACGTCCCCGCAAAGTAGGGCCTCTCGAACGTTGGGACGCAGAGGAACTGCGCTCCGTAATGCGAGGCGATTTCGTCGACGGCTACGAGGACGTGCAATGGTGAAGAAGAAATTCACTTCGTCTAAGACAATCAAAGGGCGGACATACCAGTATTTTCGCAAGGACGGTCGCTATGTCCGACTGCCAGACGATCCTAACAGCGAAGAGTATGACCGTGAGTATTGGCGACTGATGCGCGGTGACGGCCCCCTATCTCAGCGTTACACTTTCGAAAAGCTGATCCTGAGCTACAAGCAGTCACCCAGATGGGAAAGCCTGGCACCGCGCACCAGAGCCGACTATTCTAGAGTCTTGGAATACATCTCTGACAAGCTAGGCAGCAAAGACCCGACGAAGATGCGGCGATCTACGATTATCGACGCGCAAATGGCAAACCGGCACAGGGCGCGCTTTGCCAACTACATCCCCCACATGCTGTCGATCCTGTTTGAACATTCGATCGACTTGGACTGGCAGCGGGACAACCCAGCAAAAGGAATTTCTAAGATCAAGACTGGTGAAGGCCACAAACCTTGGCCTACCTCCGCAATCACGGCATACCGCAAACACGCCGATGGCCTAGCTCTGCTGATTTTCGAGCTTGCCCTGGGAACGGGGCAGCGCGCTTCAGACCTTACCCGAATGGAATGGGAACACATCGAGGACAGCGGTATCTGGGTGACACAGGGCAAGACTAAAGTGCGACTTTGGCTCCCATTCACAGCACGGCTTGCAGCAGTGCTCGACGCGAGCCAGAAAACTAGCGCTAAATTCATTCTAGCAGATAGATTTGGGAAGCAGCTAAACTACGACCAGCTGCAAAAGAAAGTGATGGCCGTGCGGAGGATCGCGAACCTGACTGAATACTCTCTGCACGGCTTGCGCTATAGTGCCGCTGGTGAACTAGCGGAGGCCGGTTGCACGGATCAGCAAATCGCGGCGATCACCGGACACAAAAGCCTCACCATGGTTCAGAAGTACTCCAAAGGTGCGAGTCAAAAGCGCTTAGCGAAAGAGGCTCACAACCTTAGAGAACGAAACAAAAACGGATCGTGAACGTGGGAAATTTTTTGGGAAACCGCAGAAACACCCACTCGAAGTGATCGGCTAAACTGGCGGCCAACTGCTTGAAATGATGGCGGGGAGACAGGGATTCGAACCCTGGGAACGCTCTCACGTTCAACGGTTTTCAAGACCGCCGCATTCGACCACTCTGCCACCTCCCCGGTCGGGCGTGGTTTAGGGGCTTGCGCTGCGGCTGGCAAGAGGGAATTGACGCCACAGGCCTTTGGACGGCCATGACGATGTCCATCCGCTGCATTGACGCGGGGTTTCGTGTCACGTGGGCGTGATGGCCGAAAACTTGCCGAGGCCAGTGCCACAGGGTTTTCATGGCGCGGCGCGGCGGCTATGCTGCCCGCAGCAAAAGGGGCGCCGGAACAACCGGCAGGGACGCGGTCGCGTCCTGAGATACGGGCAAGGAAACAAACATGGTTCACGCTATGTCGACACGCAAACACGGTCCGCGCCTGGTGGCGGCGATGGCCGGTCTGATGCTTTTGGCCGCCTGTGAAGAGGGCGCCAATCTTTCGTTTCTGAAACCCAAGGAACAGCCCGCCGGTGCCGTGACCCCATCCTCCAGCACCCGTCTGGTGGAACGCGAAATCGAAGCGCCGGATGTGTTTCAGGTGACTGAGGCCGGTTTGTGGGATGGTCGCCCCTCTCTTGGCGGGGTCTGGGTGGCCCATCCCGATGCGCAAGACCCCGAACAGGTCATCATCCGCAATCAGGCCAACGGAAAATTCGTGATCGGCGCGCTGTTCAGGCGCGAACGGGAAATTCCGGGGCCGCGCTTGCAGGTGTCCTCTGATGCGGCTGAAGCGCTGGGAATGCTGGCGGGTGCCCCGGTCGAGCTGAACGTGACTGCGCTGCGCCGCGAGACCGTGCCCGAACCCACCCTGAGCGGTGACGCCATCGACCGCAGCGGCGAGGATATCGCCGTGACCGACCCCGACCAGATCGAGGCAACACCGCTTGACCCGATTGCGGGCGCCGCCGCCGCGATCGACGCCGCTGCAGAGCCCGCATCCCCCGTCGCCACCGCGCCTGTCGCAGCGGCAGCGGCCACCGATACCCGCGCCCTTGCAGCGGGTTCATCGCTGGAAAAGCCCTATATCCAGATCGGCATCTTCAGCGTCGAGGCAAATGCCCGCCGCACCGCCGATCAGATGCGCAATGCAGGCCTGATCCCCACGGTGCTGGAGCAATCCAGCAACGGCAAACCCTTCTGGAGGGTGTTGGTCGGGCCCGCCCAAACGAAATCCGAACGCAGCCAGCTGCTGCGCAGCGTAAAGGACGTCGGGTTCTCTGACGCCTATGCGGTCACCAATTGACCCTTTGCGCCGCTGCCCTGACTGCCTCTTCAAAGACCCAAACCGGGAAGACTGATCCGTGAGCACCCCTGCGACCGCCCCCCGCTTCTCCGGCCTGTTTGCACAGGCCCTTACTGGCATGAAACTCGCTGTGGCGGCTGGCCTTCTGGTCAGCGTCTCTGCCCTATCGGCCGCCGCATTCGACACCCGCGCGCGCGCGGCCTATGTGCTGGACCAGGAGACCGACACTGTTTTGCTAAACAAGAACGGTGATCTAGCGCTCCCGCCTGCGTCCATGTCCAAGCTGATGACGCTGTATGTCGCGTTTGAGGCGATCCGCGACGGGCGTCTGACCCTTGATGAACGCCTGCCGGTGAGTGCACACGCCATGAGCTACAAGGGCTCGACCATGTTTCTCAACACGCAGGACCGGGTCCGCGTCGAGGATCTCTTGCGCGGCATCATCGTCCTGTCGGGCAATGATGCCTGTGTTGTCATCGCCGAGGCACTGAGCCCTGATGGAACAGAGGCGGGATTTGCCCGCTACATGACCAAGCGCGCGCAAGAAATGGGGATGGAGAACTCCACCTTTGCCAATTCCAACGGCTGGCCTGCGGCCGGGCATCGGATGTCGGTTCAAGATCTGGCCATTCTGGCAGAGCGGCTGATCGAGGATTTCCCTGAATACTATCCGCTGTTTGCCGAAAAGCGGTTTGAATTCGACGGGCGCGCGCCCTCCAACACCCGGAACCGGAACCCTCTTCTTGGGTTGGGGATCGGTGCGGACGGTCTGAAGACCGGGCACACATCAGAGGCAGGCTATGGTCTGGTTGGCTCGGCCAAACAGGGCGACCGCCGGGTGATCTTTGTCATTACCGGTCTCGACAGCACCAATGCGCGCGCAGAGGAGGCCGAGGCCATTGTTAACTGGTCGTTTCGCCAATTTGCCAAAAAAACGGTGGCTAAAGCGGGTGTTCCGGTCGCAGAAGCCGAGGTCTGGCGCGGCGCAGAGCCAACCGTAGGGCTGGTGCCTGCAGAGGATCTGAACATCCTGCTTCCCGCGCTTGCGGGCGATGATATCGCGGCAGAGGTTGTCTATACCGGGCCGATCGATGCGCCGATCACCAAGGGCCAGAAGCTGGCAGAGCTGGTCTTGCAGCCCGATGAGTTGCCAGAGGTGCGCCTGCCGCTGGTGGCCGAGAAGGACATCCCCACCGGAGGCTTTCCGGTGCGGGTCAAGACCGCAGCCGAAGTGCTGGTCAAACAGTTCCTCAAAGGTCCAGAGGCCAGCCAGTGAGCGCAGAGACCTCGCAAGAGACACCCGCCACAGCACGGGGCGGTCTGTTCGTCACGTTTGAAGGCATCGACGGGTCCGGCAAGTCGACCCAATGCCGAATGCTTGCCGACACGCTGCGGGCACGGGGGCTGGATGTTGTCCTGACCCGCGAACCCGGTGGCTCGGACGGGGCAGAGGAAATCCGCCGTCTGGTGCTTGAGGGCGACCCGGATCGCTGGTCGGCAGAGACCGAGCTGTTGCTGTTTACTGCGGCGCGGCGCGATCATTTGGAACGGCGCATTCTGCCTGCTCTGGCCGCTGGTCAGGTGGTGGTCTGCGATCGTTTTGCCGACAGCACCCGCATGTATCAGGGCCTGTCGCGGGGGGATCTGCGCGCCAGCGTGGACCAGCTGCATCGCCTGATGATCGGCCATGAACCGGATCTGACCATCCTGATCGACATGGACCCGGCCAAGGGACTGGCACGCGCAAAGGGCCGTCAGGGCAGCGAAGAGCGGTTCGAGGATTTTGGCCTGGATCTGCAACAGCGCATGCGCGCGGGCTTTCTGGCACTGGCGCAGGAATTTGCGAACCGGTTCCGGGTGATTGACGGCGACCGCCCGATGGATGTGGTGGCGCAGGATGTGCTGGATGTTGTCGCCGCGGCTCTGCCCGAACGCGACGGGGATGCAGGCGCATGAGCAAGGATGAGCCCCCGCTGCGGGCCGATCAGACCCCTGGCGCGCCCCATCCCCGCGAAACGCTGCAGCTGTTCGGACAGGCGCAGGCAGAGCAGGATTTTCTGACCGCCTTCAACTCTGACCGGCTGCATCACGGCTGGCTGTTGACCGGGCCGCAGGGCGTGGGCAAAGCCACGCTGGCCTGGCGTATTGCGGCCTTTTTGCTGTCACAGCCCCCGGCTGAGGATGCGGGGCTTTTCGGGGCCCCTCCCCCAGCCACCTCGCTGGATATCGGGATGGATCATCCGGTGATGCACCGCATTCAGGCACTGGCAGAGCCGGGGCTGGCGTCGATCACCCGCAGCGAAAACGACAAGGGCAAGCTGCGCGATCAGATCGTGGTGGATGACATCCGCGCGCTGAACAAATTTTTTGGCCTCTCGGCCACTGACGGCGGACGTCGGGTGGTGATTGTCGACGCGGCCGATGACATGAACATCAGCGCCGCAAATGCGCTGTTGAAGATGCTGGAGGAACCCCCTGCCCGCACCACCCTGCTGCTGGTGTCGCATCAGCCCTCGCGGCTGTTACCGACGATCCGCTCGCGCTGCCGGCTGCTGCGCTTTGCGCCGCTGGGGCCACAGGACATGCAGGCGGCGCTGGCGCAGGCAGGCGCCGAGCTACCGGAGCAGACCACCCATCTGGCAGCGCTGGCCAATGGGTCTGTCGGGGCGGCACTGCGCCTGCTGAACCTGGGCGGTCTGACGGCCTACAGCGATTTGATCCGCCTTCTGGACAGCATGCCGCGCATGGACCGGCAGCGCGCCATGGCATTGGCAGAGCAAGCTGCCGCACGCGGCGGCGCCGAAAAATTCGAGCTGTTGCTGACGCTGATCGATACGGCGCTGGCCCGGCTGGCGCGCACCGGGGCCACCGGACTGCCCCCGATGCCCGAAGCGGCCCCGCAGGAGGGCGCGATCCTGTCGCGTCTGTCCCCCACCCCCCACAAAGCCCGCGCCTGGGCAGATTTGGCCGCACAGGTCACAGCACGGATGCGTCATGGTCAGGCGGTGAACCTTGACCCCGCTGCGCTTGTTCTAGATACGGTTTTCAAGATGCAGGAAACTGCGGCGCGCTGATCCCTCGACGGATCCCCCGCAGCACGCGACAGAGAGCAGTTATGACCGAGACCCTTTCCCCGATGCCCCCGTCCATCACGGACAGTCATTGCCATCTGGATTTCCCCGATTTCGAGGGCGAGCTGGACGCGCTGATTGCACGCGCGGCAGAGGCGGGTGTGACACGCATGGTCACAATCTGCACCAAACTGCGCAATGAACCGACCGTGCGCGCCATCGCGGAGGCCCACGCGCCGATCTTCTATGCCGCAGGCACCCACCCGATGAGCGCCGTTGACGAGCCGATGGCAACCGTGGATGAGCTGGTGGCGCTGGCGCAGCATCCGAAATTCGTTGGCATCGGCGAGACCGGGCTGGATTACCACTATACGGCCGACAGCAAGGACGTGCAGAAGGAGTCGCTGCGCATCCATATCACCGCCGCGCGGGAAACCGGCCTGCCGCTGATCATTCATTCACGCGACGCCGATGATGATATGGCGTCAATCCTGCGCGATGAGATGGCCAAGGGCGCCTATAGCTGTGTGATGCACTGTTTCTCCTCCTCGGCGGAGCTGGCACGTGCAGCGGTGGATCTGGGGTTTTACCTGTCGATGTCGGGCATCGCGGCCTTTCCCAAGAGCCAGGAACTGCGCGACATCTTTGCCGCCGCCCCGATGGAGCGCATCCTGGTGGAAACCGACGCGCCCTATCTGGCGCCGCCGCCCTATCGCGGCAAGCGCAATGAGCCTTCCTATACGGCCCATACCGCCCGCGTCGGCGCAGAGGTGTTTGGTGTCGACTACGCCCAGTTTGCCGCCCAAACCCAGGCCAATTTCGACCGGTTGTTCTGGAAAGCTGCCAAATATGAGGCCGCTGCCTGATGGGGGCGCTGCGCTTTACCATTCTGGGCTGCGGCTCTTCTGGCGGGGTGCCGCGTCTGGGCGGCCATTGGGGAGACTGTGATCCGACCAATCCGCGCAATGTGCGGCGGCGCTGTTCCCTTTTGGTTGAACGCGACGGTCCAGAGGGCACCACCACGGTGTTGATCGACACCACGCCAGACATGCGCAGTCAGTTGCTGGACACTGGCACCGGTCGGCTTGACGGTGTGGTCTACACCCATTCGCACGCCGACCACGTGCATGGCATCGATGACCTGCGCATGATCGTTTTCAACATGCGCGAACGGGTGCCGGTCTACGCCGACGGCGACACCCAGAACGCGCTCTTGTCGCGGTTCGGCTATGCCTTCATCCAGCCCGAAGGCTCCCCCTATCCGCCCATTCTGGACCTGCGCCAGATTGATGGCCCGCTGACCATCTCTGGCCCCGGCGGCGACATCACCCTGCGCCCCTTTGAGGTCAACCACGGCTCTATCGAGGCGCTGGGTTTCCGCATTGGCGATCTGGCCTATCTGCCGGATGTGGCAAAGATCCCCGACAGCGCGCTGGACGAGTTGCGCGACCTGGATTGCTGGATCATCGACGCGCTGCGCCGCAAGCCGCACCCGACCCACCTGTGCCTGGATGAGGCGCTGGAATGGATCGAGCGCATGGCACCAAAGCGCGCGGTGCTGACCAATATGCACATCGATCTGGACTATGCTCAGGTCGCAGCCGAAACCCCCGATCATGTCGATCCCGCCTATGATGGCATGGTGATCGAATACCCGATCTGAGCCCACGTCAAACGCAATGACGGCTCTGCCCGACAGGAAGGCACATCATGTTTCAGAGCCTGATTGATGTCATCCTGCCGGTCTTTCTGGTGATCGGGGCGGGTTACCTCGCCACACGGCGGGGGTATTTCCAAGCCGGCCACGTCGATGCGCTGATGAAGTTCACCCAGAGCTTTGCCATCCCGTGCCTGCTGTTTCGCGCCATCGCGACGCTGGATCTGTCGGCGAGCTTCGACCCCCGCCTGCTGATCAGTTTCTACACAGGCGCCGCGATCTGTTTCAGCCTGGGCATGATTGGCGCACGGCTGATTTTCCGCCGCGACTGGGAGGATTGCGTGGCGATTGGCTTTTGCTGTCTGTTCTCCAATTCGGTTCTGCTGGGCCTGCCGATCACCGAACGCGCCTATGGCGCAGACAATCTGACCGGCAACTACGCGATCATCGCCTTTCATTCCCCGTTCTGCTACGGGCTGGGGATCACGGTGATGGAGATCGTGCGCAACAAGGGCGCGGGCGGTATCGCTACGGTGAAATCGGTGTTCAGTGCGATGTTCAAGAACGTGCTGATCCTTGGCATCGCATTGGGGTTTGTGGCGAACCTCTCGGGGCTGTGGATCCCGCAGGCGGTGGATGAAGCACTATCGCTGGTCATTCGCGCGGCACTGCCGACTGCGCTGTTTGCGCTGGGGGGCGTGCTGGTGCAATACCGCCCCGAAGGCGACCTGCGCGCCATTGGCTTTGTCTGTGCGATTTCATTGATGGTGCACCCGGCGCTGGTCTGGAGCATGGGCACAGCGCTCAAGGTGCAACCGGATCTGTTCCGCTCTGCCGTGCTGAATGCCGCGATGGCGCCGGGGTTCAACGCCTATATCTTTGCCAATATGTATGGCCGCGCCAAGCGGGTGGCGGCCTCTTCCGTGCTGATTGCCACCGGATCGTGCATCCTGACCGTCTGGCTGTGGCTGCTGATCCTGGGGTAGGTGCAAAAATGGGCGCCGCAGCGCCCATTCTTACCCTGTGATATCAACGGCGATCAGTCGCCATCAGCAACCCCCGCCTGACGCAGCCGCGCCCGGCGCGCCCGGTAAGCTGGCAAAAGCACCAAGAGCACCGCAAAGCCCAGGAGACCGATGGTCATCGGACGTTCCATCAGGAAGCCGAAGCCATCATAGATCTGCATCGAACGGGAGAAGTTGTCCTCCAGCATCGACCCCAGAATGAAGCCGATCAGCAAAGGGGCCAGCGGATAGTCGGCAAAGCGCAGCAGCGTCGCGCAGATCCCCAGACCGACAAGGATCAACAACTCTGTCGCATTGTTCTGGCCGATATAGGCCCCCATCAGCGTAAAGAAGAAGATGAACGGGATCAGGTAGTTGCGCGGAACGGCCAGCACCTTGGCGATATAGGGGATCAGCGGCAGGTTCAGGATCAGCAGGATCAGGTTGCCCACATACATGGAGATGATGACCGCCCAGAAGATCTGTGGCTCATCCACCATCAGCCGTGGACCGGGCGAGACGTTGAGCGCAATCAGCGCCCCCAACAGGATCGCGGTGGTGCCGGAACCGGGGATCCCCAATGTCAGAAGTGGCACGAAGGAACCGGTGCAGGCTGCGTTATTGGCGCTTTCGGGCGCGGCGAGGCCTTTGACAGAGCCCTTGCCGAATTGATCCTGCTCGTCCTTCGGGGCGATGTTGCGTTCAACCGCATAGCCAAGGAAGGACGCGATGGTGGCCCCTGCCCCCGGCAGCACGCCAATCAGGAAGCCCTGGATCGACTGACGGCCAATCACCGGCGCGATGGATTTTGCCTCAGCTTTCGTGATGCGCAGATCCTTGATCTCGCTGCTGCCCCCTTCGGTTTTGGAGCGGCTGGGATCCAGCACCAGATACAGCGCCTCTGGCAGGGCAAACATCGCCATCGCCAGGGTGATGAAGCCAAAGCCCGACTGCAGATCCATGATGCCCATCGTGAAACGCGGCATGTTGAACAGCGCGCCTTCACCTACCGTGGCCATGATGAGGCCAAGAACCGTCATCAAAAGCGCCTTCACCACCTGACCGGTGCCTGCAAAGGCCGCAATGGCAGAAAGCCCTACCACCATCAGGGCAAAATACTCAGCCGAATGAAACAGCAGTGCCACACTGGCAAGTGCGGGTGCAAAGATCATCAAGAGCACCGCACCGATGCTGCCGCCGCAAAAGGACGAGATCGCCGCAACCGTCAGCGCCTTGCCCGCCTTGCCCTGCCGCGCCAGAGGGTAGCCATCAAATGAGGTCGCCACGGTCGAGGCCACGCCCGGCGCATTGATCAGAATCGAGGAGGTCGAGCCGCCGAAGATCGCACCATAATAGACCCCCGCCAGCAGGATCAGCGCCGCCGATGGATCACCAATGGAGATCGCGACCGGGATCATGATGGAGATAATGCTCATCGGGCCAAGACCCGGCAACATGCCGATGAAGGTGCCAATGAGGCAGCCGCCAATCACCATCAGTAGATTGCTCAGGGAAAAGGCCGTGCTGAGGCCAATCAGAATTCCGTCCAGCATCTCAGACTCCGTTTCCAAGGAACAGCGGCAGCGGCCGCAGATAGATGCCAAGGACACCCTGCACAAGATACCAGACCACGCCAGCGGCGATCATTGCGATGGGGATCAGGATATGCAGCTTGCGCTCTCCCAGGATCATCGAGCTGATAACCAGAAAGCCCACGGTCGAGATCAGGAACCCGGCCGGACGCAGCAGCAGCGCATATAGCACCATCATCCCCAAGAGCGCCGCGGCCTGACCGATCTTGTAGTCCAGCAGACGGCGGTAATCGATGTCGCCGACCTTGGGGCCATCGGTATCCTTGCCGGGAGAGACAAGAATGATGAGCGCGCAGAAGATGGCCAGAACAGAGAGCCCCTTGGGAAAGGTGCTGGGCCAGATGGCGTTGAATTTCATGAACGGAGGCAAGCCGTCATCCATGGTGAAAAAGGCCGTGTAGCCATAGACGAGACTGATCATCAGGATGACCAGTGCAATCCATCGGTCGAGCGCCATCGGGCTCCTCCCTTCCGGTCGATTGAAAATGCAGATCGTGGCCCTGCCGCTTGGGCCGGAACAGATGCCACCCGCATCACACCGGGCGCAGGTCTCGGTGGGGGGCTCTGGTTATTGGGCTGGCGGGCAGGTGAAGATGCGCGACCGGTTGTGCCCTCCGGTCGCGCGGCAGGTCAGGCTTTAGAGAAAGCCCAGCTCCTGCATCAGGCCGCGGATCACCTCTTCCTGACCTTCCAGGAATTTGACGAAGTCATCGCCGCTGTTGTGAATGTTCACCCAACCATTGCGGGCGCGGACCTCTTCCCATTCGGGAGTGTCATACATCTTGGCCAGCGCAGCGCGGTAGGCTTCCACTTTGTCCTCCGGCAGGCCGGGGGCGCCAAAGAACCCGCGCCAGTTCACGAAGGTCGCATCGATCCCCTGTTCTTTCATGGTCGGAGCATCGGCATAGGCGGGAACACGTTCGTCAGCGGTGACGCCGATGATTTTCACTTCGCCTGCGTTGGCGAGATCAATCGCCTCGGAGAAGCCTGTGGAGAGCGCCGCGATTTCGCCGGACAGCAGCGCCGCCATAGCCACGCCACCCGCATCATAGGGGATGTATTTCACTGCTGTCGGCTCTTCGCCTGCGGCCTTCATCACCATGGCTGCAACGAGGTGATCCATGCCGCCCGGAACCGAGCCACCGCCAATGGCTGTCTTGCGCGGCTCTGCCTGATAGGCGGCGATCAGATCCGACATGGAATTGATCGGGCTGTCCTTGCCCACGACGATTGCAGCGTAGTCACCAATCGTACCGGCCACCATGGTGAGATCACGGAAGTTGTGCGGGAACACGCCAGTCAGCGAGCGGATCACGATCGGGGTGGAGTTCACCATCAGCGTGCCGTGGTTGCTCTCGGCGTTTTCGATCAGATAGCCGATCGCCTTGCCGCCGCCACCGCCGGACATGTTTTCATAGGACGCATTGCCAACGAGACCTGCCTTGGTCAGCGCCTCTCCGGTGCCGCGCGCGGTGCCGTCCCAGCCGCCACCTGCGCCGCCGGGGATCAGAAAGTGGATGCTGTCCACCATCTCGTCCGCAGCCACCGGGGCAGCAAAAGCCAGCGTCGTCGCGGCGGTCGCGGCCATCAGCGCGCGCCGGGTCAGGGTCATTTTCATCTTTGTCTCCTCCCATTTGACAAATGGCGGCTTGGCCGCTCATGACTGAAAGGGACCACGCGAAGCTGACACAAACCTGTCACCAGCCAAAGTGGTTGGCATTTTATCGACCCGAACCGGAACACAGCGACATGCGCTTTCTGCTGGTAGAAGACAACCTCAGCCTTGCCGCCGCAGTGGAGGACCGCCTGCGGATGGATGGCCATGTCGTGGACCATGCCCCGGATATTTCGGTCGCGGATGACTATGCGGCAACGGCCGATTACGATCTGATTTTGTTGGATATTATGCTGCCAGATGGTGACGGTCGTGATTTTCTGAAGGCACATCGCAACCGTCAGGGGACCACCCCCGTGATCGTCCTGACCGCCCGATCCGAGGTGTCGGACCGCGTCGGTGTTCTGGATCTGGGAGCCGATGACTACATCACCAAACCCTTTGATTTTTCCGAGTTGGAGGCGCGCTGCCGTGCCGTGCTGCGCCGCCACGGAGGCGGCAGTTCCAACCAGAAACGATTCGGATCCGTGGTCTTTGACCCGATGGCCGGAACGCTGAACATCGGCGAAAAAACCGTTTCCCTGCGCAACAAGGAACTGCGACTTCTGGAAATTTTCATCAACGCGCCGGATCGGATCTTTTCCAAGTCAAAGCTGGTTGACCGGCTGTTTTCCTATGAAGAGGACGTCTCCGAAAACGCGATTGAGGTCTATGTGGGACGGCTGCGAAAACATCTGGCAGGCTCTGACGTGGAGATCACCACCGTGCGCGGGCTGGGCTACCGGATGTCGCTTGCATGAGCCGTGGCCTGCCCACCAGCGGGTCCATCCGGCGGCGGTTGACGCTGCAACTGGTGGGCAGTGCCGCGTTTCTGGCGTCGCTGCTGTTTGTTATCGTGCTGAGCTTTACCCGAGACGTTTCGCAGCAGACCCATGACAGCATTCTTGCGGCCTCTGCCACCTCGATCATGGATTCGGTCTCGGTGCGGTCCGGCGAGGTGTCGGTGGACATTCCCTATGCCGCGCTCTCCATGCTGGGAAATGTCAGCAATGACCGGGTGTTCTACCGTATCGCGCAGGATGACAGCGTGCTGACGGGATATGCGGATCTGCCGCTGCCGGATGGTGCACCACCGCGGGGCCAGCCGCGATTTGATACCCTGCACTACAAGGGTGACAGCATTCGCATGGTCACATTGGCGCGGCGGGTGTCGCTGAATGGTCAGGTCTCTGATGTGGTGATTTCCGTCGCCCAGACCCGCGAAGGGCAAGCCGCGCAGCTGGCGGAGCTGACCCGCAATGCGCTGCAACTGGGGCTCGGGTTCTTCATGATCGCGGCCTTTCTGGCAATCTGGGCTGCGCAGTCCAGCATCCGCCCCCTGGCAGAATTGGCCGAGGCCGTGTCGCGCCGGGGCCCCAAGGACCTGCGCCCGGTGCGCCGCCCGGTGCCGTCCGAAATGATCCCGCTGGTCACATCGCTCAACCGCTTTATTGAACGGCTGCGGGTGTCCCTGTCGCGGTCCGAAGATTTCATCGCCGAAGCCGCCCACCGGGTGCGCACGCCGCTGGCCACGGTGCGCACGCAGGCAGAGATCACCCTGCGGCGGGTAGAGCGGGACGAAAACCGCGCCTCTTTGCGTGAAATGATCCGCGCCATCGACGAAAGCTCCCGCGCGGCGGGGCAGCTGCTGGATCATGCGATGGTGACCTTTCGCACCGACAGTCTCTTGCGGGAAGAGGTGGATCTGGGGGCGCTGTCGCGCGAGTTGCTGAACCGCCTGCGCCCGATTGCAGAGCTGAAGGATATCGCGCTGCATTCCGACCTGCCGCAGACGCCGCCCCTGTCGGGTGATCCGATCCTGATCCAGAACGCGGTGCGCAACCTTTTGGACAATGCGATCAAATATGCGCCGTCCGAAAGCGACATTCAGGTGATCCTGCGCAAGGAGGGGGCAGAGCTGCGGCTGAGCATCATTGACGAGGCGGGCGGGTTTCCCAGCGGTGACACCGACGCGCTGACCGCACGGTTTGCGCGGGGCGCCAATGCCGAGGGGACGATTGGCTCGGGCCTTGGTCTTACCATTGCGCGCGAAGTCGTGGAGGCCCATGGCGGACGCCTGACCATCGCGCCGAGCCAAGCCACCAGCGGCCCGCCTGCCGCATCCCCAAGACGGGAGGGTTCATGCGTTTCCTTGTGTTTTCCAATGTCCTGACAGTTGCTTTGCGGGTGATCAGCCTGTTCTGCCTTGCGGGCATTCTCGCTGGGTCTGCGCAGGCGTTCGAGATCGAGGACCAGCGCCGTTTTGGCCCCGCTGCCGGTGCTGCTGGCGCTGATGTCCTGCGGGTGCTGTCCACCACCGACACGGATCTTCTGGCGCCGCTGATCGAGAGTTTTCTGCGCAGCCGCCCCACGGTGGTGGTGGATTATGTCACCGTCAGCAGTTCAGAATTGATGCGCGCCGTGGTGGAGGACAACGCGGCATTTGACCTGGCTGTTTCCTCGGCGCTGGATCTGCAGACCAAGCTGGCCAATGACGGCTACACCCGCGCGCATTCCCCCGCGGGGCGGTTGCGCATCCCGGACTGGGCGGTCTGGCGCGACCACGTCTTTGCCTTCTCGCAGGAGCCCGCATCCATCGTGCTGTCGCCCGCCGCCTTTGAGGGGTTGGAGATGCCGCGCAGCCGTCAGGCGCTGATGTCCCTGTTGCGCCGCTACCCCAATCGGTTCCGGGGGCGCATCGGCACCTATGATGTTGAAACCAGCGGGCTGGGTTATCTGTTTGCAACACAAGATCTGCGCACCTCCGAAAGTTTCTGGCGGATGATGGAGATTTTCGGCAGCCTCGATCTGCGGCTTTATTGCTGTTCCGGAGAGATGATCGAGGCGGTCGCACGGGGCGAGCTGGCCATCGCTTACAATGTACTTGGCAGCTATGCGCGGGCACGGGTGGATCTGGCCGACCGCATCAAGATCGTGGATCCGCAGGACTACACCAATATGATGCTGCGCACCGCTGTCGTGCTGAAAGGCGCAGACCGCCCGGATCTGGCTGGTGCCTTCATCGATCACCTGTTGCGAGCGGCCTGGGGGAACCAGCGCGATCCGGCCTACCCCTTTCCCCGCTACGCAACGGCAGAAACCAGCCCCACCGCCGCGCTGCGTCCGATCCAGATGGGACCGGGGCTTTTGGTGTTTCTGGATCGCCTGAAACGCGCCCGGTTCCTCGAGGAATGGCGCAGCACCGTTTTGCAAAAATAACGCAGGCGCTTAGCGATAAAGCAGCGACTGGCCGTTGTGAAAGAGATGCAGCTTGGCCGGATCGGCGTAGAGCCGCACAGAGGTGCCGCGCAGCCCCTTGTGAATGCCAGGCAGCTTCGCGATCAGCGGATCCTTTCCCTCGCCCGCCGCGATGTAAAGCACGGTGACTTCGCCCAGGGCCTCCACGATATCAACGCGGCTGTCGATCAGTGCGCCACCGCTGCCCTCTTCCACCAGATCCTCGGGCCGCACCCCGACATTCACGGCAAGCCCCTGATCGGCGTCGGTGGTCGGGATCTCTGCCACGACCTCTTCGCCACTGCTGAGCCGAACGGTGGTGTGTTGACCGGTGGCGATCACCGTGCCGGAAATGAGGTTCATGGCCGGAGAGCCGATGAACTGGGCGACAAATTCGTTTTCCGGTCTCTCGTAGAGCTCAAGTGGCGTGCCGACCTGCGCGATACCCTTGTTGGCGAGAACCACAATCCGGCTGGCCAGCGTCATCGCCTCCACCTGATCGTGGGTCACATAGATCATGGTGCTGTCCGGCATTGCCTCTTTCAGCTGGGCAATTTCGATCCGGGTAGCGACCCGCAGGGCCGCGTCCAGATTGGAGAGCGGCTCATCAAAAAGATAGACCTTGGGATCGCGCACGATGGACCGGCCGATGGCAACCCGCTGGCGCTGCCCACCCGACAGCGCCTTGGGCAGGCGATCCAGATAGGGTTCCAGCTGCAGGATCTTGGCCGCACGGTCGATGGCGGCGTCGATCTCGTCCTTGCTTTTCTTCGCAATCTTCAGCGCAAAGGCCATGTTGTCGCGCACCGTCATATGCGGATAAAGCGCGTAGGACTGGAACACCATCGCAATGCCCCGTTGGGCGGGCGGGATGTCATTCATCACCGCATCATCGATTTCCAGCGTGCCACCGCTGATCCGTTCCAGCCCCGCGATCATCCGCAACAAGGTGGATTTGCCGCAGCCAGAGGGGCCGACAAAAACAATCAGCTCCCCCTGTTTGATATCGAGGTTGATATCCTTCAGGACTTCGACGCCGCCCCCGTAGGTTTTGGCCACATTGGTCAATTTCAGGTTTGCCATCTACTGGTCCCTCCCCTGCTCGTGTTTCTGTCAGCCCCGCACCGCAAGGCAGGCCTGCCAAGGTGCCAGAACAACCCGCGCGCCGCCCGTCGGCAGATCGGCGAGGGCGATGTCGGTGTTGGGCTTTTGCCAGGTGCCTTCCGGCAGGGTGATCTCTGCCTCGGTATCCCCCAGATTGAAGGCGCAAAAGATCACCTCGTCGCGGTCCTGACGGGTAAAGAAGGCGACATTGCCCTCTGCCCGCAGCTGATCATGGGTGCCTACCGCCAATGCCGGATGTGCCTTGCGCAGCGCGATAGCGCGGCGATAGTGGTGCAGCATCGCCTCTGGATCGGCCTCCTGGCTGGCCACGCTCAGAGTCAGATGTTCGGGCGAGACCGGCAGCCACGGCTTGCCCTCAGTAAACCCGCCGGTGCTGTTTGATGGCTCCCAGACCATCGGTGTGCGGCAACCGTCCCGCCCCTTGAATTCGGGCCAGAACTCAATGCCATAGGGATCCTGAAGGTCTTCAAAGGCGATGTCCGCCTCGGGCAGGCCCAGTTCCTCGCCCTGATAGATGCAGGTGGTGCCGCGCAGGCACATCATCATGGTGGTGAACAGACGTTGTGCCGCCGGGTTGAGCCCCCAGCGGCTGCTGTGGCGGATCACATCGTGGTTGGAAAACGCCCAGCAGGCCCAGCCATTGGCGGCAACGCGGTCCACCTCTGCAAAGACTTCGGCCAGACGGGAGGCGGTCAGCACATCCTTGGCCAGAAGCTCAAAGGCGTAGCACATGTGAACGCCGCTGTTGCCTGCCGTGTAGCTGCCCATGATCTCAAGACCACGCTGCGCATCGCCCACTTCGCCCACGGCGGCCTTGGCGGGGTATTCATCCAGAAGCGCGCGGAACCGGCCCAAAAACGCCAGGTTTTCCGGTTGGTTCTTGGAATAGAGATGTTCCTGATGATTATAGGGGTTCACCGAGGGCGCGATGGTGGCGTTGCGCTGTTCCGGCGGCAGGGCCGGATTGGAGCGCAGCTCTGCATCGTGGAAATAGAAGTTGATGGTATCCAGACGGAAGCCATCGACGCCACGCTCCAGCCAGAAGCGGGTCACATCCAGCAGCGCGTCCTGCACCGCAGGGCAGTGAAAATTCAGATCCGGCTGCGAAACCAGGAAGTTGTGCAGATAGTACTGCTCGCGCCGGGGATCCCATTGCCAGGCAGAGCCACCAAAGATCGACAGCCAGTTGTTCGGCGGCGTGCCATCGGGTTGCGGATCGGCCCAGACGTACCAATCGGCGCGGGGATTGTCGCGGCTCTGACGGCTTTCGCCAAACCATGCGTGCTGGTCAGAGGTATGCGACAGCACCAGGTCGATCATCACCCGAAGCCCCAAACCATGGGCGGTTGCGACCAGCTGGTCAAAGTCGGACAGGCTGCCAAACATCGGATCGACGTCGCAGTAATCCGAGACGTCATAGCCGAAATCCTTCATCGGGGAGGTGAAGAAGGGAGAGATCCAGATCGCGTCCACGCCAAGCGAGGCGATATGCGGCAGGCGCTGGGTGATCCCTTTCAGATCACCGATGCCGTCGCCGTTGCTGTCCTGATAGCTGCGCGGGTAGATCTGGTAGATCACCGCACCGCGCCACCAATCGGGGTCAGCGGCGAGAACCTGGGCCGGGTCGAGTTGAGCTTGAGCGTTCATGTCAGCTGTTTCCATAGTCTTAGAGTAAGGGGCAGTGCCGGTCTCATCCGGCCTGCGGATCAGGTCACTTGACCGAGCCTGCAAGGAGGCCACGGACGAGGTATTTCTGCATGGCAAAGAAGACGGCGAGCGGCACCGCGATCGAGACAAAGGCAGAGGTTGCAAGGATCTCCCAATTGCCGCCACGGGTGCCGAGCAGTTCAACAATCTGCTTGGTCATCACCGTGGTTTCACCGGTTGCATCGATCAGGAACACCATCGCCACCAGAAGATCGTTCCAGGTCCACAGGAACTGAAAGATCGCGAATGAGGCCAGCGCAGGGAAGGACAGCGGCAGGATGATGCGGACAAAGATCATGAAATCCGTCGCGCCATCCACGCGGGCGTTTTCAATGATGTCGCGCGGAATGCCGACCATGTAGTTGCGCAAGAGGTAAATCGCGAGCGGCAGGCCAAAGCCCGTGTGTGCCATCCAGACCCCGATGTAACCTTTGCCGATGCCGATCTCATTGTGGAACTTCAACAGCGGGATCAGCGCCAGTTGCAGGGGCACGACCAACAGGCCAACAATCGCGGCCACCAGCAGGGCACGGCCCGGAAATTCCATCCACGCCAGCGCATAGGCGGCAAAGGCCGCGACGAGGATCGGGATAATGGTCGCCGGGATGGTGACGGTCAGCGTGTTGAAAAACGCCTTTGCCATATTGTCCGTTGCGTTGCCGGAGATCAGCACGGTTTCATAGTTCTCCAGCGTGAATTCTGGCGGGACGGTTGCGGTGACAAAGACGCGGGGGCCGCGCTTGCCACCGATCTCTTCCGCGCTTTCAAGCCGGTAGGCGCCATCTTCTGTCACCGTCAGGGTGCCACCGCGGCGCAGCTCGGCGGTTTCACCGGGCTGGTATGCGGCGGGTTCGCGTGCCGAGGTGCCCCAGGCTGAAATCTCGCTCTCGGTGCCGTCGGCAAACAGGCGCCCCTCAATCACGTAAAGATCGCCGTCCTGCACCTGTTCGCTGGGGGGATCGGTGCGCAGGGTCAGGTTCTGTTCGCTCGGGAACATCGCGCGCCACCAGCCGCTGGTCGCAATCTGGTCGGCGGTGCGGAAGGACGACACTAACAGGCCCAGCGTCGGGAACAGCCACAGCCCCACCAGCAGAACAACAGACAGGCGCAAGGCCCAGATCAGCGCAGGTTTTTCTCCGGCAATAACAGTCATCGCGGTCTCCTCAGCGCATCTCGCGGCGGGCGTTGTAAACGTTCCAGACAAGGATCGGCAGAACCAGCAACATGATGATCATGGCGCTTGCAGATCCCACGCCCCAGTCGTTGGCGCGGAACAGTTTGTCGTACATGTAGTTGGCCAGAACCTGCGTCTCCCATTGGCCGTTGGTCATGGCAAAGACGATGTCAAAAACCTTGAGCACGACGATGGTGATGGTGGTCCAGACCACAACGATGGTGTCCATGATCTGCGGCACCTTGATCTTGAAGAAGATCTGAAATGGCCCGGCCCCGTCCACGATGGCCGCTTCCACGGTTTCTTCGGGAATGCCGCGCAGGGCAGCCGACAGGATCACCATGGCAAAACCGGTCTGGATCCAGATCAGCACCATCATCAGAAAGAAGTTGTTCCAGAACGGGATCGTCAGCCACTGCATCGGCGCGTCGCCGCCAAAGTAGATGTAGATCGCGTTCAAGACGCCGATCTGATCGGTGCCCTCGGGGCGGGCGTCATAGACCAGTTTCCAGATCACCGCAGCGCCGACAAAGGAAATCGCCATCGGCATGAAGATCAGCGATTTCGCGATATTGCCCCAGGCCAGCCGGTCGGTCAGCTGCGCGGCCAGCAGGCCAAAGGCGGTCGAGGCCGCAGGCACGACAAGAAGCCACAGGAAATTATTCTGGAGCGCCTCCCAGAATTTTGCCTCTGCCAGCATCTGCTGATAGTTGGCAAGGCCGACGAACTCGGACCCACCGCCCGGTACACGTTCCGTGACCGACAGGCGCAGGGTTTCGACCACCGGATAGGCCAGATAAAGCCCCAGCGCGAGCAGTGCGGGCAAGAGGAACAGCCAGGGCCGGATCATGTTGGCCCGGCGGATATTGCGGGCGATATGGGTGCCCCGCGCCGGAAAGATCACCCGATCCAACACCAGATTGGAAAAGTAGAAATAGCCGACACACCCTCCGACGCCAAAGGCGATTGTGAGCAGGCCCTGAATGGCTGGATGCATGGGAAGAGTTCCTTCGCGCTAGGGCGTGGACGACGGGCCGCCCCCGGCCTGACATGTGGTGTGACCTGCAAGGCCTGTGATCGGCGCGGGGTCTGGACGGCAAAAACAGGGGGAATGCAGGCCGACCCATAGGGGCCGACCCGCAGTGGTGCCTTACTTCAGCGCATCCCAGGACGACTGGATCTCTGCTGCGACCTCTTCCGCCGGGGTGCCGCCGGCATAGCCGACCATACCGGTCCAGAAGGAGCCCGCACCAACACCACCCGGCATCAGGTCAGATGCGTCAAAGCGGAAGGTATCGGCAGAGAGCAGGATCTCGCCCATCTTCTTGAGCGTGTCGGTCGCGTAGATGTCGGTGTTCACACCCTTATGCGGTGTCAGGAAGCCCTGCTGCGCCATCCAGACCTCGTGCCCGATCGGGGATTTCAGGAATTCCATCAGCGCACGGGCGCCCTTGCTGTCGTTGGTGATCGACCACAGGGTGCCTGCCCCCAGAACCGGGCTGCCCAGGTCCTTTTCTGCATAGGCGGGGAAATAGAAGAAGTCGGCATCCAGACCCACTTCGGTCCCTTCCGGGAAGAACGCCGGGATGAACGACGCCTGACGATGCATCAGACACTGCGGCGGGCTGGCAA
This sequence comes from Phaeobacter italicus, assembly GCF_019801785.1. NCBI lineage: Bacteria > Pseudomonadati > Pseudomonadota > Alphaproteobacteria > Rhodobacterales > Roseobacteraceae > Phaeobacter > Phaeobacter italicus. The sequence goes on along the minus strand of NZ_JAHVIJ010000002.1, from coordinate 641,251 downwards.
ACAGACCTTTGGGGCTGTCGCGGAAATCGGTGGAGGCCACGGCGCCAGCCCCACCCGAGACGTAATCATCATTGCGGGCAAAATAGCCGAATTCCTCGATTGCATTCACAACGCGCGGATCGGTGAAGGGGATTTCATTGCTGACCCATTGATCATAAACGCCAGGATCCTGGGTGCGCAGCATCATGTCCTCAACCCAGTCGGTCGCAGGCCAGCCCGTTGCCCCGCCAGAGCCCAGACCGATACACCAAGGCGTGTTGCCATCGGCGACCATCTGATCGGTCAGCGTCTTCAGCTCTTCCATCGACTGCGGGATGTCATAACCGAAATCTTCAAATGTTTCAGGCACGTACCAGACAAGGGATTTCACATCGACCTTGTAGAACAGCCCAAAGACATCATCATTGCCATCCGGCCCCTTGAAGGTGCTGAGATCAACCCAGGAATCCCCGGCGGCATAGTTTTCACGCACCCAATCGGCGGTCTCGCTGCCCAGAGGCGCGATGAACCCGCGCGCGGCCATGTCCGACACCAGACCCGGCTGCGGGAAAACAGCGACATTGGGCGCAGAGCCGGCTTCGGCATCCACAACGATCTGCTGCTCGAAACTGTCAGAGCCGGTGTAACGCACATCCGCGCCAGTGGCGGCCGCGAAATAGGCCAGCACTTTTTCGACCACTTCCTGATCCGGGCCAAGCCAGGGACCAAAGACAGTGACCTGCTCACCGGAAAGATCGGTGGCCTTCAGCGCCTCAAAGCTCTCCCAGTTGAAGTCCCCCTCGCCGACCGGAAAGGCCAGATCACCCTCTGCCTGCGCAAGACCAGCCGACAACGCCAGAACGCCAGCTGCCGCCAAAAGACTGCGTTTCATGTTATTTCCTCCCGATGTTCAATGCGCCCTCCGCTCTCGGCGGTTTCAAAGTTTTCAAAGCGCTTTGGATGCCAGCAAAATCCCGGATTCGGGCTGAGCTGTCAACAATTTCCCGTCAGAGCACCAAACAACCATAAAAAACACAGGGCTTGCCAGCCTGTCCCCTGCCCTGTCATAACTGCGCAGGTAGCGCGCAGCCCTTGCCGTCGCAGCCAAAAGAATCGAAGCGCTTTGGAGTTTTCCATCAATGAACCTGAAGGAACTGGCCGCATATCTGAACCTGTCGCAAACGACAGTGAGCCGCGCGCTCAACGGCTTTCCCGAGGTGAGCGAGGCAACCCGCAAGCGCGTTGCAGCCGCCGCAGAGCAGCACAACTACCGCCCCAACACCCGCGCCAAGGCACTGGCCACAGGGCGCGCGATGGCCATCGGTCACGTGATCCCGCTGTCGTCCCAACACGAGATGGTGAACCCGATTTTCGGCGACTTTATCGCAGGTGCCGGCGAAAGCTACGCCGCTGCCGGCTATGACATGGTGCTGTCGCTGGTTGAGGACAGCAAACAAGAGAAGGCCTATCGCGAAATGGCCTCCAAGCGGAATGTTGACGGCATCGTCCTGCATGCCCCCCGCATGTCAGACCCCCGGATCGGGCTGTTGCGAGAGATTGGCCTGCCCTTTGCAGTGCATGGCCGCGCCTCGGACGTTGTGGGCGATTACTGCTGGCTGGACGTGAACAACAAAAGCGCCTTTGAACGGGCAACCCGGTTCCTGATTGATCTGGGCCATCGCCGCATTTGCCTGGTCAACGGTCTGGAGAGCATGGATTTTGCCTGGCGTCGGCGGGCGGGCTATGCCTATGCGCTGCAGGCGGCCGGACTGCCGCTGGACCCCGCTCTCATGTTCGCCGAGGAAATGACGGAGAGCTATGGCTACCGCACCGTTGTTGCCACGCAAGCGATGGAGGATCCGCCCACCGCCTATCTGGTCTCCTCGATCATCCCGGCGATGGGTGTGCGCCGCGCAATCGAGGATTCAGGGCGCCAGATGGGCCGCGATATATCGGTGATCACCCATGACGATGACCTTTCATACCTGCGCAACGGCGATGAGGTGCCCCAATTCACCGCCACCGTCTCCTCCGTGCAGGAGGCAGGCCGCCAACTGGCCAATCTGCTGTTGGATCAGATCCGCAACCTCGGCAAGCCCCTGCCCACGCGGCTGCTGGAGGCGCAGTTGACCGTTGGCCGCTCTACCGGGCCTGCCCCGTCTCTGCGCTGATACCGCCCTACAGGAGCCCCATCCAATGTTCCGAAATTCTCGCTCTGATTTTCCCAAAGGATTTCTGTTTGGCACCGCGACCTCGGCCTATCAGATCGAAGGCCACGGGTTCGGCGGCGCGGGGCTGACCCATTGGGACAGTTTCGCCGCGACCCCGGGCAATGTTGTGCGCGCAGAACACGGCCAGCGGGCCTGCGACCACTACCACCGCTACGGCGAGGATCTGGATCTGGCGGCAAACGCAGGGTTTGACTGCTACCGCTTTTCCACCAGCTGGGCGCGGGTCCTGCCAGAGGGGCGCGGCACACCGAACCCTGAGGGGCTGGATTTCTACGACCGGCTAACAGACGCAATGCTGGAACGCGGGCTAAAACCCTGCGTGACGCTCTATCATTGGGAACTGCCGCAGGCGCTGGCGGATATGGGCGGCTGGCGCAATGGCGATATCGCCAAGTGGTTTGGCGATTACACGCATGTCATCATGAGCCGGATTGGCGACCGGATGTATTCCGCCGCCCCCATCAACGAACCCTGGTGTGTGGGCTGGCTGTCCCATTTCCTTGGCCATCACGCGCCCGGCCTGCGCGACATCCGTGCCACCGCACGGGCCATGCATCACGTGATGGTGGCGCATGGCACTGCCATTCAGGTGATGCGCGGTCTCGGCATGGACAACCTCGGCGGCGTGTTCAATCTGGAATGGGCGACGCCTGCTGATGACAGTGACGCCGCGAAATTGGCGGCTGAGCGTTATGATGCCATCTATAACGGGTTCTTTCTGGGGGGCGCGTTTCAGGGCCGCTATCCGGACCTTGCCCTGGAAGGGCTGGAACCGCATCTACCCCAGGGGTGGCAGGATGATTTCGCCACCATCACCGCCCCCGTCGACTGGTGCGGGATCAACTATTACACCCGCAAGCTGATTGCCCCGGATGCTGGCCCCTGGCCACAATACGCGGAGATTGATGGCCCTCTGCCCAAAACCCAGATGGATTGGGAGATCTACCCGCAGGGGCTCTATGATTTTCTCATCCGCACGGCACGGGACTATACCGGGGATCTGCCGCTCATTGTGACCGAAAACGGGATGGCAAATGCCGATGTTGTGGCTGCTGGCGGTGGCGTCGACGATCCAGCACGCATTGCCTTTGTGGACGCCCATCTGGAGGCCGTGCGCCGCGCCATCGCCGATGGCGCCCCGGTTCAGGGCTACTTTCTATGGTCGCTTTTGGACAATTATGAATGGGCGCTGGGTTATGAAAAACGGTTTGGTCTGATCCATGTTGATTTCGACACATTGGCGCGCACGCCCAAGGCATCGTACCACGCGCTAAAGACCGCCATTGGACCCGAACAAGGCTAGAAACTTTGGCGTAAATTGCCGCAAGGGAAGGCTGGAGATCCCCAGACAACTCATCTACTGGGCGAAATATGCGCCACCCGGAAATCCGTTCTCTCGCCAGAGGGATCTTTCGGGTCGCGCACATGCAAACAGATAACATCCTGTTTTTCAAACATTGCGAGCGCACGCGCTGCAGCCGATGCTCAACATTGTCGTGTATCTCCACAGGAAATGAATTGCAAAAGTTGCATTTTACGGACATTTCTTCAAAGACGTTAAGCTTCTCTCATCTTTTTTGATCTACCTTGAGTTGATTGCGCCAATCCGGTGCTCCTCAACCACATGATCTCTACCGGAGAGAAAGATGACGCTGTTTCGGGACATGAAACTCGCCAAGAAACTGCCCTTGGCGATTACCTTACCTATTGTTCTGTTTGTATCCATTGCCGGGCTCACACTTGTCTGGCAATTCACGAATATTCTCAATCAACGCAACGAGGCGGTGTATTCCACCCTCGCGCGCGAACGGGCCACTGCACTGGAACATTGGCTTGGCACGATCGAGGATGATCTGCGTGTGATGGCGGAAAACCGCGCCGTCCAGCAGGCAGTCAAGGAATTTTCAACCAGTTGGGTGGTCATGGGCGCCGCGGCCTCGGACGCGCTGCGCAAGCTCTATGTCGCTGACAATCCCAACCCTGCCGGGCAGAAGGACAAGCTGACCGACGCGGGCGATGGCTCCGGGTGGAGCGCGACCCACGCCAGCCACCACCCCGGCCTGCACAAATTCCAAGCCGTACATGGCTATTACGATCTGTTCCTCTTCGATACGCGCGGCAATCTGATCTATTCCGTATTCAAGGAAGACGATTTTGGCCGCAACTTTGTCGATGGCCCGCTTGCCAGCTCCGGCCTGGGCGATGCCTACCGCCGGGCGCGCGATCTGCAGGCTGATCAGATCTATATGACCGACATCGCCCCCTATGCGCCAAGCGGTGGCGCACCTGCGGTTTTCGTTGCCAAACCGGTCTTTGAGGGCAGCCGCCAGCTTGGTGTGATTGCCCTTCAGGTGCCGTTCGACGAAATCAGCGCCATCCTGTCGGATTCCGCGCTGCTGGGGGAAACCGGGCGGGTGTTCCTGACCGGAGCAGACGGCCAGGTTCTGTCGCAATCGGCAACCGGAACCAGCACATTGACCCAGGCGGAAGACAAGGAAGCCTCTGGCAAGATGACATCCCAGATTGAGGCTGCGCTGCAAGGTAGGGCAGAGTATTTCACAGACACCACAGGGCTTAACGGCGCGCCAGTTGTGGCTGCAACCAGTGCCGTCGACACCAGCCGCGGTGATCGCTGGGGCCTCGTTCTGGAAATCGACGCCGCAGAGGCGCTGGCCGCCAATCAATACCTGCGCGTGGTTGCCACCGTCGGGCTGATCCTGACCACGCTTGCGCTGGCAGTGACCGCTGCAATGGTGGGGCGCTGGATCGCCGGACGGTTCATCCGCCTGGCGGCCGACACCCGTGAAATCGCCGAAGAAAATTATGACGTCGAGATCCACGGCACCGACAGCAAGGACGAAATCGGCCTGACGGCGCAAACCCTTGAAGATCTCAAGCAACGCCTGCAAGCCGGAGCGGCCGCACAGGCCCGAGAGGCCGCCACGCAAAAGGCAAATGCCCAGGTTGTCGAACTGCTCAGCAACGCGCTGATGGGGCTGGCTCAGGGTGATTTCCGCAACAAGGTCACACAGCTTTTCCCCGAAGAGCACGCGGAGTTGCGCAACGCAATCAACGACGCAATGGCTGATCTCAACCGGGTGATCTCGCAGGTCTCGGGTGCGGGCAGCAGCATCCGTCAGGGCAGCAACGAAATCAGCAGCGCCGCAGAGGATCTGTCCAGCCGGACCGAAAGCCAGGCCGCCACGCTGGAAGAAACCGCCGCCGCTCTGGAAGAGATCACCACCAGTGTTCGCTCGGCCTCTGCCAATGTGCGTGCTGCCGAAGCCGCCGCCAACGAAGCCAAGAGTGACGCTGAAAAAAGCGGAGAGGTTGTGGGGGAGACGATCAAGGCCATGACCGCGATCGAAGACAGCTCCAAGCATATCGCGCAGATTATCAGCGTGATCGACGACATCGCCTTTCAGACCAATCTGCTCGCCCTGAACGCAGGGGTCGAAGCCGCGCGCGCAGGCGAAGCGGGCAAGGGGTTTGCGGTGGTGGCAAGCGAGGTGCGCGCGCTTGCGCAACGCGCCTCTGACGCCGCGCTTGAGATCAAGGGCCTGATCGAAAAAAGCAGCCATCATGTGGATCGCGGCGTTGATCTGGTGGGGCGCACAGGAAGCGCGCTGGAAAACATCGTGGCACAGGTTGCCAATATCTCCGGCCTGGTGTCCGAGATCGCCCAGTCAGCCGAGGAACAGGCGACTGCCCTTGGCGAGATCAACACTGGTGTGTCCCAGCTGGACAAGGTGACCCAGGACAATGCGGCCATGGTCGAAGAAACCACCGCCGCCAGCCACCTGCTGCGCAGTGACGCCCAGCGCATGGCGGAACTGATGAGCACCTTCAAGACCGATCCGGTGCCGGGTGCGACACAGGCTGCCACCGCCGATGCCACGCCCCGGCCCGCAGGGGCGCCGGCCCAACCGGTGCTGATCCACGCAAGCCCTGCCGAGGCAGAGCCGATGCGCGCCAACGACAAGTGGCAAGATTTCTGATGGATGACATGCCTGCCCCCTTCGCGGGGCAGGCGTTTTCAGCTGGGCGCATTATCCGCGCCTGCGCCCTGTTCTGCCAGCGCACACAGCAGATTGACCCGCGCCATGTCTTCGACCGTGTGGCATTCCGCTTCCAGCAGGCGGGGTGATGCAAAAACCAGCGCCAGCGCCTTGGCCCGCGAGAGCGCCACGTTTAGCCGGTTCGCCGACAACAGAAATTCCATCCCGCGCGGCATTTCCTCACCGGAGGAAGACGTCATGGAGACAAGGCAAACCGCTGCTTCCTGGCCTTGAAACTTGTCGACAGTCCCCACCCGCACGCCGTCTGGCACCGCCTGGCGGAGCGCATTGACCTGCAGGTTATACGGCGCAACCACGATGATATCCGCAGCCGTCAGGGGGCGGGTGTCCCCCTCCTTGCTGGTCCAATGCGCACCGATCAGGCGGTCAATCGTCGCGCAGATGGCATGGACTTCCGCCTCGGCCATTTGACTGTTGCCCTGATGCGGGCAGGCCACCAGATGTGCACCTGCGGGCGGCAGACCTGCGGCGTCAACAGCGAGGGTCGCACAAGGGCCAAAGCTGCGCAGCCGCCCGTCATAGATATAGCGCGACAGGAAACCACAAATGTCCGGGTGCATCCGGCGCGACACATCCAGAAACACGCCTGCGTCCGGCGGGATGGTTGGCGCGCCATTCAACAGATACTCCAACCCCGACAAATCCAGCGGAGCCGGATGCGACCCCTGAATGACCTGCGGCAGTTGCTGGGGATCGCCCACCAGCACCAGATTGCGTGCAGCCGTCGCAATGGCCACAAGGTTGGCCAGCCCGACCTGCCCCGCCTCATCCACAAAGATATAATCAAACCGCTGACGGTTCGCCTCGCGGGCGAAAAAGAACACGGTGCCCCCGACCAGATGCAGCCCCTCCTCGGCCCGCCCATTGTCAGTGACGCGCTCGATCGGGCAGTCATCGGGATAGATGTCGTCCGACAGCTTGTGGAGGATCTCGATATCGGGATCCTCAGGCGCGAGCGCCTCCAGCACACCAAGAAGCACGTTTTTGACCGCTTCGTGGCTGTTGGAAGCGACACCGATCCGCTTGCCCTCTCGCAACAGCGCGAGAATGGCCCGCGCCGTCACATAGGTCTTTCCAGTCCCGGGAGGCCCCTGCACCGGCAGGACCGAACCATCAAGATCCCGCACAGCCGCAATGGTGCCCGCCACGGCATCAAGACCCGCCAGAATGTCGCCTTCACGGGGTCTGCGCAAACGCGGTGCACGGCGTGACAAGAGATCATCAACAGCCCCCATGCTGCGGGCACCGCATTGATCTTCGATTGCGGCCATGACGGCCGCCTGCAGCACCTTGGTGTCCAGCGGCCCCGTCGGATGCAGGGCCTGAAGCCCCTCCAGCGCGGCCAGCTTGCTGGGCCCGGCCCGCACCGTCACTTCGCGCGCGCGCCGATCAAGCCGGGTCACCGTCAGGCTGGCCGTCCCGCCATCCGGCAGAGGCGCTGTGACATTGGCACGTTTGGAGGCGCGGATTTTCGTGTCCTGCTCCGGAAACCGATAGGTCTGTTCCTGAGAGCGCTTGACCGCCACCCGATCGCCCACCGCAGACAGCCCTCCCAGCGCGTCCAGGCTGTCGATCAGCTCTTCTTCTTCCTTGGCGTAGCTTTCAAACAGCGCCCACCAGGCGGGCTTGGCTTCGCGCGCATAAAACCGCGCAAGATCCAGCAAGAGCTGGCGACGATCCGGATCCAGATCAGCGGCGGCGAGCCGCGCCTGCAACGCCTGATCTGCGGCATTCTCTTCGTCTTCCTGCGCGCGCTTGTCTTCGTCGATGCTGGGCCAGGGCTGATCCGGTCGGATCGACACCAGCCAGTCGCGCAATCGTTCGGTGCTCTCGCAATCGATGCGGTTGTAGTCTTCGATTTCATCCAGGATGGCCTGCGCGCCGGTTTCGCGCCAGCGCTCATAGGCGACGACAGAGCCGCCAGCCGTCGTCACATCACCTTCCCGGCTGATGCCGTAAAACACCTCAAGCGATTTGATCGAATAGTTGGGAACGGCCGCGATCACCCCGCCGCGCACCACCGCATAAAGATCGACAAACCGCCGCTCGCGCAGCAGCCGGTCGAGAAACGGCTCTCCAACACCATATTTGGTGGTCAACCGTTTGAGCGCGGTCACTTCATACGGCGCATAGTGATAGATCCGCGCAGTCGGATAGGTCTCCAGCCGGTCGCGCAGCCAATCGAACAGATCAATCAGCGCCTGTCTTTCGTCGTCGTGGTCATGCGCCCAAAAGGCCGTAAAGCGGTCGGTGTCGTGCCAGAGGCCATGCAGATATTCGAGCCCACCGTCAAAATGCGGATCCCCTTCGATATCATAGAACACATCACCCGGTTGCGGCTTGGGCAGCAGGTCGAACCCCCTGCCGGGTTGTGGCGGGCGCAGTTCATAGCTGGGGGCTGCTGATTTTCGGGCCTCTTGGTGACGCGCCTGAAGGCGCAACCGCTCAAAGCTCTGTTCTGACAGGCCGCGGGGGCGATCATCCGCGCCCAATGCCGCCAAAGCGGCCAAGGTCTCTGTTCCTGCAGCTTCCAGCTTCTGGACCTGCTGGCGGGTGATATTTGCAACATTGAACAGGCTGTCGCCGTCTTGCCACGCTTGGGTGCAATGGTCCTGCCACCGGCAGAGATCACAGGCGCCACAAGGGATCGGGCGGGTCTGTTGCGGGGTTTGCACAAAGTCCTGAAAGCGGCGTCGCATACGGCGCGCATAGGCTGCATACTGCGCCAGATCAAAACCCACCCGCACACCAGAGCCCAGTTCGACATGGGCACGCTCTGGCATCTGCCCCTGCACATCAGCCAGCAGGTCAGAGTAGAGCACAAGCTGCAACAGATGTTTGGGATCCGGGCGCTGACGCAGTTTGGTATCGACCACCTCGTAGGAATAGGCCCCCAGCGCAGAGGGTCGCTCCACCCGTTCCAGAAAATCGGCCCATCCCCCCCAGGCGGCAGCCGGACCGGTACCAGCAAGGGCGGCCTGATAGATCACGTCAGCCCCGGCCTGCATCGCCTCAAACGTGGCCACAGACGCAGCACTCAGCCCACCGTCGCGAGCGATTTCTGTGACGGTGCGACCATCCGCACGCAGCCTGTCGAGATAGCCCTGCTCATGCACCTCTCCCTGTGCCTGCAGAAGCGTGGCGTCTTCCCCCTGCGGCCGTGGAGCAGGCCCCTGCCCCAACACATGCGAACGGTCCAACGCAGTTGCGTGACTGCAGGCCGCAAACTGCATCAGGTCGGTTGCCGAGAATTGGAATGTGCCGTTTCGTTGCTGCACGGTGGCCCCTGTCTGTCTTCGGTGATGCAAAGCGTTTGATGCTGTCTTGCACCAAAGGCCGCGCCGTGGCCAGTCACCGAAAATGCGGGGCCTCCGCGAGATCTGTGTGTCAGGCGACCTCGACCCAGCTCATCATGCCGCTGGCCTGATGGCTGAGCATATGACAATGCAGCATCCATTTTCCGGGATTGTCGAATACACACAGGATATCGCGGCTCTCACCGGGGTTGACGAGCGTCGTGTCGCGGAAATCGCCGAGTGCCCCTGTCTCATCCAGCTCGTGAAAGTGATGGCCATGCAGGTGAATTCCATGCGGCCAGCGCGTGTCGTTCACCAGGCTGATGCGCGCGGTCTCGCCTCGGCTGAAACGGGCAAAGGGCGCCTCTTGCATGCCGGACATATCGTTAAAGGCCCAGATATCCTCGCCCCCATGCCCCCGGCCCATCGCACCGCCCTGCATGGTCAGCGTCAGATGCTGGGCCGCAGTCTTTGCTGCAGGCGGGATCCTGTTGGCAGGCAATGGGGAAATGGCCGCCGTGCGCGGAGTCACCGCCCCCTCTACCGCGATCGCCCCCAGCGGATAGGCTCCGGCGCGGTGATCCATTTCCAGCGACACAGGTCCGGTCACATCCGCAATCACATCCACGCGCTGCGCAGGTGCCAGAACCGGCATACCCATCTCACGTGGCCGCGCCAAAGGCATGCCATCAAGCGCGACGACCTGGCCGGACAGCCCCTTCAGAATGACCGGGAAAATCCTGTCAACTGCTGCATTGATGAGCCGCAGCCGGATCCGCATCCCCTGTTTGAGCGTCACATCCGGCAGAAACGCACGAGCAAAGTTGCCCATCCGCCCGGCATGGGCGCGGTCATGCAGGTTGTCGAAATCATCAATCAGCTGCCCCTCTGGATCAAATTTCCAGTCACTCAGGATGGCGGTGATGTCACGGTCAACATCAGGGGGCGTTTCTTCCTCGATGACAAGCGCCCCCATAAGGCCCCGTGCCACTTGTTCCTGCGAAAGATAGTGCGAGTGATACCAATATGTTCCGGCATCCGGTGGGGTAAAGCTGTAGTCAAAGCTCTCGCCCGGCTCGACCAGCGGCTGGGTCATGCCCGGCACGCCGTCCATGCGGTTATCAAGCCGGATGCCATGCCAGTGCACCGCCGCCCCCATGTCCAGATCATTCTGCAGGCGGATGTCAAACTGCCGGCCCTGCTTGATGCGCAGCACTGGCCCGGGGGTGGAGCCGTTAAAGCCAAGAACCCGCGTCGCTCCGGCAAATTCGGTCGGCAGGATCTGCTGCTCAAACCCCATCGCGCGCAAGACCTGCGGTTCTGCCGTGGCCTGCCCGACCCGTGGCATTGCGACCAGCGCCGCGGAAGAGATCAGAAAACTGCGTCGGTCCATTGCTCACCTCATATCAGTCTTGTGGTTGTGTCAGCCTCACATCGGCATGGTCAGCGAGGTGGTCAGCAGCGCCGTAGCAAGAAGGATCAACAACACGGCGCCCCATTCCCACGCGATGCTGCGCGCCAGCTTGTCCCCCGCGGATGTATCGCCCCGCTCCAGCGCGGGAACAAACCGCAATTTGTTCAGGGCGGCCAGCCCCAGCAGGGCCGCAACCACAGCAAGCTTCACCATCAACATCCGGCCATAGCCCGTTCCGAAAAACGCGTTGAGCGAGCCGACAAGCGCATATGCCATCACGCCACCAGCCAAGATCATCGCGGGCACAGCAATCGACGCCAGACGCCCGAACCGCACCCCAAGATCTGCCGCAGTGCCGTGCGTGTCAGGGGTTCGCGCCAACCCGCGCAAGGGCATCAAGACCCCGATCCACAGCGCAGCCACCGCGAGGTGCAGGAACAACATCACCACCAGCAGCAGCCCGTCCTGGTCCGCCACGTGATCGGCCACATGGCCCGCCACCAAAAACGCGCCCAGCACCGCAGCGCTGCCGATCAGACAGAAGATAGCGCCGATCCTGGGCAGGAACAGACCAGCAAGGAGCAGCGCAGATCCCCCCAGCTGCCAGCGCAATGCGCTGCCGCTTTGGGTTGTCCACAGCAGGGACAGCATTTCGCCGTCAACCATGCCGCTCGCATCCCCCGTCAGCGCCACCCCCTTGAGAAGAAAGCCCATGACAGCCGCCGCCCCAGCAAGGAGGGTGAACCCAATGACATGCATCCGTGGAATGCGCAGGGAAAACACCATCGCACAGAGAACACTGCCCGCAGCCCCGAGCGCTCCGACATATAGCGCCCATTTGCTCAGCACCGTGGCCAGCGCCCAACCTCCCGCCATATCAGTCCACGCGGAAGGTAAAGCTGCCGCTTTGCGGATGGCCATCGTCGCCCAACCCGCGCCATTCGATCACGTAGTCGCCTGCGCCCATGCCTTCAAACGGCAGGGCATAGCTGCGCACAAATCCCGCTTCGGCGCTGAGATCGAGCTGCTTGGAATGGGCACCTGCGTGGGTTGATGTGATCCGCGTCAGGCGAATGTCCTTGCCGAACTGCAGCTCCAGAACCTGCGGAACCTCGGCCAGCACAGCCCCATCTGCCGGGGTTGTTGTGCGCAGCGGCGAATGCGCCAATGCCAGACCTGCCAATGCGGAAAATACCCCCGCCAATGCCAATGTTCTCACGGCCTTTGCCTCCTGTTCTATTGCACCGCTGCTGCGGCCTTCTTTGCATCCCTGTTACAGTTTCCAGCAGGGGGAAGGTCAAACGCTTTTCGACACACCCGCTGACCGGGCCACAGATCTGGTGGGCCTGGCGGGTAAATCCTACGCACAACGCGGGCCTTTGAAACAAAAATCTCCTTTCATGAGCAGCGGCAATCCGGGTTATGGTCCCCACCAGGAAGCAGAGGGAAAACCGGGCTCAGCCAACAGGCGCGCCCACACGCCCCTGCCACCTGAAACGACCCCTGGCCATCTGGCTGAAAGGACACCCAATGAGCACATTTGACGAAGACCTTTTTCTCAAGGGATTGGAACAACGCAAGGCCACCCTGGGCGCGGAATATGTTGAAAAGAACCTTGCCGCCGCAGATGATTTCACCCGCCCCTTTCAGGAGGCGATGACCGCCTGGTGCTGGGGGTTTGGTTGGGGTGACGATGTGATCGATGCCAAAACCCGCAGCATGATGAACCTGTCCATGATCGGGGCCCTTGGAAAAATGCACGAATGGGAGATCCACTGCCGCGGCGCGTTGACCAATGGCGTCACCCAGGACGAAATCCGGGCAATCATCCACGTGATTGGCATCTATTGCGGTGTCCCACAGGCCTTGGAATGTTTCCGGGTGGCGCGAAAAGTCCTGGAAGAGAGCTGATCTGCCCTGGCCCCGCCCCTCAGAAGCTGGGCGCAGGGCTGAATGGCTTGCCCACCCATTGACCGCTCATCGGGTGGCCTTGGCAGGGGGATTTTGCACGCACGTCCCCCGTGCCACATTTTTTCTGTCACACTTCGTGCCCGGCGCCTGTCCAATAGAATATCAGGATCACAAAAAAAGGAACAGGCGGACCCATGGATCGCATCCACACCTCCGACATCGTTCTCGCCAAGCGCGGAGACGCCAAAGCACTGGAAACCCTTGTTCGCGGTGTTCAGGGACAGGTTTACAGATTGGCCTTGCGCATGCTGGCCGACCCCACCGCAGCAGAGGACGCGACGCAGGAAATCCTCATCCGGCTGGTCACGAAATTGTCGACCTTCCGCGAAGAGAGCCGGTTTGAAACCTGGGCCTATCGGGTTGCCACCAACTATCTTCTGAGCGCGCGCAAACGCAACGCCAGTGATCCGTCTCTCACCTTTCAGGCCTTTGGCGAGGATTTGCTGGATGGTCTGGCAGACGAGCAGAGCGCAGCCCCCGAAGACCATATCCTGCTGAACGAACTGCGCCTGAGATGCACGATGGCCATGCTGCTGTGTCTGGATCTGCCCCATCGCGCGGCCTATGTGCTTGGCGATATTCTGGAGCTGGACCACAGCGAAGCGGCAGAGATCCTGGAGATTGCGCCAGCAAGCTATCGAAAACGCCTGTCGCGGGCACGTGCGCAGGTTCAGGCCTTTACCGCCCGCCATTGCGGTCTCGCCGCGCGCACGGCCCCCTGCTCTTGCCGCAAGCGCCTGCCCGCCGCCCTGAAGTTGCAACGCCTGCCCGAAGTGCCGTCAGCTGCCTTTGCAGAGGCCCCCGGGTTTGATGAGATCGCCCAGCAGGCTGCACGCACCGAGGCGGCATTGGTTGCGGTCAAACTGCAGCGCGCAACCGGACCGCTGGCCCCGCTCAAGGATTATGCCGCGCAGGTCCTGGCCCTCGTGAACCCCGGCACCCAAGCAACCCCCTAACCCCACCACAAACAGGAGAAGACGATGAAACACGCTTTTGCGTGGCTGACGGCGCTTGCCTTCACGCTGCCCCATATTTCAACCGCACAAGGAGAGACCATGACACAGGATGAACGCGCCGTCCTGGCGGTGATCGAAACGATGACACACAGCTTTCAGGCAGGCGATATCGCGACGGTCATGAACAGCTACGAACCCCAAGCCACCGTCGTGTTTGAACCTGCTGCTCCGGTGTCTGACGCGGATATGATTGCGCAGATGTTCAAGGGCATGGCGGCCCTGCAGCCAGAGTTCAGCTATCCTGCAGGCCATGAAGTGATCGTGAATGGCGACTTTGCCATCCACATTGCCCCTTGGGACATGATCGCGCGCACTCCGGAAGGCGCGCCGATCACGCAGTCCGGCCTGTCTGTGGCGGTTCTGCACCGCCAGCCGGGGGGAGACTGGAAAATGGTCATCGACAACCCCCACAGTGCCCGCCTTTTGGCGTCGCAGCACTGACAGGCGCGGGTTGGGCGATCAGCGCCCAGCCCGCAAATGGCCCAGCCGGTCGACCACACCCTCGGCCCAACGGTGAGAGGCCTCTCCGAAACAGTCATGAAGCGAGTCGGCGGCAACCACGCTGCCAAGGGCCAGCCGCCCTAAAAGACAAAGCCCGGCAACGGTCCCACCATCGCGGCCGACCACCTGCCCGTCTTTGCCGGTGTTTGCAGCCAATGCCTCTGCCAAGGGAGAGAGCCGCCCGCCATTGACCAGCCCGACCAGCACAGGCGCCCGCAGAACGGACAGGTCGGGTGAGGGCATGACCGCATCAATCATCACATCCACGGCTGTTCTGCCAGCCGACGTGGCCAGCTCCCACCCTGTATCCGTCAGGCTTACATCGGGATCCACAGCATGCCCAAGATCGACAATCCCAGCTTCGATCAGCGCGTCCAGTTCGCGACTGGACGAAACCGGCGGGCCATAGGAATAGCGTTTCAGTCCTTCGTCGAATGCAACGATGACCTCAGCCGTTTCAGGTGAGGTATCGGCAGGATTATAACCACTGCGCAGCGTGTCCTGCCATTTCCGCCAGACCTGCCCGATGGCGTAGCCAATCGTTGGCACCGCTGAGCCCTCGGCCATCGCGATGCCATGCATCAGCGCCTCATGCGGTGATGCCGTTTCCTGCGATCCGGGCTCCTGCCATTCTGCCGTGAGCCACGCGGACACATCAGCGGCCCCTGCCGGATTGCCCTGCTCCGACAGGATGCGGGCCACCACCGGCTCCAGCGCCCGGCTTAGGCGGGTCCGCGCGCCTGCCGGACTGCCGAAGGCGGCGTCAGCAATGGCATCGGCAAAGATCTGTGTCTCTGCCTCGCTCGGGTCAAAACGGGCATCGACCTCTTTGGTTTCGGGTTTGGGATAGGGGGGCAGCCCATCGAGAGAAAAAGGCAGGATGCGCGCCGGCTCCGCCCCGGAGGGCACATAGCGCCCATCGGCAAAACGCCCTCCCTGCTCCGTGGTGAGCACGCGCAGAACATCAAAGGCCGACAGAGCAAGCCCCCGGATCGCGACCTGCTGCCCCGCCCAGTTCGCCGCTTCCGCGCCAAGCCGTCGGGCCGGATAGGCCTGCGCCAACACCCCGGCCGATGTCAGAGCATGGCGCTGCCACTGGGCGAGCTGGTCGTCCGGCTCTACCTCCGGCTGGCCCAGAGACAGCAGCACCTCCTGATATGGGCCCTGCCAGGTGCTGCCAAGCCGCACCATCCAGCCCTCATCCCGCTGCTGCAGGTCTGTCACCGTCGCGGCGTTGTGGTGCAGGTCCAGCCGACCTGTCGCCCGCAGATCGTCAAGCCGCGCTTCAAGATAGCGGCCAAGATCCGCGCGGCTTGGAAAGACGTCCGGCCCGGGGCTGTCCTGCAACCACTCGGCAAAACTGCCGCAACGCGAAAACTCAGGCGGGCGAATGTCGATATCGCGCATGGGGATGTTCAGACGGCAGACTGCCAGCTCTCTCGGGTCGAAATTAGGCCCTGCTCCACAGGCGGGAAACGGGTCGAAGGTCTCGACCCGCAAGGGCGCAGCCCCGTCCCCCATCCGTGAGGCAAGCGCCTCCAGCGCGCCAAGGCTGCGTGGCCCCATCCCAATAACCGCTATGCGCGGCGCCTCATTTTCGTGCGTCATCTGTGCCCACCTCGTGCCTTTGCCACTTTAGGTATCGCTGGCATCGCAGCTGACAACCGCACAAGCCGTGGTTCCGGACGCCTATGCCTCCTTTGCGCGGCGCATATCCTTGAGCTGCGCATCAAACTCCTGCGGCGCAAGTCCCTCGTTCAGAGCACGTGCAAAGAATGCGGCCTGCGTTTCCGGGGCCAGCCCGTTGGTTGGCGGATCGCGGTCCAGATTGGTTGGAAAGGAATACCCCTCAGCGGTCGCCGCAATGCCAGCCGAGAGATCTGCAGCACTGATCGTGCCTGCCTTTTTGGCCCGCAGCGCCTGCGGGTAAACCAACCTGCACATCTTGTCGCGGTCAATGGTCTCCATCGCGCGTCCAAAGGCCGATGACACCTGCAACAGATTGACAAAGCGATGAATATCCGCGCTCGTGTTGGCCCCTGCGGCATGAAAAAGCGCCGGATTGAAGAACACCGCATCGCCCTTGGAAAGCGGCAGCTGCACGTGACGTTCTTCAAAAAGGGCTCGGAAATCTTCACGACGCCATGCGGCATAACCGGGTCGATAGGCCTGTGAAAACGGCAGCAACTTGGTCGGCCCGCTCTCCTGCGGCATGTCACAATGGGCAATGCCGCCCTGTAGCGTCAGGATCGGCGACACATCGTGTACATGGGCCGGATAAGATGCGCTCAGCTCAGCCGTCTGAAACCCAAGGTGATAGTCACGATGCGCCTGTTGCGCCGCACCACCCGGATGCACGAGATTGACCTGCGCCGTCATCTGATAGTTTGGGCCAAGCCATGCCTCGCAGACGGCCGCAATTGCGGCATTGGCGAAATAATCAAGGAACACATCAGGCGCTGCTTCGCAGAGCTTCTGAAGCGCGTTCCAGATCCGATCATTGGCGCCAGCCGCTGCAAAATGATCGCCGCCCCCGCCGGTGCCCGCCTTTTCCCGGGCGATGATATCCGCATAAATCGCAGTCGCACGATCCAGCACCTCGGTGTCGGCATAGGCCGATTTCAGCACCAAAACCCCGGCCCCATTGCGCAAGACCTGCGCCCATTCCGCCATCAGCGCCCTGCGGGTCGACACATCCTCAAGCGCGGCGCGCAGGGTGTTCATGTCATAGATCGGGATGTTCTTTTCCACCGCCATCGCATGTGGCACCGTCTCGCGCGGGGTTTCCTGATCTATGAGCGCCTTGAACTCCCCCAGATCACAGGTCTGCGGATCGTAGTAGGCAACAGATGTTTCCGTATGGTTGGTCATGTGGTCCTCCTCGTTTTGAAAGAACACTAAAGACGCAGCAGTTGAATTGCCGGCGAAAAGACATCAAAAACACATCAATGACCCATCGCTTTCCCATAAAGGAGATCGCCCGACAGGCCGGGCTGGGGACGGCCACCGTCGATCGGGTGCTGAACGCCCGCGCCCATGTCAGCCCCCAGACAGCGCTTCGGGTCAAGGCCGCGATCAAAGAGCTGGAAGCGCAGGAAGCCCAGCTTTCTGCGCGCGGCAGACGGTTGTTTTTCGACTTTGTGGTCGAGGCCCCGGCACGCTTCAGCCGGGAAGTGAAATCAGCCGCAGAGGCAATATTGCAAGACATTGGCCCGGCGGTCTGTCGCCCTCGATTTCTCTTGCAGGACGTCATGGAAGAAGACGAAGTTGTCGCCGCGCTTCGCCGGATCCAAAAACGGGGAAGCCAGGGCCTATGCCTGAAGGCCCGCGATACGGCCAAGATCCGAGAGGCGATCGCCCAAACCACCGCGGCAGGCATCCCGGTGGTCACGTTGGTTACAGACATCGGCCAAAGCGATCGTCTCGCTTATGTCGGGCTCGACAACTCCGGCGCCGGGCGCACCGCGGCCTATCTGATTGCCAGAGTGCTGACCGCCGGTTCCGGACAGGTACTTGCAACCCGGAGCCATCGTGATTTTCTGGGCGAAAAGGAACGCGCAGACGCCTTTGGTGAGACTTTGGCAAACCTGCGCCCCGACCTGCAGGTCATCTCGGTCCAGGGTGGCAGCGGTGTGGATTTCGCCACCTCCAAGGTCCTTTCGGATGTTGTTGACGGACTGGATGAGCTGCGCGCAGTATACTCAATGGGCGGCGGCAATCGCTCTATCCTGCGTACGCTGGAGGATCGTGGTTTGCGCGCAGAGGTTTTTGTCGCCCACGATCTGGACAAGGAAAACCGCGATCTGATTGATGCCCGACGCCTTGATTTCATTCTGCATCACGATCTGAAACTGGATCTGAAACACGCATTCAACGCGTTTTTGTCGTACCACCGGCTCATCAGCGAACAGGCCACGACGCCGATTTCAACTGTTCAGGTGCTCACCCCCGAGAACATCCCGCCTTGAAACAGCACCAGCCCACGGGCACCACAACCTGCAAAACCGCTACCGTCGCGGCCCTGACAGGAACTCTCCGATGGGTTTCAGCGCATCAATGTGGCTGCACAGGACGCGGAACGTCACCAAAAGCGGCACGGCCATGATCATTCCCATGATCGACCAGAGCCAGGCCCAAAAGGCGACCGATATCAGAATGACAACCGTATTGAGGCTGAGGTGGCGACCGACAAGCCACGGGGTCACCACCTGCCCCTCGATCACCGTAAGGGCAAGGTAGATACCGGCCACTGTCAGCGCATCAAACAGCGTCGGCAGCGATACAAGCGCCACGCCAAAGGACACAATCACGCCGATGACCGCCCCGACAAAAGGCACAAAGTTCATTCCAAACGCCAACAGCCCAAAGGCCAGCGGATTGGGCATGCCCAACAGGCCAAGCGACACCCCAACGATCACCCCCAACCCGGCGTTTACACAGGTAATCGCCAAGAGGTAGCGCGACACCTCCCGCTCTACGTCATAGGCGATCTGGATGGCCCGCTTCTTGTCAGCAAAGCGCGGCAGGACGCTGACCAGCCGTTCATAGAACAGGTTTCCGGAGGCCAGCATGAAAAAGGTGAGGATAAGAACAAAGAGTGTCTGCGCAACAATCATGGGCGCCCCCACCGCAACCGTTGTCAGCGGACCGCTCGTGTCTTCGATGACGACTTCGACAGGGTCTTCGGCACCATCTGCGGCACCTGTTGTTGCCTCCTCAATGCGCCTGTCAGCCTCTGCCACGGCTGCCGCAACCCCAGAGATGTCCTTGAGTTTGCGTTCAACCTGCTGGGCCACCCGCGGTGCGTCTTCGATCCACTCGGATGCGGGAATGGCCAATATCGCGGTCGAGGCTGTCAAACCGGCGACGAGGCTCAGAACAATTGCCGCCGCTGTGACGGCCTCGGGGATACCCTTGCGCCGCAGCCAGCGGCAGGGTCCACTGAAAACAAGGGACAACAGAAATGCGAGGATCACCGGCACCGCAAATGCGCGCCCAATGGCAAGCGCTGCAAGAACGGCAAGCAACGCCAGAATGACGATGGCGGCGCCAACGATCTGGCTGGCGCCGACAACCGGGCCTAACCTCTCTGCACGCTCCGGCACCTCTGCCGAAGCGCTGTCCCCCTCGCCCATGTCACAGGACGAAGTTGACGATTGCCAGAACGATCACGACCAGGCCAACGAGATAGATGATGCGATGCATGGTATTCTCCCTTTACGCTACTGAGATCTCAATGCGCAGATCACCCGTTTCGTTCCGGTCGGCAGGAAAATAGTTACCCATTGATCCGCACGCCCACTGTTCAAAGGTTGCAATGAAACGCCATGTGAACACCCTGCCCGCGCTTGCCGACAGGTCATATGGGCTTATCTCCTCAGGGCATGAGCGGGCCGCTCGCCCGATCTGATTTTCAAACAATGGCGCCAGCAGCTTCTGAGGACAGAGGCAACAGCATTTCAAGGCGCAGATACCAAAGGGAGCAAGAGTTGACACAAACATCAGAACCAGCAGGAGCCGCTGCCTCTGCCACGGTGGCAGAGGTGATGTTGCGCATGGTTTGCGCCCTTTTCGTCGCCGCATGTGTCGGCCTTTTTGCAGGCCAGACCCTTGCCCAATCCGCAGATGGCCCGGTTCAGACCGACGGGCAGATCGAAGTCGGCGCAGAGGCCGTGCGCGATGGCGAGATCCTGAACCGCATCAGAAATCTGCTTGCCGAAATTGACGGCTACAACGGTGTCACCGTCTCTGTCTCAGAAGGCGTGGTGCGCGTCACCGGTCAGGTGATCGACAACGCCGCGCAGGAACGGCTGACCCAGATCATCAACCGGGTCACCGGCGTGGTTGCCATTGAAAATGAAACAGAAATCAGCGGCACACTAGAGGAACGGCTCGCCCCCGCCTGGGAGCGGATCGCGAGCCGGACGCGAAACCTGTTGGCGAATGTGCCGATTTTTCTGGTCGCCATGACCGCCTTTCTGGTGGTCGCAGCCGGAGGCTGGGTCTTGATCTCCAAGATCGGGATCTGGAGCAGACTGGCCCCCAACGCCTTTATCGCGGATGTCTACAGAGCAGTGGCGCGGGTGCTGTTCGTTCTGGTTGGGCTGGTCCTTGCCCTTGACATCCTGAACGCAACCGCCTTGATCGGCGCGGTTCTGGGGGCCGCCGGTGTCGTGGGGCTCGCGCTTGGTTTTGCCGTGCGCGACACGGTTGAGAACTTCATCGCCTCAATCCTGCTCAGCCTGCGCCAACCGTTTCGGCCAAATGACTTTGTTGACATCGGCGGCGATCAGGGCACCGTGGCCCGGCTGACCTCTCGTGCGACGATTTTGATTTCACCAGAGGGCAATCATATCCGCATTCCCAACGCCACCGTCTTCAAAGGCCGGATCGTGAATTTCACCCGCGACCCGCGCCGCCGTTTTGGGTTTGATCTGGGGGTAGATGCAGACGCCGATCTGGCCGCCGCCCTGTCGACAGCGGTGACCGCGCTAGAGGCCCAACCCTTCGTCCTGAAAGAGCCAGAAGTCGGCGCCTGGATCAGCGAAGTGGGGGATTCCAACGTGATCCTGACCTTCACGGGCTGGGTTGATCAGACCGACGTGAACTTTGCCAAGGCCCGCGGCGAAGCGATCCGGGCCACCAAGATTGCTCTGGAAACTGCGGGCTTTGGCCTTCCGGAACCCATTTACCGGGTGCGCCTTGATGGGGGTGCGGCACCCGCTGTGCCAGAAGGGCCACCGGCACCGCCCACGCGCGCGCAGAAGACCGCCCCGACAGAGCTGCCGGTTGCGGCCGACCCATCCAGAGCAGAGCCCGAGATCGCGGAAGCCGCAGAGCGAGAACGCGAAGGTCTTGATGGGGGCGAGAACCTGCTGGACGACCAGCAAAAGGCCGAATGAAAAACGCCCCTGCAGCTGTCCGCGATGGACCGGTTGCAGGGGCGTTTTTCCATGTCATCGGTGTCGCATCCGGCGGGGCGAACAGGCGCCTGCGACAGACAGCTCGCGCCCGACAGCCAAGGGGCAGTTATGCCCCGCCGCTGTTGTCCGTGTTGTCCTGATCGTCTTTGCTGGCCTTTGCCTCGTGGTCTGGATCGGTGTGATTGGGATCACCTTTCTCGCCGGGGCGATTTTTCAGCGGGTGATGCTGCTCGGATCCTTTCAGGCCATCGATCACTTTGTAACTCGGCTGCTGCTTGGTCATGACATATCCTTTCGGGTTCTGTTTCTGACGGCTGAGACAGCAAAAATGCTGCCACGGGTCACTTAGACCAACGTGCAGCAGCAGGCACGGTTCCCACGTTGGCAGAACAAAACCCTGCCCATCCCCACATCCGCAGGCAGCGGATCAGGTAAACATGGTGAAAACTGGCGATCCCTGAAGGACTCGAACCCTCAACCTGCTGATTAGAAGTCAGCTGCTCTATCCAGTTGAGCTAAGGGACCGCTGGCGCCAGTTATGACAGGACCGGCGAGAGGGTCAAGCCGCCCTATCAAGGTCCAGGCGCATAAACAGCGACCAAGGGTCGAATGTGTATCCTTCGAACGGATCGCATTCGACAAACCCATACCCCTCATAGAGTTTTCGGGCTGGGTCAAAATCGGAGGTTGAGCCGGTTTCCAGATAAATCGCGCGCGCGCCCTCTGCTCTGGCGTAGTCCAGCAGAAACTCAAGCATGGCCTTGCCCGCCCCGGTGCCGCGGGCTTCTGAGGCGGTGTGCATTGATTTCAGCTCGCGGCCATCATTCTGCAGGGTTTTGAGCGCCCCCATGGCAATCGCCTTGCCATCCTTGCGTAGCAGGAAAAACGCCACATCCGGCGCATCAAGCCCGCTGCCGTCCAGCGCATGGCAGCTCTCTTCGGGGGACTGGGCCGCCATCTGGTCAAGGTGGCGGCGGATCAGGGCAGCGGCTTCGGGATCACTGGCGCTGGCGCGCTGAATGTCGAACCCGGTCTTGGCTGCCCCGCTCATGATCAGTGGGTCCAGGGACCGCGGCGGTTGGTGGCGAAATTTTCGCCGTAGCCGCCTGCGCGGACATTGGCCTTGCGCACTTTGGGTTCGCTGACCACGGCGTCGATCCCGTGGGCCTCTGCGTATTCCAGCGCCGCTTCCTTGGTGTCAAAGCGCAGGCGCACCTGGCTCTGCGTGTCAGAGGAGGACGTCCAGCCCATCAGCGGATCCACTTCCCGCGCGCTGGAAGGAACGAAATCAAGAACCCATTTCCGGGTCTTTGCCATGCCAGAGGTCATGGCGTTCTTGGCTGGCCGATAAATCCGCGCTCGCATCGCAGTCTCCTCGTGAATCTTTGGCAACTATATGCGCTGAACAGCGGGTCCGGGCAAGGTGGCAAATGCCGCAGATTGCGCAGGTTCGGCAGGAAATCCGCCACTTTGCCCCTGTTTTGCGCCTCATGCAGGCAACCACACCGCGGCATCAGCGGTTGTGAAGCAAATCGCACTTGAATAAGAACAAAAACAGACCATCTACTGCCCCTAGCAGGAGACCCCGAATGCCCTATGCCCATTCTGACAAGTCCACCCCCACCATGGCAGAGCGCGCGCCCCAGCAGCGCCCCAAGCTGGAAGGTGGCAAGAAATTCGTGATGCACACCGAATTTGCCCCGGCAGGTGATCAGCCAGCGGCAATCAAGGAACTCGCAGGCGGCATTCAGGACGGCGAGCGCGATCAGGTTCTGTTGGGCGCCACCGGCACCGGCAAGACCTTCACCATGGCCAAGGTGATCGAGGAAACCCAGCGCCCGGCCATCATCCTTGCCCCGAACAAGACACTGGCGGCCCAGCTTTATGGCGAGTTCAAAGGCTTCTTTCCGGAGAACTCCGTCGAATACTTCGTCTCCTTCTACGACTACTACCAGCCAGAGGCCTATGTGCCGCGCTCGGACACCTATATCGAGAAGGAAAGCCAGATCAACGAGCAGATCGACCGGATGCGCCACTCGGCGACCCGCGCCTTGCTTGAACGCGATGACGTGATCATCATCGCGTCCGTCAGCTGCATTTACGGCATCGGCTCTGTCGAGACCTATTCGGCGATGACACAGGATCTGAAGGTGGGCGAGGAGTACGACCAGCGGCAGGTCATGGCCGATCTGGTCGCCCAGCAGTACAAGCGCAACGATCAGGCGTTCCAACGCGGCTCTTTCCGGGTGCGTGGCGACTCGCTTGAAATCTTTCCCGCTCACCTCGAAGACCGTGCCTGGCGGCTGTCTTTCTTTGGAGAAGAGCTGGAAGGCATCACCGAATTCGACCCCCTGACAGGCGAGCGCACAGGCACATTTGACCAGATCCGCGTCTATGCGAACTCTCACTATGTAACGCCGAAACCGACACTGAAACAGGCGGTGATTTCTATCAAGGAAGAGCTGAGGATGCGGCTCGATCACCTGGTTGGAGAGGGAAAACTCCTTGAGGCGCAACGCCTTGAGCAGCGCACCAACTTTGACATCGAAATGCTGGAGGCCACAGGCCACTGCAACGGGATCGAAAACTATTCGCGCTATCTGACGGGCCGCGCCCCCGGCGAGCCGCCCCCGACCCTGTTTGAATTCATCCCCGACAACGCGATTGTCTTTGCCGACGAAAGCCACGTCTCCGTTCCGCAGATCGGCGGCATGTACCGCGGCGACCACCGGCGCAAATTCACGCTGGCGGAACACGGCTTCCGCCTGCCGTCGTGCATGGACAACCGCCCGCTGAAATTCGAGGAATGGGACGCGATGCGCCCGCAGTCGGTTTTTGTCTCCGCCACGCCCGCAGCCTGGGAGATGGAACAATCCGGCGGCGTCTTTGCGGAACAGGTCATTCGCCCCACTGGTCTTCTGGACCCGGAGGTCGAAATCCGCCCGGTCGACATGCAGGTCGATGACCTGCTTGATGAGGTACGCAAGGTCACCGAAAACGGCTTCCGGACATTGGTCACGACCCTGACCAAACGCATGGCCGAGGATCTGACCGAATACATGCATGAACAGGGCATCAAGGTCCGTTACATGCACTCTGACATCGACACGCTGGAGCGGATCGAAATCCTGCGCGACCTGCGCCTTGGCGCCTTTGACGTGCTAATCGGCATCAACCTCTTGCGCGAGGGCCTGGATATTCCCGAATGCGGACTGGTGGCCATTCTGGACGCCGACAAGGAAGGCTTCCTGCGGTCCGAGACCTCGCTTATCCAAACCATCGGTCGCGCCGCCCGCAACGCCGACGGCCGTGTGATCATGTACGCTGACCGGATCACCGGTTCGATGGAACGGGCGTTGAACGAAACCAACCGCCGCCGGGAAAAACAGATCGCCTATAACGAAGAACACGGCATCACTCCCGCCACCGTCAAAAAGAACGTGGAGGATGTGCTGGCCGGACTCTACGAGGGTGATGTGGACATGAACCGCGTCACTGCCACCATCGACAAGCCGATGCATGGCGCCAACCTGGAGGCGCATCTTGCCGGTCTGCGTGAGCAGATGCGCAAGGCCGCCGAGAACCTGGAGTTCGAGGAAGCCGCCCGTCTGCGCGATGAGGTCAAGCGCCTTGAAGCGGTGGATCTGGCGGTCTCGGATGATCCGCTGGCGCGCCAGTCTGCCGTCGAAGCCGCCGCCGCAGACGCCGTCAAATCCCGCGGCCGTTCGACCGCAGGCAAGGCCGGGACACGGGCCTATCGGGGCAAGTCGCAGAAGAAATTCTCCTGAGGCAGCGATAGTTCCCCCGGCGATAGGCGGCCCTGCCACCCAGCGGCCCTCTCCCAGGCCCCATCACGTAATATCACCTAAAAAAGCCCCCTCCGGTCGGAGGGGGCTTTTTCGCGCCAAATCCCTGGGATTAGTTGGATTCAGCAACCTTTTCGTCATCAGCATCTTCCGGCGGGGTGATTTCCAGACCCGGCACAGAAACCTCTGCCTCTTCCATGGTCACATCCACATCCGGGACCGGCACGGTGGCGGTTTCTTCGGTCACGGTCACAGAACCGACCTCTGCGTCAAATTCGGGGAGATTGCCCCCCTCAACGGTGACATCAACATCAGGCAGGCTTGCCTCTTCAGTCTGGTCGACATCGACCATGTACATGGCAAAACCCAGGGCGATTACGGCAACAATACCAAGAATAACAGCAGAAGTCGTTTTCATGACGTGGCTCCTTTCAATCAGCAGACACCAGCTCGGTGCGTCGAAAAGGAAACGGCCTGTCAAGCGGATTTGTTCCCAATTTTTTCTCCGGAACAATTTGCCGCACATTTCCGTTTATCTGTCAGACACGCAGAAATGGAGAGTAGAAATGGGTTACAGTATTCTTGGACTTATCATCCTGATTGCAGATATTTATGCGATTTATCAGGTCCTGACATCCGGCGCATCCACTGCCGCTAAGCTGATCTGGACCTTGGTTATCCTCCTGCTGCCGGTGATCGGCCTCATCGCCTGGCTGGTCGCAGGTCCCCGCGGAGGCGCCGCGCGGATCTAACCAGCAAAAAATGCGCCAAACAACAAAACGGCCTCGCAATAACATATTGCGAGGTCGTTTTTTTGCTTTCCCAATCGCCCATCCAGAATTTCGTCCGGGAATTCAAAAATCAAACAGGTCTTCCAAAAAACCACCGCGCTTTTTCTTTTTGTACCGTTTCTCGGAATAGTCGCGGTACCCGCCGTGGCTGTCTTCGCGGTAATCCTGCTGGCGCGGTTCGGCGCGGGCGGGTTGTGGTGCGGCAGGCACGGCAGAGCGTTCGATGATCTTGTCCAATTCGCCCCGATCCAGCCAGACCCCCCGGCACTTGGGGCAGTAATCAATTTCCACCCCGGCGCGGTCGGTCATTACCAGCTGGGTGCCATCAATTGGACATTGCATATCTCTCTCCTCAAAACACGCTGTGCTGAGGATTTGGGAACGCAGGACCGCTGACGCAAGGGCAGGACGTGCCGCGCATCGGCACAATCCCGCCACCAAGGACCAATCTGCGGTGTCAGCGCACCACATGCACCGCGCAGTTGGCGTGGCGCACCACCTGCGATGCGGTCGAGCCCAAAAGCAGATCCTGCATGCCCGGTCGGTGCGAGGCGATAATGATCAGATCCGGATTGTGGCTATCCGCCCAATCCAGAATAGAGCGACCTGAATGGCCCTCGATCAGCACGCCTTCGGCATTGGGCAGCGTCTTGGCCAGCCCGTCCAGTTCCGCCTGAACCGCAGTGCGCGCACCAGACAGGTAGTCTGCCGGAACATAGGAAATCGCATAGGCGGGGATCTGTTCGATCACATGCAGCAGCGTGACCTTTGCATCCGGAGCAGACAGCAACCCGGCGAGCTTCATCGGCGCGCTGACGTCGCGGTCGGGATCAAACGAAATCGGGATCAGGATATTCTTGTACATCGCGGGTCTCCTCTGGCGGTTTTGCCCTCCCCCACATCCTGCGCCCACAAGACGCAGGATGCCTTGATCGAGATCATGGGCCCTGAACGGGAAACGCTGTAGGGATCAAAAGGTTGCAGCGACCTCATACATGACCGGCTCAAAACTCCGGCACAGTTCGTTGATCTTGCGGTTGCGCTTGCGCATCTCCTCGCTGCGCAACATCGCCATGAAATCCTCACGCCTGCGCCACTGGGAATAGTTGGCAATCCGGGTCTGTGCGTCATTCACATGCAGCCCCGCTGCAATGAACCCTGGCTGATGCGAGATGAACTCCGCATAGGCCTCTGTCAGCGCATCCAGAAGATCCTGACAGGTGCCCGGTGTCATTTCAAAAGTGGTGATCACAGTCTGGGTTTCGCTGTTGGTGGTGATCGTCGGCATGGCGTTCTCCCTTTTGTGTCTCTTCAGCCTACGCCGGTTTTTCCAAATCCCGCAGGATTTTTCGCGCTTTGGCGTCAGGGAGACCGATTTGCGGACACATTCATTTCGGGATTTGACTAAATTTTACTCAACCCTAGGTGTATTTGATGCAACACCTTAGGCTGACCTGTCTGACCCGATTGCTGATCGTCCTGCTGGCGCTGCCCCTTGGGCCGGGGCCTGCAATGGCCGGGGCGTGGATGCGGCAGGAGGGAAAGGGATTTGCCGCAACCCATATCGTCTATCGCAAGGATCTGATTGCGCTTCAGGGGCTTGGCACCGGTCGCGACCTGCCGGTAGAGCTGGGATATTACGGCGAATACGGGCTGAGTTCCCGCTGGACCCTTGGGGTGGACCTGAATGTCCTGCGCGGCGGTGATGCGCATGCCCTGCTGTTCCTGCGCTCCCCCCTGCCCCAGCTGGGCAAAACCCATGTGGCAGCAGAGCTGGCCCTGGGCACCAACCAACGCGAGGGGCGTTGGCTTGCGATGCAGCGGCTCACCCTGTCGTTTGGGCGCGGGTTTCAGGCCGAACTGGCGGGTCGTGACCTGTCTGGCTGGATGGCGCTTGATCTGGCCCATGAATGGCGCAGCATGGGTCTTGAAACGACATGGAAACTGGACGCGACCCTCGGGCTCAACCGACCCGGCCAGCTGGCGCCGCTGTTGCAGATCGAAACCAGCAAGGGCAGCGCCGGATCCGCCACCAGCATCACCCCCAGCCTCCGCATCCCCCTTGGACCAGATAAGTTCTCGGCCAGCCAGGAACTGCTGCTTGGCATAGAGCACAAGCGCGCCGGTGGGGCGCGCTCGCTTGGGGTGAAGCTGGCGCTGTGGCACAGGTTCTAGCCCGATCACCCGGCTCAGCGGTCCACCCGCACCATCAACTGCACGGTGCCGCGCACCGCCTCTGGCCAGGTCAGGCGAACCTGATCGCGGCGGCTGCCAACCCGAAGCGTCGCATGAGGCAGGGCATGGCGGTCAGCTCCGCCGCTGACTTCGATCGGGCCAAGTGCGATGATCGCGTCCACCCCGCGGGCCTGTCCGCGAAACGGCAGCAGATCCTCGGTATCAACCGTCCAGTCACGGGCCACACTGCCCTGCACATGTTCAACCCGCAGCGGATTGGCCACCGCGGCAGAGACATTGTGGTAGGTGTTTCCCTCATAGAACACGTCACGGGTACGGCTGAAATCCAGATCGGCAAAGCTGGTGTCCACCCGCTCCGCCCGCTCGATACTGCCGTTGATAGAGCGGAATTTGTTGCCTGACACCGTCATCCCGTTCAGGAAATGCCCGCTACCAAAGGGTTTCACGACGATATAGCTGAACCAGGGCGCGACATCGCCGCTCAGGAACACATTGTCCGTGATCGACAAGGCGCTGAAGGAAAAGCCAGAGCTGAAGTCAGGCCGCGCATCGCGTTCGTTGGTCCACTCGACAAAACAGTTGTCGATGTAGTTGTCCGACACAGTGGACGCGCAGTTGGTGCTGGTCAGGATCAACCCGGCAGTGCGGATGCCATCGGCAATGGTATCGCCCTGAAAGAAATGATTGCCCGTCACGGTCTGGTTCTGCCCGCCAAGCAGCGCAAAATGGCGGAACTTTGTCGCCCGGTTGTTGCGCAATTTGGCGTCGTTTGCGTTTACATTCAGCGCGATAGAGGTGCGGTCTGCCACATCAAGCGGTTCTTCGTCAGAGAGGAACTGGCAATTGTCCACCAACATCCCCTGACACCCCGATCCGATCGAGGTGATGCCTCGGTCCTTGGGCCGTGAGATAAAGCAGTGATCCAGGCTGAACACCGTCCCTGCAGGCGCAAGCCGAAGCGCACTGCACCGCCCTTCGCACTGCAATTCGACCTCTGTCATGCCAAATTTGCTCAGCGCGCTGAATCCGCTGAAATCCAGCATGTATTTGAAATCACGGAAGGTGAAGACCTGTGTGCCCTCTGCATCAAACAGCGGTGCCGTCAGTGTCAGCTCCTGCGCGCCAATATTCTTGTCCCGCACATAGATTTCGCGGCCAACCCCGGCCCCCTCGACCAGCGCGCCTACCGGAATATTGGCGATATTGGCCACGTTGGTCAGTTTGCGGCTGTTGCTGGCGCTATAGCTGGCCTGCGCGCTCATCACGTCCGTGTCCCACGCCGCAGAGCTCGCCGCCTCCAGCTGGCCATTGCGGATCACACGCCGCGTGGCATAGCTGGTCTTGTTGGGAACCGCCGCCTGCATGTCCACTGGCCCGCTCAGCCGGACCTTTCGGCCACAAAGATCGAGCGATTCATGATCGGCGTTGTTCAGCAGGGCCTGGAACGCCTTCTTGAACCCCAGCTCTTCCCCTCCGAAAATTGCGGCGTAGGTCGGGAAATCAAAGCTGCGGGTCAGCAGGAGCATACGATTGGTCGGCATGCGAACCGTGCCCTGCACCTCAACCGGATGGGTCAGCGTCACGGTATCCGCGAGATAGAACTCTCCCGCGGGGATCAGAATGCGCCGCCCCGCCGCCGCTGCATCTGCGGCCTCAAACGCGGCGGTATTGTCGGTGCTGCCATCGCCCACCGCGCCAAAATCTGCAACATCCACAAGACTGATCATGTCGCGCAGAAAGACGCCCGTCACGTCCTCGACCACGATATCGTCGATCCGCACAACCCCACCGTTTGGCCCCGTAAGATCAAGCCCGACATGCGCAAACCCCGCCTCGCGCCCCCAGGCCATATCCACCCCGCCCCGCAGCCCGGTGCCGATGATGGCGCTGATTTCAACCACCTCGCCATAGGTGGAGAGACTGGTTGCAGCCCCCGTTTCAGCAACGCCGCCGAGATGGCCACCACCGCTGGCCCCGGCCCAGGCTGCGATCCGCACGCTTGGCAACGCCCCGCTCAGCACCTTGATGCGGGCGCGCACCTGCAGATAGCAGCCGGGGATCAGCGGCGTCTGGATCATGCTGCGCAACTTTTGCAGGCTTGTGGTTTTCTGCAGCTCAAGACAGCCGCCAAAATCGTTGTCGGCGGCAACAAACGCCGCATTGGCCGCACCCTGATAGCTGTCTGATCCGGGCGTGCCGTTGCCGCTCGACCAGTTGGACAGACCCAGTGCAAATTGCGGGGGCATCAGCTGCACGCCGTCGGTAATCGCTTTGTTCATCTCTCACCCTTTCGAAAAACCGCCGATATCGGCACGGGGGGCCAAAAGCCCGGTTCGACGAAATGGTGTATCAGAGCGATTTTAACGCACTCTCAGCATAGCGTTCGCAGGGTATGCATCACGCGGCTTCCGCATCTCCGGTCAGGAGCTGCACAGCGTTGATCTTCCAGCCTTTTCCGGTCTCAACCATCTGATAGTCAAGGAGGTGCACGCGCCCCTCTGCATCCGTGATCATCACCCGCTGCCAAAGCCGCCCCGCAACATTGCGCAAGGCCAGATATCGCACCTCCTGCGGCTGCCAAACCATTGGATAGCCAGACTGCACCATCGCGCCAAACCGCTCGGATGAACCAAAAAGCCCCCGGATATTGGGAGAGGCAAATTCAAAGGCCGCGTCGACATCCTGTCTCAGAAAGGCGTCGATCTGGCTGGCTATCACGCCTGTGATTGCCCCCTGCCCGCTTGTCTCCTGACTGCGGCCGACGGCTGGAAAGGCCAACACCGCGACACAGATACTCGTCAACATCAACTTGCGCATCTCAGATCTCCCTTGATGGGAAATCAGCTAGGCCAGCAAGGATAGCCGTCAATTCACGCCAATTTAACGCCCCGAAACCACATGAAAAAAGGGCACCCGACAGGGCGCCCTTTCCAGATATTCACCAGCTGCAAACGGATCCTCAGACCAGTTCACCCGCCAGAGCCTGATCGATCAGCTTGATGGTATCCTCAACACCGTAAAGCGCGATGAAGCCGCCGAAACGCGGGCCCTGGGACGCGCCCAGCAGCACCTCATAGATGGCCGAGAACCAGGCGCGCAGCGGCTCGAACCCGTGGATCTTGCCGATGGCAAAGACGACGGACTGCAGGAATTCCTCGTCCGCGAAATCGGCTTCGGGCAGCGGGTCGCCGTTGCCTGCAATTTCGTTCTTCTTGGCAATCGCTGCCAGCGCCGCGTCCGCTGATTTCAACGCATCTGCCAGATCGCTCAGCGCCGCGCGCTCCTGATCGGTGGGCAGACGGTATTCCTTGGCCGGTTTCACGAAGTCGTTGAAATAGGCAACTGCAAAGCCAGCCGCCTGATCCATGCCCGGATGGGTTTCCGGCGTCGCGTCGGGAGCATATTTGTTGATAAAGCCCCACATGGTTTCCTTGTCCTCGGCGCTGGAGGCAGAGGCGAGGTTCAACAGCATCGAGAACGGCACCACCATATCCGACTGCGGCACGTCACCTGCGTGGATGTGCCAGACCGGGTTGTTCAGCTGCGCCTTCAGATCCTGCCCGTGATAGGCACGCAGCTGCTGGTGGTATTCATCCACCGCTTTGGGGATCACATCAAAATGCATCCGCTTGGCGGTCTTGGGCTTTTGGTACATGAAATACGCCAGGCTCTCGGTCGAGGCATAGGTCAGCCATTCGTCGATCGAGATGCCGTTGCCGGAGGTCTTGGAGATCTTCTGGCCGTTGGCATCCAGGAACAATTCATAGGTGAAATGCTCCGGCGCGCGGTGGCCCAGCACCCGGCAGATGCCGTCATAGATCGGCGTATTGGTGGAATGGTCCTTGCCGTACATCTCGAAATCGACGCCCAGCGCGGCCCAGCGGGCACCGAAATCCGGCTTCCACTGCAGTTTCACATTGCCGCCAGTGACCGGCAGGGTCCATTCGCGGCCGTCCTCATCGTCGAAGGTGACGGTGTAGGTTTCGGCGCAGACCTTCTTCATCGGCACGTAAAGAACGCGGCCGGTTTCCGGGTGGATCGGCAGGAAGATCGAATAGGTCTGGCGACGCTCTTCGCGCAGAGACTTCAGCATGATCGCCATGACGTCATCGTATTTGTCGACCGCGCGTTTCAGCACCTCATCGAACTGGCCGGATTCATAGAACTCCTTGGCCGAGTAGAATTCATACTCAAAGCCAAAGGTATCGAGGAAGCGGCGCAGCATGGCGTTGTTGTGATGGCCAAAGCTCTCGTATTCGCCAAACGGATCCGGCACCGAGGTCAACGGCTTTTGCAGATGCTCATGCAGGCTCTCTGGGTTGGGCACATTGCCCGGCACCTTGCGCATGCCATCCAGATCGTCCGAAAAACAGATCAGCTTGGTCGGGATATCCGAGATGACCTCAAAGGCCTTCTTGATCATGGTGGTGCGGGCCACCTCGCCAAAGGTGCCGATATGCGGCAGGCCCGACGGGCCATAGCCGGTTTCAAACAGAACATAGCCCTTCTCCGGCGCGCCCTTGGCATAACGTTTGAGAACCCGGCGGGCTTCTTCAAACGGCCAGGCTTTGCTCTTCAGAGCTTCTTCGCGCAGATCAGACATTTTTCTCTCCATCGGCGGCCGGAGTGCGCACCGGCCGTGGTGTTTCTACCTGTGACGCCATCCGTGGCAGTCATATGGGTCAGGTGTCAAACATTGGCCGGGCACCCCATGTGCCCGGTCGGCCGTACCTATGGTGAGGGCCTGCCAACTGTCAAGAAACAGCAGCTCTGATGTTGCCACTTGGCGCCTGTTTTACACGCTTTTCTGCAGGGATTTCGCCGGATCCCAAAGGCGCCAGCCGCGCCAGACCACAGGCCGCTGTCGGCGCAATTCCGCATTGCCCGTTGATCGGGGCCAGAGCGATGCCTATTGTCTGTTGCGTAGCCCTTGAAGATACTGGACAAAACCATGAACGCCCAAACCGCCCATCCGCTCACCCCGCAGGACTGCCTCGTTGCGCTGATGGTCGCAGTTTCGGCGTCGGATGAGGATATCCGCACCGCCGAATTGGTCAAAATCCAGTCCGCCGTGAATATGCTGCCGGTCTTTGCCGACTATGACATCGACCGCGTCAACCGGACCTCGCAGATGGTGTTTGATCTGTTCGAGCAGGAAGACGGCCTGGATGCTCTGTTTGGTCTGATCCGCGAGGATCTGCCGGAGCGCCTGTTTGAAACCGCTTATGCGCTGGCCTGTGACGTCGCCGCAGCAGATGGCAGCCTCACCGAATCAGAGCTGCGCCTGCTGGAAGAGATCCGCTATGAGCTGAACATCGACCGCCTGCACGCCGCCGCCATCGAACGCGGCGCCCGCGCACGTCACATGGTCTGATGTGACAGGGGGGCGGACCTACAGGCCGTAGCCCAGCCGCGGCTGTGTTCTTGCACGGGATCAGCTGCCGTAAACCCGGCCCCACCGTTCGATCAACGACTGCTGCAACTGTTTGGCGCGGCGGTTCCAGCTTTTGGCGCCTTTGGGGCGTTCCCGCTCTGCCCGCGAGATGGCGGCGCGCGCGCGTTTGTCGGCGGTGAAGATCGCAAAGACCAGTTCGGTTCCGTCAGCCGCCGTCATGAAGCCCCCCAACCCAGAGACAAAATTCAGCGTGCCGGTCTTGGCCGTGACCTTGATCGGGTGGTTTTTCAACACCTTGCCGTTGCTGTCGCGAAGGGGAAACCCCTTCAGCAACGGCTTCAGCTGTCCCTTGCGATGGGCCGTGACCAGTGCCGTCACCATGTCGTTGGGGGTAATGCGCGAGTCCTCTCCCAGGCCGGAATGATCCACCAGCTGGGCCTGTTTCAGCCCGTAGGTCGCCGCTGCCCAACGGTTCATCTCTGCCGCCGAGGCCCGCAGGCTGTTGGGGCGCCCGCCCCGCGCCTGCGTGGCCGCAAGACCGATCATCTCGGCCATCAGGTTGTTGGAGTATTTGAGCGTCGCCTTCAGCATCACATCCAGTGGCGGGCTGCTGTGATGGGCCAGAACCTTGCCGCCCGGGCTGGATTTTGCCGCTTTTGGCGCACTGACCGCAACGCCATTGGCCCGCAGCATGGTGCGAAGCACATCCGCCGCATAGGCACCGGGCTTGCGCACCGGCAACCAACGCGAGCCGCCCTTGCCCAATGCCCCACTTGCAACGGTCCACTGATCGGCGCCCTTGCGATCGGCGTAGGAGTAGACAGGCAGGCTGCGCTGCGCGACCTTCATCTGCGCCATCGCCACCTCGGGGCGATATTTGTCCGTGCGCGCATCCATCGTGACTGACCAGCCCTGCCCCGCGCGTTTCCATTCGAAATGCACCCGGTTGTAGTTCAGCGCGAGGCCGGAAATGGCCGGGCTGTAGCCGACATGATCGGGCTGATCGGGATCGATGCTGCGGATCTGTGGCAGCGCGCCCTCAAAATAGCGAAAGCTGCCCCGCACCTCGCGCACACCCGCCGATTTCAACGATTTCGCCAGACGCGCCAGATCATCGGTATTGAGCATCGGATCCCCGCCGCCCACCAGAACCAGGTCGCCGTTCAGCACCCCGCCGCTCAGACTGCCGGTGGCCACCAGCTGCGTCACAAACCGATGATCGCGACCAAGCGTGTCGAGCGCATAAAGCGCGGTCAGCGCCTTGGCGACACTGGCCGGTGGCAGCGGCGTCTGTGCGCCCTCTGCTTCCAGCCTAAGCCCGGTCTTTGCATCCGCAACCGCACAGGCGACCTCTCCGCTCAGACCTGCGCGGGCCAGAACCCCCTTGAGCCCACCGCCTGCCGTGATCAGGCTGGCCGGATCACGTGCAACCGGGCGCAACGATACCGCAGGCGCATTGGCCAGCGCCGAGCTGCCCGCGAGCGCGGCAAGTCCGGATTGAAGAAAAAGGCGGCGTGAAATCATGTCTGCAACTGTCTCATGAACGTCTTACGGTTCTGCAAATATCAAAATACGGTTTGACCCGACTGGCAACAGGCCCATGCACCCCCCGGCGAAAGGATCACACAGGGCCGACCGGATGACACAGGGCCGACCGGATGACACTGGCCCAGCGTGGCGGCACAAGACCAAAGAGCCCCTGTTCAACCCCGCACCCGCCTGCTACCGCTGGCGCAATGGTGAGAGCAGTGATGATCATGTTTGTCGCCATGTCAATGATCCCTGCCGGGGACCTTTGTGGCAAGCTTCTCACTTCCAGCGGGGCAGCCACCCCCGGCTTCGTGGCATGGTCGCGCTTTGCAATCGGCACCCTTTTGGTGGCGCCCTTCGTGCCGCGCCGGGCCTATCCCCTGTTGCTGGACCGTCGGCTGTGGTTGCGCGCCGCGCTGTTGAGTGGCGGGATCGTTTCGATCCAGATGGCCCTGCGCACCGAACCCCTGGCCAATGTGTTCGCAGCCTTTTTCGTGGGGCCGATCGTCAGCTATGTCCTGTCGGTTTTCCTGCTGCGAGAGCCCGCCACACTGGCGCGCAGCCTGTTGATGGCGCTTGGATTTTGCGGTGTTTTATTGGTCGTCCGACCGGGGTTTGGCGGCTCGTCCAATCTGATCTGGGCGGTCATGGCCGGGGTGTTTTATGGCGGCTTCCTCACCACGTCGCGCTGGCTGTCGCATCTGGGTAGCCCGCTGGAGCTGAGCCTGACGCAACTGTCGATCAGCGCGCTTCTGACCCTGCCCCTGGGGCTTGCCTCATTGCCGACGCCCTCTGCCGAGGTCGCGGCCCTCACCTTTGGCAGCGCCGGGTTTTCGATGCTGGGCAACCTGCTGCTGCTGTTTGCCTATGCCCGGGCACCGGCCTCGCGGCTGGCGCCTCTGGTCTACTTCCAGCTGATTGCCGCCGTCTCGCTGGGGTGGCTGGTCTTTGATCAATGGCCTGATGCGCTCACCTGGGTTGGCCTTGCGGTGGTGATTGGTGCCGGCCTGACCTCTGCGCGTCTGCGCCGCTAGCCAGATCGTTCAGGCCTCTCCCCACTCTCCGCGCGCGCGGATCTCGGTAGAGCTGACATTGACCATCGGAACATTCACGAAACACCACGCCGGGGCCGAGGCCTGAGCGAGCAGACGGCTCTGCCCGCCCTTCAACCGATAGGGTGCATAAAGCCGCGCCGCCGGAGACAGACGCGCCGAAATCCTGTCGCCAGGCCGCGCCAGCACCCCCACGGGCACGGTATCAAGGATCTGCTGCCAATCCTTCCAGCGGTGAAAATCGGCCAGATTGTCAGCCCCCATCAGCCAGACAAAACGCACCCCCGGATGGCGGTAGCGCAGCTTTCGCAGGGTTTCAGCGGTGTAGCGCGTCCCCCACTCTGCCTCGATCCCGCTGATCGACACTTTGGGATGGTCCATCAGCGCCTCAGCCGCTGCAATCCGACGCCGGAGCGGCGCAGGCGGGCGCGGCTTTAGCGGGTTGCCGGGCGACACCAGCCAGACCAGATGATCCAGCCCAAACCGGCGCAGCGCCGCAAGGCTGATGGCGCGATGGCCCTGATGCGGCGGATCAAACGACCCGCCCAGCAGCCCCACGGTCATCCCCGCGCGAATATCTGGCAACCCAATCATCATGGCAGCATTGATGTGCACAGTTTCCCGGCAAGATCAATCAGCTGTTGAACGCAAGGCGCTCCCACTTGTCATTCCACAGCGCAAGGAGTTCAGTACACGCATTGATTGATTGAATTGGACCACCTCATGCGCCTGACTGTGCCCGAACCGAAGATTGACCTCTACAACGATGGCTTTGCCGATCACGACCAGCTTGGCCGCAAAGCGACCGGCGACAAACTCTCGGATCTGGTGGAGCGCATCGACGATCCAATGGTCATCGCGCTGGATGGTGCCTGGGGGTCGGGCAAGTCGTTCTTTCTGAAATGCTGGGTGGGTGAGCACCTGAAGCGGAAGGGGAACACCACCCAGACCGTCTATTTCGATGCCTTCGGGCATGATTTTCTGGACGACCCGCTGATTGCGCTGACCGGCGCGATTGCCGAACGTTTCGAGAGAGATAAAAAGCTGCCGCCCGCCGAGCGTGAAAGCCGCGTTCAAAAGCTGAAGAAGTTTGGCTGGGTGCTGGGTAAATCCTCCGCCAAGATCGGCGTTTCTGTGGCGGGGCACTACGCAAAGAAACTGGTTGGCGAGGAATGTCTGGAAGAGTTCGGTAAGGACCTCGAAAAAGCCTCTCAGAAAGGCGTCGCCACCGCCGAAGATGAGGTCAAAACGTTAATAGACAGCGGCATAGGCAGTGAAGCGTCTGAAGTCTTCTGGAGAGAGCAGCGGGCCAAGATCGTTGCCATGTCGGCGTTCCGCGAGGTGCTGACCGAACTGACGGAACCTGCCACAAAAGAACAGGCGGAAGACGATCCTAAGCTGCAGGAGGGGACCCCAACCGGCAAATTGGTTGTCGTCATAGATGAGCTGGACCGTTGTCGCCCCGACTATGCCCTGTCACTGCTGGAAATCATCAAGCATTTCTTCAACGTCCCCGGCGTGCATTTCGTGCTGGGCTGCAACATGGAAGCGCTGGCTTGGACAATAAGATCTCGCTACGGTGAAAACTATGACGCTAGAAGGTATCTACAACGCTTTGTCAACTTGAAGCTACGGCTACCTCAAATTTTCAATCCAGAGCTCACCAAGCACCCGATTGAGAACTACTTCTTCAAAACCATCGAGCAGATGGGACTGAATGAAAGCCCGTACCTTCCATCCTTGAAAAGTTATATCTCTAACATGTGGTATGAACAGGAGTTCTCAATCAGAGACCTGCACCAACTATTGGGGCGACTGGCGATCACTACGCCACCGGATCATCTCGACAATTATGATGAAGCGCTTGTTGCTGGCTTGCTGATTTTGGAGGCCTTCGCACCCGACGCAATTAGCAAGGTGAGGATGCTAGAAGGAAAGATGCAGGAAGTTACTGGTCCCCTTAAACTTCGAGACCCTTTGGAAGATGCGGACCACCAAGAGTGCATAAATTGGGCGGCTTGGGCAGCTTGTTTGGGCGACATAAACGACATCCGATTTGAGGTCGCCGTTGGGTCGAACAATGATTGCTTTGCAAACGGTCATGACAG
The DNA here is from genome assembly GCF_019801785.1 of Phaeobacter italicus. NCBI lineage: Bacteria > Pseudomonadati > Pseudomonadota > Alphaproteobacteria > Rhodobacterales > Roseobacteraceae > Phaeobacter > Phaeobacter italicus. Next base: position 602,963 of record NZ_JAHVIJ010000002.1, on the reverse strand, counting down.
AGAGCGGATACGCAACCTTCTTGAGCAACACATAGATGTCTTCGAAACACACTAATCTATTGTCTAGTTTTCCCTTTCGGCTCTTCGCATGCCAAACATGTATTTAGCCACCAGCGTAAGCGCGATGCCGCCGCCTGACCTTGGGGAGGCGTGAAGCGCCTTCCCGGGGGGAAGGTCAGGCGCGGGGCGTGCCGCTGGGCGCCACGCCCCAATGCGGTAGCAGCGCCCGAACCGCCCCCACGGGGCGGGCGCTACGCGGCCACCCCTCGGTTCGGACGCGGGTGAATGGCAGCCGTCGATGCACAAAGGATGCACAGCCGGTGAACGGATGCCCTCTCGCGTGCCCCCTCGCGCAGGCCTTTCATCCCGCATTGCCCCGGCCCGCCCCATCCGCTATCACTCCCGCCAGCGAAATTCCCCCATCACGGAGCAGTCACATGGCCGCCTATCAGTACGTCTACCACATGCAGGGGGTCTCCAAGACCTATCCCGGTGGCAAGAAATGCTTTGAAAACATCCACCTGTCCTTTCTCCCCGGTGTGAAAATCGGTGTCGTCGGCGTCAACGGCGCCGGTAAATCGACGCTGATGAAGATCATGGCCGGTCTCGACAAGGACTTCACCGGTGAAGCCTGGGCCGCGGAAGGCGCCAAAGTTGGCTATCTGCCGCAGGAGCCCCAGCTCGACGAGAGCCTGAGCGTGCGTGAAAACGTCATGCTTGGCGTCAAGGAAAAGAAGGACAAGGTCGACCGCTTCAACCAGATCGCGGTTGAAATGGCCGAAAACTACACCGACGAGCTGATGGAAGAGATGACCGCCCTGCAGGACGCCATCGACGCGGACAACCTGTGGGATCTGGACAGCCAGGTGGATGTCTCGATGGAGGCCCTGCGCTGCCCGCCGGATGACGCCAAGATCGCCGATCTCTCGGGCGGTGAAAAGCGCCGCGTGGCGCTGTGCAAGCTGCTGCTCGAAGCCCCTGACATGCTGCTCCTTGACGAACCGACCAACCACCTGGACGCCGAGACCATCGCCTGGCTGCAGCAGCACCTGATCGACTACAAGGGCACCATCCTCTGCGTGACCCACGACCGCTATTTCCTCGATGACATCACCGGCTGGATCCTGGAACTGGACCGCGGTCGTGGCATTCCTTACGAGGGCAACTATTCCAGCTGGCTGGAGCAGAAGGCCAAACGTCTGGAGCAGGAAGCGCGCGAAGACAAAGCCAAGCAGAAAACGCTGGAGCGCGAACTGGAATGGATGCGCCAGGGTCAAAAGGCCCGTCAGGCGAAATCCAAGGCCCGTATCGCCGCCTACAACGAAATGGCCAGCCAGTCCGAACGCGAAAAGGTCGGCCGCGCCCAGATCGTCATTCCCAACGGCCCGCGTCTGGGCTCCAAGGTGATCGCGGTCGAAAACCTCTCCAAGCACTATGGCGACAAACAGCTGGTCGAAGGCCTGTCCTTTGATCTGCCCCCCGGCGGCATCGTCGGCGTGATCGGCCCCAACGGCGCCGGTAAATCGACCCTGTTCAAAATGCTGACCGGCCAGGAACAGCCCGACAGCGGCTCGGTTGAATATGGCGACACCGTCAAACTGTCCTACGTGGATCAGTCGCGCGACGACCTGAATGACAACGACACCGTTTGGGAGGCCATCTCTGGCGGAGCCGAGATCATCCAGCTGGGCGACGCGCAGGTCAATTCCCGCGCCTATTGCTCGTCGTTCAACTTCAAGGGCGGCGACCAGCAGAAGAAACTGTCGCTGCTGTCCGGCGGTGAACGCAACCGCGTCCACATGGCGCGTCTGCTGAAAGAGGGCGGCAACGTTCTCCTGCTTGACGAACCGACCAACGACCTGGACGTGGAAACCCTGCGTGCACTGGAAGACGCGCTGGTCGATTTCGCCGGCTGCGCCGTGGTGATCTCGCACGATCGTTTCTTCCTCGACCGGATCTGTACCCACATCCTCGCCTTTGAAGGCGACGCCCATGTGGAGTGGTTCGAGGGCAACTTCGAGGACTATGAGGAAGACAAGAAACGCCGTCTGGGTCCCGACGCACTGGAGCCCAAGCGGTTGAAGCACAAGAAATTTGTGCGGTAGTTTCATAACTTTGTATTGTGTGCCAGGGGGAACTCTGGCACATTTTTTTCGTTTCCTTTAGCCATTTTCGGAGGCAACTCTGGACGAGTATTTTGTCTACATCGATGAAGCTGGCGACGAGGGTTTCGGGAAGCTCAGAAACCCGAACTCGGGCGGCCAATCTGCATGGCTTCTATTAGGCGGTATTGTCGTCTCCAAGGAAAACGACCGACTTCTTCCCCGTTGGCGTGATGAAATCATGGATCAGTTCCCGAATAAGCAGCGTCGGGACCTTCATTTCCACAAGCTCAAACACGAGCAAAAGGTACTTGCATCACGCACATTGGCGAAAAAGCCGTTCGGAGCCTGCGTTGTAGCCTCGTACAAGCCAACCTTGCTCGACTTGGACGACCGAAAACTGGAAGTCTTTAAGTCCAAGGGGCACCTTTATAACTACTTGGTACGCTTCCTGCTGGAACGCGTAACTTCAGCCTGTGCCGCAAAGAGCCGAGCCGCGGGCAGGCCGTGTAAGGTAAACGTGACCTTTTCGAAGAGAGGCGGGACAGACTATGAGGTTATGCGCGATTATCTCTTTCTGATGAGAGACGGACGCGAAGTTGTTCGGCCAGTTCGCTCAATTGACTGGTCCGCTTTGAACCCTGAAGACGTGAAGGTTGAAGACCACTCCAACCGAGCCGGGCTGCAAATTGCTGACGTCGCTACCAGCGCTGTATACAGTGCGCTTGAGCCAAACCTTTATGGCGACACAGAGCCGCGTTATGCGAACAACCTGCGCTCAAGGTTTCTTAAGCTAGACAGGCAGATATTGAATTGCGGAGTAACCTTGGTGCCAAGGGGATGCACCATCCCTGAGCAATCCAGATTGTACCTTGATGGATTGTGAATGCGCGGGCCCCTGGATCCTGTACCACGCCGCTTAGGACGCTGCCGCCGTTTGGCAACTCGGATGACTTCCAGCGCATGCCCGCTCCTCCTATTTAACCTCAAAAGGTGAAAAATCAACTCATATGTGGGCGCTTCACCTGAGTGGTTAGCGTTCTGCGACACGTGTTTTCCGACAAATTGAGTGAACCCTCTGAATGGTCAGGCGCGGGCCGTGCCGCTGCCGCGCGCACCCCCCCCTATCCCGGCACTGCCACGGGGCCCTATCCCGGCGCTGCCACGGGTTCGGCATAATTTGGCCAAAATTAACCTTATCCTAAGATCTTGCCGCGGCCTTCTGCCCAGCGGCAAGCCACAGAAAGGGCATGGCATGGCAGCAATCGGTATTCTTGTGGGTGTGATCGGCGGGCTGAATGCGGCGGTGATCGGCTACACTCTGATTGGCCTGTCTTTCGGGATGAGCCTGCTTCTTTACCCGCTGATTGGCGTGCCCTCGGCGATACTGGCCATCGTGCTGTTGTGGGCCCATCGCAAGACCCGCGGTGCGCTTTTGCGCTTTGCCTCATCTCAAAGCCGGATGGCTGATCAAATCCAACCGGGCACGCCCCGGCAAGACACCGCGCGGGTCAAGATCCGCCCGGCGGTGCGGCAGCCCGCGCGCAGAGTGCCGCAAGCTTCGGCAAAAGCGGCAAAAACTGCAACAGTGGCGGTGTTTCCGACCCCTTAAGGACTTGATCAAACGGTCTATTTCGGCTCAACTCGGTAACATGTGTACGAGGAGCCGGTATGGCGTGGTTGGCAATGATATTCAGTTCCGGCGTGACGATGATGGTCGTCGCGGTGGCTCATGCCGTCTACGGCCTGTCGATCTGGGGTTTGCTGCTGCTTTATTGCGGATTGGGCGCATTCCTCGGCACCATCTGCACCTGCGTTGTCATGGCTGTCTGTAATCCCAGCCGCAGCCCCCGTCGGAAATAGCCCGCAGCCGTCCGCATCGGCACAGGACAACGCCGCCAAAACCTGTGGCGCGTTTACCTGTTTTCAAGACAATTCGACCTACCCTCTCCTTGTGTGATGCAGGCTTTGCTGCCTTGATCACCGCAACCGGGCGTGCCCGCATGTCGGTGCGTCCTGATCTGGATCTGGCGGAAGGGAAGATATGGCCTGGCTCGGCATCATCGTTGGCACCATTCTTGGCCTGATCTGCGTCTTTGTGGCTCCCGCGGTGTATGGTCTGCCCGTGTGGGCTGCCATCATGCTGTATCCGCTGGTGGGCACCTTTGGTGCGGTCCTGACGATCCTGATCCTGCTGCAGCTGCGCCCCGGCCCCGCACAACCCATCCCTGTGTCGCGTCATCGCTGACGGGCCAGACTGACGTCGCAGCCTGCGCCGCGTTTCGCGACCATTCAGCCCCGGCGACCGCGCAAGTCCCCATCGCCCCATCAGGCCAAACCGGTCGCCTTTTGGGGCCTATCCCTTGGCCCAGGAAATGATCTGCCCCGCACGCAGCGCGCCTGACTGGCGTTTGTGTTCCTTGCCACGCATGAAACGCACCATCGTCGGTATCCCCCGAATCCGGTAGCGCGCGCCGGTGGATTGATGGCTTTGGGTGTTCAGCTTGACCAGACGCACCTCGCCCTTCAGGGCCTTGGCGGCCTTGGCAAATTCCGGCCCCATTATCTTGCAAGGACCACACCAGGGCGCCCAGAAATCCACCACCAGCGGCAGGTCATCCTGCGCCGCGGCCTTTTGCAGGATCGCAGGATCCACATCCACTGGCCCGGCAGGCACAAGCGCAGCCCCACAGCTGCCGCATTTGGGATTGGCCGCAAGCCGGTCATAGGGCACACGGTTCAGCTGTGCACAGCTGAGGCAGGTCAGGGTCTTGCTGCCCATTGGGGTTTCTCCTGTTTCTTGGTGCAGATCGCATCAGACCCCGACCGGATACACGGCCAGACCACGCAGGAACACCCCCGTCGCGCGCCCTGCACAACAGCGTGATCGGCCCCTCAGAACGTAAGCCGCGCGCCCAGGATCACACTGTGGGACTGCACGCTGGCATCCCCCGTCACCGTCGGCATGATCAGGGGCACAAATCCGTCGTTGAACATATACTCTGCCCCAAGTGTCACATTGGGGGCCACATCCACCTCAAGCCCGAGGATCACTTGGGTCATGCTCTCCCATTCGGTGCCAGAGCCCCCCTGATTGCCGTGGCTGGTCGAAAGCGAATAGGTCGCAGGCCGTCCAAGAAAGGCGCCCCGATAACGCCCCTGCAGGGTCAGCGCGCTCACCTTGTGGTCGGTGGCAGGCCAGCGGTCGGTGGTCTGGGTGAACTCTGCCATCAGATCGAACCGCGCCCCGCTGAGCGTTGCATTCACATCCCACGCCCCGTTCCAGCCGCGATCCACCCCAATTCCCGGCGGATGATGGGCGATGCGGCTGTCATAGATCGTTCCACGCAGATACCCCGCCCCCAGGCGCAGCTGCATGCCATTGCCCAGCGACATGCGGTGGGCGGCATTCACCGCATAGTTGGTAAAAGACCCATCGTTCGAGGGGCTCGAAATCACCCTGTTGCCGCGGTGATTACGGATGATCGACAGAGCGACATCGGTCCGCTCGCTCAGATAGCCGATTTCGATCAGGGGATCCTTGGTCTGGGCCCAGAAGTAATGCGCGTTATGGGTATGCGAAAAAGGGGCGTAGCTCTCAAAATTGCCAAAGTTCACCGTCTTGCGCCCCACCGCCAGATAGAAAGGCGCGCGATCCAGATCCCCAATCGCGAGCCAGGCCTTGCGGAGCTGGATCTCATTTTGCCCGGGGTATTCCACCTCGGTGTATTCGCCCTGCACAAACGCCGTCAGCAGGGGCGTGGTTGCGGTCACATTCAACGTGATGTCGTTGATGACCCCATAACTGTCCGAGGTGCCGCTGGTGTGGGTGGGTGGCAGGCGGGACAGGATCGGGAATTTCCCCGGCGTGTTCGTGCTCTCGTGGATCACCGTGCCTAGCACCCGTCCACCGAACGTCAGCTGATTGATCCCCAACAAACCGGACTGGCGTGCGCGCAAGGCAACAGCGATCTTGTCCGTCACATGAGATTGGCGATCCAGCATGGTTTCGGAATAGACAAGAGAGGTGGCCAACAGGCCGCCATGCCAAGACGCGCGGCTCTGCCCTGCGCTCTCGGTGACGCCTGCCCCCTGGGCCTGGCCTTGCCCGGCCAATCCTGCGCACAGCATCACAGCCAGCGCGGCCTGCGCCGCGCATTTGAAAATGGAAACAGTCACAATCGTTACTCCAAATAACCCCCGACAAGCCGCGCGCCTTTGGCCTGCGCCCAACATGGGCTGGCCCCGAAACATCTGGTCGCAAGATGATCTGCGCGCTTATACCCCCCGGCTGCGCCAGCAGATCCGTGCCAGACGGTGGCGACGGCGGGCCGCACAATGGCCCGAACGTCAGACTATCACGAAAATGTGATATCGCGAAGCCTGCGGTCAAATCCGGCATCTGTCGCGGGCAGGCCACGCCGCCACGGCGCACCGACAGATCCTGGCGCGCACGGTTGACCTCTGCCCATCTGCCGCGACAAACTGGTCCTATCCGTTCCAAAACCAATAGAGCCAAGCATGTTCACACGTCGCGCCTTTATGGCCTGTACCTCTGCCGCCGCCCTTTGGCCGCAGACAAGCCCTGCCGAAACCGTCTTTGACCCGACACCGCAGGATGTCCGCATCAAGAAACAGTTCGAGCCCGGTCAGATCCTCGTGCTGCCCCGCTCTTACTATCTGTATTTCGTCACCGAACGCCGCCGCGCGCGCAGGTATGGTGTTGGCGTGGGCAAGGCCGGGCTGGAATTCACCGGCACCGCCACAATCGAGGCCAAGCGGGAATGGCCCAGCTGGCGCCCGACGCCAGAGATGATCCAGCGGGATCCGCGGGCCTATGCGCGGTTTGTCGACAACGACTTCATCCAGCCCGGCGGCAAGAGCAATCCGCTTGGGGCGCGCGCGCTCTACCTGTTTCAGAACGGTGTCGATACGTATTTCCGCATCCACGGGACGAATAAGCCGGAAACAATCGGCTCTTCTGTATCAAATGGCTGTATCCGGATGACGAATGAGCATATCGTCGATCTATACGACCGGGTGCCGATCGGCACGGTTGTAACTGTTCTGTGACAAAACCCGCCAATTTGCGGGCCTTATTCGGCAGAATCGGGGTGGTTTCGCCCCGGATCAAAGAAGCTATGCGCATTCTCCTTGCGCCGAGTCAGTAATGCCTGCACACTAAAGGCCGCAAGGTTACGCAGAAGTCATCGCTGTCCTACGGCAGGCTCGGTCATGAAATACGCAATGGCATTGCCAGTCTGTCGCATGTTGCGGGCAGAACAAGAAGACTCAGGAGTACAGACGATGGCCACAGGCACCGTCAAATGGTTCAACACCACCAAAGGCTACGGCTTTATCGCACCCGATTCGGGCGGCAGCGATGTTTTCGTGCACATTTCCGCAGTTGAGCGTTCCGGCCTGACCGGCCTGGCAGACAACCAGAAGGTTAACTACGAACTGCAGCCCGGCCGCGACGGCCGCGAGTCCGCGGTGAACCTGGAACTGGTCTGAGACCAGACAGGTTCAGAGGGGCCAGCCCCCTCATGATATACGAACGGCCCCGGATTTCGGGGCCGTTTTGCATTTGCGGGATCTGTGCCACCTGTCAGGGTCTGTGCCGGGATGGGCGTCACTGGGTAGGCGTCACTGGGTGTGCGTCCGGGCTGAGGCTCCATTCTGTTGGGCAGGCGTGACCGGATCACGCCTTTGGCCCATCACTGCGCAACCTGATCGATCAGCTGTTGCACCTTGGGACCGATCGCCGCCACATTCAGCGCCACGCCTTCGGCGTTGGGGTGGATCCCGTCATCCTGCAGATATGCGCCAGCCGCCTGAATATCATTGCCGGTCGCCGCGCGGATGCCCGCCAGACTGTCGGGATGCAGCAACGCGTCAAATCGCTCCGCAAGATCCGGATAGATGCCGTCAAAGCTCTCTTTGAAGTCCGCGCCGTAATTCCCCGGCGCCTGAATGCCCACCAGCAGCACTGGCAGGGCCTTGGCCTCTGCCGCTTCCATGATGGCGGTGAGGTTGCGGCGGCTTTCCTCGGGGGCGAGCCCGCGCAGCAGGTCATTGCCCCCCAGCGCCACGATCAGCGCATCAGGCGCATCTGCCAGCGTCCAGTCAATGCGCGCAGCGCCCCCTGCCGTCGTGTCCCCAGAGACGCCCGCATTGATCAGTTCAACCTCTTCCCCCTGCGCATCCAGCCAGCCCTGCAGCTGCGGCACCCAGCCCTGCCCCTGCGGCAAGCCATAGCCCTGCACCAAGCTGTCCCCAAAGGCCGTGATACGGACCGGATCCGCCTGTGCCCCTGCTGCCGCCAGTACAAAAATCAATCCTGCCATCACCTTGCGCATCGGCTCAAAGGCTCCATATCGAGAGAAGTTACAAAACAGGCTCATGATCTATGCATTCCAATCCGTCCGCTCAACCCGAACCTATCCTGTCCCTGCAAGATGCATCACTTTCGCTGATCGGCAACACCGGCCCTGTGGACATCCTGCACGACATCACACTGGATGTCACCGCGGGTGAGACACTGGGCCTGATCGGGCCGTCGGGGTCGGGCAAGTCCTCGCTGCTCATGGTCATGGGCGGGCTGGAACAGGCGAGCGGCGGGCGGGTGCATGCGCTGGGTCAGAATCTCACCGCGATGGACGAAGATGCGCTCGCGCGGTTTCGCCGCGACAACATGGGCGTGGTCTTCCAGAGCTTTCACCTGATCCCGACGATGACCGCGCTGGAAAACGTCGCCACCCCGCTTGAGCTGGCCGGGCAAAAGGATGCGTTCGAGCGCGCCCGCGCAGAACTGGAGGCTGTCGGCCTTGGCCATCGGGCAGATCATTTCCCGGCCCAGATGTCCGGCGGCGAGCAACAGCGCGTGGCCCTGGCCCGCGCCCTTGTCACGCGGCCACGTATCCTTCTCGCGGATGAGCCGACAGGCAATCTGGACGCCACCAACGGCGCTGCGATCATGGATCTGCTGTTTGACCTGCGCGACCGCTATGGCGCAACCCTGATCATGGTCACCCACGCGCCCGAACTGGCCGCCCGCTGTGACCGGGTGATCCGCCTGCGCGACGGTCGGCTGGATCAGGACGCGGCCCGTGAGGCGGCAGAATGAGCGCCTCACGCCTGTCGCTTGCGACCCGCTTTGCGATAAGAGAGCTGCGTGGTGGTCTGCGCGGCTTTCGTGTTTTTCTGATCTGCCTTGCCTTGGGCGTTGCGGTGATTGCGGGGATCGGCTCGCTGCGGACGGCCATCGAAACCGGTCTGAGCGAGGAAGGCGCCGTCCTGCTGGGCGGCGACGCAGAGCTGGGCTTCACCTATCGCCGTGCCTCCCCGCAAGAGCAGGCCTGGATGGACGCCAACGCCCTGCGCCGCTCCGAGGTGATCGATTTCCGGTCTATGGCTGTCGTCGGCGACGAGCGCGCGCTGACACAGGTCAAGGCGGTGGATACTGCCTATCCGCTTGTCGGCACTGTCCGTCTATCACCAGACATGCCGCTGGATCAGGCGCTGGCCGGAACTGACAGCCTGCCGGGCGGGGTGATGCAGCGAGTGCTGGCTGACCGGCTGGGCCTGGCGGTTGGGGACCGCTTTGTCCTTGGCACACAAGAGTTTGCCCTGACTGCCATCCTGGAAAACGAACCGGATGCCGCCAGCGCGGGCTTTACCCTTGGGCCGCGCACCATCGTGCAGACGGATGATCTCGCCTCCTCGGGCCTCTTGCAGCCGGGAACCCTGTTTTCCAGCAAATACCGCCTGATCCTGCCGGAAGGTCAGGATCTCGCCGCCATGCAGACCCGCGCCGAAGCAGAGTTTGAGGCCGCAGGAATGCGCTGGAGCGATGCGCGCAATGCCGCCCCGGGCATCGCAACCTTTGTCGAACGGCTGGCAGGGTTTCTGGTGCTGGTTGGCCTGTCCGGGCTGGCTGTGGGCGGGATCGGTGTTTCTGCCGCCGTGCGCGCCTATCTCGCGGGCAAGACCACCACGATTGCCACCCTGCGCACTTTGGGCGCGGATCGCGCGACACTGTTTCTGACCTATTTCCTGCAGATCGGTGCGCTGGCACTTCTGGGGGTGGCAATCGGCCTTGTGATCGGTGGCATGACGCCTGTGATCCTTGGCCCCTGGATTGCGGCGCAGCTGCCCTTTCCGGCCGTCTTTGGCTTGGCCCCGGCGGCCTTGGGCGAGGCTGCGCTATATGGCCTGCTCACCGCATTCGTCTTTGCGCTCTGGCCGCTGGCACGGGCCGAACGGATCCGCGCCGCCGCCCTGTTTCGCGACGCCCAAGACAGCCGCACACGGCTGCCTGCGCCGCGCTACATCGTGGCAACGGCACTGGCTGTTGCGGTGCTGGTGGGCTCTGCTGCGGTCTTCAGTGGTGCGATTGCACTGACGCTTTGGACCGCCGCCGGCCTGATCGGAGCGCTGATCGTGCTGTTGCTTGCGGCTGTTGTCCTCAGCTGGATGGCCCGCCGCCTTGCCCCCTTGGCGCGCGGGGTTCCCGCGATCCGCTGGGCACTGGCCGCAATCGGCACCTCCCGCGATGCGGCGGTGCCTACCGTGCTTGCGCTTGGGCTTGGGTTGACCGTTCTCGCCGCCATCGGCCAGGTCGATGGCAATATGCGCCGCTCGATCGAGGGCAACCTGCCGGATCTTGCACCCTCCTATTTCTTTGTGGACATCCAGCGCGATCAGATGCCGGACTTCCTCGGCCGGGTCGAAGGTGATCCCGCCGTCAGCCGGGTGGAAAGCGCACCGATGCTGCGCGGGATCCTCACCACCATCAACGGCACCCCCGCAACCGAAGTGGCAGGCGATCACTGGGTGGTCACGGGCGACCGGGGCATCACCTATGCCGCGGCCCAACCCGAAACCACCACTGTGGTTGCAGGGCAGTGGTGGCCCGAAGACTACAGCGGCGCACCACAAGTCAGCTTTGCCCGCGAAGAGGCCGAGGAACTGGGGCTCGGCCTTGGCGATACACTCACCCTGAATGTGCTGGGCCGCGATATCACCGCCACCATCACCAGTCTGCGCGAAGTGGATTTTTCGACCGCGGGAATGGGCTTTGTCATGGTTCTGAACGAGGCCGCATTGGCCGGGGCGCCCCACAGCTATATCGCCACCGTCTATGCCGAGCAGGACGCCGAAGCGCAGATCCTGCGGGATCTGGCCAAGGCGATGCCCAACATCACGGCAATCCGCGTGCGCGACGCGCTTGATCGGGTCTCTGACCTCCTGCGTCAGCTGGCCTCTGCCACCGCATACGGGGCGGCGGCGACCCTGCTCACGGGCTTCATGGTGCTAATCGGAACCGCCGCCGCAGGCGAACCCGCCCGCCGCTACGAGGCCGCAATCCTCAAGACACTTGGCGCCCCGCGCAGGCAGATCCTGCTCAGCTTTGCCACCCGCTCCGCTCTCTTGGGGGCGGGCGCCGGGCTGGTCGCCCTCATCGCCGGCATGACAGGGGCCTGGGCCATCAATGTCTATGTCTTCGAAAGCGATTTCGTCGTGATCTGGAGCAACGCACTGGCAATTATCAGCGGCGGTATTCTAACCACCCTGCTGGCAGGTCTGGCCTTTGCCTGGCGCCCCCTGCGCGTTCGCCCTGCCCGGATCCTGCGGGCCCGCGACTAACATCAGATCGCCGATCACGCGCAGGCGCAAGCAGCGCGAAAACACCAAAAAAAGGGGAGAGGCCAGATGCCTCTCCCCTTTCTGATTTATGGGCTGTTCCCCACCCCGGTTGGGGAACAGCCAACGGCATCACCAACAGGCCCCCCTTGCCAGATGGCAAGACTGTCAGCGGCCGTATTGCGGACAGGGGGCGGCCTGAAACAAGGCAAACAGCTCGTCATTGTCACAGACAAGCGCCTCTAGCGTGATCCCGTCCAAAGAGCGATAAAAGGCCTGCGCCGCATCCGCGAGGGCAACCCGCAGCCGACAGGCCGAGACCAGCGGGCAGGTGTTGTCGGCATCGGCAAAACACTCCACCATCGGAACCGTCCCCTCGACGTCGCGAAACACATCGCCAATCCCGATCTTGCCAGCCGGTCTGCCCAAACTCATCCCACCGTTGCGCCCGCGTTGGGTGCGCAGATAGCCAAGCTGGGCAAGCTGATTGATCACCTGCGCCAGATGGTTTTCAGAGATATTGCACCGCTCCGCGATCTCCGACTTCGTGACCAGCCGGTCCGAGTTGGCCGCGCAATACATCAAGAGCCTCACAGCGATATTTGTCCGTTTCGTAATACGCATGTGTGCCCCTTCCGATGCGTCCCATGGCGCACACCTTTGCATGTGGGGGCAAAGGGCTCTTTGACATGCATCAAAAGACCGCATTGCAGGGGCGACAACAGTGCTAAGTCGCCCTATCTGTTAGAGGAACGTCGCCACCCTGACCCGGATTTCACAGGAGACCGCAATGCCTGCCCCCTACTTCTTTGGCTATGGCAGCCTCGTCAACACGCGCACCCATGACTACCGCCAGGCCCGGCCCGCGCGGTTGCGGGGCTGGCGGCGGGCCTGGGTGCACACCGACCTGCGCCCGGTCGCCTTCCTGAGCGCGGTGCCCTGTGAACACAGCGCCATCGACGGTCTGATTGCCGAGGTGCCGGGCGCGGATTGGGCTGCACTGGACGAACGTGAATTTGCCTATGACCGACTGCCCGCCCAGGGCGCGGTAGACCATGATCTGCCCACCCAGACAGACATCGCAGTCTACGCGGTCCCCGCCCACAGCCAGCAGGCCGCGAGCCACCGGCACCCCATTCTGCTCAGTTATCTGGATGTCGTGGTTCAGGGCTATCATCAGGTCTTTGGCCGCGAGGGGGTGGCGGATTTTGTCACCACAACCGACGGCTGGGACGCACCGATCCTGAATGATCGCGCGGCCCCGCAATATCCCCGGCATCAAGCGCTGAGCCCACAGGAAACCGCGCTGGTCGATCGGATCCTTGCTGATGTGAACGCCACCGTGGTCGAAAATGTGGTCGACAGCGTGATCGACACCGCCCCAACCGCAGGCGCAGGCGCAGGCGCAGGCGCCTCACATCCGGGCAGCGCAGCGTGATTTCCCGCACCCTTTTATATGTGCGCCGCATCACCCGGCAGCTGTGGTTTCGGGTTGTCCTTCTGTCGGCCTGCTCGCTTCTGGCGCTGGCCGTGGCGCCCTGGCTAACCGGGTTCATTCCCGAAGATCTTGGTGATCGGTTTGGCCGGGAGGCGGCGCTGCCGGTTCTGACCATTCTCGCCTCGGGCATGCTGGCCGTCACCACCTTTTCACTCAATATCATGGTGTCGGCCTATCGCACCGCTGCGGCCACGGCCACACCAAGGGTCTATCGCCTGCTGCTGGAGGATACGATCACCCAAAGCGTGCTGGCCACATTTGTCGGCGGCTTTGTCTTCAGCCTCAGCGCGGTGATCCTGTTCCGATCGGGCTTTTACACCGAGGACGCCGCCGTGGTGGTGTTTGCCACCACCGTGGTGATTGTCGCGCTGATTGTCGGCTCGATCCTGCGCTGGATCGACCATCTCTCCGGGCTCGGCAGCATGGACCACACCCTGCGCCTGATCGAAACCCGCAGCCGCACCAGCCTGCGCCAGCGCGCCGAACGGCCCTGCCTGGGGGGATGCGCCATCACAGACGACAACAGCGATGCCCGCCCCGCAGACAGCATCGCCATCCCCGCCGCCGAAAGCGGCTTTGTCCGCTTTATCGACATGACGGCCCTCAACACCCTGGCCAAAGAGGGCGACACCCGCGTCCGCATCGCCCGCAGCCCCGGCGAGTTCGTGCTGCGCGGCCAACCCGTGGCCTGGCTGTTCACGGCGGACGAGGATCTGGCCGACACGGCAAGCGGGCATATTGAAATCGGCGATGTGCGCAGTTTCGATCAGGATCCCTCCTTTGGTCTGACGCTGCTGGCCGAAACCGCCCAACGCGCCCTCTCCCCCGGGATCAACGACCCCGGCACCGCGATGGAGGTGATGGGCCGCCTCGAACGCCTTCTGTGGGAGAGCACCCCCAACGACATCCCCGACGCCCGCGAGGATGTGTCCTTTCCCCATGTCGAAATGCCGCCGGTCACCGCGCGTTACCTGCTCGACTGCGCCTTTCCCCCCATCGCCCATTGCGGCAAGGATGACCCGTCGGTGATGGATTGGATGCAAAAGGGGCTGACCGCGCTGTCCGATCATCCCAACAGCGACATGGCCAAAGCGGCGCAATCACTGGCCGATCATCTGTTTCCCACACAAACCGACTAGCCGACTAGCCAACTAGGCCTGCCAACAAAAAAGGCGGCGCTTTGCGGGCGCCGCCTTTTGGTGATTTGGGTCAGGCTTCTGGGCCGGGCTGTTGTCAGCCGCGGGCGCGAACGGTTTCCATCAGCGCCAGCAGGGCAGACATGTCGGGGCCGCGTTCCATACCGGTCACGGCTTTGCGCAGCGGCATGAACAGGCCCTTGCCCTTGCGGCCCGTCGCGTCCTTGACGGCAGCGGTCCACTTGCCCCAGCTGTCGCTGTCGTAGGGGCCTTCGGGCAAGAGCGCCATCGCCTCTGCGATAAAGTCCTTGTCCTCATCCGCCACCAGCGGCTCGGCGCCGTCGCGGCACAGATCCCACCAGCCCGCAAGATCCTTGAGCGTGGTGATGTTTTCCTTGGCCATATCCCAGAAGGCGGCCTGTTTCTCTGCCGGAACCCCCAGCGCGTCCACATGGGCCTGCACGGACTCCAGCGGCAGCGACTGCAGGTGGCGCGCGGTCAGCGGGTAAAGATCCTGCACATCAAACTTGGTCGGTGCCGCGCCAAAGCGGTTGATGTCAAAGCCGTCAACCAGCTCAGCCAGTTCCGAACGCAGCTCCACCGGATCAGAGGAGCCAAGACGCGCCATCAGGCTCAGCAGCGCCATCGGCTGCACGCCCGCCTCGCGCAGGTCGCGCAGCGCCAGGGTGCCCAGACGCTTGGACAGCGCCTCGCCCTGCGGGCCGGTCAGCAGCGAGTGGTGCGCAAAGGAGGGCACAGAGCCGCCCAGTGCTTCGATGATCTGGATCTGGGTCGCTGTGTTGGTCACGTGGTCAGAGCCGCGCACCACATGGGTGACGCCCATTTCAGTGTCGTCCACAACCGAGGCCAGTGTGTAAAGGAACTGGCCGTCACCGCGGATCAGCACCGGATCAGAGACCGAAGCCGCGTCGATGGAGATATCGCCCAGGATGCCATCGGTCCATTCAATGCGCTGATGGTCCAGCTTGAAACGCCAAACACCATCGCCGCGCTCGGCGCGGAGGGCCGCTTTCTCATCATCGGACAGGTTCAGCGCGGCGCGGTCATAGACCGGCGGCTTACCCATGTTCAGCTGCTTCTTGCGCTTCAGGTCCAATTCGGTCGGGGTCTCAAACGCCTCGTAGAACCGGCCGATTTCGCGCAGGCGGTCGGCGGCGGCGACGTAGCGGTCCAGACGCTCGGACTGGCGCTCGACCTTGTCCCAGGTCAGGCCCAGCCACTCCAGATCCTCTTTGATGGCATCGACGTATTCTTCCTTGGACCGCTCCGGGTCGGTGTCGTCGATGCGCAGGATGAAGGTGCCGCCAGCCTTGCGGGCGATCAGATAGTTCATCAGCGCGGTGCGCAGGTTGCCAACGTGGATATAGCCGGTTGGCGACGGGGCAAAACGGGTGGTGGTCATCAGATGTCTCCTGTTGCCCTGCCCATGTCACACGGGCGGCGTTTTGTCCAGTTTTCCCCGCAGATCGACGGCTCTGCCCGCCTGTCTGTGGCGATTGGCGCCGCGTTGCGATCTCACGTTGGCGTGACGGGCCTGCGCGGGTGGTTTGAAATCCTCGCACGCGACCTAACTCTTTCCCAAGACCAAAGACCGAAACAGCAACAGTGAGGATCCCGCCATGTCCCTGAAGATCACCCGTCGCGCTGCGCTCAGCGGAGCTGCCGCCATGCCCCTTGCCGCCACCGTGACCCCGGTGCTTGCGGATGGACACGCCGCCAAGGCACCCGCTGTCCACAGCCGCAGCTTCAAGCTGGGCGACTTCACTGTCACCACATTGCTGGATGGCAGCTTGCCGCGCGATGGAGCCAAGGAAATCTTTGGCGGTGGCGCAACAGACGAGGAATTTGCCAAGGTCTCGGCGGAGAACTTCATCCCCGCCGACATGGCCCAGTTCTATTTCACCCCGACGCTGGTGGATACCGGCTCTGAAAAGGTGTTGTTTGACACAGGTCTCGGCCAGGGGGGCATCCAGAAGGCGCTGGCCGAGGCTGGCGTCAGCCCCGAAGAGATCGACGTGGTGGTTCTGACCCATATGCACCCCGATCACATCGGCGGGATGACAACAGAGGGCGCCGCAACCTTTGCCAATGCCCGCTACGTCACCGCGAGCGCCGAATATGATTTCTGGTCCAAGATGGAGGCCGGCAATCGCGTTGGTGATCTGGTCGCGCAAAAGGTCACGCCGATGGCAGAGAAAATGTCCTTCATCGAAGACGGTGGTTCCGTGGCCTCCGGCATCACTGCCATGGCCGCCTTTGGTCATACGCCCGGCCACATGACCTATATGCTCGACAGTGGCGGCCAGCAGCTGGTGCTGACTGCGGATCTGGCAAACCACTACGTCTGGTCCTTTGCCCACCCGGAATGGGAAGTGCGCTTTGACATGGACAAGGCGGCGGCCACGGCCTCCCGCCGCAAGGTGATGGAGATGCTGGCAGGCGACCGGATCCCGATGATTGGCTATCACATGCCTTTCCCTGCTGCCGGTTTTGTCGAAACCCGGGGGGAAGGGTTCCGCTTTGTGCCGGTCAGCTATCAGATGATGGGCTAGCGCGCCAAAAGACGGGCAAGGCAGCTGCGACGCTTGCAGCGCCAGACGCCTGACCTGACCACCAACCTGAACACAAAAAGGCGCGGCCAATCGGGTCCGCGCCTTTTCATCATGGTCTGTTTCGGCCCGCCCTGCAGACCCTTCAGCGGACCGTCAGGTGCCGCTGGGGTCGCGCCAGCGATTGGCGATCGGATAGCGACGATCCAGCCAGAACGCCCGCGGTGTCAGCCGTGCCCCCGGCGCCGACTGGAAGCGTTTGTATTCACTGATGTAAATCAGATGCTCCACGCGTTTGGCGACCTCACGATCGAAACCCGCCGCAACACAATCGGCAATCGAAGCCTCCTGATCCACCAGCATCTCCAAAAGCGCGTCCAGTTCAGGATAATCCGGCAGGCTGTCGCTGTCCTTCTGATCCTCCCGCAGCTCGGCGGAGGGTGGCTTGTCGATGACGCTGGGGCGGATCACTTCCCCCTCCGGGCCCATCATCCATGGTCGGTGGTTGGCATTGCGCCAGCGGCAGGTCTCAAAGACGCGGGTCTTGTAGAGATCCTTGATCGGGTTATAGCCGCCGTTCATGTCGCCATAGATCGTGGCATAGCCCACCGCGACCTCGGATTTATTGCCGGTGGTCAGCAGCATCTCGCCAAATTTGTTCGACATTGCCATCAACAGCAGGCCGCGCAGGCGGGACTGGATGTTCTCTTCCGTCAGCCCCTCTTCCAGACCGGCAAACAGCGGGGCCAGCGTGTTGGTGATGGCCGCGCGCCCCTCTGAAATCGGCACATAGTCGTAATGCACGCCCAGCGCCTTCGCGACCGCCTCGGCATCATCAAGCGAGCCCTGCGAGGTATATTCAGACGGCAGCATCACACAACGGACATCCTCGGCCCCAAGCGCGTCCACGGCAATCGCCGCCACCAGCGCGGAATCGACACCGCCCGAAAGCCCCAACAGCACCTTCTTGAAACCGGTTTTGCGCATGTAGTCCCGCAGCGCATAGGTCATCACCTGATAGTCCTGCTCCCATGCGTCGGGCAGGCTGGCTTTTTCTCCCTCAACCGCACGCCACCCGTCGGGAGTTCGCTCCAGATCAAGGTGCTGGATCGCCTCGTCAAAGACCGGCATCTGCAGCGCCAGCGCGCCACCGGGGTTCAATACAAAAGACCCCCCGTCAAACACCTGATCGTCCTGACCGCCCACCATATTGAGGTAGATCACCGGCAGACCGGTTTCGACGGTGCGCGCCACCATCAGGTTCTGCCGCACCTCCATCTTGTTGCGATAATAGGGCGAGCCGTTCGGGATCAGCAGGAACTCTGCCCCTGTTTCCGCCAGGGTCTCGGCCACATCCTCGTACCAGCCATCTTCACAGATCGGGCTGCCGATGCGCACGCCTCCGACGGCATAGGGCCCACCAAGCGGACCGGATTGGAACAGGCGCACCTCGTCAAAAACGGTCGCATTGGGCAGATGGTGTTTCAGCACCTGCGCGCTGATCTTGCCGCCCTGCAGGATCAGATAAGCGTTGTAGAGATTGCCATCCCGAACCCAGGGGCTGCCGATCGCCAGCGCCGGTCCATCGGCGCAATCGGCGGCCAACCGCTCAACCTCGGCGATGGCGCTTTGGTGGAAAATGGGCTTCTGGATCAGGTCCTGGGTGTTGTAACCGGTGATGAACATCTCCGGCAAAGCAACCAGATCAGCACCCGCCTCCTTGCCTGCGGCCCAGGCCGCGCGGGCCTTGTCTGCATTGCCTGCGAGATCCCCGACAGTGGGATTGAGCTGCGCCAGTGTCACGCGGAAACGATCGGCCATCCTGCTTGCGTCCTTCGATAATCCTGCCCAATGCCCATAAACAGATAGCGCCGCGAGGGAAAGACCACAGCGCCAAAAGACATTGCGGCAGCAGCGGCTGTGGCATAGTTTCCAGACAAACCCCATAATAAGACCACCAAACCGGCTCCCTCCATGGCAAGCAGAGAATTCATGACCCGTCTTTTCCCCTCCGCACTCCTGACCTCTGCGCTTGCGCTCGGCGTCTTTGCTCCGACCCTGCCCGCCCGCGCCCAGGACGAGGGCAAGATCCTCACCACCCAGGACGAGATCGGCGGTATCTACGAGGGCACATTCCGGGGCGGCCTGCAGCACGGCACCGGCACCTACACCCTGCCCAATGGCTATCAGTACAGCGGCGAATGGGTCGACGGAGAGGTCCGCGGCCGCGGCGTTGCCCGCTTCCCCAATGGGTCTGTCTACGAAGGTGAATTCGCCAAGGGCAAACCCGAAGGCGCAGGCAAGATCACCTTTGCCGATGGCGGCACCTACGAAGGTGAATGGTCAGACGGTGTAATCAGCGGCCAGGGCGTTGCGGTCTATGCCAATGGCGCCCGCTACGAAGGGGGCTTTCGCGACGCCAAACACCACGGCAAGGGCGTGATGCAGAACCCCGGCGGCTATATCTATGACGGCGACTGGGTTGACGGGCGCAAGAACGGCACCGCCAAAATCACCTACCCCGATGGGGCCACCTACGAGGGCGAGGTCAGCGATGGCCAGCTGCAAGGCACCGGCACGCTAACCATGCCGGACGGTCTGATCTACGAAGGCGAATGGGCCCAGAACCAGATGAACGGCACCGGCAAGCTGACCCAGCCCAATGGTGACATCTACGAAGGCCCGCTGGTCGCAGGGCGCCGTCAGGGTGAAGGCAAGCAGATCCACGCCAATGGCGATGTCTATATCGGCAACTTCGAAGATGACCTGCGTCACGGCGAAGGCACTTTCACCAAGACGGATGGCTATGTCTACACAGGTGAATGGCTGGCAGGCCAGATCGAGGGTCAGGGCAAGGTCACTTACCCTGATGGCTCTGTCTACGAAGGCCAGTTCCGCGACGATCTTGCCGATGGTGTGGGCAAGATCACCTACCCGGATGGCTCTACCTATGAAGGGGACTGGGTCGCTGGCGTGATCGAAGGCACCGGCACCACAACCTATCCCAACGGTCTGGTCTACACAGGCGAATTCAAGAACGCCAAGAACGAAGGCCAGGGCGTTATGACCTACCCTGACGGGTATCGCTACGAAGGTGGCTGGAAAGACGGCGAACGCCACGGCGAGGCCGTTGTGACCTACCCCGACGGCTCCGTCTACACCGGCAGCTTTGCCAACAGCCAGCGGCACGGCACCGGCAAGATCGTGATGGCGGACGGCTTCTCTTATGAAGGGGACTGGAAAGAGGGCAAGATCAGCGGTCAGGGCGTGGCCACCTATGCCAATGGCGATGTCTACGAGGGCAGTTTCCTGAACTCCAAACGCCAGGGCCCCGGCGTGATGCGCTATGCCAGCGGTCAGGAGGCCGAAGGCACCTGGGAAAACGGCGCGCTCAAGATCCAGGACAGCACGGCACCCGCATCACAGGATAGCACCAGCGAGGCCGAGAGCGCCGATACACCCGCAACCGACCCCGCCCCCGCAACCGCCAGCGACGGCAACTGATCCAAGCCGGATCGTGGCAGGCAGGCGTGGTCATTGCGTGGCGCCTGCCCCACCCTTGTGACATGTTGCGCGTTTTGCGTGAAATTCTGTCTTTCCATTCGCATCCTGCTCTGTATAACTCTGCGTCATGACCATGCGTGCAGATATCCTTCGCTCCGCCACCGCGTTTCGCGGTGCAGATCTGCGCGCCCTACTGATCCTAATCCGCCTCTGAGCGTGCCATCCGGCGCGCCCGCTCAGAGGGGAAGGCATGCGCGCCATCAGGATTGGTTTTTAGGACAGACAAGAAAGATACCGACATGACGACTGCAGCTGACAAAGATCGCGTCTTGATCTTCGACACCACCTTGCGCGATGGCGAGCAGAGCCCCGGCGCAACCATGACCCATGACGAAAAGCTCGAAATCGCAGAGCTGCTGGACGACATGGGCGTCGACATCATCGAGGCGGGCTTTCCCATCGCCTCCGAAGGTGACTTCAAAGCGGTAAGCGAGATTGCCGAACGCTCCAAGAACTCCGTGATCTGTGGTCTGGCGCGCGCCAACTTCAAGGATATCGACCGCTGCGCCGAAGCGGTGCGCAAATCCGCTCAGCCGCGCATCCACACCTTTATCGGCACCTCGCCCCTGCATCGCGCCATCCCCAATCTCACCATGGATGAGATGGCAGAAAAGATCCACGAAACGGTCACCCACGCCCGCAACCTGGTGGACAACGTGCAGTGGTCTCCGATGGATGCGACACGCACCGAATGGGACTATCTCTGCCGGGTGATCGAGATCGCCATCAAGGCAGGCGCGACCACCATCAACATCCCCGATACCGTGGGCTACACCGCCCCGGTCGAAAGCGCCGATCTGATCAAGCGCCTGATCGAAACCGTTCCGGGTGCCGATGACGTGATCTTTGCCACCCATTGCCACAATGACCTCGGCATGGCGACCGCCAACGCGCTGGCCGCTGTGGCCGGTGGCGCGCGTCAGATCGAATGCACCATCAACGGTCTGGGCGAACGCGCGGGCAATACCGCGCTGGAAGAGGTCGTCATGGCGCTGAAGGTGCGCAATGACATCATGCCATTCCACACTGGCATCGACACCAAGAAAATCATGCACATCTCGCGCCGCGTCTCGACCGTGTCCGGTTTCGTGGTGCAGCCGAACAAGGCCATCGTGGGCAAGAACGCCTTTGCCCATGAAAGCGGCATCCATCAGGATGGCATGCTGAAGAACAAAGAAACCTTTGAAATCATGCGCCCCGAAGATGTGGGCATCGCCGGCACCTCCCTGCCCTTGGGCAAACACTCCGGCCGCGCTGCCCTGCGCGACAAGCTGAGCCAGCTCGGCTTTGAGGTGGGCGACAATCAGCTGAAGGATCTCTTTGTCCGCTTCAAGGAGCTGGCTGACCGCAAGAAAGAGGTCTTTGACGACGACATCATCGCGCTGATGCGCACCGGCGGGGATGACGACGATCATCTCAAGCTGGTTTCGATGAAAGTGGTCTGCGGCACCGGCGGACCGGCGGAATCCACCATCGAAATGGAAGTCGACGGCAAGGACGTGACCGAGACCGCAGAAGGCGACGGCCCGGTTGATGCAACCTTCAAGGCGATCCGCAAGATCCACCCGAACGCCGCGCATCTGCAGCTCTATCAGGTGCACGCCGTGACCGAAGGCACCGACGCGCAGGCCACGGTGTCTGTCCGTCTGGAAGAAGACGGCGTGATCGCCACGGGCGAAAGCGCGAACACCGACACGGTTGTCGCCTCTGCCGCGGCCTATATCAGCGCCCTCAACCGCCTGATCGTGCGCCGCAGCAAAATGGGCGAAGGCGCGGACACGCGCGAGATCTCCTACAAGGACATCACCTGATCAACCTTTTGATCTGAAACGCATATCCCAACAACAAAGGCCACCCATCGGGTGGCCTTTTCCGTGTCGTCTCCCTAGCGTCGCTGGGTCGGTCCCGATCAGCCCAGTTGACTGAACAGCTTGGTCAGCCGCTGTGCCTCATCCTCGGTGCCGTAGGGTGCGTTCACGATGAACATGCCAGAGCCCACCATCCGGTGCCCCTCTCGCGCCGGGGGAAAGCGGACTTCGTGACGCAACACGCCCGGCAGGTCCTGCGCCTCCAGCGCGTTCAGCATCGGCTTATGCGCCCCATCGGTCAGGATCGGGTACCACAGGGCAATCACGCCAACATTCCATTTGCGGTGCAGCTTGGCGATATGGCCGGGGATCTGGGCATAGTCACGCTTGATCTCGTAACTCGGGTCAATCAACAGCATGCCGCGCCGCGGTGTCGGTGGCGCCAATGACAACGCCAGCTCAAATCCGTCCTGCTGATGCACCCTGACGCGCCCGCCTTTGGCATGAGGCCGCATCGCCTGGCGCAGCGCCGCGTTTTCCTGCGGGTGCAGCTCGGCAAAGTTGAGACTGTCGCCCTCGCGCAAAAGATGCGCGGCAATCATCGGCGAGCCGGGATAGGCGGCTGCCCCGTGGGCGGCCCGGGTCTTGGCAATCGCCTCTGCCAACGGATGATCCTGCGCCAGCAAAGCGTCATTCAGTAGGCGGCTGATGCCTGCCTCGGCCTCTCCCGTCTTGACCGCCTCCGCCGCGTCCAGCTGATAGAGCCCGCGCCCCGCGTGGGTCTCTAGATAGCTGAGCGGTTTATCCTTTTGGGTGAGATAGGCCAGCATCCGCGCCAACAGCGCGTGTTTCTGAACGTCCGCCAGATTTCCGGCGTGATAGATATGTTGATATGACAGCATCCCTGCCCTCTAACGCCAAAACCGCCACCGCGAAAGTCCCTGACGCAACGTGAAGCACACACGCGCCTGCCTCCGCTTCTCCGCGAACATCGCCCCCACCACCATGTTCCGCAACAGCCCGATGATGGGGCACACCCATCAATGCCCTCCACAGGCCCCCTTGCAAGCGGCGGAAAGGTGCCATTTGTCCCGAATCCGCCCTTTCGCGACGTGCAACCCCTGCTTATAAGAACAAAAGCCCGCTCTCATCAGAGTCGCGGGATTGGTGGCAGTATTTACAGGGTCCTACTATATGTCGATCTTCGGAAGTCTTGGCGGGTTGTTCACGTCTGATATGGCAATTGACCTCGGCACGGCGAACACGCTGGTTTACGTCAAGGGTCGCGGTGTCATCCTGTCAGAGCCCTCCGTGGTGGCCTATCACGTGAAAGACGGCGTCAAAAAGGTTCTGGCGGTTGGCGAAGACGCCAAGCTGATGCTGGGCCGGACCCCCGGCTCGATCGAGGCCATCCGCCCGATGCGCGAAGGTGTGATCGCTGACTTCGACACCGCCGAAGAGATGATCAAACACTTCATCCGCAAGGTCCACAAACGCTCCACCTTTTCCAAGCCCAAGATCATCGTCTGCGTCCCCCACGGTGCCACCCCCGTGGAAAAACGCGCGATCCGTCAGTCCGTGCTCTCGGCTGGTGCCCGTCGCGCCGGTCTGATCGCAGAACCGATTGCCGCCGCCATCGGCGCAGGCATGCCCATCACCGACCCGACCGGCAACATGGTTGTCGACATCGGCGGCGGGACGACCGAAGTCGCGGTTCTGTCGCTGGGTGACATCGTTTACGCCCGCTCCGTCCGCGTTGGTGGCGACCGCATGGATGAGGCGATCATTTCCTACCTGCGCCGCCAGCAGAACCTTCTGGTGGGTGAAGCAACGGCAGAGCGCATCAAAACCTCGATCGGCACCGCCCGCATGCCCGACGACGGCCGCGGCCAGTCGATGCAGATCCGCGGCCGTGACCTTCTGAATGGCGTGCCGAAGGAAATCGAAATCTCGCAGGCCCAGGTGGCCGAAGCGCTGGCAGAACCGGTGCAGCAGATCTGCGAAGCGGTGATGACCGCGCTGGAAACCACGCCGCCGGATCTGGCCGCTGACATCGTTGACCGCGGCGTGATGCTGACCGGTGGTGGCGCACTGCTGGGTGATCTGGATCTGGCGCTGCGCGAACAGACCGGCCTGGCCGTGTCGATCGCGGATGAGAGCCTGAACTGCGTGGCCCTTGGCACCGGCAAGGCGCTGGAATACGAAAAACAGCTGGCACACGCCATCGACTACGACAGCTGATGGGCACACGCAGAACCGCGCCTCGCGCGGGCTCTGCATGACCTGGAAGGGAACCCTTGGCCAAAGATCGGTCCCAGCGCGATGATTATGCGGCCCCGCTGCGTCGTTTGCTGACCGGGGTTGTCTGCCTGTGCCTGCTCGCCCTCTTTCTGATCTGGCGGATCGACAGCCCGCGCGTCGAACGGTTCCGCGCGCAGGTGATCGACGCGGTGGTGCCCAGCATGGACTGGGCCATGATCCCGGTCGAAGGGGCAATCAACCTGTTCCGCGACTTCCAGAGCTATCAGCGCCTTGCCGAACAGAACCGCGAGCTGCGCAGCGAATTGCGCCAGATGAGCGCCTGGAAAGAGGCCGCACTGCAGCTGGAACAGGAAAACGCCCGCCTGCTTGATCTCAACAACGTCCGCCTTGATCCGCGTCTCACCTATGTGACCGGTGTGGTCATGGCCGACAGCGGCTCGCCGTTTCGCCAGTCGGTGATCCTCAACGTTGGCGCCCGCGATGGGGTGCGTGATGGCTGGGCCGCGATGGACGGCATCGGCCTTGTCGGGCGGATTTCGGGCACCGGGCAGAACACCTCCCGCGTGATCCTGCTGACAGACGCCTCCAGCGCCGTGCCCGCGATGATCCAACCCTCCGGCCAAAGCACGCTGGTCGCAGGCGACAATAGCCCCGCCCCGGTGATCGACTTTCTTGAAAACCCCGATCTGGTGCGCCCCGGCGACCGCGTTGTCACCTCTGGCGATGGGCAGGTCTTTCCGGCGGGTCTGCTGATCGGTCAGGTGACACAAGACCGCTTTGGCCGCCTGCGGGTGCGCCTGTCGGCCGATTACGAACGGCTGGAATTCTTGCGGGTGCTGCGCCATCACGGCTCTGAGGTGATCCGCGACCCCGGCGGGTTGATCGTGCCCGCGCCCGGCACCGGCACCATCCCCCGCCCGCGCCCCGAAGGACTGGGGGCAGACACCGGCGACGGGACAGAGCCTGCGGAGACCGAGGATGGCTAACACCTCCCCGGCGCGGATCTGGGTCATGCGGGCCGCCTTTCCGGCCCTCTCGCTTCTGGTGATCTTTCTGCACCTTCTGCCGCTGTCCACCCTGCCCTCTCGCTGGGCGCCGCCCGACGTGATGATGGCGCTGGTGATGGCCTGGGCCGTGCGTCGCCCCGATTTTGTCCCGACCCTCAGCATCGCCTTCACATTCCTGATGGCCGATCTGCTGTTTCAGCGCCCACCGGGGCTGATTGCGCTCTTGGTGGTGCTCGGCGCGAGCTTCCTGAAATCGCAGGTCCACCCCCACCGGGAAACCGCCTTTCTCGGGGAATGGGTCAGTGTCGGAATTGTGATCGTCGCCATCACCCTCAGCAACCGGCTGATCCTTGCCGTGCTCAGTGTCGAACAGCCATCCTTGGGTTTGATTCTGATCCAGATGGTGGCAACATTGGCCGTCTATCCGCTGATCGTCCTGATCAGCGAAAGCCTCTTGGGCGTTCAGAAACTCTCGCCTGCCGAAGCAGAAGCTCTGGGAAGCCGCTGATGAAACGCAACACCAAGGACGTCGAAGCCTCGCACCGCAAGATGAGCCGCCGCGCGCTGTTTCTCGGCGGGCTGCAACTGGCCTTTGCCGGTGGTCTTGCCATGCGGATGCGTCACCTGCAGGTCGATCAGGCCGATCAGTTCCGCCTGCTGGCCGAGGAAAACCGGATCAACATTCGCCTGATCCCCCCGGCCCGTGGCCAGATCTATGACCGCAACGGCATGATCCTGGCGCAGAACTCTCAGTCCTACCGCATCACCATCGTGCCCGAAGACGCGGGCGATGTGGATGCGGTGATCGAACGGCTGTCGCGCCTGCTGCCGCTTGATCCCGAAGACATCGAACGCGCCAAAACAGAGATGCGCCGTTCTCCGCCCTTTCTGCCGATCACACTGGCAGACCAGATCAGCTGGGACGATATCTCCAAGGTCGCCGTCAACGCCCCCGCCCTGCCCGGCATCACGCCAGAGGTCGGCCTGACCCGCGTCTATCCCCAGCGCGAGGATTTCGCCCATGTGGTCGGCTATGTCGGGCCGGTGTCGGATTATGATCTCAGCAAGCTGACAGATCCCGAACCCATCCTGCGCATTCCCCGCTTTCAGATCGGCAAGGTCGGATTTGAGGCCAAGGTCGAAACCAGCCTGCGCGGCAAGGCGGGCGCAAAGCGGGTCGAGGTCAACGCCACCGGTCGGGTCATGCGCGAGCTGGACCGCCGCGAGGGCGAAGCCGGCGCAGACATGCAGCTGACCATCGACGCCGAGCTGCAAAGCTACACCCAGGCCCGTCTCGGCAGCGAAAGCGCCAGCGCTGTTCTGATCGATTGCGAAAGCGGCGATGTGCAGGCCATTGCCTCGGCCCCCAGTTTTGACCCGAACCTGTTCGTGCGCGGGATCTCGGTTGCTGACTACCGGATGCTGACAGAGGACAAATATCGCCCTCTGGCCAATAAAACGGTGCAGGGGGTCTATCCTCCCGGCTCAACCTTCAAGATGATCACAGCCCTCGCCGCACTTGAGGAAGGGCTGATCGGCACCGAAGAAACCGTCTGGTGTCCCGGCCACATGGAGGTCTCGGGCCGTCGCTTTCACTGCTGGAAACGCGCAGGCCACGGGCATGTCGACCTCAACACCTCGCTCAAAAGCTCCTGCGACGTCTACTACTACGATCTCGCAATCAAGGTGGGCATCGACAAGATCTCGGCGATGGCGAAACGCTTTGGCCTTGGCGTGCGCCACGATCTGCCCATGTCTGCCGTTGCCAAGGGGCTGGCCCCGAACAGGGCGTGGAAATCGGAAACCTACGGCCAGGACTGGCTGGTGGGGGATACCGTCAACGCCTCGATCGGTCAGGGCTATATGCTCGCCTCGCCATTGCAGCTTGCGGTGATGACCGCGCGTCTTGCCACCGGCCGCTCTGTTGAGCCGCGGCTGGTGAAATCCATCGACGGTGTCGAACAACCCGGCGGCGCAGGCGAAGCGATGGACATCAACCCCAACAACCTGCGCACCGTGCGCAAGGGCATGTACTCCGTCAGCAACGAACGACGTGGCACGGGCTATGGATCGCGCATCATCGCCGAGGGCATGCGC
The DNA here is from genome assembly GCF_019801785.1 of Phaeobacter italicus. NCBI lineage: Bacteria > Pseudomonadati > Pseudomonadota > Alphaproteobacteria > Rhodobacterales > Roseobacteraceae > Phaeobacter > Phaeobacter italicus. Next base: position 575,274 of record NZ_JAHVIJ010000002.1, on the reverse strand, counting down.
ATGGCGGGAAAAAGCGGCACAAGCCAGGTGCGCAACATTACCGCCGCAGAACGCGCCGCCGGGGTGATCCGCAACGAAGACCTGCCCTGGGAACGCCGGGACCATGCGCTGTTCGTGGCCTATGCGCCCTATGACAAACCGAAATACGCCACAGCCGTCGTGGTCGAACACGGCGGCGGCGGCTCCAAGGCCGCAGCCCCCATCGCCCGCGACGTGCTGCTTCAGGCGCTCTATGGCGGCACGCCCCCGCTAGAGGCCTATCCCACCAAGGACCGCAGCCGCATCCAGGCCCAGCAGGAACGGCTGGAGCGCGAGCGCCTCAAACGCGACCGCGGCGACGACAGCGAACAGGCATAAGCCACAGACCGACCACCAGACCGGCCCCGCAGAGAACGCTCTGATCAGGCCACAAACGAAAGCACAAAGATGAGCTATCTTGCCAACAATGCCCAGACGGTCCCCACCGGCCTGCGCAAGATCCTCTATCTGAACTGGCCGCTGACCCTTCTGTTGGCCAGCGTTGCGGCGGTTGGCTTTCTGATGCTCTATTCCGTCGCGGGCGGCAGCTTCAGCCCCTGGGTCGAGCCGCAGGTCAAACGCTTCATCCTCGGGCTTGCGGTCATGCTGGTTGTGGCGATGGTGCCGATCTGGTTCTGGCGCAATATCTCGGTGCTTGCCTATCTCGCCTCGATGGTGCTGCTTTTGGCGGTAGAGTTCTTTGGCACCGTCGGCATGGGCGCGCAGCGCTGGATCGACCTTGGGTTTATGCGTCTGCAACCCTCCGAGTTGATGAAGATCACGCTGGTGATGCTGCTTGCCGCCTATTACGACTGGCTGCCGGCCGAAAAATGCTCGCGCCTGCAGTGGGTTATCTTGCCGGTCATTATCATCATCGTGCCCACGCTGCTGGTCCTGCGCCAGCCTGATCTGGGCACCTCCATCCTGCTGATGGCTGCGGGAGGCGGTGTCATGTTTCTGGCCGGTGTGCACTGGGCCTATTTCGCCGCCGTCATTGGCGCCGCCGTTGGGCTGGTCGCCGCCGTCTTCAAAAGCCGCGGCACCGAATGGCAGCTGCTGAAAGACTACCAGTTCCGCCGCATCGACACCTTTCTTGACCCTTCGCAGGATCCGCTGGGGGCCGGCTATCATATCACCCAATCCAAAATCGCCCTGGGTTCTGGGGGCTGGTCCGGGCGCGGCTTTATGCAGGGCACCCAGTCGCGCCTCAACTTCCTCCCGGAAAAACACACCGACTTCATCTTTACCACCCTGGCCGAGGAGTTCGGCTTTATTGGCGGCATCACGCTGTTGTTCATCTATCTGCTGGTGATCGTCTTCTGCATCGCCACCGCACTCGCCACCAAGGACCGCTTTGCCTCGCTGGTCACATTGGGGATTGCGATCACCTTCTTCCTGTTCTTTGCCGTGAACATGTCGATGGTCATGGGGCTCGCCCCTGTTGTTGGCGTCCCCTTGCCGATGGTGTCCTACGGCGGGTCCGTGATGCTGGTGCTGATGGGGGCCTTTGGCCTTGTGCAAAGCGCAAACATCCACCGCCCGCGCTAGGGTCAGACCGCCCCACCCAAGGCAAACATAGGCGCGCACGGTCTTTTTTCAGGCCGTGCACGACAAAACGCCTATTCATATCGCGCCCTGCCCCCTATCCCTAGGACAACAGAGTTCAGGGAGCAGATTGATGAGCATATTTCACCTCGCCTATCACGTGGATGATCTCGACAAGGCACGCGATTTTTATGGCGGGCTTCTGGGCTGCGCGGAGGGGCGCAGCACTGATACATGGGTGGATTTCAACTTCTTCGGCCATCAGATCTCGCTTCACCTTGGCCCGGTTTTTGCAACCGCCAACACCGGAAAAGTGGGCGAGCACATGGTGCCGATGCCCCATCTGGGGGTGATCCTGCCACAGGCAGACTGGCGCACGCTGGCCGACCGGCTAGAGGCTGCGGGCATCGAGTTCACCATCGCCCCCACCACCCGCTTTGCAGGCGAGCCGGGAGAGCAAAGCACCATGTTCTTCCATGATCCCGCAGGCAATCCGATCGAAGTCAAAGGCTTTGCCGATATGGCCGGAGTGTTCGCCACATGATCAACGTCCAATTCGCCGCCCGGCCCGAACGCTGGGCCACCCAAGAGGCGCCTTTGCGTGCCGCCTTTGCACAGGCTGGGCTAAACGCCGATCTGCGGCCCGATCATGACCCGGCAGATGTCGACTATGTGGTCTATGCCCCCAACTCCGACCTGCAGGATTTCACGCCCTATACCCGCTGCAAAGCGGTGCTGAGCCTCTGGGCCGGGGTCGAGAAAATCGTCGGCAACCAGACCCTGACAATGCCGCTCTGCCGGATGGTGGATCCCGGCCTGACTGCGGGCATGGTGGAATGGGTCACGGGCCATGTGCTGCGCTATCATCTCGACATCGACAACACGATCCACACCCAGGACAGATGGGAGCCCAAAGTCCCACCCCTGGCAGAGGAACGCCCGGTCACGGTTCTGGGCCTTGGTGCGCTGGGGCAGGCCTGTGCCCAGATGCTGGCGACACTGGGCTTCCCGGTAACTGGCTGGTCACGATCCGAAAAATCCATCGACGGCATCACCTGTCATCACGGTGAGGCCGGGCTACGCACGGCCCTGACGGGGGCCGAAATCGTGGTTCTGCTGCTGCCGGATACCCCGGCCACGGAAAACACGCTGAACGATGAAACCCTTGCCCTGCTGCCTATGGGCGCGCGCCTCATCAATCCGGGACGTGGTCCTTTGATTGACGACAACGCCCTGCTCGCCGCGCTCGACAGCGGTCAGGTGGGTCACGCAACGCTTGATGTCTTTCGGGTGGAACCACTGCCGCTGGATCACCCCTACTGGGCCCATCCCAATGTGACCGTCACCCCCCATATCGCAGCCGAAACCCGCGCCATTACAGCCGCGCGCGTCATCGCGGAAAACATCCGCCGGGGCGAAGCAGGCGAGCCGCTGTTGCATCTGGTCGACCGTAGCCTCGGCTATTGAACCGCGCCCGCCCACCGCGAGCGGGGATGGTTAACAGGTCGTTACCACCCCGCTCGCCCTGCTCAGCTTTGCTTTAGATCGCTGCGCTAATGTGGGGGCAATCGCGATTGCAGGATCCGGGTTTGGCACCCCGGCTCCGACCAGGAAACGGACCCCGATCACCGGGGCTGTGCAAAGACCTGAGCACTCGGGCAGATGCCCGTCCTCCTCCGCCCCCGTGGCGGCGCCGTCCACTTATCGCCTTGTCCCGCTGCGGACACCCCCCACACGTGCAGATCGCAAAGACATGCACACAACAGACAACCAACAGACAACCCTCCCCGAACGGCCCCGCCGGATCGGGCCAAACCCGTGCACCAGCCCCAACAAAAAAGGCAGGCGCATCACGCCTGCCCTTTCCATCACTCTGGTTCGGCCACAGCCTACGACGCAGCCAAACCGCGCCCCTTCAGCAGCGCGTCGACACCGGGCAGACGCCCGCGGAACGCAGTGTAGAGCTCAGCCGGATCGCGCGAACCACCGGTAGACAGAATGTTGGCCTCCAACGCTGTGGCGCGCTCGGGATCAAAGGCGCCGCCCGCCTCTTCAAAGGCGGCGAAAGCATCGGCATCCATCACCTCTGACCACATGTAGCTGTAATAGCCCGAGGAATAGCCATCACCCGAAAACACATGCGCAAAATGCGGCGTGGCATGGCGCATGATGATGGCAGACGGCATGCCGATCTCTGCCAGAACCTCGGCCTGTTTGGCCATCGGATCCTTCGGCGCGGGCCCGTCGTGAAACGCCAGATCCACCAGCGCAGAGGCCACATATTCCACCGTCTGGAACCCCATATCAAAGGTCGACGCCGCCAGAACCCGGTCGCGCATCTCCACCGGCATCGGCTTGCCGGTGTCGGCGTGGGTGGCGAATTTGCCCAGAACCTCCGGCACATCCAGCCAGTGTTCATATAGCTGCGAGGGCAGCTCCACGAAATCGCGCGCCACCGATGTGCCAGAGATGCTCTCGTAGGTCACATTCGACAGCATCTGGTGCAGCGCATGGCCGAACTCGTGGAACAGGGTGCGCGCATCATCATAAGACAGCAGCGCCGGATCGCCCTTGGCAAAGTTGCAGACATTGATCACGATGGGCGTCTGCACATCAGGGAATTTGGCCTGGCTGCGCATGGCCGAACACCACGCGCCCGACCGTTTGGAGGAGCGGGCGAAATAGTCGCCGATAAACACCGCCACATGATCGCCATTGCGGGTCACCTCCCAGGCGCGGCAATCCTCGTGATAAAGCGGCACATCAAGCGGCGTAAACTCCAGCCCGAACAGACGGGTGGCACAGTCAAACGACGCCTCGATCATGCGATCCAGCTGGAAATAGGGCTTCAGCTCCGCCTCATCAAGATCATGCTCAGCCTTGCGCCGTTTCTCCGCGTAATAGCGCCAGTCCCAGGGCTCCAGCTCGCCGTTGATGCCATCGTCCTGCATCATCTTGGTCAGCACCCAGGCATCCGCCTCGGCCTGCGCCTTGGCCGGCTCCCAGACCTGCATCAGCAGATCGCGCACCGCAGCCGGGGTCTTGGCCATCTCTGTTTCCAGCTTGTAGGCCGCGAAATTCTTGTAGCCGAGCAATTGCGCGCGCTCTTCGCGCAGCTTCAGGATCTCGGCGGCAATCTCGCGGTTGTCGCTGTCGCCGCCATTGGCTCCGCGCGCGGCCCAGGCCTCGAACGCAGTCTTGCGCAGGTCGCGGCGGGGGGAAAACTGCAAAAACGGCGTGATGAGAGAGCGCGACAACGTGACCGCCGGGCCATCCAGCCCCTTGTCCTTGCCCGCCGCACGCGCGGCATCAACAACGAATTGTGGCAGGCCGGTCAGATCCTCCTCGCTCAGCTCCATATACCAGCTGCGTTCATCAGCCAGCAGGTTCTGGGTGAACTCGGTCCCAAGGGTCGCAAGGCGGGATTTGATCTCCTGCATGCGGGTGTCATCTGCCCCTTCCAGCGCCGCACCGCCGCGCACAAATCCACGATGGGTCAGCATCAGAACACGCGCCTGTTCCTCGCTCAGATCCAGCGTATCGCGCTGGTCCCACACGGCTTTGACACGGGAATAAAGTGCCTTGTTGGCGGTGATCGCGGAAAAATGTTCCGCCAGCTTGGGCGAAAACGCCCGCTGCAACGCCTCGCGCTCGGGGTTACTGTCGGCCCCGGCCACGCTGTAAAACACCGACAGAACCTGCTCCAGCTCGCGGCAGGGGGTTTCCAGCGCCTCGATCACATTGGCAAAAGTCGGTGCCTCCTGCGAGGTGGCAATCGCGTCGATCTGCGCCTGATGGGCAGCTAGTGCCTCCTCCAATGCGGGGGCAAAATCGCTGTCCTTGATCTGGTCGAAAGGGGCAATTTCAAATGGCGTGTCCCAGGTGGACAGCAGCGGATTGGTCATGGCAAATCTCCTTTGTGAGGAAGCTATGTCCGCCCCTGCCCGCCGTCCAGAGGACCGTGGAAATTTATCCTGATATTCGCCCCGGCCCGCCAGCCTGCCCCCGCCTAGCCGGTCGGATCATCCACCAGTTCTGCAGGCAGGATGATGATAGAGACGCCCGCGATATTGGCCGCGCGCGCAATGCGCCATTCAAAGCGGCCAAAAATCCCGTCGGTGTCGATCAGCACCACCACCGGTTCCTTGCCGGTGATTTCGGCAGCAAAAAGCACCTGCTGCAAGCTGTCGAGACTGCTGCGTTTATCCAGCCCCACCTCAACCACCCGCCGGTCGTTTTCGCAATCCACCCGGATTGCGGCCTCTCCGCCGGGATAGTCAAAGGTATGGGTGCGCTCTGCCTCGCCACCAAAAAGACTGGCACATAAAAGCACAATGTAGTGGGCTTCGGTCAAATCGGGGGTCTTTTCGCTAAAGCTGTGGGCTAGCGGTGCTCTTGTCGGCTGCGCAGGTGCTTTTCCAGACGCCGCAGCGCCAGCGACAGACCGATGGTGAGGGTCAGGTAAATCAGCGCCACGACATTGTAGGTTTCAAAATAGCGGAAATTGCCCACCGCGGTGATCTTGCCCAGCTGCGTGACGTCAGCAACCCCCAGCACGGACACCAGCGAGCTGTCCTTGACCAGCGCCACGAAATCATTGCCAAGCGGCGGCAGGATGGTGCGGATGGCCTGCGGAAAGACGATGAAACGAAAGCGCTGCCAGCGGTTCAGGCCCAGCGCCTTGGCCGCCTCGATCTGGCCCTCATCCACCGATTGCAGACCCGCGCGAAACACCTCGGAGATAAAGGCCGAGTAGGCAATCATCAGCGCAATGATCGCGCGCCACAGCAATGGGAAATTGCGCGTGCGGATCGGATCATGTCCAAATTGCGCGCCGATCCAGTTTCGCAGCTCCACCAATGCAGGCGCCAGCACAAAAGCCACGTAAAGCAAAAGCACGATGATCGGAATGCCACGCACCACTTCGATGTAGAACCGCGCGCTTTGGCGGATCACCAGCCAGCGCGAGCCAGCCGCAAGCGCCAGCCCAAGCCCCAGAAGCGACGCGAGAAAGAAGCTCACCAGCGTCACAAAGATCGTCAGCTGAACGCCTTTTGACAGGGTTTTCAGGATGTTGAGATAGAGATCATCCGCCACCACCTGCCAGCCGAGATAGACGCCAATCAGCGCAACAGCCGCAAGCCACCACGGAAAGTCCTCTTTCTTGTCCGTCCCTTTGACCGGTTTGGGGGGCTGATCGCTCATCTTTGCTCCGCGTTGTTGAAGGCCCGTGTTGAAGGCCCCAAAAAATCCCCGGCGCCAGGCACCGGGGACGGGGTCAGGTTTGGCCGGATCTATCAGCCGCCGAGCTTATATTCCAGAAACCACTTCGTGTTCAGCGCATCCAGCGTGCCATCTGCCTCCATCGAGGCAATCGCCGCGTTGATCGGCGCCACCAGGTCGCTGCCCTTGGGGAAGATGAACCCAAAGTCCTCGGTGCCCAGCGGCTCGCCCACGATTTTCAGCGCACCCTCAGATGCCGCGACATAGCCATTTGCGGCGGTGCTGTCCGACAATGCCAGATCCACATCGCCCGTGCGCAACGCCTGAATGGCCGCACCAAAGGTTTCAAACAGCTTGATACGCGGGTTTGCCTCGTCACCGTCAAGGATATCGTAGACGGTCACGTAAAACGGCGTGGTGCCCGGTTGCGCGCCTGCCAGCAGATCCGCATCAGCGGCAAAGCCTGCTGCGTCGTCAAAACGGGTTTCATCCCCGGCCACGATCATGCGCATTTGCGAGGTCAGGTATTTGTCCGAAAAATCAACCTTTTCCTTGCGATCATCGCGGATGGTGATGCCGGTCATGCCCATGTCGTACTGGCCATCGCTGACGGCAGGGATCATCGCGTCCCAGCTGGTTGTTTCGTAAACCACGGTGATGTTGATGCGTTCGGCGATCTCTGCCATTGCATCGTATTCCCAGCCGATTGCCGCGCCGCTGGCGGGGTCGACAAACTGCAGCGGCGGATAGGCGTTTTCCACCGAAACGACGACCTCGCGGCCCTCAAGATCCGGCAGATCCGCCGCGATAGCTGCGCTTGCCAGCAAGGCCACCGCTGCGGTTGCGGCTGCTGTTTTCAGCGCCGTCCCAGTCCATGTGAATGTCATCTTATCCTCCCCTTTGGTGATGTGATTACGTCGTCAGAGTGTCTCAGGTGGCCTCCGCATCGGATCGCGGCGCGCCTGCCTCTTTGCTGCTGTCGTCTCCGGCTTCGGCTCCGCCCGCGCAAATCGGGCAATCGCTGCGCTGGCTGAGGCTGATCTTGCGGCTTTCGGAATAAAGCCCGTCGTAAATCAGCATCTCGCCCTGCAGGGTCTGACCTGCGCCGGTGATGGCCTTGATCGCCTCAAGTGCCATCATCGCGCCAACCACGCCGGGCAATGGGCCCACGACCCCCGCCTCGGAACAGCTGGGGGCAAGACCTGCCGCCGGCGCTTCGGGAAAGATGCACTGATAGCAGGGGCCGCCTGAGGTGGGGTGAAACAGCGAAATCTGCCCCTCCCACTGCGACAGCGCGCCTGAAATCAGCGGCTTGCCCAGTGCCACGGCGGTCCGATTGGCCAGATAGCGTGTCTCGAAATTATCGGTGCCATCCAGGATCAGATCATAATCGCCAAATAGATCGCCGGCGATCGCCGCATCCAAGCGACGATGATAGGGGCGCACGGTGATATGGGGGTTCTGGGCCTCCATCGCGGCCTGGGCCGAGAACACTTTGGGCATCCCGATGTCCTGATCACGGTGGATGACCTGACGCTGCAGGTTGGCGTTTTCCACCACATCGTCGTCGATCACCCCGATGGTGCCGACCCCGGCGGCTGCAAGATATTGCAGCGCAGGCGCGCCAAGCCCCCCTGCCCCAATCACCAGCACGCGCGCCTTGCGCAGCTTTTTCTGGCCCGGTCCGCCCAGTTCGCGCAATACGATGTGGCGGGCATAGCGGTCCAACTCGCTGTCAGAGAATTTGTCCGCGCGGGGTTTGGTGGCGGTCTCCTCCGCAGTGTCGGGCTGGGCGCGGCTGCGCAGCCTGCGCAACAGGTGGCGATAGGCCATCACCAGCGCGACAGCGCCTGCCAGCATCAGCCAGGGGGCCGCCGATCCGCCGGTTGCGGCACGCAGCGGCGCGCCGTCGGGCAGGGTCAACTGGATTGCCAGCACCGCGAGAAAGATCAGCGCCAGAAGGGACAGGCGCAGGCGGCGGTCCAGACCGGCAAAGCCGCCCCCCCACCAGATCAACGCTGCGAGAAGGAAGATCGACAGCATCAGCGCTGCCCCGTAGAGCCAAAGCCGCCGCTGCCGCGCGCGCTGTCACTGAGGCTGTCGACAAGGTGGAACCGGGCCTGCAGCACGGGGGCCACCACCATCTGCGCGATACGGTCGCCATGGGCGATCTCAAACGGCGCATCGCCCGCGTTCATCACGATCACCCCCAGCGGGCCACGGTAATCGCTGTCGATGGTGCCCGGCGCGTTGGGCAGGGTGATGCCGTGTTTCAGCGCAAGGCCCGAACGGGGGCGGATCTGCACCTCGTAGCCTTGCGGGATTTCCAACCGCAGCCCGGTCGGCACCAGTCTGCGCTCTCCCGGTGCCAGCGTCAGAGATTGGCGGTCCGGCAGGTTGGCGCGCAGGTCCGCGCCTGCGGCTTCCTCTGTCTGATAGGCAGGCAGTGGCACATCCCTGTCTGCGCCCTCGTCATATGTGATACGGATCTCGACCATTGCTGTGGCGTGTCCTTGCTCGTTTGTTCTCGTTCGGGCGGCTCAGCCCTTGTCTGTCAGCGCGGCGGCGATGCGTTCGGCCAGTTGGCGCGCGACGGCTGTCTTGTCCATGCGCGGCCAGCTTTCGGCACCTGCATCGGAGATCAGGATTACCGCGTTTTCGCTGCCCCCCATGATGCCCGTCGCCGGAGAAACATCATTGGCCACGATCCAGTCGCAGCCCTTGCGCAGGCGTTTGGCGGTGGCGTTGTCCATCACGTCGTTGGTTTCGGCCGCAAACCCCACAACCAGCCCCGGTCGCCCCTTGTCCAGATGCGCGACGGTCTTGAGGATATCGGGGTTTTCGGCAAACTCCATGACCGGCAGGCCATCCTTTGATTTCTTCAGCTTGCGGTCCGAGGCGCTGGTGACGCGCCAATCGGCGACCGCAGCGGCAAAGACCCCGGCATCTGCGGGAAGCGCCGCAAAAACCGCATCCGCCATCTGTTGGGCAGTCTCGACCGGCACGACCTCTACCCCCTCGGGTGGCGCGACGCTGGCAGGGCCCGTGATAAAGACCACCTCAGCGCCCAGATCGCGCAGAGCACGGGCCAGCGCTGTTCCCTGCGCACCTGAGGAGCGGTTGGCGATATAGCGGACCGGGTCGATCGGTTCATGGGTGGGGCCGGAGGTGACGACAATGCGCCGTCCTTTCAGGGGGCCATCCGACAATTTGGCGGTGATGGCGGCAACAATCGCCTCTGGTTCGGCCAGACGACCGGGACCAAATTCGCCGCAGGCCATGCCGCCCTCATCCGGGCCAACACAAGCGACACCATCCGCCAGCAGCGTGGCCAGATTGCGCTGGGTTGCGGGGTGCTGCCACATGCGCACGTTCATCGCAGGCGCCAAGAGCACCGGCGTATCCGTCGCCAGCAGCAGGGTAGACGCCAGATCATTGGCATGGCCATTGGCCATTTTCGCCATCAGATCCGCCGTCGCCGGGGCCACCACCAGAAGATCCGCACTGCGCGACAACTGGATGTGGCCCATCTCTGCCTCGGCGGTGAGATCAAACAGATCGCGGTGCACCGCCTGCCCCGCAAGTGCGGAGACCGACAGCGGGGTCACAAATTCCTCTCCCGCCTTGGTCAGAACCGGCACCACCTCGGCACCCTGATCCTGCAAGCGGCGGATCAGCTCCAGCGATTTATATGCCGCGATGCCGCCGCCGATGATGAGAAGAATACGTTTGTTGGCCAGCATTTATCCGTCCTTGCCGCAAAGTCCGCCAAACAGTACTGCGCCTGCGCGCGAGAGGGAAACGGTTTTCACCCTGCCGGCCGCGCTGTGTTGCCGACAAGAAAGGCGCGCCCGTTTCGGACGCGCCGGTCTGGTCTTTGATCTATCGCGGTTGCGATCTGCGCCCCGCTTACATCAGGAAATTCTGTACCTCACGCGAACAGGTTTCGAGCGACTTGCGCATTTTCTGGAAAGCTGCGGCTTCCAGCTGGCGGACGCGTTCCTTGGACAGGCCCAGCTCATCCCCGAGGCTTTCGAGAGTGCGGGGTTTGTCGCGCAGTTTGCGTTCGGTGATGATGAAACGCTCGCGATCGTTGAGCGCCTGCATCGCCTCTACCAACCAGGTGCGCAGCTGCCTGGTGTCGTGGCTTTCCTCAACCAGTTCGGCGGCTTGCGCACTGTCATCTTCCAGCGCCTCGATCCACTCGCGACCCTCATCCTCGGCTGATTGTACCGCGTTCAGCGAGAAATCCGCACCCGACAGGCGGCCGTCCATCATCTGCACGTCGCGCAGCGGCACGCCGATTTCGGTGGCGATTTTCTGGTGCAGCTGATGCTGGTCCAGCTGCTCTCCGCTGGCGGCGGCTTCGCGCTCCAGCTGGGCCTGGACGCGGCGCATGTTGAAGAACAGGGATTTCTGGGAGGAGGTGGAACCGGTGCGCACCATCGACCAGTTGCGCATCACGTAATCCTGAATGGAGGCCTTGATCCACCAGACCGCATAGGTCGAAAAGCGCACGCCGCGGTCCGGGTCGAATTTGTCAGCGGCTTTCATCAGCCCCAGACCCGCCTCTTGGATGAGGTCATTCATCGGCGCGCCGTAGCGTCGGAATTTCGAGGCCATGGAGATCGCCAGCCGCATATATGCGTTGATCAATCGATGGAGCGCCTGGACATCCCGCTCATCCCGCCAGGCGTAGGCCAGCTTGAGCTCGGTCTCGGCATCAAGCAACTCGGCCTTCATCGCCCGCTTGGGCAGTGGGTTTTCGATCATGGTATCAAGTGCCATTTTTCTTCCCCGTTGATGAGTTTGACCCTGTTACGTGGCGGCAGGCACATTGGATCAATTCTAAATTGGCAAAAATCCAAAGCGCCTGATCGGACCGCTGCGCGGAGGCCAGTTTGAGGCTGTGATCCGGGCCGAAAATGGTTCAGGCGATGGGCCTATGTCCGGCGTCGGTGATGTCTCGGGTCTTGGCAGTCTGCATTGGAATTGCGGTACGCTAACGCGCGAAATCCACCTTGGTTCCCGGATGATGCAAAATTCATGGTCATCGCGGATCTGTCAGCGGGGCGGCAGAGCGATTGCCGCACCCAATGCGCCACATGGGCCCTGCTAAGGCCCGGTTTGGCGATGTGCCCTATCTGGCGGTGCCTGTCGTTGGCCCGCAGCGATCCATAAGGATCCGCAGCGCAGGTTGACGCAGGCAAGGGGGCTGCGCATCTTGTGCTGCACTGCACCCGTCGATACCCAGTATCGCACCTTAGGACAGAAACAGGGTAATAAAATTGCCGTCGAAAGTCACTTTCATTCTTGGGGGCGCGGCCTCTGGAAAATCGGCTTTTGCCGAAGAAATCTGCGTAAAGTCCGGAAAAGACAGGGTTTATCTGGCCACGTCACAAGTGTTTGATCGTGAAATGCGCGCAAAAGTGGACCGCCACCTGCAACAGCGGGGAGAGGGCTGGACCACCCATGAGGCGCCAATGGATGTGGCGCCGGTCCTCGACTCGCTTGGTGCAGATCAGATCTGTCTGCTGGATTGCGCGACCATGTGGCTGAGCAATCATATGCTGGCAGAGGACGGTGATCTGGCGTCCGCGCAGAGGGATCTTTTGGATGCGCTGGCGCGCTGTGCCGCTGATGTGGTGGTTGTGTCCAATGAAACCGGACAGGGCATCGTCCCCGAAAACGCGCTGGCGCGGCGGTTCCGCGAGGCACAGGGGCGGCTGAACATCGAACTGGCCAAAGTGGCAGACACCGTTGTGCAGGTCACTGTCGGCCTGCCACATGTGCTGAAAGGTGCGCTATGAGCGAAAGCGTTCTGACGCGGTTGTTTCTGATCCGTCACGGGCCGACCCATGCCAAGACCATGGTCGGCTGGTCGGATCTGCCAGCGGATCTGTCCGACACCGCGGCGCTTGCACGGTTGCATGATTATCTGCCGCAGGAGGCGGTGGTGGTGTCCTCGGATCTGTCGCGCGCCCGCGACACCGCCTCGGCCATCGGCGGAGCCCGCGAGCGGCTGGCGGATCATCGCGACCTGCGCGAGATCCACTTTGGCGCCTGGGAGCTGCGCAGCTGGGCCGAGATTGACGCCGAATCCCCCGACCATATCCGCGCCTACTGGGAGACGCCCGGCGATGTGCGCCCCCCCGGCGGCGAGAGCTGGAACGAGGTTTGCGCCCGTGTCGATCGCGCCATCAATGCGCTGATTGCGCAGCATCGGGGCCGCAACCTGATCGTGGTGGGGCATTTCGGTCAGATCCTGACACAGATCCAGCGGGCCGCGCGGCTGACCGCAGAAGAGGCGTTTTCCCATCGCATCGACAATCTGTCGGTCACGGAGCTGAGCCATCAGGGGCTGGACTGGGATCGGGGCTGGAGCAGCGGGCGGATCAATCACATTCCGTGATGCATAGGCGCACAAATATTCGATTTGAGAATGGTTTCGCTGCGTCTAGCCTGTCTCTATGGCTTATCAACTTTATATCGGTGATCGCAAGTATTCCAGCTGGTCGTTGCGCGGCTGGCTGATGCTGGAAAAATTCAACCTGCCCCACTCGACCTCTTTGGTCGAGATGTTTTCGGGCACAATGGCAGCGCAGATGGCGCCCCTTGCGCCGGCGCGTCTGTTGCCGACGCTGGTTCTACCGGAGGGCACTGTGGTGGGGGAAACCGTCGCCATTGCCGAAACGCTTGCAGAGCGCCACCCAGAGGCCGGATTATGGCCCGCTGACCCGGCAGCACGCGCCACGGCGCGCTGGCTGGTGGCAGAGATGGCGTCGGGCTTTGGGGCGCTGCGCAGCGCCTGTCCGATGCAACTTGCCCAAATCTATCAGGGATTTGAGCCGTCAGATGCCGTTCTTGTGGATCTTGCACGGATCGAGACGCTGTTTGATCATGCCCGCGAGATCTCTGGTGCGGCGGAGGGCTGGCTGTTTGGTGATTATTCTCTGGCGGATGCCTTTTATGCGCCGGTTGCGGCGCGGATTGTTGGCTATGACCTGCCGGTGTCAGAGCGGATGCGGGCCTATTGCCGGCTGACCCTGTCGGACCCTGTTTTGCTGCAGTGGCAGGCCCGCATTGATGAAACGGTCTATGACACCAACCCCTATCCCGTCGACCTGCCCCACCGCCCTTGGGTGCTGGCCTAGCGGGACACGTAATCGTGGTGAAGAGATCGTAAATACGGCACGCCGTTAACGACTCCGAAACCACGATTGCCAAGCCTTTCTGCAGACCCACCTGAGGCCTGCAGAAAGGGGAGAGATGATTTCACGCGCCTATACCGTTGCCTTTCAGGGGGTAGAGGCCCGCCCGGTGGAGGTGCAATGCGCCGTGGCGCCCGGCCTGCCTGCGTTCTCCATCGTCGGGCTGCCAGACAAAGCGGTGAGCGAGGCCCGCGAACGGGTGCGCGCCGCCTTTGCCGCCCTGTCCATCGCCCTGCCCGCCCGCCGCATCACCGTGAACCTGTCCCCTGCCGACCTGCCCAAGGAGGGCAGCCATTTCGACCTGCCGATCGCGCTTGCCCTGCTGGCGGCGATAGAAATCATCCCGCCCGAGGCCGCATCGGAAAGCATCGCACTTGGGGAGTTGTCGCTGGATGGCTGCCTGATGCCTGTTGCCGGTGCCCTGCCTGCGGCAATGGCGGCCGCGAGCGAGGGGCGGCGACTGCTGTGTCCGGAGGCATCGGGTGCAGAGGCCGCATGGGTCCGCGATGCCACCGTGATTGGGGCTGCGACACTGGGGGATGTGCTGCGCCATTTCACCGGTCAGGGCGTCATCTCTCCCGCCCGCCCCGGTGAGGTGGTTGAGGACACAGGCTGCAAGGATCTGCGCGATGTAAAGGGACAGGACCGTGCAAAGCGGGCGCTGGAGATTGCTGCCGCGGGACGTCATCACCTGCTGTTTGTCGGCGCGCCCGGTTCCGGCAAATCAATGCTGGCCGCGCGCCTGCCCGGCATCCTGCCAATGCTGAGCGCGGCCGAAGCGCTTGAGACGTCGATGATCCAGTCACTGTGCGGCCTGATCGACAGCGGCGGCATCTGTCGCAGTCGACCGTTTCGCGCGCCCCATCACACGGCGTCGATGGCCGCAATCGTCGGAGGCGGCAGGCGCGCGCAGCCCGGTGAGATCAGCCTCGCCCATAATGGCGTGCTGTTTCTTGATGAACTGCCGGAATTCAGCCGTCCGGTTCTGGAAACCCTGCGTCAGCCGCTGGAGACCGGATCCGTCAATGTGGCGCGGGCCAATGCCCATGTCAGCTATCCCAGCCGGTTCATGCTGATTGCGGCGGCGAACCCCTGCAAATGCGGCGCGCTGAGCGATCCGGGCCGGGCCTGCGCGCGAGCACCACAATGCGCGCAGGACTACATGGGCCGCATCTCTGGCCCGCTGATGGACCGGTTTGATCTGCGGGTGGATGTTCCGGCGGTTGCGTTTTCCGATCTCGATCAGCCCGCCTGCGGTGAGGGCTCTGTCGAGGTGGCGCAACGTGTTGCCATCGCAAGGGAAATTCAGACGTCGCGCTATGATGGCTACGCCGGATTGCGCCAGAATGCGGACGCAGAAGGCAAGCTGCTGGAAGAGGTGGCCGCGCCAGACAGCGAGGGGCGCGCGTTGCTGTTGCAGGCTGCTGAACGCTTTGGCCTGACCGCGCGGGGCTATCACCGTGTGTTGCGCGTGGCGCGCACGATTGCCGATCTTGCCGGTGAGCCATTGATGCGCCGCCCCCATGTCGCCGAGGCGCTGAGTTTTCGCATTCCCGCCTGAGCGCAAAAAAAGACACCCGCCCCGGTGGGCAGGCGTCTGGCTGGATCAATCGGGCAGGATCAGACCTTGGCCTCGATCGCCTGCCAGATTTTTTCAGCGATGTTCACACCGTCAAAGCGCTCCAGCTCTTGAATGCCGGTGGGCGAGGTCACGTTGATTTCGGTGAGATAATCGCCGATGACGTCGATGCCGACAAAGATCTGGCCTTTTTTGCGCAGCAGCGGACCAATGGCGGCGCAGATTTCCAGATCGCGTTCGCTCAGTCCGATTTTCTCCGGGCGACCGCCCACATGCATGTTCGAACGTGTCTCGCCCGCGGCGGGAACGCGGTTGATGGCCCCGACCGGCTCGCCGTCGACCAGGATCACCCGCTTGTCGCCGTTTGAGACATCGGGCAGGAACTTCTGCACGATCAGGGGCTCGCGGCTGAAACCGGTGAACAGCTCGTGCAGAGAGGTCAGATTGCGGTCGTTTGCATCCAGACGGAACACACCCGCGCCGCCATTGCCATAAAGCGGCTTGAGGATGATATCGCCGTGCTTTTCCTTGAATGCCTTGATGGTCTGCAGATCACGGGCAATCGTTGTCGGCGGGGTCAGATCCGGAAAGTCGAGAACCAGCAGTTTTTCCGGATAGTTGCGGACCCAGAAGGGATCATTCACCACCAGCGTCGTGCCCTTGAGCCGGTCGAGGAGATGGGTGGAGGTGATGTAATGCATGTCAAAGGGCGGATCCTGACGCAGCCAGACCACGTCGAAATCAGCCAGATCGACCTCGCGCTCGGGGCCGAGCACTGCCGGGGATCCCGGCACCCGCTGGACCGTCATGTCCTGGCCACGGGCGGTGATGCGCCCTTCCTGATAGGCGAGCTGATCCGGGCCGTAGAAAAACAGCTCATGGCCGCGCGCCTGTGCCTCTTCGGCGAGACGGAAGCTGCTGTCGGCGTTGATATCGACCGCAGAGATCGGGTCCATTTGAAAGGCGATTTTCATGATGTCAGTCCCTCATGACATGGGCAGGTTGCAGGGCGTTTGGGCAGGTTGGTCGACAATGGGCCAGAACCCGGCGCGAACCGCTGCCCGGAATACATGGCCCAGCCGGGCCTTATGTTCAATGGTGCGCTGCCGCATGGCCCAAGGCGAAGGGATGGGAAAACCCCCCGTTTTCACAAAAAAGTGTGGAGAGTGCGGAACCAATTGCTGCACGGCTGAGTTGTTCTGCCAGTAATGAACGACATTACACTGACAACTAAGAGGATGGAAACAATGAAGAATCTGCTTCTCTCGACTGCAATCGCCCTGACCCCTGCAAGCGCTGTTATGGCGGCTGATCACGGGGACATGTTCCGCGCCGAAGCGGACCCGATGGCGATCCACGCCTCCGAGTTTATTGGCATGCGGGTGTACCGCTCTGATGTGGAAACCGCCGCTGATGAATACGCCGGCGTGCAGCAGGATTGGGATGACATTGGCGAAATCAACGACGTTGTTCTGAACCGCGATGGCACCGTTGACTCCATTCTGGTGGATATCGGCGGCTTCCTCGGCATCGGTGAGAACCAGGTGGCGGTTGATATGAAATCGGTGAAATTTGTTGCCGACAGCTCCACCGCCGAAGATCTGGATGACTTCTTCCTCGTGATGGATGCTCCGGTTGATGCGCTGAAGGACGCGCCGACCTACGACTGGACTCGCCAGGTCGAAGCAGAGGCAGAAGAGCTGAAGCAGGAAACAGCTGCGGCGGCGGGTGAGCTTAAGGACGATGCGGACGCGCTGGCGAAAGATGCCGAGCAGACCGCCGAGAACGCAGCCGACAGTCTGAAAGACCCCTTCGTGAAGGACGGCTATGTTGCGGCATCTGCCGAAGCGCTGACCAGCGAAGAGCTGACCGGTGCACCGCTTTATGACAGCAAGGACGAATGGATCGGCGAAGTGTCGCAGATCATCCTGACCGAACAGGGCAAGGTGGACATGATTGTGGCTGACATCGGTGGCTTCCTTGGTCTTGGTGAAAAGCCGGTTGCGCTGAAGCTGGGTGAGATGGACATCCTGCGCTCTGACGATGGGGACAACCTGCGGGTCTATGTCTCCATGAGCAAGGAAGAGATGGAGCAGCTGCCTGAATACGAGAAGTAATCACGCCATTCTGTCCATTGGGCACAGGTTGGGGGTGCGGGGCGTATGCTCTGCGCCCCCAATCCTGTTGCGGGGGCTACGTGAGGGCAATGGCGGCGACAGCGGCGGTGTCCGTCAGCCCTGACCATAGGCATTTTCCAGCACCTCGACATGGCCCGTACCATCCACCAGTGCCACGTCGATGCGGCAGTCGGTGAGGCTGCCCTTTGGTTCGCCCTCCAAGAACCGTGCGGCGCTGAGCATCATGCGCTGCATCTGGGTTTCGCTGATGCGAGAGACGGCGCTGTCACGGCTGCGGCTGTGCTTGACCTCGACAAAGATCACCATGGCGCCTTGCCGCAGGATCAGATCAATCTCGCTGCCGCCCTTGCGCCAGCGCCGGGCCGCGACCGTGCAGCCGATGCGTTCATAGTGGCGCGCGACCAGTTCCTCTGCCGCGTGGCCTGCGTGATGGGACTGTGCGCCGCGACGCTGCCGGGTGGTTCTCGCCCCTTTGTCAGAGCCTGCACCACCCTGCATGATCACCCCTCTCCCTTGGCGATTTCGAGCGCCAGTTGATAGATCTTGCGGCGCGGCATGTTGTGCATCTCTGCGACAATCGCGGCGGCGTCCTTGACCGAGTTCCCCTGCAGGGCCGCGCGCAGGTCGGTGTCTAGATCACCGTCGCTGACGCTGTCGCCGCGATGGCGGTCAACCAGAACCACGATCTCGCCCTTGACGGGGGCGTCCTCCAGCCCGGTGGCCAGGGTGGCCAGGCTGTCGCGGCGGATTTCTTCGAATTTCTTGGTCAGTTCGCGGCAGAGCGCGGCAGGGCGGTCGCCCAGGACCTCGGCCATGTCGCGCAAAGAGGCGGCGACGCGCTTGGGCGATTCATAGAAGATCAGCGTGCCGGGCACGGCCGCCAGCTCTTCCAGCCGTTTGCGGCGCGCGCCGCTGGCGTTGGGCAAAAACCCCGCAAAAAAGAACGCATCCGTGGGCAGCCCCGCCAGAGTGAGGGCCGCAAGCGCCGCCGATGGGCCCGGCGCAACCGTCACGAGATGGCCGGCTTCGGCTGCGGCGCGGCTGAGATTATAGCCCGGA
The DNA here is from genome assembly GCF_019801785.1 of Phaeobacter italicus. Taxonomy (NCBI): domain Bacteria; kingdom Pseudomonadati; phylum Pseudomonadota; class Alphaproteobacteria; order Rhodobacterales; family Roseobacteraceae; genus Phaeobacter; species Phaeobacter italicus. The sequence goes on along the minus strand of NZ_JAHVIJ010000002.1, from coordinate 556,501 downwards.
TCCGCAATCAGCGGCATGCCCGCCTCGGATGCGTAGGCAACCGATTGCCCGTCGTCCAGCGCGGCGAGAAGCTTGGCCCTTGCACCTGCACCACTGTGATCGTGATAGGCCACAATGTGACGGTTGTTCAGCGGAACTCCGTGGATTTCCATCAACTTACGCAGGGACCGCGTGTCTTCTGCCGCGATGACATCAGCGGATGCAAGCACATCCAACGCGCGCAAAGTGATGTCACGTGCAGTGCCAATGGGCGTTGCAACAAAGTAAAGGCCGCTAGGCAAATGGACGATCTTGTGATTCACGCTGGACCCGCCTTGTTGGTCGTTTATGATCCCTGAGGTACCACCACGGCGTACGCCGCCGGACAAGGGAGTTTCAAGTCCATTATGTTTGCTGTTTTTAAACACGCCCGCAAGGCGGCTTTGGCCGCAGTGACGGCAGTATCAACGCTTGCGTTGGTTGCCTGCGACACCCTGCCGACCGGCAGTGGGCCCACCATCAACACATCAAAACCCGTTCCTGTTGCACTGTTGGTGCCGCGTGGCTCGGCTCAGGCGGGCGATGCTTTGCTTGCCCAGAGCCTTGAGAACGCGGCGCGTCTGGCGATTGCGGATCTGAACGGGGTGCAGATTGACCTGCGCATCTATGACACTGCGGGCAACCCACAGCAGGCCGCAACGGCAGCGACCACAGCGATCAACGATGGCGCCCGTGTCATTTTGGGCCCGGTTTACGCTGAGGCTGCAAACGCCGCCGGTCTGGCAGCGGCGCAGCGCAACGTGAACGTTCTGGCGTTTTCCAACAACACCGCCATCGCGGGTGGCAACGTCTTTATTCTGGGTCCGACCTTTGACAACACCGCCCGCCGGCTGGCCGGCTATGCCGCCCGTCAGGGCAAGGGCAAAATGGTGATCGTCAGCGGCAGCGACCCCGCCGGTCAGGCAGGGCGCGTCGCTATTGAACGCGCCGCTGCAACGACGGGGGCCAATGTGGCCGGCGCTGTCAGCTACGAGCTGTCCCAGCAAGGTGTGATCAATGCGATTCCGACCATCCGCTCCGCTGTCGGTAGCAGCGGCGCGCAGTCGGTTTTCCTGACTGCAAATTCGGCAGGCGCCCTGCCCCTGCTGACCCAGCTGATGCCCGAAGCAGGCGTTGATCCGGCCATCACACAGTATGTCGGCCTGACCCGCTGGGATATCCCGTCCCAGACCCTGTCGCTGCCCGGCGTCCAAGGCGGCTGGTTTGCGCTGCCCGATCCGAACAAAACCTCGCAGTTCCGCGCCCGCTATCAGGGGACTTATGGCGCTGCGCCGCATCCGATCGGCGGTCTGGCCTATGACGGCATTGCAGCAATCGGTGCGCTGGTTGGCGCAGGCAAATCCGATGCGCTGACCGGCGCGGCCCTGACCCAGGGCAGTGGTTTCCAGGGCACTGGCGGCATCTTCCGTCTGCGTCCGGACGGCACCAATGAACGCGGCCTTGCGGTTGCAACCATCCAAGAACAGAAGGTCGTGGTTATTGAGCCAGCTCCCTCCAGCTTCGCCGGTGCCGGATTCTGATCCGGCACTGCCCGACACCCTGCACCTACCGCCCTTGCCGGGACCGCTGATCTGCGATCCCGGCAAGATCTTTGATGCCCGCGCGATCCGTCAGCAGATCACGGCCCTGTCCGAGGACTGCAACGGGGCGGATTTGCGCGCGGGGGTCGTCAAGATCCTGCGTGACGCCAACAAAGCCGGGCGCGCGGCCATTGCCGAGGCCTTCGGCGAAGAGCCCTTTGCAGCGCGCGCGCTGACACGATCCTATGTCTATCTGACCGACGGTCTGGTCACGGCCGCGCATTTCACCGCGACGCAGCTTTTGCATCCCATTGCCAACCCCACGCAGGGCGAACGTATCGCCGTGATTGCGGTTGGGGGATATGGCCGTGGGGAAATGGCACCGCATTCCGATGTCGATCTGCTGTTCCTGACCCCTTACAAGATCACCGCCTGGGCCGAGAGCGTCATTGAATCGATGCTCTACATCCTGTGGGATCTGCGCCTGAAAGTGGGCCATTCCAGCCGGACGATCCGCGACTGCATTCGCCTCGGCGGTGAGGATTTCACCATCCGCACGGCCCTGTTGGAGCAGCGGTTTCTGGATGGCGACGAGGCCTTGGCGCAGGAGCTGGGGGAACGGCTGCGTGGAGAGCTGTTTTCCAAAGACCCCAAGGATTTTGTCGAAGCCAAGCTGGCCGAACGCGATGCCCGCCACCTGAAACAGGGCCAGCGCTATGTCGTGGAACCCAATGTCAAAGAGGGCAAGGGCGGCTTGCGCGATCTGCAATCGCTCTACTGGATTGCAAAATACCTTTATCAGGTCGAGGACGTCGCCGAACTGGTGCCGATGGGGCTGTTCAGCCCCGAAGAGCTCGATTCATTTGCCAAGGCAGAGAATTTCCTCTGGGCTGCGCGGGCACATCTGCATCTGATCGCCAATCGCGCAACAGAACAACTGAGTTTCGACATGCAGGTCGAGGTGGCTGACCGCATGGGATATGAGGACCGATCGGGTCGGCGCGGCGTCGAGGTCTTCATGCAGGAGTATTTCCGCCACGCCACGACTGTGGGGGATGTGACCCGGATCTTTCTGACCAAGCTGGAAGAAAGCCACCTGAAGAACGAACCCCTGCTGGAGCGCATTTTCCGCCGTCGCCCGCGGGTGAAATCCGGCTACAAAGTGGTGCGCAACCGGCTGGACGTGGCTGATCCCGACGCATTCTGCGAGGACAAGCTGAACCTGCTGCGCATCTTCGAGGAAGCCCTGCGCACAGGCATGTTGATCCACCCGGATGCAATGCGTCTGGTAACGGCCAATCTGCATCTCGTTGATGAGGAGATGCGCAACGACAAGGAAGCCCAGCGGATCTTTCTTGATCTGCTGCTGAAACACGGCAACCCGGAACGTGCGCTGCGGCGGATGAACGAGCTGGGCGTGCTGAGCGCCTTTGTCCCCGAGTTCGAGCCGATCGTGGCGATGATGCAGTTCAACATGTATCATTCCTACACCGTGGACGAACACACCATTCAGGTGATCGCCAACTTTGCCGCCATCGAACGGGGCGAGCTGGAAGATGAGCTGCCGCTGTCGTCGGAGATCCTGCGCAAAGGATTGAGCCGCAAGGTGCTGCTTGTTGCCATGCTGTTGCATGACATCGGCAAGGGGCGCGAACAGGATCATTCGATCCTTGGGGCGCAGATTGCCCGACGCGTCGCGCCTCGGCTTGGGCTCAACAAAAGCGAGACCGAGACGGTCGAATGGCTGGTGCGTTATCACCTGCTGATGTCGGACATGGCGCAGAAACGCGACATTGCCGACCCGCGCACCGTGCGCGACTTTGCCAAGGCGGTGAAGACGATCAAGCGGCTGGACCTTTTGCTGCTGCTCACGGTCTGTGACATTCGCGGCGTCGGGCCTGATACCTGGAACAACTGGAAAGCGGCGCTGTTGCGGGCGCTGTACAACCAGACGCGCGAGGCGCTGGAAAACGGCATGGAGGCGCTGAACCGGGCCCATCGCGGCACCGAGGCCAAGAAAGCCCTGCGCGCCGCCCTCCCCGGCTGGCCCAAAGCCGATCTGAAGATCGAAACCGGGCGGCATTATGATCCCTACTGGCAGGGTCTGGATGTCACCGCGCATATCGATTTTGCCGAAATGCTGCGAGAGCTGACAGAGAGGGACAACCCCGCAGAGGTCATCATCCGCCTGCATCCAGATGAAGATCGGGATGCAACGCGGGCCTGTTTCTGCATGGCCGACCACCCCGGCATCTTTGCCCGCATCGCCGGTGCGCTGGCGCTGGTTGGGGCCAATGTGGTCGATGCGCGATCCTATACAACCAAAGACGGCTACGTCACCGATGCCTTCTGGATCCAGGACACCGAGGGCCACCCCTATGAGGCAGACCGCCTGCCCCGTCTCAGCCAGATGATCCACAAAACGCTCAAGGGCGAAGTGATCGCAGGCGAGGCGCTGAAGTCACGCGACAAGATCAAGAAGCGCGAACGCGCCTTCAACGTGCCCACGCATATCACCTTCGACAACGACGGCTCGGAGATCTACACGATCATCGAGGTGGACACCCGCGACCGCCCCGGGCTGCTGTATGATCTGGCCCGCACCCTTGCCGGAGCCAATATCTATATCGCCAATGCGGTCATCGCGACCTATGGCGAGCAGGTTGTCGATGCGTTTTACGTGAAGGATATGTTCGGGTTGAAATATTACTCCGAGGCCAAGCAGAAATCGCTGGAAGCCAAGCTGCGCAGTGCCATCGCCGAAGGGGCAAAACGGGCCGGATCATGAAGCCGATCAAACTGCTGTCGGGGTTTCTCACCGTTGGGTTCTGGACCCTGGCGAGCCGCATTCTGGGGTTTCTGCGCGAAATCCTGATCACTGCCTACATCGGGCCGGGTCCGTTGATGGACGCGTTTGTTGCGGCCTTTCGACTGCCCAACATGTTCCGTCGGTTCTTTGCCGAAGGCGCCTTTAACGCGGCTTTTGTGCCGATGTTTGCCAAACGTGTCGAAAGCGGCGACGACCCGCAGGGATTTGCCCAGGAGGCGTTCAATCTGCTGGCCGCGACGGTTTTGCTGCTGGTCGGGCTTGGCATGGTGTTCATGCCTGCGCTGGTCTGGGCCACGGCGGGCGGTTTTGTTGGCGATGCGCGGTTTGATCTGGCTGTCGGCTATGGTCAGATCGTCTTTCCCTACATTCTGTTCATGTCCCTTGCGGCACTGTTTTCCGGCGTTCTGAATGCCACTGGCCGTTTTGCTGCAGCGGCGGCGGCGCCTGTGTTGCTGAACATCTTTGCCTGTGCCGCAATGGTGGCTGGCGCCGTTCTGGGCGGCGAGGTCATCAGCTGGCTGATCTGGACCATTCCTGTGGCAGGCGTTGCGCAGCTGGCGCTGGTCTGGCGCGCCACCAGCAAGGCTGGCATTCACCTGCGCCCCGGTCTGCCGCGTTGGACGCCGCAGATGAAAACGCTGGTGCGAGTGGCCCTGCCTGCGGCGCTGGCGATGGGGGTGACGCAGATCAATCTGGTGGTCGGCCAGCAGGTTGCCTCTGACATTGAAAACGCCGTGAGCTGGCTGTTTGTGGCGGACCGGCTGTATCAGCTGCCGCTCGGCGTTGTGGGGATTGCCATCGGGATCGTGCTGCTGCCGGATCTGTCGCGCCGCCTGCGGGCGGGCGATGATGCGGGGGCGCGCGATGCCTTTTCCCGCGCGGGGGAGTTTTCCTTGCTGCTGACCCTGCCCTCGACCGCCGCGTTTCTGGCGGTGCCTGTGGTGCTGGTTTCGGTTCTATATGAACGCGGCGCAACCGGGGCCGATGACGTGGCCGCCATCGCGCTGGCAGTGGCGATCTATGGCGCGGGCCTGCCGGCATTCGTGCTGCAAAAGGTGCTGCAGCCGCTGTATTTTGCCCGCGAAGATACCCGTTCGCCGTTTCATTATGCGCTGGTGGCAATGGTCATCAACGCGGCGCTGGCCTTTGGCCTGAAACCCTATCTGGGCTGGATCGCCCCCGCCATTGCCGCCACTGTGGCGGGCTGGGCGATGGTGGCCTGCCTGTGGCTGGGCGCCCGCCGCATGGGAGAGGTCGCGCGGTTCGACCAGCGGTTCTACGACCGGAGCCTGCGCATTCTGGCCGCCTCTGCCATCATGGGAGCCGTGCTCTTTGGTGTGGTGCAGCAGTTTGGCTGGCTGTTCTACCTGCCCAGCTGGCGCTATCTCGCGCTTTTGGGGCTGATCGTGCTGGGCGCAGTGGTCTATTTCGGCGTCGCTCAGGTGATCGGCGCGGTGCGGCTGGGGGATTTGAAACGCTCCGTCCGCCGGGGCGGCAAGGCATAGACACCTCACGCGCCGGACACGGCCCCAGCACCGGCGCTGTTGTTTCCGGCGCTGAGTATCTGTGCCGGCCCTACTCTCGGCGGATGCGGTTGCGGATGCGGGCCCAGCCGCCGGGGGCGAGGAAGAAGGACAGGCCGAAGCCGGTGGCAAAACCACAGAGGTCCGCGACCCAGTCCAATGTGCCGCCGAACAAAAGGCCGAACAGCAGCTGGATCCCCATCAGGAACGCAATCAGCGTGAAGGCGCGGCTTTGCTGGGCGCCGACCAGCGACAGCTGACGCCACAGAATATAGGTAAAGGCCCCGATCAGGCCGTAGACGGCGGGAAAGCCCCCAACCAGCGGCACCGGGGATTGGGTCAGCAGCGCATATCCCAAGGCCCCGCCGATCCCAGAAATCACAAAAATCAGCACCATCGCGGCATCGCCAAACAGCTCTCCCACCATTTTGCCCATGGCCAGCACAAAAACGCAGACAAACAGCGTCTGGGTAAAGGCCACATGCACAAATGGGTAGGACACAAAGCGGATCAGATGCTCGGCCGGCCACTGCCCGGTTTCCCACATCCAGGCAAAAATCTCGGCTGAGAAGGCATAGCTTTGGACTGCATCAAGCCGCCAGCCAATGGCCTCTGGCCCGCCGACAATGCCACGGGCGCCCAGCGAAAACGCCGCCTCGATGCCCATGATGATCAGCACCAGCGCGATCACACCGGGGGGCAATGGGTTCACGGGGGACGGTTCTCTGACGTGGTCCATCTGGGGGCTTTCTCCTGCTCGCCTGCTTTATCGCCTCGCCCTGGCCCGCACAGCGGATCCGCGCGCGGTTGACGACGGTTCCTGCCATGGTTAAGCCACTGAGCATCCTAATTCCAGACGGGAGTTTCTCGATGACCGAGACCACATTCACGCCTCGCGTGTTTTCCGGCATCCAGCCCTCGGGCAATCTGCACCTGGGCAACTATCTTGGCGCGCTCAAGCGGTTCGTCGACTGGCAGGCCAAGGACGTGGAAAGCATCTACTGCATGGTGGATCTTCACGCGATCACCGTCTGGCAGGATCCGGCGGATCTGAAGAAATCCACGCGCGAGCTGTGTGCGGGTTTCATCGCGGCAGGGCTTGATCCGGAGAAGTCCATTCTCATCAACCAGAGCCAGGTGCCCGAACATGCGCAGCTGGCCTGGGTGTTCAACTGCGTCGCGCGCATGGGCTGGATGCAGCGCATGACCCAATGGAAGGACAAGGCTGGCAAAAACGCGCAGAACGCGTCGCTTGGTCTTTTTGCCTATCCTGCGCTGATGGCGGCTGACATTCTGGTCTATCACGCGACCCATGTACCGGTGGGTGAGGATCAGAAACAGCATCTTGAGCTGACACGGGACATCGCGATCAAGTTCAACCATGACTATGGCGTGAACTTCTTCCCCGAAACCGAGCCGGTGATTGAAGGCGCGGCAACCCGCGTCATGAGCCTGCGCGATGGTTCCAAGAAGATGTCGAAGTCCGATCCCTCGGATGCCAGCCGCATCAACCTGACCGATGATGCGGACGCCATCGCCAAGAAGATCCGCAAGGCCAAGACCGACCCGGAGGCGCTGCCGTCCGAAGCAAAGGGCCTGGAAGAGCGCCCCGAAGCACGCAACCTCGTCAATATCTATGCCGCAATGGCAGAGATGAGCGTCGATCAGGTGCTGGCAGAGGTGGGCGGCAAGCAGTTCTCGGAGTTCAAACCGATGCTTGCGGATCTGGCTGTCGCCAAGATGTCTCCGATCACCACCGAGATGGCCCGGCTGATGGAAAACCAGGACGAGATCGACAAGATCCTCGCCCGTGGCTCGGAACGCGCCCGCGCGATCACCGCCCCCATCCTGAGCCAGACCTACGACATCATCGGCATGGTGCGCCCTGTCGAGGTCTAAGACCGGTCAAGCCCAGGCACTGACATGACTTTTTGACCGCCCCGCATTGGGGCGGTTTTCTTTTGCGCCGCTGCTGCGCAACTTTCTTGTGAGTCATCCGTTGTCTTTCTGTGGCCATGTGCCGGAACAGAAAGGAACCGACATGAAACCGGGTATTTTCAAATCATCCACGGCGCTCGCGGTGATGATCTCGCTGGCAGCCCCTCTTCCTGCCCTGTCGCAAAACAAGGGCGGCAAGCAGATTGATCTCAGCCAGATGTCTGTAGGTGAAATCAGCGATCTGGTGGATCGATGCCGCAAGCGGGCGGAACGCACCCAGAAGAAACTGGCCGCAGGTCAGGAGGTCGAAGAAAAGACCGGCAAGATCGCCAAGTTCTGCAAGGCCTATGGCACTGGTGCCTTTGACGCGGATTTGCCCGGCGAGCTGCAATCCACCAGCGTTCTGGCCAGCGTCGCGGAGCTGACTGCAGACGCAGACGCAGACGTGCAGGCCGAAGCCGAGGTGCAGGCATCGGAACCCACGGACGCGCCGCCGATCGAAGGCGCGGACACCCAGCCAACCGAAGGCGCAGAGACCCAGCCGCAGGCGGACGCCGCAGAGAAGGCTGGCACGGACACCACTGCTGAAGCTGACACCGAGAGTGCGCCCGCCCCCCAAACCGACGCGCCTGCAGAGACGTCCGCTGCAGACGATGTAACAGAGGCTGCTGATGGGTCCGAGGCGACGGCGGAGGCCATTGCCGCAGATCTGGCCCAATCGCAGGAGGAAGCGGACGAAGGCACCGACAATCCCGAACTGGCCGAAATCGACAGCCAGGCCCAGGCCGATGCGCTGGACGGGGACGGCAGTGCAGCCAGCGCCGCAGCTGCCAGCGCTGGCGATCCGAGCACAGAAGCGGCAGAGCCCGAAGTGATTGAGGAAGTCGTCACCGAGGAGACCGCCCGCAGCTCTGACGAGGAGTTCGAAACCGCTGTTGGCGACGCGGCCCCGGCCCCGCAACAGAACGCAGCGGCGGCCGAAGAAGATGACAGCGGTCTGTCCACCCGCGAGCGCAATGTCCTGTTGGGGCTGGGAGCCTTGGCGATCGGCACGCTGTTGAACAACGGCAGCAAGGTTGTCGCCAATTCGGGCGACCGCGCCATTGTCGAGCAAAACGGCCAATACCGTGTGCTGAAGGATGATGACGCGCTGCTGCGTCAGCCGGGGTCGAATGTGACCACCTACCGCTTCGCCGATGGCTCGACCCGCACTGTGGTTGTGCGCGAAAACGGGGTTGAGGTGGAAACCATCCGCTCTGCCGAAGGGCGGGTTTTGCGCCGCACCAAATTGCTGCCGGATGGGCGCAGCGTGGTGCTGTTTGATGACACCCAGAAAGCAGAGCGCGTGGTCGTCAACGAGCTGCCACAGGTTCAGGAGGACCGCAACGCCGTCTCCAGCAGCAGGGCCGTTTCTGCCGAGGATCTTGCAGCTGCGCTTGCCGCACAAGATGCCAAGTCGGTAGAGCGCCGTTTCTCGCTGGCGCAGATCCGCAACATTGATGCGGTGCGTCGCCTGACGCCGGTCATCAACGTGGATTCGGTGAACTTCGACACTGGATCGTCGGTGATCCGCCCGCAGGAAGCGGAGGAGCTGGCGGCCCTTGGCAATGCCCTGCGTGAGCTGATCGACCGCAACCCCGCCGAGGTGTTCCTGATCGAAGGCCACACCGATGCGGTTGGGGCTGCGACCTTCAACCTTGCGCTATCGGACCGTCGCGCGGAAACCGTGGCGCTGGCGCTGACCGAGTATTTCGACGTACCCCCGGAGAACATGGTGGTGCAGGGCTATGGTGAGAGTGATCTGGCTGTGCGCACCCTTACGGCCGAGCGCGCGAACCGCCGCGTGGCCGTGCGCCGCATCACCCAACTGCTGAGTGGCGCGCAGTAATCGCGCGGTCCGTTCGTATCAACAGACAGACACACCCCGGCGCCTTGAAACGCGGCGGGGTGTTTTGCGTTCCGTGGAGGGCATCGGAGCGTTATGACCGACCCCGGCCTGATGTGCCAACGTGATAGGGGCAGAATTGGAGCGGCTGTATGGTCACGCTGTCCTGCTCAAACGACACAACAGCAAGTTCGGGCGCTTCGGCGCTTGGGGTGAAGCTGTTCCAGTCCCATTCTGGCTGCGGTGGCGGCGCCTGATAGAGCACAGAACGCAGGGCCGTGAAGGGGATGCCCCGGATGGTGCCGGTCACGGATCGGTGCACATGACCAACGCAGAGATGGCGGACGTTTGCCCGGCCTTCGATGATCTCAAGAAAGCGCGCACCATGTTCCAGCCGCGCGCTGTCCTGCATGGGCAGACCCAGCGGCATTGGCGGATGGTGGAGAAACAGAAGAACCGCCCTGTCTTGTGCTGCGTCTAATGTGTTGGTCAGCCAGCGGGCGCGCTCGGCGCAGAATTCGCCCTCCGACGCGCCCGGTTTGAGAGTGTCCAGACACAGGATGAGCCCAGCCGGAGTGTCCACGGAGTATTGCAGAAAACCGTCCATGCAGCTGTCCGGCACCTGAAACTGCGCGCGCAGCAGATCCCGGTCATCATGGTTGCCCACCATCGGCAGACAGGGGATCGCCAGTTGGTCGAGGCGGTCAGCCAGATCGGCATAGTTGCGGGCGGTGGCGGTCTCTGCCATGTCGCCGGAAATCACGCAGTAAGAGGCGTCGGAATGGTGCTGGTTGATATAGGCGATGGCTGCATCAAGGCGCAGTTGCGGGTCATGACCCAGGATCTCTCCACTGTGCTGGAAATGCAGATCTGACATCCAAATCAGTTTCATCGAAATCACGTCCCGGCCGGTCCGGCCCAATAAATCCGACGTGACTATGGTGCAAATTCACTGTCTGGCGCAAGCCGGGGCACATCCCGACCTGCTGTTTGGTCGCCGCCCCTAAAGCCTGCCGACCCCGCCGAGGGTCAGGTTTGCGACCACATCGGCGTAGGATTCACGCGCGTCAGAGCCTGCGCCGGAGTTCCACATGTAATACCAATTCAACATGCCAAAGACCGACATCGTGGCAGAGCGCAGTTTTTCGCTGTCCTGGGCCAATGTGGTGGGTGCGACGGCTGCGAGCGCGTCGCTGACCACCTGGACCAGTTCCCGTTGATAGGCGCGCAGCAGCTTTTGCTGGTCTTCCGGCAACGCGCCCATTGCACTGATCTGAACCTGATGTTCGTGGTCCGCGCCCTGATAAGCCAGCAGGATTTCCGACACGATGCGGCGCAACCGCTGATCGGGGGACAGCGCGCTGACATCGACGCCACAGACCCGGTCGCGCAGCTCGCTCAGGTAGGTGTCAAGGACGCCGAACAGGACGGCATCCTTGCTGTCGTAGTAGTGATAGATATTGGCCTTGGAGATCCCGCACTCTCGCGCGAGTTGGGTCATCGAGGCGCGGTCGAACCCTGCCTCGGCAAACACCTTGGCCGCAGATTTCAGAATCTGGGCGCGTTTCTCGTCGTGGTCTTTTGCGATCGTGCGGGCCAAGCGGGGTTACTCCTTGCTGCGGTTGTCGACGACGCGCTTGGCCTTGCCCTGGCTGCGCTCCACCGAACCCGGCTCGCCTACAATGATCTCGGTCGAGACGCCAACCATATCCTTGATGCGCTTGGTCAGCATCCGCGCGGCCGCGGTCTTGCTGAGTTCGTCGGTGGCATCGGGATTGGCCTCTACAAAGACCCGCATCGCGTCCATGCGGCCGGATTTGTAGAGCTCGATCTGGTAGTAAGGCGCGAGGCCGCCCGTAGCCAGCAGCTGCTCTTCCACCTGGCTGGGAAAGACGTTGACGCCGCGCAGGATGATCATGTCGTCGCTGCGGCCAGTGATCTTTTCCATCCGCCGCATCGAGCGTGCGGTGCCCGGCAGGAGGCGTGTCAGATCGCGGGTGCGGTAGCGGATCATTGGCAGGCCTTCCTTGGTGAGCGTGGTGAACACCAGTTCGCCCAGCTCGCCATCCGGCAGCACCTCGCCCGTCTGCGGGTCGATGATTTCCGGCAGGAAGTGATCTTCCCAGATCACCGGGCCATCCTTGGTCTCGACGCATTCGTTGGCGACACCCGGCCCCATGATCTCGGACAGGCCGTAGATATCGACCGCATGCATGTCAAAGGCGTCCTCGACCTCCTTGCGCATGGCGTCGGTCCAGGGTTCGGCGCCAAAGACACCCACCTTGAGCGAGCATTCGCGCGGATCCATGCCGACCTTGAGGTACTGCTCCAGAATGTTGAGCATGTAGGAGGGCGTCACCATGATGCCGTCGGGTTTGAAATCGGTGATCAGGCCGACCTGTTTTTCGGTCTGGCCGCCCGACATCGGCACCACAGTGGCGCCCAGACGTTCGATCCCGTAGTGCGCGCCAAGCCCGCCGGTGAACAGGCCGTATCCGTAGGCGTTGTGCACCATATCGCCCTTGCGCAGGCCAGACGCCCGCAAGCTGCGCGCCACCAGATCCGCCCAGTTGTCGATGTCGCCCTTGGTATAGCCCACCACCGTCGGCTTGCCGGTGGTGCCAGAGGAGGCATGGAGACGGATGATTTCACTGCGCGGCACGGCAAAGAGGCCGAACGGGTAGTTGTCGCGCAGGTCGTTCTTGTAGGTAAACGGGAACTTCGCCAGATCAGACAGCTGTTGCAGATCGTCCGGATGCACGCCTGCCGCGTCGAACCGCTCGCGATACATGGGCACGTTTTCATAGGCGTGGCGCACCGACCATTTCAGCCGGTCCAGCTGAAGGGCGCGGATTTCATCGATCGAGGCAATCTCGATCGGGTCCAGATCAGCCTTGTTGGGGGTCAGGTCTTTCATTGGCGTCCTCCACACCGTTTGGTCGTCTCAATTGGCGGCTCAGTCAGTCGCCCTGTTTCTCGTCAAACAATTGGCCTTTGATCGCCCGCGAAAACCCGCGGAACTCGGCTATTTTGGTGCCGTCCTGATTGGTGACAGTGACATCATAGATGCCGCTGCGCCCGGTCAGTGACAGCTCTGTTGCGGTGGCAATCAGCCGGTCGCCCAGCCGTCCGGGCGCGGTGTAGCTGATGACATTGTGCTGCGCGACGGTGGCCTGATTGCGGCTGTTGCAGGCAAAGGCAAAGGCGCTGTCGGCCAGCATGAAGGTCACCCCCCCGTGGCAGATACCGTGGCCGTTGCAGTGGTGCTGGGTGACGATCAGCTCCAGCGTGGCGGCGCCCTCATCCACATGGGTGATCTCCATGCCCGCCCATTTGGAGGCATGGTCATCCGCCCACATCGCGGCAGCGGATTTCTCGGCGCGTTCCTTGGGGGTCATGATCATTTGCCCTTGAACGCGGGTGCGCGTTTTTCCAGGAAGCTGGCGACGCCCTCTGCGTAATCCGCGCTTTCGCCGCAGGTCTTCATCGCGTCGGCCTCGATCTCCAGCTGGTCGGACAGCGTATTGACCGCTGCGGCCTGGATTGTCTGCTTGGTCAGACCCAGACCCAGCGTCGGGCCGTTGGCGAATTTCTCCGCCATCGTGCGGGCCTCGGCCATCAGGTCGTCATCTGGCAGCGCCTTCCAGATCAGCCCCCAGTCCTCCGCCTTCTTGGCAGGCAGTGGTTCAGCGGTCAGCGCCAGCCCCTTGGCGCGCGCCTCGCCCAGAAGGCGCGGAAGATGCCAGCTGCCACCGGTGTCCGGGATCAGGCCCACCTTGGAAAACGACTGGATGAACTTGGCGCTTTCGGCGGCCAGCACCACATCGCAGGCCAGCGCCAGATTGGCCCCTGCCCCGGCGGCCACGCCATTGACCGCGCAAATCACCGGGAAATTCAGAGAGCGGATGAGGTTCACCAGTGGGGCATAGAATGTGCGCACCGTGTTCCCGAGGTCCGGGGGGCCATCCATCTTGCGCGGATCGCGGTCGCCCAGATCCTGCCCCGCGCAAAAGCCGCGGCCCGCGCCAGTCAGCAGCACCGCACGGGCGGCACCGTCGCGCGCGGCCTCAAGTGCGGCGCGCAGGGCGTAGTGCATTTCCTCGTTGAAACTGTTCAGCCGATCAGGCCGGTTCAGGGTGATTTCCACCCAGTTTCCATGCCCCTGCACCAGCAGCGTATCCGACATTGCCGCGCCCTCCCTCTGACGTCATGGATAAAGATCTTGCATAAACCGACCGGACGGTCAATATATTTGCAACCCCGCCGATTGCGCCCTTGGGTGGTCGGCCAGCAACAGATGCAAAGGATCTCACGATGAGCCTTCTTGATGTTTCCAGCTTTGCCGCTGGTCAGTGGATTGCACCGGGTGCAGGTGCGCGCAACATTGCCAGCGCGATCACAGGCGAAGTGATTGCCCAAGCGGGCAATGATACGCTGAATGTACAGGGCATGCTGGACTATGCTCGCTCTGTCGGCGGCCCCTCCTTGCGCAAGATGACGTTCCACGACCGCGCCCGGATGCTCAAGGCGCTTGCAGGTCATCTGAACCAGCACAAGCAGGCGCTTTATGATCTGTCGTTCAACACCGGCGCCACCCAGTCCGACCACATGATCGACATTGATGGCGGCATCGGCACCATGTTCGTCTTTGCCTCCAAGGGGCGGCGCGAAATGCCGGACGGCCATGTCTACCTGGATGGGGATGTCGAACAGCTGTCGCGCAACGGCACCTTTCTGGGTCAGCACATCTGCACGCCGTTGCAAGGGGTTGCGGTGCATATCAACGCCTTCAACTTCCCGGTCTGGGGCATGCTGGAGAAACTGGCCCCGACCCTGCTGGCCGGTGTCCCCGCCATCGTGAAACCCGCGACCGCCACCTGCTATGTCACCGAACTGGCGGTGCGACTGATGCTGGAGTCGGGCATCCTGCCGGACGGGGCGCTGCAGCTGGTGTCCGGTGGGCTTGGCGATATGCTCGACCACCTTGGCATGCAGGATGTTGTCAGCTTTACCGGCTCTGCCGAAACCGCGCTGAAACTGCGCGCAAACCCTGTGATCCTGCGGAACTCGGTGCGATTCGTTGCGGAACAGGACAGTCTCAACGCCTCCATCCTTGGCCCTGACGCCCAGCCAGGCACGCCGGAATTTGACCTGTTCGTCAAGGAAGTCAGCCGCGAGATGACCACGAAAGCGGGCCAGAAATGTACCGCCATTCGCCGCATCATCGCGCCGGAAAGCCAGATCGAGGCCGTCATTGCAGCCCTGTCAGAGCGTCTGGCGAAGACCCAGATCGGAGATCCCCGCCTTGAAGGGACCCGGATGGGGGCGCTGGTGTCGAATGCGCAGAAACGCGACGTGATGGAAAAGGCCGCCATCATCGGTCAGGAGGCCACCCGCGTCTTTGGCGATCCGGAGCGCTTTGACGTGACGGGTGCGGACGCGGCCAAGGGCGCGTTTGTGCCGCCCATGCTGTATCACTGCGAAGCGCCTGACACGGCGGAACGCGTGCACGACACCGAGGCCTTTGGCCCCGTTTCAACCATCATGGGCTACCGCGATCTGGACCACGCCATCGCTTTGGCCAACCGGGGTCAGGGCTCGCTGGTGGCGTCCGTTATCACCCATGACCCTGCCGTCGCCCGTGAGGTTGCGATCGGCGCCGGCGCCTATCATGGCCGACTGTATTTCAACAACCGCGACTCGATGAAGGAATCGACCGGCCATGGCTCTCCCCTGCCCCACATGGTGCATGGCGGCCCTGGTCGGGCCGGCGGCGGCGAGGAAATGGGCGGCGTGCGCGGCGTCAAACACTACATGCAGCGCACCGCCATTCAGGGTTCACCCGACATCCTGTCGGCGATTGGCGAGAAATGGGTTCCGGGTGGCACCGAGATCGAAGGCCCCGCACACCCCTTTACCCGCAAGTTCGGCGAATTGGCGGTCGGCGAGACCCTGCACACCGCGCCGCGCACCGTGACGCTGGAGGATATCGAGACATTCGCCCATTTCACCGGCGACACCTTCTATGCCCATATGGATGACGAAGCCGCCAAGCGTAACCCGTTCTTTCCGGGCCGTGTGGCGCATGGCTACCTGCTGTTGTCCTTTGCTGCGGGCATGTTCGTGCAACCCGACGAAGGCCCGGTTCTGGCCAACACCGGCCTTGATAACCTGCGCTTCATGAAGCCGGTTGCGGCCGGTGACAGCATCAAGGTGCGCCTGAGCGTCAAGAAAAAGACCCCGCGCAACGATGAATACGGTGAAGTGCGCTGGCATGTGACGCTGACCAATCAGGACGATGAAATCGCGGCAGAGTATGAACTGCTGACGATGAACGCCTACTGATCCATCGCCGTAGCACCGCACCTGCCCTGGGCCAGTCCGTATGGACTGGCCTATCGCGTTCCGGGGGCTTAGACATAAGGGTATGACTGATGCCCAAGATCTCTGGTTTGATACCGCCGTTTCCAAGCTGAGTGACCCGCAGAACCAGCGGGTCTGGTCGGTGATCGTGTCCCTGTTCGGGGATCTGGCGCAGCAAAAAGGGGCCTCTATCAACGGGCAGACCCTGACGCAGATCATCACGCCGATGGGCATCAAGCCCGAAGCGATCCGCGTCGCGCTGCACCGCCTGCGCAAGGATGGCTGGATCGACAGCACCCGCTCGGGCCGGGCGTCTGTGCATTTCCTGACCGAAAGCGGGCGCAGCCAGTCTGCGGCAGTGACGCCCCGGATTTATGCCCGCGAAATTGCCCCGCCCACAGAGTGGCATCTGGCCATTGCAGAAGACGGTCAGTCCGCCATGCTGGATGGATTGCTGGAGCAGGCAGATTACGTCAGCGTCAACCGTTGCACGGCGCTGGGTCTTGGCAAAGCTGCATCGGTGGCCCGTGATCTGCTGGTGGTGCACAATCCTGATTTGGCGGTGCCAGAGTGGCTGCAGAGGCGGTTGTTTCCCGAGGATCTGCGCGTCACCTGTTCGGATCTGGACGTGACGCTGGCCGAACTGAACAGCGCGCGCAGCGGGCTGGCCATTGATGAACAGCTATCCGCAGCGCAGATCGCCACGCTGCGCACGCTGATCGTGCACCGCTGGCGGCGGGTGGTTCTGCGCCATCCGGATCTGCCGCTGTCACTGCATCCGGACGATTGGCGCGGAGAGCCCTGCCGCCGTCGGGTGGCAGAGCTGCTGGAGGCGTTGCCGCGCCCGACCCTTGCCGCCAACGGCGATCTGGCCGGGACTGCGGACTGACACGACAGCTGTCAGGCGGCCGCCTTATTTTGCCGCTGCGGTCACGATCAGTTCAACCAGCAGATCGGGGCGGGCCAGTTTTGCCTCGCCGCAGGCGCGCGCGGGTGCATGGCCTTCGGGAACCCAGGCATCCCAGACACCGTTCATTTCTTCGAAATCCGCCATATCCGCGAGCCAGATGACACACTGCAGGATGCGGGTGTTGTCGCTGCCTGCTTCGGCCAGGAGGGCGTCGATCTTATCCAGACAATCCTGAGTCTGCTGGGCAACACTGGCCCCGGCAGTGCCGACCTGGCCTGCGAGGTAGATGGTATCGCCGTGCTTGACGATCTGGCTCATGCGGGTGCCGGTGTGGCTGCGTTCGATGTCGCTCATCTGAATGTCCTGTCTCCAAAAAACCTGAGGTCGGCCGAAGTGGCCTCGCCAACTCGATAGCCAGAGCCGCGCCCGCGCGCAACGTCAGCGCGGCCACGATGGCCCCTGTCGCGGCATAAACCTGCCCCAAGGGCCGGTGGGACGATCCGGTTTGGCACAGCCCGGTGCCCATATCTGGCCGGTGATCACCGCCAGTGCGCACCCCGCACAAAATGGGCCAACACGCGCTGCAAGCCGTTCAAATAACGCACAAATTAGGATGTATGAATTGGTTCTTGCCCAGATAAGAGGCACGCCTCTATAGTTTTGGATGTGAATGCAGCGGATCCCTTGGCGGCCCGCATTCGGGGCCCTTAGCGTGACTGCACGCACCGCAGCTGCGGTGCCATTCCAGACCAAGCCTGCCCAAGCAGGCCAATCCACAGGGGGAAGTGAGAATGACCAAGATCAAGACCGCAGCGCGGCTGTCGCGCCGCCAATTCCTGACCAGCACTGCCGCGGGCGCGCTGGCTGTTGCGCTTGCCGGGGTTCTGCCAGATCCCGTTCTGGCCGCCGACCCGATCAAGGTCGCAGGCATCTACACCGTCCCCGTGGAACAGCAGTGGGTCAGCCGCATCCATGTGGCCGCGCTTGCCGCGCAGGAGCGCGGCGATATCACCTATACGTTTTCCGAAAACACCTCCAACACCGATTACCCGCGCGTCATGCGGGAATATGCCGAGCAGGGCCACAAGCTGATCATTGGCGAAATCTTTGGGGTCGAGGCCGAAGCGCGGGAAGTCGCCGCAGATTATCCCGACGTCGCGTTTCTGATGGGCTCTTCCTTCAAGGAGGATCCGAGCCTGCCCAACCTTGCGGTGTTCGACAACTACATTCAGGACGCCTCTTACCTGTCTGGGATCGTTGCGGGCGCCATGTCCGAGAGTGGCAATATCGGCATGGTCGGTGGCTTCCCGATCCCGGAGGTGAACCGCCTGATGCATGCCTTCATGGCCGGTGCGCGCGAAATGAACCCGGATATCACCTTCCAGGTCTCCTTTATCGGCAGCTGGTTTGACCCGCCCAAAGCCAAGGAAACCGCCTTTGCCATGATCGAGAATGGCGCGGATATGCTCTATGCAGAACGTTTTGGCGTGTCTGACGCGGCCAAGGAAAAGGGCATTCTGGCGATTGGCAACGTGATCGACACCCAAGGGGATTATCCCGATACCGTGGTGGCATCGGCACTGTGGCATTTCGAGCCGACATTGGATGCGGCCATCGCCAAGGTGCGCGACGGCAGCTTTGTGGCGGCGGACTATGGCACCTATTCCTTCATGAAGGAAGGCGGCGCCTCGCTTGCCCCGTTTGGCACCTTTGAGGGCAAGATCCCCCAAGCTGCACTGGACCTGATCGCCAGCCGCACGGCGGCCATCAAGGATGGATCCTATGTGGTAGAGATCAACGACGCAGAACCCACCTCGTCGTGATCCGAGCCAAGGCATGACAACCCCCAGCATGGCGCAGCGCGCGGCCAATGGCCCGGTGCTGCGCCTTAAAGAGATAACCAAGCGGTTTGGTCCGGTGACGGCCAATGAAGACGTGAGCTTTGACCTCTTTCCCGGCGAGGTCATCGCGCTTCTTGGTGAAAACGGCGCGGGCAAGACCACGCTGATGAACATCCTCTTTGGCCAGTATACGGCCGACGCGGGAGAGGTTGAGCTGTTTGGCGCAACCCTGCCACCCGGTGCGCCCCGAGCGGCGCTGGATGGTGGTGTGGGCATGGTCCACCAGCATTTCACCCTCGCAGACAATCTGACGGTCTGGGAAAATATCACCCTGGGCGTCGAGCCGTTTTTTCAGATGCGACTGAATGCCAGCGCCGCCAGAGCCCGCATTCGCAGTCTTTCCGAGCGCTTTCACCTGAAGGTCGACCCCAACGCCAAAGTGGGCCGCCTCACGGTGGGAGAGCGCCAGCGTGTTGAAATCCTGAAGGCGCTTTATCGCGACGCGCGGATCCTCATCCTGGATGAACCCACGGCCGTTCTGACACCACAGGAGTCCGATGCGCTTTTTGCGACGCTGAGAGAGGCCATCGGTCAGGGGCTTTCGGTCATCTTCATTTCGCACAAACTGCATGAGGTGATGGCGATTTCAGATCGCGTTCTGGTGCTGCGTCATGGCCGTCTGGTGGCAGAGCGGCGCACCGCTCAGACCAGCCGCGATGAACTGGCGTCACTGATGGTCGGGGCTGACGTGAAGCCTGCAAGGTTTGCACCGAATGCAGCGGGGCCTGCGCTGATGCAGCTGCAAGGCGTATCAACACCAGACAATGGGGCTGCGCCGGGGCTGCGCAACGTTACGCTGGATCTGGCAGCGGGCCAGATCACCGGGCTTGCCGGCGTATCAGGAAACGGCCAGGCAGCGCTGTCTGATCTGATTTCGGGGCTGATCACCGCCCAGTCCGGCCAGATCCGCATCCGCGGGCGCGAGATCGGCGCATGGTCACCGCGCAAGGCGGTCGATGCAGGCATTGCACGCATCCCCGAGGACCGCCACAAGACCGGCACCATCGCAGATTTCGATCTGACCGAGAACGCCATACTGGAAACCTATTCGACCCGGTTTGCGCGCAAGGGATGGCTGGACTGGCGGGCTGCCCGGCAGTTTGCCAAGGATCTGATCGCGACCTACGACGTGCGCTGTCCGGGGCCGGACACCCGCATCCGGTTGTTATCCGGCGGCAATATGCAAAAGCTGATCCTGGGCCGCGTGCTGGAGTTGGCGCCCGACATAATTCTCGCCAACCAACCGGTGCGCGGGCTGGACATCGGCGCGGTCACCTATGTCCATGAACAACTGGCCAAAGCGCGGGCGCGGGGCGCAGCGGTCTTGCTGATTTCAGAGGATCTCGACGAGATCATGCAGCTTTCCGATGTGATCCATGTGATCAGCGAAGGCAGGCTCAGCCCCAGTTTTCCGCGCGGCAGCCAACAGCCCGAAGATCTAGGCGCTTGGATGGCCGGACACGGGTTTGACACGATGACAGCGGAGGGCCCCCATGCGCCTTGAACCCATCGCGGCGCCCAGCTGGCAGCGTCGGCTGATCCCGCCTGCCGCCGCCATTCTTACAACATTTGTGATTGCCGCGCTTCTTGCGCAGATTGCCGGGGGCAACCCGTTTTCGATTTTCGGGCTGATCCTGTCAGGGGCGCTTGGGTCGAAATTTGCGATCCTTGAGACCCTGAACAGGGCGACCCCGCTGATCTTTACGGGGCTTGCGGTTGCTGTCGCCTTTCGTGCGAAGCTGTGGAACATCGGCGCCGAGGCCCAGCTGTATGCCGGGGCGGTTGTAACGGTTGTTCTGGGCACGGGCGCGCTGGCGCTGCCTGCGCCGCTGCTTTTGCCGCTGCTGGCCTTGGCGGCGATGGTCGCCGGGGCGGGGCTGCTACTTGGGCCTGCGCTGCTGAAAACCCGGCTGGGCGTGGATGAGGTTGTCACCACGCTGTTGTTCAACTTTATCTTTCTTCTGTTTGTGTCCTACCTGCTGGAGGGACCGCTGAAAGATCCGATGGGGATGGGCTGGCCGAAATCACCACGCCTGGACCCAGAGGCGCGGCTGCCACGGGTGGTGGACGGGTTGCGGTTGCACTGGGGGTTTGCTCTGGCGCTGATTTCGGCCGTCGCTATCTGGCTCATCAATACGCGCACCACGCTTGGCTATGAAATGCGGGCGGTGGGGCAGAATGCTGAGGCTGCGCAGTTTGCGGGCATTCCTGTCACCAAAGTGATCCTCAAGACCGCGCTGCTGTCCGGTGGGTTGGCGGGGCTGGCAGGGTATTCCGAGGTGGCGGGTCTCAAGGGGGCGCTGACGCTCGATCTGAGCCCCGGCTTTGGCTACACCGGCATCGTTGTTGCGATGCTGGCCCTTCTGCACCCCATTGGCGTGGTTTTTGCGGCGTTGTTTGTGGCGGCCATTTTTGTCGGCGCCGACAGCATGAGCCGGGCCGCAGGGGTGCCGAGCTATCTTGCCGATATCATGCTGGCCTCGGCTCTGTTGTTGATGGTGCTTGCCATCCTGCTGAGCAAATTCCGCCTGCGGAGGGATTGAGATGGATATTCTGGACATCCTTTTGTCGGCAAGTTTCTGGGCCGCTGCCATCCGGATCGCCTCGCCGCTGATCTTTGCCACGCTGGGAGAGCTGATCTGCGAACGGGCCGGTGTGCTGAACCTCGGGATCGAGGGGATCATGGTTGCGGGCGCATTCTCCGGCTGGATCGCAGTCTGGGCCGGGCTGCCGCTTTGGGGGGGCGTTGCGGTGGCAATGCTGACCGGCATGGCCTTTGGGCTGCTGCATGCAACACTCAGCGTGCCCTTTGGTCTTTCGCAGCATGTGGTCGGGATTGGCCTGACGTTGCTGGCGACCTCGCTGACCTTTTACACCTATCGCGTGGTTTTGCCCGAAGTCTCCTCTCCGCCCAAGATCGAGGCCTTTCAACCCTATGAGATACCTCTCCTTGCCGATCTGCCGCTGATTGGGCCTGCGCTGTTTTCGCAGACGCCGCTGACCTATGCTGCATTTCTGTTGGCCGCGATCTGTGCCTACACGTTGTATCGCACCCCTGTGGGTCTTGCGGTCAGGGCCGCAGGAGAGAACCCTTCGGCTGTCGCAGCGCAAGGTCTGTCCGTGACAGCGATCCGCATGGGCGCGGTCATCACGGGCAGTGGTTTCATGGCGGTTGGCGGGGCGTTTCTGACCCTGTCGGCCTTTGACAGCTTTTTCTTTGACATGGTGAACGGGCGCGGCTGGATCTGTATTGCGCTGGTGGTGTTCGGGGCCTGGCGTCCCGGCAAGGCCGTGTTGGGCGCAATCCTTTTTGCGGCCTTTGATGCGCTGCAGATCCGGCTTCAGCAGACGGGGATCGGGGCGTTGGTCCCGTATCAGCTGTTTTTGATGCTGCCCTATATTCTGTCGATTTTGGCGCTGGTCGTGATGTCACGACGCGCAGAGGTTCCTGCGGCGCTGATGGTGCCGTTCAACAAGGGAGAGAGATGATGTTTGATCTGCTCATCAAAGGCGGCACGCTGCCGGATGGTTCTGTTGCGGATATCGGCATTACCGGAGACACCATCGCAGAGATCGCCCCCGCACTGGAGGCCACCGCGAAGGAGACGATCGACGCGACCGGCGATCTGGTTTCGCCGCCATTTGTCGACCCGCATTTTCACATGGATGCCACCTTGTCTTATGGCCAGCCCCGCGTGAATGCCTCGGGCACGCTGCTGGAAGGCATCAACCTGTGGGGAGAACTGCGCGAGGAAGCAAGCGTAGAGGATATGGTCGAGCGCGCGCTGACCTATTGCGACTGGGCCGCCAGCATGGGGCTTTTGGCGATCCGCACCCATGTGGACACCACCCCGGATCACCTGCGCGGGGTCACTGCCATGCTGGAGCTGCGCGAGGCGGTCAAGGGCTACATCGACCTGCAGCTTGTCGCCTTCCCTCAGGATGGGTTGTACCGAACGGAAACCGGGCGCGCGAACTTGCTGCGGGCGCTGGATATGGGAGTCGATGTGGTCGGCGGCATCCCTCACTTTGAGCGCACGATGCAGGAAGGTGCGGACTCGCTCGTCGATCTGTGTCGCATTGCGGCCGAGCGTGGCCTGATGGTGGACATCCATTGCGATGAGACAGACGATCCGCTGTCGCGCCATATCGAAACACTGGCACGAGAGACCCTGCGCCACGGCCTGGGTGGCCGCGTTGCTGGCAGCCATCTGACGTCGATGCATTCGATGGACAACTACTATGTCTCCAAGCTCTTGCCGTTGATTGCAGAGGCAGACGTCAGTGCAATTCCCAATCCGCTCATCAATATCGTGCTGCAGGGTCGCCATGACAGTTTCCCCAAGAGACGAGGCCTGACCCGCGTGAAGGAAATGCAGGCCCACGGCATTGCGGTCGGTTGGGGGCAGGATTGCGTGCTGGATCCCTGGTACAGCCTTGGCACAGGCGACATGCTGGATGTGGCCTTCATGGGGCTGCATGTCGCCCAGATGACCCACCCTGAGGAAATGGCGCGCTGTTTTACCATGGTGACAGAGACCAACGCCCAGATCATCGGGCTGGAGGGCTATGGGCTGAAAAAGGGCGCCAAGGCCTCTCTTGTGGTTTTGGATGCCGCCACCCCGACCGAGGCCGTGCGCCTGCGGCCGGCGCGGCTGGCGGTTGTGGCAAAAGGCAAGATCATTTCCCGCAGTGCACGCGGTGATGCGACCTTGTCACTGCCTGGCCGTCCTGGTCAGGTTCGTCGCCGTCATGCCCTGCCCTAAGGGCGGGCTTCTCAGGCGACGACGCCGGTCACAAAGATCGGTAGCCCCACTGCAAGAACGCAGACCAGACAAAGCGCAACCAGCATCACCACGCCATCGCGGGTCAGCATCGCAACGGACAGGCCTGCCACCACTGCCCCCAAGGCAGAGGAGGTAAAGGGCACCAGCTCCAGAAACGGCATCATCGCCCCGCACAGCGCGCAGATGGCGCGCGGGACGGTGACGAACGGCCGACGCGTCAGAACGGTGAGCCGGGCATCGGTGTGGCGATCCAGAAACCGCGCCATGCGGCGCAGCGGTCCCAGCACCCTGCGCGCCCTATCAGAGGCAAGACTGCGACGGCGCAGCCACTGGGGCAACCACAGCTCGTCCCGGCCCAGCACCATCTGACCGGCCACAAGAAAGATCAGAAGACCACAGACCGTGGACAGACCCGGCACCCCGCTGAGGGGGGACACCACAATCATTGCCGGAAACAGCAGCGTGGCAGACATCGAGCTGCGGCCCAGATCATCCACCACGTCATCGACATGAATGCAGTCCTCGTCCAGCAGCTCGCTTGTAGTATCGATCATATGTTCGACCGGTTGCTGATCTGCTGACATGGGGGTCTCCTTGTCGGTACGCTGGCGCGGCAGGGGGGCCGCGCCCCCTGTTCTGTCTGCGCTTGGCATCAGGACGGGACGGGCATTGTCTGCCTGAAAAACGCAAGGCTTGCGGGCCGGGTTCCCGAAAAAGAAAACCGCAGCGCATGGAACCACTTGCAGGAAGGCGCGTTGAGGCACTGCAAACCTGAGATCAGTCAGGACCGTTCGGGCGTTACGATGATTGCAGGCCTTCCTGCCTCTCGCCCCTCCTCCTGCGTGGCGACCCGCCCGCAATCAGAGATGATGAAAGGACAGATTATGCGTATCATGCTTGCAGCGCTTGCCCTTGTTGGCCTCGCGGCCTGTGAAACCACCGAAGGCTTTGGCCGCGATGTGTCTTCGCTGGGCAATACGATCACTGAAGAGTCCCAGGAGGCGCAGTAACACGCCCCCGCCCTGCCCGGCATTGACCGGGCAAGGGCCGAAAGCGGATCACGAAAGAGGTATTGGAATGAATGATTATGTAGGCATTGGCGGGTTGATCGTGCTGGCCCTGACAATCTGGGCCATCGTAGGCACCGTAAGCTCTGGCGCGAGCACCGGCAAAAAGGTCTTTTGGATCCTGTTCGTTCTGATCCTGCCAATCATCGGCTTTATCTGCTGGCTTCTGTTCGGTCCGCGCGGCGCCAAGGCCTGAGGCAGCGACACCCTGTTCAGCAAAAAACGGCCCCCTGGGCCGCTTTTTTTCGAAGAACACTGGCGCCGAGAGCAGACAGTACCCGCAATCAGCGGGTGTTGCTGCGTTGGCTGGATTTGACCGGTTCAACCCCGAACTGAATGCACATGGATTTGGGCGCCACCAAGAGCTGCTGCCCCTGCGCCACCCATGCGGTGGCCTTTTGAGGCGTCATCTTCAGCAGAACAACACTGGGATCATTTCGCCCCTGTTCAAACCAAGCATCCGCCGCATAGCTCCAGAAATGGTCCAGCTGATCGGGATCGTCAGCGATTTCGATCTCGCCGCTGAGGCTGGCGAAATAGTCTTCGCTGTTGCTGACGAAGTTCAGCCGAGCCGGCGCGACGTCCTTGAAAGCGGAAACCAGCGCGCTGTCTCGTGAACAGATAAACCACACAAGACCGCGTTCAGGATCGGCAAAATGACTGACCGGTTGCAGGGCTGGTTTCGCCGCCTCGATCATCAACATGGAGGAACGGCGGTTTTCTAACTGGTGCCACAACTGCTGTGCGGCGCGTTTCATCATGTCTGGGCTAAAATCCACGTGATTAACTCTCTCTGGATCCTATTCAGGTTGCCTGTCGTACAGATGATCAGCTGGACATTTGCCTTCATCTGAACATTTGTGCAACCTGAACGCGCGCAAACACAGGGTGGTTCCCTTTCATTCTAGCTTTTTTTTACCCGCGGTAAATGTGGATTTTGGGTACATATTTTAACCCACTGATCCTATACGATATCTTCAGTTGCCCCTGGCAAAGGTTGCTGCAGATCTTTCATATTCGACGGATCATGCGGCACCAGAAAACCGGTTCGTTTCTGCGGCAGACGCACACCGTTTCGGGCGACCTCGCGGCGCCACCAGTCCACGGCGGTTTCGGGGCTGCGCGCCTCGTCCGGCAGGGAATGAGAGCCACGCCACCAGTGGTCGCACATGGCCTTCCAGACCTTGGCAACGCGCGCGGGATCATCGGTGCGCAGTGCGGCTTCGGTGTCCCAGCGCATGGAGCGACCGTTCATATTGGCCGATCCCACCATCGCAAAGCTGTCGTCCACTAGCAGCACCTTGCTGTGCACATAGATCATCGGTGAACCTGCTAGGGCGCGCGGAGAGTCTCTGTCTGCCAGCATGGGCTGCACTGGGCTGGCGATGCAGGCGCGTGAACCATAGGCCCCCACAACCCGCTCAAGGGCGCTGGCCTGAAGCGCCATGCCATAGCGCGCGTCCAGTTCACGGTTGCCGTCAAACGCGACATCATCGGGAAGCGCAGGCAAAACCAGGATAACCGACAGATCCGGGTTACGCTGTGCCGCCTCTGCCAGCCCGTTTGCAAGCACGCTGGAGCGAAGGAACTGGGTTTCCATGTAGATCATATGGCGCGCACGCTTGAAGGCGTTGAGAAAGTCCTCCTCGATCTCTCGCGCGACCGTCTGGGGTGATACCGCCCAGAACCCCAGC
Organism: Phaeobacter italicus; assembly: GCF_019801785.1. NCBI lineage: Bacteria > Pseudomonadati > Pseudomonadota > Alphaproteobacteria > Rhodobacterales > Roseobacteraceae > Phaeobacter > Phaeobacter italicus. The sequence continues at coordinate 530,044 of NZ_JAHVIJ010000002.1, read as the reverse complement.
TTGCGGGGCGCAGAGAGGGTCCGGCGCAGATGGATACCCTCTTTGGGTGTCTCCTTGCCCGCGACAAGCGTTTCGAACTCCTGCAGATAGGCATCGGCCTCGGCGGCTTCCGGCCCCTTCAGGATCAGCTGCACATCTGCCCAGGTCTGTTCTGCCACCTGGTCATGATCGGGCGTGTCGTAACGGCGATTGTTGAGATCAAGCCCACCAACATAAAGCGTGGTGCCGTCGACCACGGCGAGTTTCTGGTGGTGGGTGACCGGGCTCAGTTCCGGCAACCAACTGCTTTGGTCACGGGATTTGCGCCCGCGGATCACCTTTTTCTTGCGCCGTTTGACAAACGGGCCAAAGGCAAGCCGGGGCACCAGCCCCGCCCGCGCCGGATGCAGGGCCGCGCGGACGGTCAGTTTGCCACACTTGGTTGGCGGATCCGCCCTTAGCTTTGCCTGAATGTCGCGGGCCTGTTTCAAGGTTGCTTGCGATTTGCCGTGCAGATCCTCTGCCATCAGCGCATCGAAGTCACTGACCACCAGATCAAAATCCACACCTTTGCGCAGAATATGTTCGACCAGATCTGCCCATGTCGTGCCCAGCTCCTTGGCCTCGTCACTGTGCAAAAACGTGGCAAAGTCAAAGATCCGAAAGCTGGCCCGGACAACGGTTTCTGCCCCCAGGACAGCCCGCTCAAAGGCAGGCCAGGCTTCCTGCGCCGTGACCAGAACCTCAAACATGTCTTCCCTGTCGGGGGCGTCGGCGGTGGTGTCTCTGCGCTCCATGTCGGCAGATCCCTGTCGTGAATGCAAATTGACTGCGAATGGGGCCCCGTCTCTGGCCCCTGCTACCTGACCTTATGGCGTATCCAGTGAAAATACGATGTCGTAGGTAAAGGTTGTCTCGGTTGTTCTGATATTCTGCTCTCCACCCAACTGCGAGGCAAAGGCCTTCATCAGACGCGCGCCAAGGCCGGCCGATCCTGCGGTGTCTGCTGTATCATCACCTGCGCCCGCTGTACGGCTGTTGCGGATCACCAGATGGCAGCGGTCATCGTCCAGAAGGAAAAACTGCACATCCACCGTTCTCTGTCCCTCCGGGCAGTGAGAGGCGAACTTGATCGCGTTGCTCAAGGCCTCGGCCAGCAGCATCGACAGGTTGACAGCAGTATCCTGATCAAGAGGCACGGGCTGCACCTCTGTTCGGATTTCTGCCGCTGCGCCCGACTGCAGTCGCGCCTCGCCCACCAGTGTTTCGATCAGTTCACGTGAATCCACGGCCGTGCTGTCGGGGTTGGTGTTGAGCGAGCGATGGATTGCGGCCAACCCCCGGACCCGGCGTTGCAGCTGCGAGAGCACGCCACGCACCTCTTCGGACTTGGTGCCACGGGCCTGCATGTTCATGATCGATGCAATGAGCTGCAGGTTATTTTTGACCCGGTGATGGACTTCTCTCAGCAGAACCGTCTTTTCCTGCAGATCGATCTCACGCCGGGACTCGGCGTTGCTCAGGATCATGACCATCCGGTTAAACGACTGCTGTGCCTCTGAAAACTCGCGCGGTGGGTTGATCAGCTGCAGCTGCGCATGTTCCCGTTCCCCCAAAGCGTAGCGCCGCATCGCGGTGCGCAGATCACTGAGGTGCCGGATCACCAGCTGGTGCAGGCCGAACACGGCAACCCCGATCCCGGCGACCCACATCAGAACCGGGAAGGCGAGCGTCAACAACCAACGCCCGGGACCAGATGCCAGATCAGAGATATCCGCAGGCCAACTTCCCACCACAGCCACCTGCCCCGGGATGACTTCGCTAATGGCGAAAAACCGATCGTTGCCTGCCGTGGACTGGGCGAAAAACGTCTGCCCACTATAGCCGAGCAACTGGTCCCGTTCGATCGAAGCAGGCAGCAAGAGCCCCGCCTGCGGAAAGACATCAGAGGAGGAAAGAATGTCGCCATCGGAATCGACAGTGGCGAACTTGATACCTTCCAACTGCCACTTCTCGGTAAAGAAGACACTGGTGAGCGACTTTGGGATGCCAAGGGTTGCAAATCCCACCACCGCGTCCCCGTCACGGATGGGATACGTCAAGGACAGCTGGAGCCGTTCCCGATCCGCAAGGGAGCGGTCGACGCTGAAGACAGGCGCCCCTTTGTTGCTGGCCTTGATAAAAAACGCCTCCTCGGACACGTCTTTTCCGGTGTTGTCCGATGCACAGATCAAATTTCCGTCTGCGTCAGTCAGACCCGCAAAACTATATTCCGGATGATCGGAGACAAAACCTCTCATCACATCGGCGCAGGCACTGCGCTCGCGCATCAGCGTCCAGCCGATTGAGGCCAAGGTATTGGCCGCGCCCTGGCTTCGCTGCAGCAGCTCGCGCTCGCCAATCGCCGCGCGCTCTGTCCGCGCGAGAATGGCCACCCGCGACAGGCGGGCGGCCTCATCCACCACGGTGTAGGTTTGATACAATGCAATCAGACCCAAGGGCAGCAGGGCAAAGCTCATCAGGATGGCCAGCCGGAAAAACAGCCCTCGGGACAGGTAGCGCTCAAACATAAATCAGGCGTGACTCTGCTGTGCGACGATGCCCGCGGTTACCACGTCAGTGATTTCCATCGGCTCGTCCTCGTCCATGTTCATCAGTTCCGCAAGCCGCGCACGACCACGATTAACGCGGCTTTTGATTGTCCCGACTTTCACGCCACAGGTTTCTGCGGCCTCCTCGTAGGAAAAACCACCGGCGCCCACCAGGATCAATGCCTCGCGCTGCTCGTCGTTGAGCTGTTCAAACGCAACATTGAAATCGCGCATGTTCAACCGGCCGTCATGATCCGGCTTTTGGGACAGGCTTTCCGCCATGACGCCATCCGCGTCCTCTACCTCGCGGCGCCGTTTGCGTCGCAGGGAGTAATACGTATTGCGGAGAATTGTGAACAACCAGGCTCGCATATTTGAACCCTGCTCGAATTTGTCAAAGTTTGTCCAGGCTTTAACCAACGTGTCCTGCACAAGATCATCGGCTGTTGCCGTGTTTCTGGTCAGACTGATGGCAAAGGCGCGCATGGCGCCCAGATGTTCGACAAGCTCATCGCGGGGGTCAGTCATTTCGCCCCTCCTGGTCATCAGAGGCCGACGCGTTATCTGACGTCTCTTTGGCCTTGAGCTGATCCAGCAGGCTGGTGAAGCGGTCCGGCAGAGGCTCCGAGGCCAGTGCGTCAAAGGCACGCTTCAGGTTTTGGTCGATCTCTCGCTCGACCGTATCACTGCGCTTCTTGGGCATCTCGTGCTCTCTCATCCAAATTTTTCACACATTTTTTTTGCGCTTTCCGGAACCAAACGCGTTAATCCGGCGTATGGTTCCATATGTATTCCAAAAAAAGGACATAGCCGATGACCGCTGAGCCAGGAGAAGTTCTTGCCAACCAAATCGGGGCGAACCTGCCTTTCCTGCGCCGGTATGCGCGCGCGCTGACTGGAAGCCAGACAAGCGGTGACACTTATGCCCTAGCCACACTAGAGGCTATCCTGTCCGAGCCTGACCGGTTTGACACAGCGCTCAAGGCAAAAGTTGCTTTGTTCCGCGCTTTTCACGCAATCTGGACCACCTCTGGCGCTCCACTGGAGGTTGAGGCCCCCGCATCGGGGCTTGAGAGCAAAGCCCAGAAGCACCTGAGCGCGCTGACACCGAACACCCGTGAAGCCCTTTTGCTGCACACAATCGAGGAGTTTTCGACCGAAGAAGTCGGCCAAGTCATGGGTGTCGGCGCTGCCGAAGCCCAGGAGCTGATCAATATTGCCTATCAGGAAATGTCCAAATCGACCTCGGGCAAGGTGATGATCATCGAAGATGAGGCAATCATCTCGATGGATCTGGAAAGCATCGTTACCGAGATGGGCCACCGTGTCACCGGGATCGCGCGCACAGAGACGGCGGCGGTCAAACTCGCACAGGAAGAGCGGCCGGACCTGATTCTGTCGGATATTCAGTTGGCCGACAATTCCAGCGGGATCGATGCCGTGAACAAAATCCTGCAGGAACAGGAAGATTGTCCGGTGATCTTTATCACAGCCTTCCCCGAGCGCCTTTTGACAGGTGAAGGCCCGGAACCGGCATTCCTGATCTCCAAACCCTACACCGAGGAACAGGTCCGCTCTGCCGTGAGCCAGGCCATGTTCTTCAGCTCGACCGAGACTTTGAAGGTCTGAACCGGGCTCCTTCAACCGAAACTGAAAAGCCGCCACAGCGATGTGGCGGCTTTTTTCATTGAACCTGTTTTTCTGGTCCGATGACCGCTCTTGCCTGAAGCTGGGCGACAGGCAAGAGCAACCTGATCAGGATTTGCCGATTGCGCGCAGCATCCAGGCGGCTTGTTCGTGAAAGGCGGAGCGGGCCGTCGCCAGATCTTCGGTTACGATATCTTTGCGGTCCCCGCTCATTTCGGCCAGCGCGTGCAAGCGGTGCGCCACGCGTTCGTGGCTGGTGGCCAGATCTTCGATCATCTCCGCCGCGCTCAGGCCGCCAGCGCTGTCCTGCAGTTTGGAGCGGCTCACGATGTCAGCCAGGCTTGCTGGCGCCAGATGGCCAAGGGCACGGATCCGTTCTGCCAGCTCATCGGTGGCCGCAAACATGTTTTCGTATTGCTCTTCGGTCAGCTTGTGGACCGAGTAGAAGGCCGGGCCTTCGACATTCCAGTGATAGGCGTGGGTTTTGAAGACGAGACGATAGGTATCCGCCAGTACATCTGCCAGACCTTCGGCGAGGGCCGAGGTATCGCGCACGCCGGTGGACACAGAATCTTTGCTGGGCACTACGGATAGAACTTCGCTCATATCGTTTTCCTCTCATTCTCGTTTACGTTCACCGACCCAACGCAACGCCCCGGTGGTTGTTCCTGATTCTTTTGTCGCACCACCCGCAACAGCCGCCGTGGCCCAAACAAAAACGGGCAAACCAGAGGTCTGCCCGTCTCAGATATCAACCATGTCAGATCAGCGTCCCCTGACCAGCTGAACCACAAAGGCCACGGCGGCCAGAATGAGGAACAGTACAAACAGGATCTGTGCAATCCCAACAGAAGCCGACGCAACGCCACCAAAGCCGAACAGACCTGCGATCAATGCGACGACCAGAAAGATAAGAGCCCAATATAGCATCGGAGCCTCCTTGGTTGTCGTTTCGTGGATACCGGCAAAACGCAGCGCGGGCTGATCCGGTTCCCGAAAAACAGGATGGAACCAGATGGCCCGGCAGCTCGTTGAGATGGTGACACTTGAGGTGACGAAAGGAGATTTACGATGGCCACGATCGCTGAAAAGAACAACACGACCGCAAGCAAGACCAACAAGCCGGAGGCGGACGCAGACAGCAATGTCGCAGCGCTGAAGGAAGCTGCTTCGCAAAAGGCCGAAGAGGTTCGCGCTGCTGCGGATGCGACCTTGAAGTCCACCACCGACGCCGCTGCAGATCTGGCCAAATCCGGGTCCAAATTCGTTGAGGAAAACCCCGGCGTTGCACTGGCTGGTGCGGTTGGCCTGGGCGTGCTTCTGGGGCTGGCGCTGGGACACAAGCGCGCCGCGTGATATCGACATATTACAAATGATGAGAAACAGGCAGGAGGCAGATAGCCACCTGCCTGTTTTCGTCACCAATGGGTGAAACTATCGCCCCCTAAAACTATCAAACCTATGTAAATTTGCGGAAAAGCCGGGTCGTATCGAAGATGGTATCGAGCTTTTCATACCGCGCACGGGTCTCATCCCAGCGCTCTTCCTGAGCCGCAGAGATCATCGCCTCAAGCAGCATCATGGTTGAAATATTGGAATCCCAGGCGGATGGGATCTCAACCCAGCAGTTGAACGTATGCGCAGCAACGCTGTTGATCGGGCTTGACCATTGATCGGTGATCAAGATGACCGAAACCCCACGCTCGGCTGCCAGTTCGGCAAGGCGCTGGAGGTTGGTTTCATACCGCCGCACATCAAACATCAGCAGCGTGTCGCCCTCAACCATATCCAGCACGTAATGCGGCCAGGTGGCCGATGACGATGTCATATGCGTGACACGTTGGCGGATCGCCTGAAAGTGGGTGAAGGCATAGTCGGCAAGCGCCCGCGTGATGCGCCCCCCCACCACGTAAAGCCGCCCTTCGGTATTTGCGAGCTGGCGCACGGCCGCGTCGAACTGCTCTGAATCCACATTCGAAAATGTCTGACTGAGGTTATCGGTAACTGCCTGTGCAAATCTGTTCAGCAGGTGGCCTTCGGGGGCTTCGGACGCCCAGTTGGCGCGCCGCTGCGTGGGGCCTGAACCCTTTGCCTCCAGCTCTTTCAGCAGGGCCTGATGAAACTGCGGATACCCTTTGAATCCCAGCTTTTGCACCATCCGCGCCACGGTTGGCGTCGACACCTCGGCATTGGAGGCGACGATCGTGATCGATGCCAGCCCCGCAGCCGGATAATTCGCAAGAAGCGCATTGGCGAATTTCTTCTCCGATTGCGTCAACGCCGAATATTGATCCCGGATCAGCTCTCTGACGGTGCTGGGCGGTTTGGTCACAGGCAGGCTACCTCATCAACTTTGCCCGTCAATTAAGCACGTCTGGCGTCCAAAAACCAGCATGGGGCGGGCGGTGAAACTCTTTCTGAAAATATATTGACACAAACCGATCTGCATGAAAACATTTTTCCAAAATACAGGGAGACCCCAATGCCGCTGAGCGATTCCAACGCTCCTACCTCCGGCCTGCCAGACGATCTCGACGCCCCGGTCGAGGTCTGGAATGCCGATGGCTCTGGCGATGTGCTGGTGCTGTGCGAACACGCCAGCAACCACATCCCCGCGCGCTATGACGGCCTTGGTCTGTCGCACGCTGACAGTGAAAGCCATGCAGCCTGGGACCCGGGCGCACGCGCGGTTGCCCTGGGACTGGCGCAGGCGCTTGATGCCCCGATGGTGGCAAGCCGGGTGTCCCGCCTGGTCTATGACTGCAACCGCCCGCCCGAAGCCCCAAGCGCGATGCCTGCCAAGTCAGAGCTGATTGACGTGCCGGGCAATCGCGATCTGGATGACGCCGCCCGTGCCGAGCGCACCGATGCCGTCTACCGGCCCTTCTGTGCCGCGGTGAGCGAGTTGATCGAGAAACGCACCCTCGAGGGGCGCCCACCGGTTTTGATCACCGTCCACAGCTTTACCCCTGTCTATTACGGCAAGCCGCGCGCGGTTGAGATCGGTATCCTGCACGACACGGACACACGGCTTGCCGATCTGATGCTGGAGGCCGCCCCGGCCCTGCCAAACAGGCTGGTCGAGCGCAACAGCCCCTATGGTCCCGAAGATGGCGTCACCCACAGCCTGGTGTTGCATGGGGTGAACAACGGGCTTGCCAATGTGATGATTGAAATCCGCAACGACCTCGTGCGCGACAGTGCCGAGGAAGCCCAGATGACCGAAGAGCTGCTGGTACTGCTGCGCCCGGCCCTTGCGCATCTGGCAGCTGCGGCCCCGGCAACGGAAGGAGCCGACAATGCCTAGTGTGATCAAAGGCTACGTTCGCGCAATCGACGCCATGAACCGCTTTATCGGGCGCATTGCGATGTACCTGATCTTTGCCCTGGTTGGGGTTCTGTTGTGGTCGTCGATCTCGAAGACGTTTTTCAACCCGTCCCTCTGGACGTTGGAGACTGCACAATTCGTGATGGTCGCCTACTACATTCTGGGTGGCCCCTATTCGATCCAGATGGGATCAAATGTGCGGATGGACCTGTTTTACGGTGCCTGGTCGCTGAAGACCAAAGCCTGGGTCGATGCCTTTACCGTGCTGTTCCTGATGTTCTACCTCGGGGTGCTGTTTTACGGCGCGGTCAGCTCCACGGCCTATTCACTGGGGTATTTCGGGCTTGAGCCGTTCCAGTTCTTTGGAGATCTGCTGAAAACCCTCATGACCGAAGGCCTTGATGCGGCCAGCGCCAAGCTGGGCTATCTGGAGCGCAGCTCTACCGCCTGGCGCCCCTTCCTGTGGCCGGTCAAAACCATCCTGTGCCTCGGTGTCTCTTTGATGCTGCTGCAATGCCTTGCCGAACTGTTCCGTGATCTCGGACGCCTTCGCGGAGACGAATTCTAATGCCTTATGAACTCATCGCCATCGTGATGTTTGCCGGCATGATGCTGATGCTGATGACCGGCCAGCGCGTGTTTGGTGCCATCGGATTTGTCGGCGCTTTGGCTGGACTGCTGCTTTGGGGTACAGGCGGGAGTGAAATTCCCTTCTCTGCGGCCATGAAGCTGATGAAATGGTATCCGCTGCTGACCCTGCCGATGTTCATCTTCATGGGTTACGTTCTGTCGGAATCCAAGATCGCGGACGATCTCTATCGGATGTTCCACGTGTGGATGGGGCCGGTCAAAGGCGGGCTTGCGATTGGCACAATCGGCCTGATGGTCCTGATTTCAGCGATGAACGGCCTGTCTGTTGCCGGTATGGCCATCGGCGCCACCATCGCCCTGCCCGAACTGCTGCGCCGGGGCTATGACAAGACGCTGGTGACAGGGACCATTCAGGCCGGATCATCATTGGGCATTCTGGTGCCGCCCTCTGTTGTGCTGGTCCTTTATGCGATGATCGCCCGCCAGCCGGTTGGCCAGCTGTGGCTTGCAGGCGTTGTGCCGGGCCTGTTGATGGCGACGATGTTCATTGTCTACATCTACCTGCGCGCCCGGATGCAGCCTGAGCTTGGCCCCGCCATGAGCCCCGAAGACCTGGCCGAATATGACCGCATCAGCGACCACCCGCTGCGCCTGAACTACATTGTTCTGGGCACGCTGATCCTGGTGCCACTGGCCGCCATGATGGGCCTGCTGGAGGCCAAACCGGCCGCGGGTCTTGCGCTGGCGCTCTTGGCTGTTGGGTTTGTGACCCGCAAGATCCCTGCATGTTATCACGACGTGTTCATGGCGGAAAAATACCGGCTGCTGTTCTCTGGCGTGCTGCCGCTGGCGATCTTTGCCACCATGATGGTACCCTTCGTCAACGGTTGGACCTCGCTGGTGGAAAGTTCGGCCATCGGAGCCATGACCGCCTTTATCGCGGCCATCCTGAAGGGCCGGATGAACAAGGAGGTGTTTGAAACCTCCGTACGCTCGACGCTTGGGATTTCCTGCATGTTCATGTGGATCATCCTCGCAGCCCTCGGCTTTGGCGCGATCTTTGACGGGCTGGGCGCGGTGAAGGCGATCGAGGATCTGTTTACCACGCAGCTGGGCCTGTCGCCCTGGATGATCCTGATCCTGATGCAGCTCAGCTTTATCGTGATGGGCACATTCCTGGATGACACCGCTATGCTGGTGATCGTGGCCCCCCTTTATGTGCCGCTGGTGGGCGCGCTGGGGTTCGATCTGATCTGGTATGGCGTCCTTTACACCATCACCACCCAGATCGCTTACATGACCCCGCCCTTCGGCTACAACCTGTTCCTGATGCGCGCGATGGCCCCGCCCGAGATCGGGCTCAAGGACATCTATGTCTCGATCATCCCCTTTGCTGCCGTCATGGTCGTGGCCTTGGCCCTGGTGATGATCTTCCCGCAGATCGCTCTTTGGCTGCCAGAATTTGTTTACGGAAAATAACCCCCAGAAGAGCCCCGCAAGGGGGCCGGAATTTCAACACGGAGAGAACTGATGACAACAAGACGTAAGTTTCTGCAAACCGCCGGTGTTGGCGCCATGGCGGCACCGCTGGCAACCCCTGCTCTGGCGCAGTCCACCATCAAATGGCGGATGCAGACCTATGCGGGCGCGGCGCTGGCCGAGCATGTGGTGAAACCCGCCATCGACATGTTCAACAAGATCGCAGGCGACCGCATGCAGATCGAACTCTATTTTGCCGACCAGCTGGTGCCGACCGGCGAATTGTTCCGCGCCATGCAGCGTGGCACCATCGATGCGGTGCAGTCCGATGATGACTCCATGGCCTCACCCACCGAAGTCACCGTTTTTGGCGGTTACTTCCCCTTTGCGTCCCGCTATTCCCTGGACGTGCCGGTGCTGTTCAACAAATACGGTCTGAACGAAATCTGGGACGAGGAATATTCCAAGGTCGGCGTCAAACATATCTCGGCCGGTGCCTGGGATCCCTGCCACTTTGCCACCAAAGACCCGATCCGCAGCCTCGCGGACCTGAAGGGCAAGCGCGTCTTCACCTTCCCGACTGCTGGCCGCTTCCTGAGCCAGTTCGGCGTCGTCCCCGTCACCCTGCCGTGGGAAGACATCGAAGTCGCGATGCAAACGGGCGAATTGGACGGCATCGCATGGTCCGGCATCACCGAAGACTACACCGTTGGCTGGGCAGATGTGACCAACTACTTCCTGACCAACAACATCTCCGGCGCCTGGGCGGGCTCCTTCTTTGCCAACCAGGGCCGCTGGAACGAACTGCCGGAAGATCTGCAGACCCTGTTCCGCGTCTGCTGTGACCAGTCGCACTACTACCGTCAGTGGTGGTACTGGGGTGGCGAGGCAGACCTGCGCGTCAACGGTCCGAAAATGGAGCTGACCTCAATCCCCGATGCCGAATGGGCAACGGTCGAGGAAGCCGCCTACAAGTTCTGGGATGAGATCGCAGCCGAAAGCCCGACCAAGGCGCGTGTTGTTGAAATCATCAAGAAGTACAACGCAGACATGCAAAAAGCAGGCCGCCCCTACCGTTACGGTTAAGGCCCGCTTTCAAATCCTGGGTTTGGCCCGGCCCCTACGGGCCAAACCCCTTCCCAACGAATTTGCCCAACTTCCTGAAAAGTTGCGGCCTCAGATGCAAAGGGCTGCTCATGCTCTCCTTCGACACACTCAAAGACCAGGTTATCTCTGGTGCGGTTGATACGGTTCTTGTCTGCCTTGTTGACATGCAGGGTCGCCTTATGGGCAAGCGTTTTCACGCCAAGCATTTCGTGAATGGCGCCTGGGAAGAGACCCATTGCTGCAACTATCTTCTGGCCACGGATCTGGCGATGGCGACGCCGGATGGCTATGCGTCGACCAGCTGGGAAAACGGCTATGGCGATTATGTCATGAAGCCGGATCTGGCCACCCTGCGCCCGGTGCCCTGGCTTGAGGGCACGGTGATGGTGCTGTGTGATGTGCTGGATCATCACAGCCACGAAGAGGTGCCGCATTCGCCGCGCGCCATCCTGAAACGCCAGGTCAACCGTCTCAGGGAGATGGGGTTTGACGCGATGTGCGCAACCGAGCTGGAGTTCTTTCTCTTTGAAAAGAGCTTTGATGCGATCCGCAAGTCGGGCTTTCGCGATCTGGAGCCGATCTCGGGCTACAATGAAGACTACAGCATCCTGCAGACCAGCCGCGAAGAGCACGTGCTGCGTCCGATCCGCAACCACCTGTGGGACGCGGGCCTGCCGATCGAGAACTCCAAGGGCGAGGCAGAGACCGGTCAGGAAGAGCTGAACATCAAATATGCCGCGGCGATGGACACGGCGGAATTCCACACCATCGCCAAACATGCGGTGAAGGAAATTGCCCAGCAACAGGGTCATGCGGTGACCTTCCTGCCGAAATGGCATCACGACAAGGTCGGCTCGTCCTCTCATGTGCATCAGTCGCTGTGGCAGGACGGCAAGCCTGCGTTCTTTGACGACAGCGACGAGCTGGGCATGTCACCCCTGATGAAGAATTACATGGCGGGATTGCTGAAATACGCGCCCGACTACACCGCCTTCATGGCGCCCTACATCAACAGCTACAAACGCTTCATGAAGGGCACCTTTGCCCCCACCCGGATCATCTGGTCGGTGGACAACCGCACCGCGGGCTATCGCCTGTGTGGCGTCGGCAGCAAGGCCATCCGCGTCGAATGCCGCATTCCGGGTTCGGACATGAACCCCTATCTGGCCATCGCGGGCATGCTGGCTGCGGGTATTGCGGGCATCGAGGAGGGTCTCGAGCTGCAGGCGCCCACCAAGGGCGATGTCTATCAGGGCGACACCGGCATGATCCCCGGCACCCTGCGCGACGCGGCGGCGGCGCTCAAGGGCTCTGCCATGTTGCGCGCCGCGATGGGCGATGAGGTGGTGGATCACTACGTGCGCGCGGCAGAGGTGGAAATCGAGGATTTCGAGCGGATCGTGACCGACTACGAAATTGCCCGCGGGTTCGAGCGCGCCTGAGGCGCGCAGAGCCTTCGGCGAGAGTATTTTTGGAAAGATGACGATGGGGGCCGCGCCCCTGTCAAACCACATGAGGAAGACCATGGGCCAGACCCTGAAATGTATCTCTCCGATCGACGGATCGGTCTATGCCGAGCGTGAAACGCTGTCGCCCGAGGCCGCAGCAGAGCGCGCCGCAGCAGCGCGCAGCGCCCAGGCGGCCTGGGCCGCGCGCCCCCTGCAGGAGCGCATCGATCTGGTGATGGCCGGTGTGGCTGCTGTTGGGGCGATGAACGACGAGATCGTGCCCGAGCTGGCCCATATGATGGGCCGACCGGTGCGCTATGGCGGCGAGTTCGGCGGCTTCAACGAACGCGCCAGCCACATGGCCCGGATCGCGGCAGACGCGCTGGCTGATATCGAGGTGGGCGAAGACGCCACATTCAAACGCTACATCAAGCGCGTGCCCCACGGTGTCGTGCTGGTGGTCGCGCCCTGGAACTACCCCTATATGACCGCGATCAACACCGTGGCCCCTGCCCTGATTGCGGGCAATACGGTGGTTCTGAAACACGCCACCCAGACGCTCCTGGTGGGCGAGCGCATGGCGCAGGCCTTCCAGTCGGCGGGGGTTCCGGCGGATGTGTTCCAGAATGTCTTCCTGGATCATGACACCACTTCCGCGCTGATCGCAGACCGCGCGTTTGACTTCGTGAACTTCACCGGCTCCGTCGGTGGCGGTCAGGCGATGGAACGCGCCGCAGCGGGCACGTTTACCGGCGTCGGCACCGAGCTGGGCGGCAAGGATCCGGGCTATGTGATGGAAGACGCCGATCTGGACGCGGCGGTGGACACGCTGATCGATGGCGCCATGTTCAACGCAGGCCAGTGCTGCTGCGGCATCGAGCGGATCTATGTCCATGAAAGCCTTTACGATGCCTTTGTCGAAAAGGCCGTGGCGATCGTCAACAGCTACAAGCTGGGCAATCCGCTGGAGGCCGACACCACCATTGGCCCGATGGCCAATGTGCGCTTTGCACAGGAGGTGCGCGCCCAGATCGCCGAGGCGCTCGAGGCCGGTGCCGTGGCCCATATCGCGCCCTTCGCCGAGGATGATGGCGGCGCCTATCTCACCCCGCAGATCCTGACCAATGTGAGCCATGACATGCGGGTGATGCGCGACGAGAGCTTTGGCCCGGTGGTGGGCATCATGAAAGTCACCTCCGACGAGGAGGCCATCCAGCTGATGAATGACAGCGAGTTTGGTCTCACCGCCTCGCTGTGGACGCGCGATGTCGAGCGCGCGGCGCGGGTTGGCGATCAGATCGAAACCGGCACCGTCTTCATGAACCGCGCCGATTACCTGGACCCCGGCCTGTGCTGGACCGGCTGCAAGAACACCGGGCGTGGGGGCGGCCTGTCGGTCATCGGCTTCCACAACCTCACCCGCCCGAAATCCTATCACCTGAAAAAGGTCACGGGCTGAGCCCCGTCATCTTTCCGAAAAATACTCCGGGGGGCTTGCCGCAGGGCAAGCGGGGGCAGCGCCCCCTCCCCGGCTTCATCACAGGAACACACCTATGACACTTGTTGGAAACTGGTCCTATCCGACCGCAATCAAGTTTGGCGCTGGCCGGATCAAGGAGCTGGCCGAGGCCTGCGCGGCGGCGGGCATGAAAAAACCGCTTCTGGTCACCGACAAAGGCCTGGCCGATCTGCCGGTCACCCAATCCACGCTCGACATTCTGGAGGCCGCGGGCCTTGGCCGGGCGATGTTCTCGGATGTTGACCCCAACCCGAACGAGAAAAACCTCGACGCAGGCGTGGCCGCCTACAAGGCAGGCGATCATGACGGGGTGATTGCCTTTGGCGGCGGCTCGGGTCTCGATCTGGGCAAGATGGTCGCCTTCATGTGCGGCCAGAGCCGTCCGGTGTGGGATTTTGAAGACATTGGCGACTGGTGGACCCGCGCCGATGCCGATGCCATCGCGCCGATCATCGCGGTGCCGACCACGGCTGGCACCGGATCCGAAGTGGGCCGCGCCTCTGTGATCACCGACAGTGTGACCCATCAGAAAAAGATCATCTTCCACCCCAAGGTGCTGCCCACGGTGGTGATCTGCGACCCTGAACTGACCGTCGGCATGCCCAAGTTCATCACCGCAGGCACCGGTTTGGACGCCTTTGCCCATTGTGTCGAGGCATTCTCCAGCCCCCATTACCACCCGATGTCCCAGGGCATCGCGCTGGAAGGCATGCGCCTGGTCAAGGACTACCTGCCGCGCGCCTATGCCGATGGCAGCGATATCGAAGCCCGCGCGCAGATGATGTCAGCCGCCGCCATGGGCGCCACCGCCTTCCAGAAAGGTCTGGGCGCCATCCACGCCATGAGCCACCCGATCGGCGCCGTCTTCAACACCCACCACGGCACCACCAATGCGGTCTGCATGCCCGCCGTGCTGGAGTTCAATGCCGACGCAATCGCCGAGCGCTTTGACATGGCAGCGGCCTACCTTGGCATCGATGGCGGCTTTGCGGGCTTCAAGAGCTATGTGCAGGAGCTCAACGACTCACTCGGCATCCCCCGCGGACTGGCCCAGCTCGGCGTCACCGAAGACTCCATCCCCCAGCTCGTCAAAGGCGCCCTCATCGACCCGTCCTGCGGCGGAAACCCTGTCGAGCTGACCGAGGAAAACCTCACCCAGCTCTTCAAAAACGCAATGTAAGTCAAAACCGAAATCACATCGGGTTCCAGCGCCCCCTTCCCGGATCTGGGTTGGGGGCGTTTTCATGCCTTGAGCCTCGGCGCCTTAACCGGGGCCCAACCGCCTGAGGCAGCCATCGGCGAGCGGCTTTTGCAGGTGGCGGGCTTCTGCCCAGTCGGCCATGAGCCAGGTTTCGATATCTGCAGCTGTTGTCAGGATCACTGGCATCGCCTTGGGGTGGACAGCGCCCACCTCTGCGTTGGCTTCGGTGGTGAGAAAGGCAAAAAGATCCGCGGTCACCGCGCCCTCTTTCAGCTTTCGCACGGATGTCCATTGGGCAATGCACAGCCCTGCAAAGAACGGCACGACATCCGGGTCTGCCATCTCGAACCAGACCGGCTCGTATTTCCCTTCGGCCGTGCGCCCCGGTTCACTGAAGCGGGTCCAGGGCACCAGGCAGCGATGCGGCACACCCAGCCAGCGGCGCCAATGCGCACTATCGGTGTTGCGTACATTGGTGACACCGCTGTCGACCTTCTTGCCTTTGAGCGCAAAAGCCGGTTTGGGCAGCCCCCAACGAGCCATCGCAAGAGTCCGCCCCTGGTCTCCGTGACGTACGATCGGGGCAGTGTAATCGGGATAGATCCCCTCTTGCGGCTGCAGGTTGCCAATGGCCGGATCAACAACCATCGCATCTGCGGCCTGCACAATGGCCTGCGGTGGGCGGGTAGAGGCGTAGAGATTGCACATGAGGCAAAGCTATGCAGGCAAAAGGGCGAATGCAATTCGCATCCGCCCTTGGCCGTACCGTTGCCTAGGCTTTACTGCGGCCTGTCAGATCAGCTGGCCTTGTCGCAGTGACGATCGACCATCCGCTGGACCATCGGGGCAAAATGCCAGAAATCAGGCGTCTCCATCCCCTCACGTTTGCCTGCCTCATCGAGATAGCGGACGGCGATGATTTCTTTGAGATTGGGGTTGGCCTCGAACGCGGTCACCTCGTCTGCGGTCATCGGACCACCCTGCAGTTCGAGGGTGTGAACCGAGGCCGGTGACAACCGTTTGAAATACTCTGGCTTTGTCGCGCAGAGATAGCGTTTGGCGGCCACATGGTAGCGACAGCAATCGGTGATGACGGATGGAAAGAACCGCTCCAGCACGGCGGCGCCTGCGTCTTCGTGATGACGGTCTTCGGTATCATCCGGATGGTAGGTGCCAAACTCCGACGTAAAATGACCGATGTCATGAAGCAGCGCCCCCACGATGATCTCTTCTGGCTGGCCGTTTTGCTCGGCGATCGTGGCACCCTGCAGCATGTGCTCGCCCATGGTGACCGGTTCGCCGAGATATTCCTCGCCCCCCCGGCGGTCGAAGATCGAACCGATGAAGGCAACGATCGTCTCTGCCGACAGATCCTCTGGCGGCAGATGTGTTGCGGCGTTGTCTTGATCTGGACCACTCATTCTGCAGCCTCCGCCAGCTTTTGACGACGGCGCGCATCATAGGCAGAACGCAGGCCATCCTTGTCGGCATAGCAGCCCTGAAGCCAGCGTGTGCCCTCGCCGGAATATCCCTTGCGGGCATGGAGCACGCGGGTGTTGTCGACCACAAAGGCTTCGCCGGGGTTCAGGCGGAAGGTCACCTCCATCGCGGTGTCGTCGATGATCTCGCCCAGGCGTCGATAGGCCGCGTAATAAAGCGCCATCTGATCAAAGGGCACATCGGTGATCGCCGCGCAGGAGCGATTGTTGAAGCGGACAGCGATCAACTCTCCATCGGGGGCCAATTCAATCATCGGACGGCGGGACGTGAGACAGACGCCTTCTTCGCCCGCGTATTCAAAACGGGCGCAATGGGCTGCCAGTACATTGAAATAGGCTTCGTTTTCCTCTCGCAGACGCAGCGCCGCCGCAAAGCCATCCACCACCATGTTCTCACCACCCGCAGCAGAGCTTTCGAGGCAGTACAGCACCTGAATGGTCGGAACCGGATCGCGGTAGGGATTGTCCGTATGGGCCTGCAAGCCCAGCCCCGTAAAGGCGAGATTGGTCGGGTTTACCTCTGTGCGGACTTCAAAGTGGCGGCCATAGTTGGTTTCACGCACATGACCGAACAGGTCCACCACCCGGAACAACGCGCCCTCTTCGACAGGGGCGTTCACGATCTTTGCAAACCCATAACGCACAACCGCGCCCAGCCAGTCATCCAGTGCCGGGCCGCCTGCCTCCAACGCCGCAAAATCACCGGTGGGGACAGCCGCCATCAGGCCAGCGTCCCAGGGTTCAACCCCTGCCGGCAGCCAGCCCGCCGCTGCGTCCTGCGCGCGGTCATAGGCGTGGGCTTCCAGCCAGGCGAGATCGTAGCTGATGGTTTTATCTTCGGGCAGGAAACGCACTTCCAACGCGCCCCCCTCAAGACCAGCTTCGGCAATCTTGGTGTCTGCCGGAATGTCGCGCAACGCAATCAGGCGCTGCCCGTTTGAAGGCGCACGCGTCTCTGGATCACTGGAATTGTCACGCAACCAGATGGCGTGAAACCGCAGGCAATGTGTACCCAAAGTGAGAGTCAGAAAATCGCCTTCGGCGGAAACGGTAACAGACGGCATGGTGTCTCCCATAAAATGTCTGGTGTGAGTGTCAAAACGCTTGGGACCAAAGTGACATTCGCGATACATAATCTCAAATTACGAATTACCGCTCTTAGGCCAAGGTCAGCTAATGCATAACCCGCGTCCCACTTTGCCCCCGCTGGAATGGATCCGGGTGTTTGAGGCTGCAGCCCGCACCGGCAGCTTTACCGCCGCGGCGGCGGAAACCGGGATCACCCAATCAGCCGTGAGCCAGCGGATCGCCCAGTTGGAGCAGCGCCTTGGCACCGCTTTGTTTCACCGCCACCCCCGCGCCATCACCCTCAGCGTCGAAGGAGAGGCCTGGCTGCCCCATGTGCAATCTGCTCTTGAAGGTATGCGCGACAGTTCCGAAGCAATTTTTGGATCTGGCCGGCGCCGGTTGGTTATCTCGGCCAGTCAAACGATTATTGACCTCTGGATGATGCCCCGTCTCGGCCAGCTGGCCGAGGTCGCCCATGGCGAGATTTCTGTGCAGACAATGGTGACGGGGGCCCATGACGCGCCAGAGGATGATGTCATCCGGATCCGCTATGGCACCGGCGACTGGCCGCATCCCTACAAGCTGCCGCTATATGGAGAGGCCCTCGCCCCGCTTGCGGCGCCGTCACTGTTGGAGGCAAGGGGGCGCGACTGGACCCATCTGCCCCGCATTGCGTGTTCCGGCGCGCGCCCCGGATGGAGCGACTGGCTGGCCCGCCACGGTGGCAGCAGCACACCGGTACCGCAGCTGCGATTTGACACCCATCTGTCCGCGCTCGGCGCTGCGCGCGCCGGAGCGGGGGTGGTATTGGGATCGCTGCCACTGGCAGAGGCAGACCTGCGCAGCGGGGCCCTGATCCGGCTGGAGGAGACCAGCTTGCCCCATCACGCGACCTACTGGCTGATCGCCGGGCAAGACGCGCTGAGCCGGACGCAGTGGGATCAGATCCAGCAGATCGTCGACGGTCGCCCCCTTGCGCAAAGCTCGCATAATCAGGATGGGACACCCTAGCGCACCGCCCAATATCGCAAAGACATAGTAAAATGACGACACAATCACGGGGCGTTTCAGTAAACTTCAATCAACTATAAGGGTTACAATTCACCCTTCCTTAAGCCCAGACTGTGAGCATCCTAGGGTCAACTGGTAAAGGGTGATTTCCGATGACTGGACCTGTACTCACATCCACTGCGAACCGCGCAGTTTCTGCCGCGCCCCAGCTTTGCATTGTTGTCCTTGATGACAGTGAATTTGATCGCAGTCGCATGCGCCGCATGATCACCCAGACCAGCGCAGGCGTGAAAGTCGTGACATGCGAAAACATCGCTGATTTCAAGGTCGCTCTGGAACAGCATCCCGTTGATCTTTGCCTGGTGGATCACCAGCTGCGCGACGCCAGCGGTTTGGACGCCATCGCCGCGCTCAAGGACCAGAGCGGATGCGCGGATGTGCCCGTGGTCATGGTATCCGGTTTTGAAGACACCGAAAGCATCGTCAGCTCCATGCGGGCCGGCTGCGTGAACTATGTCGGCAAGGAAAACCTGACCGCCCAGAAACTGCATGATGTGATCTTCACCTCCATCGCTGAGACATTTTCCGACCCTGAACTCGAGGAACAGGTCAACAAGGCTGCGCGCGATGTCATCTCCGGTCTGGCACAGGGCTGCATCAGTGAACTGCAACCAAGACTGCGCCGTATGTACCGCCAGATCTCGTTCATCCGAGGATGCCATGCGCAAGGTGTCTTGCCCTCGCCAGAGGCCCTGGATGAGATCGAAGACCACTGCCTGAACATCTGGCGCTTCTTTGACGAGGTCGAGGCCTATAGCGCCAGCTTTGGCGAAACCCGCCACTAGGCAGGACAGCCACAAATAGGCACCCCACCCGCTCATGGGGCAGTCGCATCCCCGCTCAGGCCAGGCCTGCGCGGGGTTTGACCATTCAAAACCTTGTCGACGGCTTGCCCTAGCGCCGGGGTGGGAACCACCGCAAACCAGCGCCGGGGGATCACGGCAAACCGCGCCCACTGCGTAGCCGTGCACTGGCGTCAGGTCAGTCTGGTCTTGGCGTCACATGCTGGTCTTGGCTTCACATGGTAGAGAAATCCGCAACTCTGCCCCCACTCGCGGTGGCGCCGGGTGGTGTGCAGTTACCCGGCCTCCACGGGTTTCGATCAGGCGTTGCAAGATCGCAAGCCCCATCCCGCAGCCGCCGCTGTCATGACGCGAGTAACTGCGCATGGGATCAAAGATCTGAAACAGCTTTCCAGGAGGGAAACCCTCGCCGCTATCACGAATCCGCAAAACCCACTCCTGCCCGTTGTCTCCCCCGCAAAGCGCAATCCGGATCGCCTCGGAATTATGCGAAGCCGCATTGCCAACTGCGATCATAAGAATCGAGGTCAGAACGTTTTCATCGATGGGGGCCAAACCGGTCCCATTGCTGCCAAACCGCGCCCGGATACGGACCCGATCAGGCAGGGCCAGCATCCGCACCGCACGGCGCAGGCACTTCCTGGGATCGCTTTGCTTGCCTTCCTCCACCCCATCTGGTCCCGTGTCACCGGCGCGAACAAACTGCATCAGCTGATCCAACATCAGGTTCAGCTTGCCTGCGTGCCAGCGCAAGAGTTCAAAGGAATGGCGCGGACCATCGGGCAGCCGAACCCCTTCATCAGCGAGATCCTCATCAATCCAGGTCGGCAGCTCTCCGATGGCACGAACAGAGCCGCGCACATCATGGACGATCTTGTAAATGACCTCGGCCAGCTCGGACGGAACATCACCTCTGGTTGTGTCAGGCTCAGCCATAGACCTCTCCCGCTCCCTTTCATCGCCTGTGTCGCGCGTGAATGGATGATCCCAAACGGATGTTACCTGAACCTTCACAGACACGTTAAACTACCGATAAATATCGACAACCATGAAGCCGCCGCAAAAAATATCACCGAGGCGATTTTGAATTTCAGAAGTTAACACCCAGTAACAGTTTCCCCCTAAAGTTGTTAGCGAAAGGAGATTCCAGTGTCTCTTACATTTCGCCTCAGAGTCTGTCTGATCTTCTGCCTGGTCGCCATATGCACGGCGATGCTGCTGCAATGGACCTATCTCAACCGAATAGAGGAAAAGACCCAAAGGCTGTCGGACCTGACGGTGCCTGTTCTGGCGAGCATGCGCTCTGTCGCTGAAATTCAACAGGATCGGGTTGCTGGTCTCACGGCCGGCGCATCCTCGGATCAGGGTATCATACCCGGTGCGACCAGCTTGCTGGATGATTTGCGCAGCATCCGCGATGCGACCCTGACGATCCGGGCAGATGCCGCAGAAACGGCCCATCTCGCAGAGCGGATCAGATTGACGGAAATCCTGGTCAACGGGCTGGTCCTTCTCATTGCGCTCGGCCCACTATGGTTCATGATCGAGCTGCGCATCATGTCGCGGTTGCGAACCTTGACCCGACATATCCAGCAGATGGCATCCGGGGACCTGTCAAAACCGCTGCCCAAATCCGGAACAGACGAAATAGGCGAAATCTTTGACGCGGTTGAAAAATCTCGCCAGATTGACGCCGATCTGCGGCGCTCGAACGAGGAATTGGCGCGCTTTTCCTACGTCGCAGCCCATGACCTGCGCGCCCCACTAAGAGCGATTTCCAACCTGGTGGAATGGACAATCGAAGATTTCACCGAAGAGCTGCCCGAAGAAGCCAGTCGCAATCTCACACTGATCCGCAGCCGCACCAATCGCCTTGCCCATCATCTCAGCGCGCTTCTTGATTACGCCCGCGCCGGGCAGATCGAAGGAGAGTTCGGCAGCTTCAGCCTGACTGAATTTGTCGACGACGTGCGCCATCACTTCAACGCGAACGATAACTTTACCATCAAGATTGATCAGGATTGCGGGCCATTTGGTGCCTATCTCACCCCATTGCAGACCATTCTGATCAACCTTCTCAGCAATGCGGCCAAACATCATGACCGCGACAGCGGCACCATCCACGTAAGCTGTGAGAGATATCAGAATTTCATCGAAATCACGGTGGCCGATGATGGCCCCGGTATTGCGCGCAGATATCAGGAACAGATCTTTGTTCTGTTTCAGACCCTTAAATCCCGCGACGAGGTGGAGGGATCAGGCCTTGGGCTGGCCTTGGTGCAGAAGCTTGCCAATTCCCTTGGTGGCAGTGTGTCGCTCAGGTCCAATCCGGACATCGCCCGCGGTGCGGTCTTCACTGTCCGCCTGCCCAATCAGGCGGTGGCATCTGCCCCCGTCCCCCACCCGGTGAATATCAAAGACCAGAAGAAAGGAGTAGCCGCTTGATGGACAAAGAAACCGTGACCTTCCTTATCGTGGACGACGATGAGGTCGCTGTCATGGCCATTCGTCGCGCGCTCAACAAGATGCGTTTCGTGAACCCGGTCGAGGTGGTTGGCGATGGGCAGGAGGCGCTTGATCTGCTGCGGGGGGTCAACTCCGAGGCGCTGGCCAAACCTTACATCATCCTCCTTGATCTCAACATGCCGCGCATGGGCGGGTTGGAGTTTTTGGCAGAGGTGCGCGAGGACGAGGAACTGGCAAATTCCGTCATCTTTGTCTTGACGACCTCAGATGCCCCATCGGATATCGCCAAGGCCTACGAGCAGAAGATCGCAGGCTATATCATCAAGGAAAACGCCTATGACACGGTCAAGGCGGCGATGGAAATGCTGGGCGCTTTTGTCGAGATTGTCTCATTGGAGGGGCGGCCGCAGCTGCAAGCTGCAGCGCAGTAACGCCGCCCCGTGATACGCCCCGGCACGCGCCTACAGCTGATAGAACCGTTGGGCGGTGGCGCCAAACACGTCACCCCTGTCCGGCTCTGGCACCAGATTGCGGTGCGCCGCAAAAAGGGTTGAGTAATCGGAGTAGAGACTGTCGACCGGGAAATTTGACCCGAACATGCAGCGGCTTGCACCGAACTGATCAAGACAGGTCTCTATGATGGGACGAAAATCTGCCTCGCGCCAGTTGTGCTGAAACATGCCCAGGCCGGAGAGCTTGCAGACCACCTGGGGCAGGTCCGCCAAGGCGCGCAGTTGCCCCGACCAAGAGCGCAGCCCATCGGGGCTGCGGTCATGTGGGCTGCCTGCATGACAGAGCGCAACGGGCGTCTCCTCAGCTTTGGCCAAGACCTGCGCTGTTTTCTCCATCAGCTCAGGGATCAACTGCAGATCAAAGGACAGACCGCGCGCACCAACTTCGCGCAACCCCGCAAGAAAGGCCGGATCATCCAAGAGGGCATTGGTCCCGGTCCGGGCATCTTCACCCGGCGCGCGCCCCACGATCTGGCGCACCCCCCGCACCGTAGACAGCGCTTGGAACTGATCCAACTGGCGAGCGAGATCCGGCGCCGTGAGGTCACAGAACACCACCTGTGCCATCGGCCAGTCAGCTGCGGCGTCTGATACAGCCTGAACCCATGTGGCCTCGGCCAGCGCGTTCTGTGCGCCGACCTGAATATGAACCGATCCCGAAATTCCATGGGGCGCCGCATCTTTGCGGAACTCGGACAGAAGATAGTTGCGCTGGATTGGCGTGGGATCGCCAAAGAACCGGGTGGCGCCCTTGGCCGCAAGCCAAGGGTAATGCACCGCGGACAGATCCCACAGGTGGTGATGGGCGTCGATCATGGCGTTTCTATTCCTGTGGTGCGAGCCAGAATGTCGACCCCCTGCTGCTTCCAGAAATGCAGAAGGTCGATGAAAATCCAGTTCTCGGCCAGCTTGTCACCCTCGCGGCGGTAGATGTCGATGACACGGAATTCGCCGGGTTGACCGGTCGCGGGCATCCCCATGAAACCACCGACCGGGCGCGCCGTGAAATTGGGCCAGCCAAAGAACCCCCCATAGTGCCCTTCGGCCAGGCGACAGATATGGCCGGTCTTGCTGCGATCGGCAAAGCCTGCACGGAACGGGCCGGAATGTTGCGCCGCATAGCGTGGGATGGTGTAGGTCGCGCCGATCCCCTCTGGCCCCCACCAGATCATGTCCTCGTGCCAGGTGCGGCGCAGCTCATCTTCGAGGCTGAGACCACTGTCCCACTGCCCCAGATCAGAGATCATCGCGTTGATGGTGGCCAGCGTCTTGTCGCCTTCCTCGCCAGGCTGGGGGTCAAACTGCAGCCCATTGTGCGGCTGACCGCCGGGTTGCACCAGATGGGCACCGGTCTGGGGGGGAAACGGATTTTGACCTGCCTGAACCATCAGATGAGGGATGTCGAAATACATCGCCGTTTCAGTGATCTGCCCATCCACCACCTTGTTGAACTCGCAATAGCGTAGAAAAGCCATCTTGCCGGTGGGGCGGATTCCCAGCCACGGCAGATCGAACAGGCCCATCAGATGACCCATTGAAACCACCCAGACCGCGCGCTCTGCATCGAGGGAGTTTTCAGCGGCAAAGAACACGTCCTGACGGCGCTGCAGTGAAGTGAGGCTCTGGCGCAGCGGTACCCAGAACCGTGCCGCAACCTCGGACGCAGAGGTGATTTCCCCAAACGGGTGAAACCCCCGCCAGAGGTAATTCGGGTCTGTGTGCTGCTCCAGAACAGCCGAGAGATTCGCGTCACCGGCGTCCAGCTTGGCGTAAAAATCACGCACGGCGGATTTTGCTGCCTGAATTTTGTCCATGGTTTTTCCCTATTTGGACGGCTTCGCCCGCCCGCTTGCATACGATTGCAAAAATAGCTTGCCAAATAAAGGTAGCAATGACTAACCTTTTTGCAATCGTATGCAAAAATAGTTTTTCGCTGGGAGGCGGACCCGCATGGCACAGATTGAGCTGCGAAATGTCAGCAAGCGTTGGGGCAGCTTTGTCGGGGTTGATGATTTCAACCTGACGATTGCCGACAAGGAGTTCCTTGTCCTTCTGGGCCCTTCTGGCTGTGGCAAGACAACGACGATGCGGATGATCGCGGGCCTAGAGGATGTAACCGACGGAGACATCCTGGTGGATGGCAAACGGGTCAATGATCTAGAGCCAAAGGATCGCGATGTCTCGATGGTGTTCCAGAGCTACGCGCTCTACCCCAATATGAACGTCTACGAGAACATCCGCTTCCCGCTGAAGGTGCGCGGGATCGACCCCAAAACCCATGACGAAAAGGTACGTCGGGCCAGTCGCATGGTGGAGTTGGATGACTTCCTGCACCGCAAACCGGCAGAGCTCTCTGGCGGGCAACGTCAAAGGGTGGCCCTGGCCCGCGCCATCGTGCGCGAGCCAAACGTGTTCCTGATGGACGAGCCGCTGTCGAACCTTGACGCCAAGCTGCGGGTCTCCACCCGCGCGCAGATCAAAAACCTCAGTCATGAGCTGGCTGTTACGACGATTTATGTGACCCATGACCAGATCGAGGCGATGACCCTTGCCGATCGCGTGGTGGTGATGAAAGGCGGTGTTGTCCAGCAGGTCGGCAGCCCCACAGAAATCTATGATCGCCCTGCCAATGCCTTTGTTGCGAGCTTCATTGGCTCTCCGGCCATGAACCTGATGGAGGGGCAGGTCAGCGGAGGGGTCTTCAGCGCGGCACATGTTGAAATCCGCGGACTGAATGCCCCTGATGGCCCTCTCACCCTGGGATTTCGGGCAGAGGATGCAGCCCTCGCCCCGCAGGGCAGTGGCCAGATCACCGCTCCGATATACACTCTGGAACTGCTTGGCGACGCGACGATGATCTCTGTGCGCGTTGGCGATGCCCTGGTTTCCGTAAAAGCCGACAAGAGCTACCGCGCGGAAATCGGGGACATGGTGTCCTTCAGCATTCCCAATGAAATCTGCCACCTTTTCAACGCAAAAGATGGCGCGCGCCTGGGGGACTAACCCAGCCAATTGCCCCGCCCGCAGCGGGGCCAACCGGGTCATGTGCAGCATCAGCGACCCAAAACAGGGAGACAAAAATGTCTATCACGAAACTGTCCATGATCAGCGCGACCGCTGTCTTCATGGGAACAACTGCTTATGCCGGTTGCGGCATCTCCAGCGGGAACGTCAGCATTCTGGGCAACGAGTTTGCCGCCATTCAGGCCGTTGCCGAGGGCGCCAAGCAATGCGCAGGCGATGGTGTGACCGTTGAAAGCAACCTGAACAAGGACTACCGCGAACTGCAGGTTGCCGCCCTGACGGCGAACCCCGCCCAATACACCGCAGTCACCACCACCAACGCCGCGATCGTGCCGCTGCTGGGTGATGACCTGATCCGCCCGTTGGACGATCTGATCGCAAAGCACGGCCAGAACCTCAGCAAGAACCAGATGATCACCGTTGACGGCAAGGTGATGGCGGTTGCCTTCATGGCCAATGCCCAGCACCTGTTTGTCCGCAAGGACGTTCTGGAAGCCGCAGGCGTGGACGTGCCGACAACCTACGAAGAGGTGATCGCAGCCGGCAAAGCGATCAAGGACGCTGGCCTGATGGAGCACCCCTTTGCCACCACCAGCAAGACCGGTTGGAACCTGGGCGAAGAGTTCGTGAACATGTATCTGGGCTTTGGCGGGGAGTTCTTCAAACCCGGCACAGCTGAACCCAACATCAACAACGAAGCCGGCATTGCAGCGCTCAACACGCTGAAATCGCTGACGGAACTGTCCAATCCCGACTATCTGACCTTTGATTCCAATGCGGTTCAGGCCTCCTGGGAGGCAGGCGAAATCGCCATGGCGCATCTGTGGGGGTCTCGCGGGACCGGTCTTTTGGACAATGAAGGCTCCACCGAAGAGATCGTCAGCAACACGCTCCTCGTGTCCTCGCCCACTGTCGGCGGCGGTGACATCCCGGCATCGACCCTGTGGTGGGACGGCTTTGCCATTGCCAGCAACATCAGCGACGAAGACGCCGAGGCCAGCTTTCTTGCGATGCTGAACGGCATCAGCCCCGCGGTTGTGAAGGCCAATAATGACGCGGCTGTCTGGCTGGTGGAAGGCTATGAACCCTCCCCTGCATCTGCTGGCGTGTTCGCAACGGCAGCGGGCAAGACCAAGCCCTATCCGATGATCCCGTTCATGGGCCTGATGCACACCGCACTGGGCGCCGAGTTGACCGAGTTCCTGCAAGGCTCCGAGAGCGCGGAGCAGGCGCTGGCCGACACCGAAGCGGCCTATATCTCAGCAGCCAAGGAAAAAGGCTTCCTGAACTAAGCGAAGCCCCAGTCTGGGCAGGGCCGGTCCCGGCTGGCTCTGCCCCTCATGAAAGCGAACGGGACGATCCGAGATGCGCCATAAAACGTTCTTTTGGTTTATTCTGCCCAGCCTGGCAGCGATGATCCTTTTCATTGCACTGCCGCTTGTGTCGGTTGTTGTCCAATCTCTCCATATCGAACACGAGCAGGTGATCGTGACGACAGAAAACTGTGGTCCGTTTGGCTGCACAGAGGAAAGTTCCGTCGATACAGAAGCCACCGCACAATTGCGGGCGGAGCAGCCGCTGGGGCGTTTTGCAGGTCTCAGCACCTATTTCGATCGTGGCCATCTGGCGACGGCAGAGGTCGCCGAAGCCTGGCGGACCCAGGACAGTTTCGGCGGTTTCCTGTCCGAACTTTACAACCTGCCATTTTACAAGGCGCTTGCCTTTACGCTGACCTATACGTTCCTCGTCACACCCCTGGTCATTGTCCTGGGGCTGTTGATCGCACTCGGCGTGAACCGGCTCAAACCGGTGTTGAAGGGGCCGACAATCTTTGTCTCGCTGCTGCCAATGATCATCACACCGCTGATCGGTTCCTTGATCCTGTTCTGGATGATCGACGCCCAGGGTGTGATCGGCAAGACCCTGCAATGGCTGCTTGACGACCCAGAACTGTCGCTCAAGGCCTCTCCCACGCTGACCTGGATCACGTTGATGATCTATGGCGTCTGGAGCTCTGCGCCCTTTGCCTTTGTGGTGTTTTATGCCGGGCTTCAGACCGTGAACACCGACTCTCTTGAGGCGGCGATGATTGACGGGGCAACCCGCTGGCAACAGATCCGCTATGTGGTGATCCCACATCTGATGCCGCTGGTGGTGTTCATTTCCCTGATCCAGCTGATGGACAATTTCCGGGTCTTTGAACCTATCGTCGGCTTCTCGGCACAGGCCAATGCCACCTCGCTCTCCTACATCATCTTTGCTGACATGCGCAGCGATATCACCCGCTTCAATTCTGCTGCCGCGACCTCGGTACTGACGGTCATCGGCGTTGCAATCCTTCTTGCCCCGGTGCTGCTGCGCACCTGGCGCGACTTCAAAGGAAAGGCTGCCTGATGTCTTCTCCCGCCAACCGCTCGTCCCGCTCGGTCGTTCTGATCTCCTCCGCCTTTGTGCTGGTTTGGGTTGTGATCGCCTCCTTCCCCTTCATCTGGACGCTTTGGGGCTCGTTCAAGGTTCAGGCCGATTTCTTTTCCAAAGCAGATTGGCGATATGCCCTGTGGGGCACGCGCACGCTGATCGAAACCGGCGGCACCTTTACCGGGGCAGGTTACGAAGGCGCCTGGATCCAGGAAGAGTTCTGGAGGGCCGCAATCAACACGATGATCGTGGTCTTCTTTACCGTGGTGATCTCCCTCACACTTGGCACGTTGGGTGGCTATGCGCTGGCGCGCTCGGGGCACAAATACGCCTTCTGGCTGCTGATGATTGCCCTGATCTTTCGCGCGATGCCGCATATCACGCTGGTGTCGGGTTACCTGCTGCCGTTCTTTGAATGGAACCTGTGGGGCCATCTTCCGACCTCGATCATCGTATTGGTCGCGATCAACCAGCCCTTCACGCTTTGGATGCTGCATTCATTCTTCCTGAACATCCCCAAGGATCTTGACGAAAGCGCCAAGGTGGATGGCTGCACCCAGTTCCAGGCATTTCGACATGTGATCATTCCGGTGATGTGGCCGGGCGTCATCACCACTGGGCTGTTCTCCTTCCTGCTGGCCTACAACGATTTTGCCGTGACCTCGATGCTGCTGAGCGAAGAGAACCGTACGATGGTGCCAGCCATTGCAGGCTTTCTCGGCTCTACCCTGGAAGAGGGCAATGTGATGTTTGCTGTCGCCGCCGTTGTCTCTGCGACTGCGCCACTGTTCGTGCTGGTGATGTTTTTCCAGCGTCAGATTGTGAGCGGCCTGACCGCAGGCGCGGTAAAGGGATGAGCGCGAATTTCAGATCCGGCGCCATGTCCCGACATCC
This sequence comes from Phaeobacter italicus, assembly GCF_019801785.1. Classification (NCBI taxonomy): domain Bacteria; kingdom Pseudomonadati; phylum Pseudomonadota; class Alphaproteobacteria; order Rhodobacterales; family Roseobacteraceae; genus Phaeobacter; species Phaeobacter italicus. The sequence continues at coordinate 501,399 of NZ_JAHVIJ010000002.1, read as the reverse complement.
GGCGCTCAACAGAATGCCACGGGACTATCTGCTGCACGGGGCGTCCTCTCCCCTTCGCAGATAGACCCTTGGCAAACTGAAAGGACCAGACACATGAAAGGTTCCCGCCCCGAACAGGCCGTTCTCAGCCGAGACACGGACATGAGCAAAACCGAAGAGACCCGTGCCGTCATCGAAGGCATGGTGGACGGTCTGAACGACCACCGCATCAACGACATCGGCGAGTTCTTCGCCGAGGGGTTTCGTTGGATGGGCAACCAGGGTTGCGGCACCAAGACCGGGTTGAAGGAGTTCCAGGACAACTGGCAGCGCCCATTTCAGGCCGCGTTTTCCGACAAGGTCTGCATCGACGAGGCCCGGCTTTACATGGGTGAATGGGCCGCCGCCTTTGGCCGCCAGGAAGCAACCCATAGCGGCACGTTCCTTGGTATCGCGCCCACCGGCAAGCGGGTCGAGATCCGCTACATGGACTTCTGGAAGGTCGTCGATGGCAAAATCGTGGACAACTGGGTGAATGTCGATTTCGCCCATGTGGCCGCCCAGCTCGGCGTGGACCTGTTCAACGGCGAAGGCTGGGAAGCATTTGATCGTGGCGACAAAGAACCGCCGCGACCCGACAACAAAGGATAAAGACTATGGCGATTGCTTATCTCAAACGCGGCAAGCCCGAAGCAGATCGGGCCGAAGATGACGCCAAAACCGCAGCCGTCGTCGCGGCAACGCTGAAAGATATCGAGTCCCGCGGTGACGCTGCCGTGCGGGAACTGGCGTGCAAATTCGACAACTACGACCGCGACAGCTACCGGCTGAGCGATGCGGAGATCGAAGCCATTATTGCCAAGGTTTCCCCACGCGAGATGGCGGATATCAAATTCGCCCAGGAGCAGGTCACCAAATTTGCGCAGGCCCAGCGGGATTCGATGCTGGATATCGAGGTCGAAACCATGCCGGGGGTGATCCTGGGGCACAAGAACATCCCCGTTCAGTCGGTTGGGTGCTATGTGCCAGGGGGCAAATTCCCGATGGTGGCCTCTGCCCATATGTCCGTCGCAACGGCCAAGGTTGCAGGTGTTCCGCGTATTGTGGCCTGCACCCCGCCCTTCAACGGAGAGCCGAACCCGGCCGTGATCGCGGCAATGCATCTGGGTGGCGCAGATGAGATCTACGTTCTGGGTGGCATTCAGGCAGTCGGCGCAATGGCCATCGGCACCGAGAGCATCGCGCCTGTGCATCTGCTGGTTGGCCCCGGCAACGCCTTTGTCGCAGAAGCCAAACGCCAGCTGTTTGGCCGGGTCGGGATCGACCTGTTTGCAGGCCCAACCGAAACCATGGTGATCGCAGATGAAACTGCGGCGGACGCCGAACTCTGCGCGACTGATCTTCTTGGGCAGGCCGAACATGGCTACAACAGCCCCTGCGTGCTGCTGACCAACTCGCGCAAACTGGCCGAAGACACACTGAAGGAAATCGACCGCATTCTCGATATCCTGCCCACCGCCGACACCGCGCGGGTCAGCTGGCAGGACTATGGTGAAGTCATCGTTTGCGACACCTACGAGGAAATGCTGCAGGTGGCAGATGATATCGCCTCTGAACATGTGCAGGTCATGACCGATCGCGATGACTGGTTCCTTGACAACATGACCTGCTATGGCGCGCTGTTCCTCGGGCCGCGTACCAATGTGGCAAATGGCGACAAGGTCATCGGCACCAACCACACGCTGCCCACCAAAAAGGCGGGGCGCTACACCGGTGGTCTCTGGGTTGGCAAGTTCCTCAAGACCCATTCCTACCAGAAGGTCACAACCGACGAAGCGGCAACGCTAATCGGTGAGTACGGTTCGCGTCTGTGCATGCTCGAAGGGTTCGTTGGCCACGCCGAGCAATGCAACATCCGCGTCCGTCGCTATGGCGGCATCAATGTCCCCTACGGCGAGGGTGCAGCCTACCGCGACGCGGCAGAGTAAGCCGCAATGAACGACCGGCCCAGGCGTCAAATCTCCCCTGATGCCAGGGCCCCTGCCCTCGCCTATCTGGCGGGGGCACCAGAACAAGATAAGACGACATGACACAGCACCCGGATCTGCCCTCGGCCCACAAGGCCCGTCTCGCGCCCCTGTTCAGCGCCATGCGCGATTTCGCCGAGGCGCCTGTTCGCGCAGCCCTGGCAGAGAGTTTCGCGCCGGATGCCACCATTCACCTGTGTCACCCCTTTGGGGATTTGACCGGGCCAGAGGCTCTGTTTGAAGTTGCCTATGCGCCATTGCTTGCAGCCTTTCCCGATCTGGAGCGCCGCGACTGGATCGTGATGGCGGGCGAAACCGAGGCGGGGCATCAATGGCTGGGAACTGGTGGCCATTATGTCGGCAGTTTTGCTGCGCCTTGGCTCGACATTCCTGCAACGGGCCATCTGGCGCATATGCGCTATCACGAATTCTACCGGCTGGTAGACGGTCAGATCGTCGAGATGCAGGCGATCTGGGACATTCCCGAGCTGATGATGCAGGCAAGTGCCTGGCCGCTCGCCCCGTCGCTGGGACGAGAGATGTTCGTGCCCGGCCCAGCCACGCAAGACGGGTTCGTGCCGGGGCCATGGGACCGGGAGCAGGCACAGGCCTCCTGTGCGCATGTTGTCGATATGCTTGCCCATCTCACCCTCCACCCGGCGCAGGGCGGGCCCGAAGTGATGGAACTGGAACGGTTCTGGCATCCCCGGTTCAACTGGTACGGACCCGCAGGCATCGGCACCGCCCGCGGCGTCTTTGGCTTTCGCAACTGGCACCAGATCCCGTTCCTCAGCGCCATGCCGGACCGGGGCGCCAAGGACGAGGCGCTGGATTTCCACTTCTTCGGAGATGGCCCCTATGCTGCCGTCACCGGCTGGCCCAACATGCGCCAGAGCATCACCGCAGGCGGCTGGCTTGGGATCGCACCGAGCGGAACGCAAATCGATCTGCGCAGCCTTGATTTCTGGCGCATGGAAAATGGTCTCATCCGCGAGAACTGGGTGCTGGTTGACCTTCTGGATGTCTACACGCAGCTTGGCGTTGACGTGTTTGCGCGGCTGCGTGAATTCAACAAAGCCCGACACCTTGGCCCCATTTCACTGACCGGAGACCCCTCGTGACATTACCCCGCACCCCTTCCTTTCGTCTTGATGGCAAACGCGCGCTGGTCACGGGGGCCAGCTCTGGCATCGGGCGCGCCTGCGCCGTCGCTCTGGCCGAAGCCGGAGCGCAAGTTACTTTGGCTGCCCGGCGACCAGAGCCGCTGCAGCAGTTGATGGACGAAATGCAGGCAGCCGGATTGGCGGCAGATACGATGGTTCTGGATGTCGCCGACACCGAAGCCATGCAGGCGTCCATCGCCGCCAGGACGGCCAGCGACGGCCCGTTTGATGTCCTGGTGAACTCAGCCGGGCTCGCCCGTCATAGCGCTGCGGTTGAAACAACAGCTGCGGATTTCGATGCGGTCGTATCGCTGAACCTCAAAGGGGCCTATTTCCTGACACAGGCCGTTGCCAAGGCGCTTATGGATGCGGGCAAACCCGGCTCATTGATCAATATCAGCAGCCAGATGGCCAAGGTCGGTGGCATTGATCGCGCCGTCTACTCCGCAACCAAACACGCGGTAGAAGGCTTTACCAAGTCGATGGCCATCGAATGGGGCAAAGCCGGCATCCGCATAAACACGATCTGTCCGACCTTCATTCTGACACCGCTGACCCAATCCACGTTCGACAACCCCGACCGCCGCGCCTGGATCGAAGACAAGATCAAACTGGGCCGTGTAGGCGAAGTCGAGGACATGATGGGCGGTGTGGTGTTTCTGGCCTCGGATGCCTCCGCGCTCGTCACCGGGTCGGCCTTGATGATTGACGGAGGATGGACCGCAGAATGACCGCAGCCAAGGTAACATCTGCCGACGTCGCCCGCCTTGCCGGTGTTTCGCAATCCGCCGTCAGCCGGGTGTTCACCCCCGGTGCATCCGCGTCCAAGAAAACCGTCGAGAAGGTGCGCGCAGCGGCCGACCAGCTGGGCTACCGGCCGAATTCTCTGGCGCGCGCGATGGTGTCCGGGCGCTCACGTATCATTGGGCTGGTCGTTGCCTATCTTGAAAACCACTTCTACCCCGAGGCCCTGGAAAAGCTGTCCAATGCGTTGCAGGCACGCGGCTATCACGTCCTGATGTTCATGGCGCCCAACACCACCGACAGCATTGATGAGGTCATCGAAGAAATCCTGGATTATCAGGTGGATGGCATCATCGCCGCATCGGTTGCCATGTCTTCGGAACTGTCGGCGCGCTGCCGTGCAGCCGGTGTGCCCATGGTCCTGTTCAACCGTTCGCAAGATGACCCGGACATGTCTGCCGTGACCTCTGACAATCACTCTGGCGGGCGCAAGGTGGCTGACTTTCTGTTGGCAGGAGGGCATCGCAAGATCGGCTATATTGCAGGTTGGGAAGGGGCATCGACCCAGCGCGACCGCGAAACGGGGTTCTGCGAGCGTCTGGCGGAGGACGGCCTGAGCCTCCATGCCCGCGGTGTTGGCAATTTTCAGATGGACACAGCCGCCGCCGCCGCCCGTGTCATGTTTGCAAACGACCCGCCTGACGCGGTGTTCGTGGCCAACGACCACATGGCCTTTGCCGTGATGGACGTTCTGCGCTCGGAACTGGGGCTGTCCGTACCGGGTGATGTATCGGTTGTCGGCTATGACGACGTGCCAACCGCCGCATGGCCTGCTTATTCCCTCACCACCGTCCGCCAGCCCGCCAACCGCATGGTGGCCTCGACCGTTGATATTCTGCTCGAAGAAATCGAAGGCGGCCCCCAAGGCGCGCGCAGAGTGGAGATTGACGGACCTCTCATTACTCGCGGCTCGGCCCGCATTCCCGAAGGATGGACCAAAAATGAAGGGCTTTGACCCAAAATTCCGCGACTTTCCTGACTATATCGTCGGTATTACCAAGGAGATCTGGGAAGATCGCGGCATCGCGACGCTGCATGACTATTATGCGCCCGACATCGTTGTTCGGATGCCCGGTTCCGTGTCGACTGGCAACCAGGGCGTTATCGGCGCAACCATGGCAACGCTTGCCGAGTTTCCCGACCGAACCCTTCTGGGCGAGGATGTGATCTGGTCAGGAACACCCGAGGACGGCATGCTGTCGAGCCACCGGATCCTGTCGACGGCGACTCATCTGGGCGACGGCCTGTTCGGCAAGGCGACCGGGGCAAAGTTGACCTACAGGATCCTTGCGGACTGCCACGCCAGAAACAATGCCATCGACGATGAATGGCTGATCCGGGACAACGGCGCCGTTGTGCGCCAGATGGGCTGGGAGCCCGAAGCCTTTGCCCGCGACCTGATCGCGCGCGAAGGGGGGCCGGATGCTTGCGTGAAACCGCTGACACCGGCCAATGATCTGGCTGGACCCTACAAGGGATCGGGCAATGACAATCCCTGGGGGCAACGCCACGCAGACCTTCTGACCCGAATGATGGGCGCCGATATGGCCGCGATCGAGGCCGAGTATGACCGTGCCGTTCAGACGGAATACCCGGGCGGGCGCACCGGTCACAGCTTTGATCCGGTTGATCGGTTCTGGATGTCGCTGCGCGCGTCCCTGCCCTCTGCCACATTCACCATTCATCACCAGATCGGCCGGGACGATCCCAACATGCCACCGCGCTCTGCCATCCGCTGGAGCCTGCAGGGCAAACACGACGGTTGGGGGGCGCTTGGTGCGCCAAGTGGCGCGGATCTCTACGTGCTGGGGATCAGCCACGCTGAATGGGGCGAACTGATCGGCGGCGACATCAAGTTGCGCCGCGAATGGACGCTGTTTGATGAAACCGCCGTCTGGAAGCAGATCCTGCTGCATACCGGCGATCTCTGACATGGCGCCGGTCGCATCATATCTGGACGCATCAGAGCGCACCCGGCGGTTTCACTGCCACCGCGCCTCGTTGCGGGCGAAACGACTGAACAACCGCCCACCCGGCGGCATGGACTAGTCCGTTTCCACCCACAAAGCATTCAGATTTGAAAGAAAAACCATGAGCACCATCCAATCCCGCATCGTCCGCTACGGTGAGCTGCGCCCCTGCAAGACCGCCTTTATTGATGCCCACACCCCCGGCTCCGACCAGAAAGAAAACTTTACCATCATCGGTGGCGGCGTCAGCGAAAGCCCGGACCAGCATGTCCATATCACCGACAAGATCGGGTTTAACATTGGCGCAGCTGGCCAGCCTCCGAAGTGCCGCAACAGCCTGCATTCGCACACCACGGCCGAAGTGTTCTTTGTTGCCAAGGGACGCTGGCGGTTCTTTTGGGGCCGCTATGGCACCGCGGGCGAATTCATTGCCGAGGAAGGCGATATCTTCAACATTCCGACGGGCATCTTCCGTGGGTTCGAAAACGTCGGCCAGGATTACGGGATGATCATGTCGATCCTGGGCGGTGACGATGCGGGCGGCGGTGTCACCTGGGCCCCGCAGGTGATCGAGGACGCACAGGCCCATGGGCTGATGTTGGGCGACAACGGCGTTCTGTATGACAGCAAAAAGGGCGAAGAGCTGCCCCATAACGTGCGCCCCATGCCCGTTTTGAACGAGGACGAGCTGAAGGCCTATCCCGAAGTACCGGTCGAGGAAGTGGTCGGCAAATACGTCGCCCGCTACTGGGATCTGATGGCCCTGTCCGCCAAGAAACCTGCCAGGGTGATCGGCGAAGATGCCATCATCAAGGACAAGCCCGGTTTTGATGTCGACTTCCTTGGTCGTGGCTCTGCCATCACGGACAAGATCACTGCGGAAAAACCCGTCGTCCTCATGCCCGCAAGCGGCCATTGGGCGATCTCGATCAATGACGTCGATGTGACACTGTCTGCTGGGGACACCGCCCTTGTCCTGCCGGGCGAAAGCTACAGCGTTCAACCCTCCATGACGGGTCAGGCCGGGCTTTACCGCATCACAGCAACCGACGATCCCGCCGGCGCCACCTGGACCGGCGCATAAACCCGCCATTGTCCCTGCCCCGCCCAATGCGGGGCGGGGATCACACAACGCCCCATGCGCCCGCGCGTCAGCGGGCGCCAACATCGACGCCATGCCAAGCAAGGAGATCCCCAAATGGTCAAGACAACCCATGTAGGCTCGCTGCCGCGCACGCAGGACGTGGTGGATTTCATCTTTGCCCGCGAACAGGAAAAGCCCTTTGATCAAGGCGCTTTTGACAGCTGCATGACCCAAGCCGTCAGCGCGACCGTCAAGAAACAGCTGGAGGCCGGCATCGACATCGTGAGCGACGGTGAAACCTCCAAGATCTCCTATGCGACCTACGTCAAGGACCGCTACACGGGGTTTTCCGGCGACAGCCCCCGCAACGCGCCTGCTGATCTGAAGATGTTTCCGGGGTTTCTGGAACGTCTCGCCAATGATGGCGGCACGCCGCAATACGCCCGTCCCATGTGCACCGGAGAGGTGCGTTCCAAAGGCCAGGGCGAACTGCAAAAAGACATCGCGAACCTCAAGACCGCAATGGCAGAGCATGGCGCAGAGCGCGGTTTCATGAATGCGGCCTCCCCTGGTGTGATCTCATTGTTTTTGCAAAATGATTTCTACCCAACCCGAGAGGGCTATCTCGCAGCACTCGCTGATGCGATGAAGGAGGAATATGAAACGATCGTGGGCTCCGGGCTCGACCTGCAGCTGGATTGCCCCGATCTCGCGCTGTCCCGCCACATGCTGTTCAACGACCTGAGCGACGCGGAGTTCGTCAAGATCGCCCAGATGCATGTCGAGGCGCTCAACCACGCGCTGTCGGATGTCCCAGCTGAAAAGGTTCGGATCCACATTTGCTGGGGCAACTACGAGGGCCCGCATTGCTGCGATATCGCGATGGATACGGTGTTTGCGCCGCTGATGGCGGCCAAGGCGCGCTATGTGCTTTTTGAAACGTCCAACCCCCGCCATGCCCATGAATGGACGGTCTTCCGGGACCGGAAGGCGGAAATCCCCGATGACAAGGTTCTGGTGCCGGGCGTGATTGACAGCACAACGAACTTTGTCGAGCACCCCGAAGTCGTCGCCCAGCGCATCGAGCGTTTCACCGGCATCGTGGGGGCTGACCGCGTTATCGCAGGGTCTGATTGCGGCTTTGGCACCTTTGCAGGGTTTGGCGCTGTTGATCCCGATATCGCCTACGCCAAGCTGCGATCGCTGGCTGACGGTGCTGCGCTGGCAAAAGGGCGCGCATGACACCGCTGCTGCTGCTACCGGGCATGATGTGCGATGCCCGCCTGTTCCAACCTCAGATCGCGGCGCTATCGGGTCGCCACACATTGATCACCGCCCCAATTGGCGGCGCCGATACGATGACCGCACTGGCCCGGACGGTGCTGAATGCAGCGCCACCCCGCTTTGCGGTGGCTGGCCTTTCGATGGGCGGGATCCTGGCGATGGAGATCATCCGTCAGGCCCCTGACCGGGTGGCGGCTGTGGCCTTGATGGACACCAACCCGCTCGCGGAGAAACCGGACATACAGGCGCGACGGGGGCCTCAGATCGAAGCGGTTCAATCCGGCCGCCTGGCAGAAGTGATGCGAGATGAGATGAAACCCAATTATCTCACCGAAGGGCCAGACAGGGCTGCCATTCTTGACCTGTGCATGGCGATGGCGCTGGATCTGGGGCCCGAGGTGTTCGTCAACCAGTCTCGCGCCCTGCGTGATCGGCCGGACCAGTGTGATACGTTGCGCAGCTTCGATGGCCCCGCTCTCGTCCTTTGCGGGCGTGATGATGCCCTGTGCCCCGTGTCACGCCACGAATTGATGCATGATCTGCTGCCCAACAGCACACTGAAGATCATCGATGGTGCCGGCCATCTGCCGACACTGGAACAACCCACCAAGACCACAGCGGCACTGGCCCGCTGGCTGGAGGCCATATGACCCCTTCCCTTCTTGATCTGCTGCGCCGGGTCGACACGCCAACAGTCTGCAACGCGATCGAAGTCGCCCAAGGCAAGCGTGGCTTCAACGCCTTCACCCGCGGCACCATGCTCTGTTCAGCGCCAGAGGCAGGCGCGATGGTCGGCTATGCCCGGACGGCCAAGATTTCAGCACTCGCCCCACCAACCGAAGCGCCAGATATCATCAAGGCGCGACGGATGGATTACTATCGCCACATGGCAGAAGGCCCCAGGCCCGCCGTGACGGTTGTTGAAGATGTTGATTACCCAAATTGCATCGGGGCCTATTGGGGCGAGATCAACACGACGGTGCACAAGGGATTTGGCATCAGCGGGGCGCTTTCCAATGGGGTGATGCGGGACCTCGGCGACCTGCCGGACGGATTTCCTGTTGTCGCAGGCTCGGTCGGGCCATCGCATGGGTTTGTGCACGTCAAGGAGATTGGCACAGCTGTCACCATCTTTGGCCTTCAGGTCCGCGACGGTGATCTGGTCCACGCGGACCGTCACGGGGCGCTGGTGATCCCCGAGGACGTCGTTGACCAGCTGGAGGCTGCGATCCACAAGCTTCTCGATACCGAGAAACTGATCCTCGGCCCGGCCCGGGCGGAGGGGTTCGACTTTGACGCTTTTGAAGCGGCCTGGGCCTCCTTCGAGGCTGCGCGCACCTGATCCATCCCGCCCCCTTGCGACAGCCGACCTGCAAGGGGGCGGGCTCACGTCCGCGTGAGCGCTCTCTCCTGCCCTTGTTCGGGCTGTCATGATTGCCTACCTACTGGTAGGTAGATAACTCGCACCGAAAGGAACAGGCGATGGAACTGAATGCCGACTTCACCAGCCGGGTTGTGGTCCATGCAGATCAACTGGATTGGCGGGCCTCCCCGATGAAGGGCGTCGACAGGCGGATGTTGGATCGTATCGGTGGCGAAGTCGCCCGTGCCACCACGATCGTCCGCTACGCCCCCGGCAGCCACTTCTCGGCACACACCCACACTGGTGGGGAAGAGTTCGTCGTCCTGGACGGTGTATTTCAGGACGAACACGGCGATTTCCCCGCAGGCACTTATGTTCGCAATCCTCCAACCAGCCAGCACACCCCCGGTTCGGCGGAGGGCTGCACCATCTTTGTCAAACTCTGGCAGTTCGACCTCGATGACCGGACCCAGTTTCGCAAGGACATGTCGGCAGAGCTGCCCCCGGCCAGCGATGGCGTTGCAACCGCAACCCTGCACTCAGACCAGCGCGAAGTTGTGACCTACAGCGATATTGAACCCGGAGCGGCGTTTACCTCAGACGCGCCCGGCGGGCATGAACTGCTGATCATTGGCGGAAGCCTCACGGAAGGTGGCGATACTCTGACCCGCAACAGCTGGTTGCGCCTGCCCGAAGGTGCACCCCTTTCTGCGGTTGCCGGAGCGGACGGAGCAAAGGTCTGGATGAAAACCGGCCACCTTCCCCACGCAAAAGCGCCGTCAGTCTGACCCGGCCTGTTCTGGCGCGCATCACCCGCGCGCGACAGAGCAGCACATGAGCCTGGGCAAAGGGATGTGACCTGCGATCAGCCACAGAAGGAGTGTGACATGGACACAGAAACCCTGATCATCGGCGGCGGGCTTTCGGGCCTGTCGCTTGCGCGCCACCTTTCAGCCCGCGGCGATCGTTTTTTGCTGGTGGAGGCACGTGACCGCTGGGGTGGCCGCATATTCAGCGAAACCCACGCAGGCGGCGCCTTTGATCTTGGCCCGTCGTGGTTCTGGCCAGGCCAGCCCCGCATTGCGGCCCTTGTCGATGCGCTGGGTCTGACGCGGTTCGATCAATACGCCGACGGCGCGCTGAGCTATGAGGAGGTTAATGGCTCGGTCCAGCGGGGACGCGGATTTGCCTCTATGGAGGGCTCCTGGCGGATCGATGGTGGCTTTGGCGCCATGACCACCGCGATGGCGGCTGCGCTGCCTCAAAACAACATCTGTTTGTCCACCAAGATCACGGCACTGGAAAAGACCGAAAACGGGATCACCGCGCGTTCGGAAACAGGAGACGACATTCACGCCCGCCGTGTTGTTCTTGCCCTGCCGCCAAGGCTGGCCGCTCAATTCGCCTTTACCCCTGCTCTTACCTCCGACACCATGACGGAGATGGCGCAAGTTGCGACATGGATGGCCGGTCATGCCAAGGCCTTTGCCATCTACGACCGTCCGTTCTGGCGCGGCGCCGGGCTCTCGGGTGACGCCATGAGCCGTAAGGGACCATTGGCGGAAATTCACGATGCCTCCGCCGCGGATGGCCCATATGCCCTGTTCGGCTTTGTTGGGCTTCCTCCCGCTGCACGGCTGGATCAGGCCGCTCTGAAACAGGCCATTCTCGACCAGCTGGTGCGGATTTTCGGCGCCGAGGCTGCCACCCCACAAACCCTGTCCATCAAGGACTGGACGCGCGACCCGCTGACGGCCACGTCCCTTGACCACCACCCCCTGTCCTATCACCCCCATTACGGGATGCCGCGGGCTCTGCTAGGGTTGTGGGACGGTCGTCTGGTGTTTGCAGGCACGGAAGTTGCCAATGAATTCGGCGGCTACCTCGAAGGGGCTCTTGTTGCCGCAGAGGCGGCACTGACCCAGATCCCTGCCACCGAAGGGGCTGAATGATGGAACAGAACACACGGACCACGCTGCTGGACAGCGCCGAGCGTGCCGTGCGCGCCCGTGGGTATGATGGGTTCAGCTATGCCGACCTCGCCGAGGATGTAGGCATTCGAAAGGCCTCCATCCACTATCACTTTCCAACAAAATCCGCCCTGTCCTCGGCGCTGATCGATCGCCACCACAGCCGCTTTGACGCGGCCTGCTCGACGATCCGCGCAACCCATGCAACAGCTGCCAAACAGCTGTCTGCCATGATTGACCTCTACCGCGACGCTCTTGCCGGTGGCCGCCAGCTGTGCTTGTGCATCGCCTTCACCATCAGCAAGGAAAGCCTGCCCGCAGATGTAATGGACAAGGTCGCCCAATTCCGCGCCATGGTCCTGGCCCATCTCACTGCGATCTTTGCGCAGTCCCAAGACGACGGCACAATCCGCGCGGCCGACGCCCCCAATGAAGAGGCCCGCGCCACCCTCGCATTGTTGGAAGGCGCCCATCTCGCCGCCCGCGCCGGCGAGGACATCGCTATCTTCGACGGATCCCTGTCACTGCTGCGCAAACGGCTCAGCTGAAATGCAAAAAGACCTCTGAGGTAGCCACCTCAGGGTCGAATGGCCCGCTTGGGCTGAACATCATCTCAGGAAAAAGAGAAAATGGTGCGGTCGAGAAGACTCGAACTTCCACTCCGGTTAAGGAACAGCGACCTCAACGCTGCGCGTCTACCAATTCCGCCACGACCGCACTGTCTTGACTTGGTGTAGCGGCGTATAGACGAGCTGTGCGGGGATGTGAAGATGCAAAATGCGCATTTTCTTCCGTTTTGTGAACTTCCTGCAAAAAAGAGGCCGGACATGATGCCCGGCCCCTCTAAACCATGGATCTTGCGCGACATTCTCAGTCGGTGGAGAAGGTCGGCAAGGCCGATGCAGTGCTTGCCGCAGGAACCGGCTGCGCAAGCCCGCCCACAAGACCGGTTGAGGCGGCCTTGATCAGGGCAACACGTTCCGGCTGACCCGGTGCGAAAGCCGGGGTTGCGCCTGCTTCCAGCGCGCTGATGGCGGTTTCGTACCAGCCCTGCGCCTTGTCAGCAGACTTCACCACACCAAAGCCCTGCGCCAGATGATGGCCCACCAGCTCTGCATAGGGGCGCTGTCCAACACCGACCATGATCAGCGCTGCGCCAAGAGCCACGTCCATGTTGTCGCGACGATAGCCCGAGAACAGGCAGATGCCTGCAGTGTTCGCCAGCTGATCGATCGACATGTTGGACTGCAGCACGAACTTCTGCACATCGGAAATGACCGCCTCAGCCCCGTCACTGCCGAGCTTCGCCAGATAGGGCTGCACTGCCGGGCCGAACGCGTCACATTGGCTGTCCACCTGCGCCTGGGTGACGCCATTGATCTTGGCCACCAACGCCTCGCCCGAGTTGATCGCGTAAGAGCGCGCAAGGCAGAACTGCTCTCCCAGTGCCAGTTCCGGATCCCGCATATCTGCCACCGTCATGTAGCCACCGTTGGAGCTGGTCAGCAGGCTGACCTTGCTGCAATGGCTGGTGAGCGATGCCAGCGTCGGCGCATCGGCGGGTTGCTCAAACAGCTGGATGCCGGCCAGGCCCTGGGCTGGTGCAGGTGCCGGGACTGGGGCTGGCGCCACGGTCGAGGCCAGAACCGTTGCCCCCGGCGCGGGGGCCGGTGCCGGAGCAGGTGTCGGCGCGGCGGCCTGAACGCTTCCTGCAGCCGGGGCGTCAGTCATGCGGCAAACACCCTGATGGCAGGAGAAACTCGCCGTTGTCACACCACGCGCCATAAAGTCGTTGCGCTGATAGCCTTGCGGTGTCGAGGCAAAGACCATGACAGAGCAGTGAGACGCCCCACACCAGAACGAACTGCCCGACACGGACGTATCGATCATATAATCGTTCTTGCCGTCGCCGTTCAGGTCTGCAAGCTGCATAAAGCCCGAGCGTTGCAACAGTTGCTCTGCGCTTGGGTCGGCACTCGCGGCGATTTCGTCCACCGCTTCGCTCACTTCAAACGGCAGACCACCATAGCCCCCGCTCGAGGCGCTGCGCACGCCTGTTGCCTCGTCCCGCCAGGTCAGAAGCAGGCCGCGGACCCCGGTTGGGCCTTGCATGGCCTTGATGACCTGCGGGCCGCCGATCTGGGCACGGCTGTAGGAAGACACAAGGAAATCGCGTTCATAGGGCGTCAGCTCTCCGGTCGCAGGAAAGCCCATGTGACCCTGATACTGCGCAATCGCAGAACGAGATTTGCGCCCCATCACCCCATCTGGTGTCCCTGCCGGAAACCCAAAGTAGTTGAGCGCGGTTTGGGTTTCGCGGTTCTGTGCCCGCGCCGGTGAATATGTTTTTTGTCTGGTGACAGTTTGCTTTCTGGCCCGATTCTTGTTGGCCTCGTTGACGATCACGCCGCCGATGATACTTCCGACCAATGCCGCGCCAAGATTGTCCGCCATTGCCGGAGCAGTCCCGGAGGTAAGCAGAAATGAGGCCGCTAATGTCGTTTTAAGAGAATGTGAGAACATTGTACGCGCTCCCTATTGATGAAAAACACGAACCACGGTAGCGCACAGCCCGCAGCCCAAGCCAGAAAATTCGCGCGTAGGCTGCAAAATAGGTTACTGGACACGTAACAAAGGATGTTCCGATGGTCGAATGGATCACCAGCTCAGGGTTTACCGACTACGAAGATGCTGTCGCCTTCATGGAAGAGCGCGCAGCCGGGATTGCAGCCGGGACAGCAGATGAATGCATCTGGCTGGTCGAACACCCGCCGCTCTACACCGCGGGCACCTCAGCCAAGAGTGAGGATCTGACCGATCCCGATCGTTTCCCGGTCCACACCAGCAAACGCGGCGGGCAGTACACCTATCACGGGCCAGGTCAGCGCGTGATCTACGTCATGCTGGACGTTGCCAAACGCGGGCGCGATGTGCGCTGCTTTGTGCGTCAGCTGGAACGCTGGGTGATCCTGGCGCTGGATGAGTTCAACGTCACCGGCCACGTCCGCAACGGCCGCGTCGGCGTCTGGGTAGAGCGGGACGACAAACCGCTGATGGCGAATGGGGAAAAGACCGAGGACAAGATTGCGGCAGTTGGCATTCGGCTGCGCAAATGGGTCAGCTTCCACGGCATTTCCATCAATGTTGAACCGGATCTCAGCCATTTTGATGGTATCGTGCCCTGCGGGATTACGGAATACGGCGTGACCAGCCTCGTGGATCTGGGCTTGCCTGTGACCATGGACGACGTCGATGTTGCCTTGAAAAAGACCTTCGACATCGCCTTTGCAGAGACCGAAACCTGCCCGACCGATTGACCGGTGCCATGACAGCCGGTCATGTTGATCTGCGGCGCCCCACCGGGCGCCGTTGTCATGTCAGGGGCTCTTGCCCTTCGCGGGGCGTGCGACGGTTGTCACGTGCTCCGCATCTCTTCCAGCGCGGACAGAACCCAGTCCGGTTGCGAATAAAACAACATGCTGCCCGCGCGTCGGCACACACGAACCTGTAGATTGTCGGCCCCTCCAAGAGCAGCCTGCAGTTTATCCACCGGCGTGACCAGATCCTGCCCCCCATGTAGATAGATCGCAGGGGCAGCCTTGGGGCTGTGGCGCATGTCACGCTGGCGCACGGCCAGTTTCAGATCGCTTTCGTAGCCGCCGCCGCCTTGGTCCATCATCGAACGGTGGCTTTGATCCAGCAGGGCCGCCAGACTGGGGTCCGACAACAGTTTGCGCTCATCCTCCCCTGCCGCCATTTGCTGCGAGACCAGCACCGCAGGCCCCTTGCGACGGACATTGCGTCTCCAGCTGCGCACGATTAACGGCAGCATGGCCTTGGCCCGAACCGCGCTGAGCGCCATGGCGCGCTGGTGCCCCCTCAGCGCGCCGGTTTCTCCGACGCTTTGCAGGGGCAAGGTTGCACCAACGCAGACCACCCCGGCAATCCGATCCCTCAGCCGCCGCGCCGCCGCTGCCGCAAAGAGGCAGCCGCTGCGATGGCCGAGGATGATCGGTGCCTCCAGTCCCTCCTCATCAATCAGCGCCTCGACCTGCGCCAGATATGTTTCGACGGGATCGGCCTTCGGCTCAATCGGGCCAGAGCCCCCATAACCATTGCGCCAGGGGGCGAGCACCCGCAGCCCCCGACGACGCAAGCTGTCTTGCAGGCGCTGCAGCGGGGCAATCCCGTCAAATATTCCATGGGTGAAAATCACCGGGTGGCCGCTGTCCGCGCCAAAACGCAGATACTGCGCAAGCCCGACATCGGTCGTCAAAGTCCGTTCTTCGGGGCGGGTTTGTCCCGTGGCGATGGCCTGATCTTGTGTGGACTGGGCCAGCAGATTGGTCAGAAGCCTCAGCATCTCGCCATAGTTGGGCGCACCGGTCTTGGACAGCATCGACCCCAAGATCGGCAGTTCCGGCGCCCGGCGTCCGCCTGTTGCGGTATGCAGGACCAGCCAGCCTTCACCGTAGAATATCTGCCGAAGGGTCAGTTTTTCGGCGGTATCAAACCCGAAATACTCTGTCAGCTGATCAACACAGATATCGCAGACCCCGATAGGCAGTTCTTCGACCAACATCACCGCGCCGTCGGCGGCCCCAGAGGGGCGCGCAAGGGCCTGGCACAGCAGCAGCCCGCTGCGTGGCTTTCGCAAAATCGCAAGCGACGGCCACCCCGGCGCGCCCGGCCAGTCGTCCTGCGGCTGTGACTGCACCGAAAAGAAACCCTGCCATTCCGCGCGATATGATCCAAAAATGCCAATCTTGCGTTCAACCCAGTCATCGGTTGCCAGTCCGGTTGTCGGCCAGCCCGCAGAGGCGCCACAAATGCTGTTGTCCCCGGCGATCATCAACCACTTGCCGCCGCCACCCGGCAGCACTTCGATAAAGTCAGCAGCAACGCCGGACTGATCGTCATGGCAGAGCTTTGCCCGCAGATACAGCGCGCGTTCAAAATGGCGTTGGAGACGATCTCTGCGCGCCCAGAGTGTCTGGGGTGGCCCACCCGACCACAGGTTTGCCTGCCCCACGTCGGCAGCCACCTTGGCTGCATCATTCATGCCAGGAAGCTGGGGAAGGTGCCGGGCGGCGATGTCACATTGTCGGTCATCAATACGATCTGCAGCCAGCCTGTCACGCCAGGCTGAGGCCTTTTCGGCCCCGAGAACAGAGTTGTATATCGCCGATATGGCGCTTTCATCGGCCAGCTGATCCGCTGCACCGGTGTCCCTTGCCGTCATTCTTGCGGCCCCTCCTTAGGTCGCGCCGCCGACAAAGCCGGACGAGCGCAGCGCCGCAGACTGCCATGCAATTCCGATGTAATCGTCGGTTGGAACCATCGACGCGCATCAAAAGGATCTCCCAAGGGCGACCTGCGACATCTCGGCCCTAGGGGGAGCGAAACATCCGACAGGCTGACGATCTCCGCCATTGGTGGGATCTGCGACCTGTCGGGTTCTGTTTCAAAATGTCGGCCCGCCCCTCCCAAAGCAGGGCCCCAAGTCCCGAGAGCCGCGTTAGGCCTCCCGTTACATGATCACAAACTACGCGATAATAAGCGTGCACATCAACAGAATAGTTCCCGCTGAGGTAGAATCTTTTACGCTAGCTTTACGCTACTGCGTGCCGAGCACCGCCCGCATTTTATTGGCATGCTCGACCAGGGTCTCGGGCTCTGCCATTTTGCCGGGTGGACGCAGCGCGTCTCCGTCGCGACGGGGCAGAATGTGGAAGTGCAGGTGAAACACCTCCTGCCCGCCCGCAGCCTCGTTGAACTGCTGCAGCGTGATGCCCTGCGCGTCAAAGGCCTCAAGGGCTGCGTGGCTGATTTTCTGCACGGTCGCCATCACAGCGGCCAGTTGTTCCGGCGAGGCATCCAGCATGTTTCGGCAGGGCGTCTTGGGAATGACCAGCATGTGGCCATCGGCGCGGGGCATGATGTCCATGAAGACAAAGGTTGCCTCATCCTCATAAATCCGGTGGGCGGGAATCTCACCACGCAAAATTTTCGCAAAGATATTGTCTGAGTCGTATTGGGTCACTACCTGTTCTCCATAAGCAGGACCGGACCTTCCCCGGTCTGACTGGCTGTCGTCGTTTTGCGCCCCACCGTCCCTTGGGTCAAGCGCGGCGATTGACAAAATGCCGCGCCTTTGCGGTACTGCGCCCGCGCGAATTCGCCAAATCCGCGCAGATTGGGCCCCATAGGGGCAAGCGAGCAGCCCAACAGGGCCTGCCCGCGACAATTATTCTTGATCCAGATCAAACTCCGCCATTGAAGGCCTGTTGCTGGCGAACTAAAACCCAAGATGAGTCTAGGCCCGCCGGGGACGGCGTTTGTTGGCCTATCGTTATGCAACAGGAGGCACCTTTAATGGCAGATGCAGCCATTCATGGTCACGGCCACGAAGACGAGCGCGGTTTCTTCACCCGCTGGTTCATGAGCACGAACCATAAGGATATCGGCATTCTCTACCTGATCGTTTCGGCGATCGTTGGTTTCATCTCCGTCGCGTTCACCGTTTACATGCGGCTTGAACTGATGGATCCCGGCGTTCAGTACATGTGCCTTGAAGGCGCACGTCTCTTCGCAGACGCGTCTGCGGAATGTACCCCTAACGGGCACCTTTGGAACGTCCTGATCACAGGCCACGGCATCCTGATGATGTTCTTCGTGGTTATCCCCGCCCTCTTTGGCGGCTTCGGCAACTACTTCATGCCGCTGCAGATCGGTGCGCCGGACATGGCGTTCCCGCGGATGAACAACCTGTCGTTCTGGATGTATGTCGCGGGCACCTCGCTGGCGGTTGCCTCGGTCCTCGCGCCGGGTGGCAACGACCAGGCCGGTTCGGGCGTGGGCTGGGTTCTCTACCCTCCGCTGTCCACCAACGAAGGCGGCTTCTCCATGGACCTGGCGATCTTCGCCGTTCACGTCTCTGGTGCGTCCTCGATCCTGGGTGCGATCAACATGATCACCACCTTCCTGAACATGCGCGCACCCGGCATGACCCTGTTCAAGGTTCCGCTGTTCTCCTGGTCGATCTTCGTCACCTCCTGGCTGATCCTCTTGTCCCTGCCGGTTCTGGCGGGCGCGATCACCATGCTGCTGATGGACCGCAACTTCGGCTTCACCTTCTTTGATCCTGCAGGTGGCGGCGACCCGATCCTGTACCAGCACATCCTGTGGTTCTTTGGCCACCCGGAAGTGTACATCGTGATCCTGCCGGGCTTTGGCATCATCTCTCACGTGATCGCGACCTTCGCGCGCAAGCCGGTCTTTGGCTACCTGCCGATGGTCTGGGCGATCATCGCGATTGGTGTGCTGGGCTTTGTCGTGTGGGCGCACCACATGTACACCGTTGGCATGTCGCTGAACCAGCAGGCCTACTTCATGCTGGCCACCATGGTCATCGCGGTTCCGACCGGTGTTAAAGTCTTCTCCTGGATCGCAACCATGTGGGGCGGCTCCATCGAGTTCAAAGCACCGATGATGTTTGCTTTCGGCTTCCTGTTCCTGTTCACCGTTGGTGGTGTGACCGGTGTGGTTCTGTCGCAGGCATCCGTGGACCGCGCATATCACGACACCTACTATGTGGTTGCACACTTCCACTACGTTATGTCGCTGGGTGCAGTCTTTGCGATCTTCTCCGGTGTATATTTCTACTTCGGCAAGATGACCGGCCGTCAGTACTCTGAGCTGGGCGCACAGATCCACTTCTGGATGTTCTTCATCGGCGCCAACCTGACCTTCTTCCCCCAGCACTTCCTGGGCCGTCAGGGCATGCCGCGTCGTTACATCGACTACCCGGAAGGGTTTGCATACTGGAACAAGATCTCGTCCTACGGCGCGTTCCTGTCCTTTGCCTCCTTCGTGTTCTTCTTCGGTGTTGTGATCTACTCGCTGCTGCGCGGCGCACGCATCACCCAGAACAACTACTGGAACGAGTATGCAGATACGCTGGAGTGGACCCTGCCCTCTCCGCCGCCAGAGCACACCTTTGAAATCCTGCCCAAGCAGGAAGAATGGGATCGCTCCCACTCCCACTAAGGTGTCGATGATCTGAAAAGACAGGCCCCGGAGCACAGGCTCCGGGGCCTTCTTCTTTTGGTATGCCCCACTGCCCAACCCGCCTTCCCAAAGCTGTGATTGGCCCCGCGCACGCAGCTCTGGACAGCTCCGTCTGCAACGCTAAATTCCGCCCATGCCTTACCAGTGGACGACACCCCAAACTGACAGCATTCAGGAAATGCACCTCTGGCCGCATCAATCCCTGCCGGTCGAGGGCTATGTCCGCTTTCTCGGTACATTGGCCGCATTGATCACCATCCCGATGATCCCTCTCCTTGGCAGCGTTGCGCTTTGGGGGGTGTTGCCTTTTGTGGCAGGCACACTGTTTGCGGTGAAATGGGCATTGGACCGCAGCCGCCGAGACCGCCAGATCCTGGAGGTTCTGCGACTGGAGCCCGAGGAGGCGCATCTCGAACGGATCGACCCCAAGGGCACGCGCCAAAGCTGGAGCTGCAACCGCTACTGGACACAGGTTGAAATGCACACTGATGACGGGCCGGTTCCGAACTATGTCACTCTCAGGGGCAGCGGGCGCGAGGTGGAAATCGGCGCCTTTCTCTCCGAAGATGAGCGCAAGGCGCTATATGACGAGTTGCTGGCAGCCTTTCGCAAACCCTGATGCTGCCCTTTGACATACCGCGCGCGCCCAGTTATGGCTGGGGCATGAACAATGCGACCCTGATCTTTTCGACCGTCTATTATCCGCTGTTTTCATAACGGCGGGCGCATTTTCATATCTTGATGTTCATCCCGCCGCGATCCAGCGGTGACAGAACAAAAGACCTCTCATTCCATCGGTATCGCGGCCCCAGGCGGAGCCCTGTTCCATGTTACCGTTTTCATCCTCTTCCACTGCACCGCGTGTTGGTCTCATTGGCTTTGGCGCCTTTGGTCAGCTCATTGCGCGAAATCTCGCAGCGCATATGCAGGTCGTGGTGCATGATCCAGCCCAGCCCCCAAAGGTGCCTGCTCGCGTCCGGTTTTCAACTCTGGAAGATGCCTGCTCCTGCCCGCTTGTCATTCTTGCGGTACCGGTTTCATCAATCTCGGACGTCTGTCAGCGGATCGCCCCGTTGCTGGCTGTGGGGGCGACGGTGATGGACGTAGGATCAGTGAAACTGCGCCCCATGCAGGATATGGAAACCCATCTGCCAGCCCATGTGAATATTCTCGGCAGCCACCCCTTGTTTGGCCCACAAAGCGCAAAGGATGGTCTCGCCGGTCACAAGATCGCACTCTGCCCCCAGCGTGGAAGAACACATTGGCGCATCGCAGCGGCGCTTCGCAGTCTCTTTGGGCTGCACGTCATCTGGACCACCGCCGAAGACCACGACCGCGAAGTCGCCACCGTGCAGGGGCTGACGCATCTGATTGCCCAAACCCTGAGCCAGATCCTGCCAGAGAAGCTGCGCATGACGACATCCAGCTTTGACCACCTGCTGGAAGCCCGCCGCATGGTGAGCGCAGACGCCCCGGCCGTGCTGGACGCCATCCTGCGCGACAATCCCTTTGCAGCAGAGGTGCGCGCTGATTTCCTGAGCCGCGCCGCACAGTTGGCCGCTGGACCTGCCCCAATAGAAAAAGGCCCGCGACAGATGGCGGGCCTTTGAAACAATGCGATGCCGAGCAATCAGCAGATCAGCAGTTGCCCCCCTGGCAAAGCTGGTCTTTCACCATCGGGCCAACTTTGCCGAAATCCATCTGGCCGGTGTATTTGCCTTTCAGCGCGCCCATGACCTTGCCCATGTCGCGGATCGACTCAGCGCCGGTATCGCTCACGGCGGCCTTGACCGCTTCGGTGATTTCCTCATCGCTGAGCTGCTTGGGCAGGAACTCTTCGATGATGGCAATTTCGTTCAATTCCCGCTCAGCCAGATCCAGCCGGCCGCCCTCTTCATAGGCGCGGGCGCTTTCATTGCGTTGCTTGGTCATTTTCCCAAGAATGGCAAGGACTTCTGCATCCCCGATGCCACCTGATTCACCGTCCACGCGATCTGCGATTTCACGGTCTTTGATTGCGGCATTGATCAGACGCAGAGTCGCCAGTCGAGAGGCCTCCCGGTCTTTCATGGCCTGTTTCAGGGCCTGATTGACCCGAGTTCGCGTATCCATTTATCAGTCCATTTCCACGGAGTCGGAAATGGGATCTTTACCTAAACCACCCTGCCAATTCAAGTTATCCCGATGGAATGACGCGAGGGCACATTTTGCATGGCAGAACGCGGCCTCACAGGCTTGACGCGTTGCCCACCTCCCCTTAAAAGCCCATGAATTTTGCCCAGATTGGAGAGTCGCGCCATGGCCGATACCGTCACGCCCAAACCCACCGCATGTTTGGCGCTCGCAGATGGCACCATCTTTTACGGAAACGGCTTCGGAGCATATGGTGAAACAGTTGCAGAGCTGTGCTTCAACACCGCCATGACCGGCTATCAGGAAATCATGACTGACCCGTCTTATGCCGGCCAGATCGTGACCTTCACCTTCCCCCATATAGGCAACACCGGCGTCACCCCAGAGGATGATGAAACCGCCGACCCCGTTGCCGCTGGCATGGTGGTCAAATGGGATCCGACCCAATCGTCGAACTGGCGCGCTACCGAAGAGCTGAAGTCCTGGCTGACCCGCACTGGCCGCATCGCCATCGGCGGTATCGACACCCGTCGTCTGACCCGCGCCATCCGCCAGCAGGGTGCGCCGCATGTGGCACTGGCCCATGACCCGGACGGCAACTTTGACATCGAGGCGCTGGTCGCCAAGGCACGTGACTGGTCCGGTCTGGAAGGTCTGGATCTGGCAAAAGACGTGACCTGCCCCCAAAGCTATCGCTGGGACGAAATGCGGTGGGCCTGGCCCGAGGGCTACACCCGTCAGGAAGCCCCCAAGCACAAGGTCGTCGCTGTTGACTACGGCGCCAAGCGCAACATCCTGCGCTGCCTCGCCTCTGCAGGCTGTGACGTCACCGTTTTGCCCGCGACCGCGACCGCAGCCGAAGTTCTGGCACACAACCCTGATGGGGTCTTCCTGTCCAATGGTCCGGGCGATCCTGCGGCGACCGGCGAATATGCCGTGCCAATGATCAAGGAAATCCTCGACAGCACCGACCTGCCGATGTTCGGGATCTGCCTTGGCCACCAGATGCTGGCGCTTGCCCTTGGTGGCAAGACGGTCAAGATGAACCACGGTCACCATGGCGCCAACCACCCGGTCAAGGAAAACGCCACCGGCAAGGTAGAGATCACGTCCATGAACCACGGCTTCGCCGTTGATGCCCAAAGCCTGCCGGACGGTGTGGAAGAGACCCATGTCTCGCTGTTTGATGGCTCCAACTGCGGTATCCGGATGAAGGACCGCCCGGTTTATTCCGTGCAGCACCACCCCGAAGCCAGCCCCGGCCCGCAGGACAGTTTCTACCTGTTTGAGCGTTTTGCCGAGGCGATGGACGCACGCAAATCCGCCTGATCCAGCAAAGGCTGCGTTAAAAATTGAAACCCATGGCAAGGAATTGTCATGGGTTTCAACGTTTTGGGAAGATGCCAATCTGGCAGGGGACTTGCCGGATCGCGAAAGGGGGCAAACCCTTGTGGCATGTCAAAGCACAACCTAGAATTGATTCGAGCCACACGCCCCCTGACCAAACAGGTGGGACGCCGCACACTGGAGCAGCGTCTGATCCAGGATCACGCCGTCAGCAAGGACCATGTGATACGGGCCCTCACCCTGCAGCAACACCAGCGCGCCCCGATTGACCGGATCCTCGTGTCAGAAGGGTGGGCCAGTCAGGATCAGGTAATGGACGCGCTGTCCTCACAGCACAAGATCCCCAAGGTCGATCTGAGCGGCCACAATCCGCAAGCGCGGCTTCTGGCCCGAAAACCCGCAGGGTTCTGGCTGCGCCACTCCGTGCTGCCGTGGATGCAGTTGGGCCAGACCGTCGTTGTGGCCGTTTCCGACCCGAACAAGCTGAACACCATCCGCACGGATCTGGCTGCCAGTTTCGGAGAGGTGATGCCGGTGCTGGCTTCGGAAAGCCATATACAGCAGCTGCTGGTCTCTCATTTCCGCAAGGATCTCGCGGTCGAGGCAAGCAGCCGTCTGCCACTCGCATACAGCTGCCGGACCATGCGCAGACCCGACTGGAGCGGCGCAACTGCCGTCCTTGCGCTTGGGCTTCTGCTCACTGCGTTGGCATTTCCACGGCACGCCTTTGCCCTGCTCTGCGGCGTCGCGCTCTTTACGCTCTTGCTGTTCACCCTGCTGAAATGCGCGGGCTTCATCTCACATATTCAGACCATGCGGTCGCGCCGCCAAATTGAGCTGCCGATTGCCTCGCGGTCGAAATTCACATCTCCGCGCCACAGGCGGCCGATGATCTCTGTCCTTGTCCCGCTCTACAAGGAAGCCGAAATTGGCCGCGCCCTGCTCCGCCGCCTGTGCAAGCTCACCTATCCCCGCAGCCTGCTGGAGGTGCTTCTTGTTCTGGAAGAAGAGGATGACATCACACGCGACGCAATCCGCTGTGCAGATCTGCCGGATTGGTTCAGGGTGATAGAGGTGCCCGCCCACGGCGGCCTGACAACAAAGCCCCGCGCCATGAACTACGCGCTGAATTTCTGCCGCGGAGAGATCATTGGAATTTGGGACGCCGAAGACGCACCAGAGCCCGATCAGCTTGACCATGTTGCCGCAGCTTTCGCCAAGGGGGACGGTGCCCTGGCCTGCCTGCAAGGGGCGCTGGACTACTACAATCCCACACAGAACTGGATTTCGCGCTGTTTCACCCTCGAATACGCCAGCTGGTTTCGCATCGTCCTGCCGGGGATTGCACGGCTTGGACTGGTGGTGCCGCTCGGTGGAACCACGCTGTTCATTCGTCGCGACGTCCTCGAACAGGTTGGCGGCTGGGATGCCCATAATGTCACCGAAGATGCCGATCTCGGCGTGCGCCTGTCCCGCTTTGGTTACCGAACCGACATGCTGCCGACCAGCACCTACGAGGAGGCAAACTGCCGCCCCTGGGCCTGGGTCAAACAACGCTCACGCTGGCTCAAGGGCTTTATGGTCACCTACCTGGTTCACATGCGCTCCCCCCGGCTGCTGCTGAAACAGCTGGGCTGGCGTCAGTTTCTTGGATTGCAGGCTTTCTTTCTGGGGACCGTCGGGCAGTTCCTGCTGGCCCCCTGTTTGTGGAGCTTCTGGCTCATCACGTTGGGCCTGCCCCATCCGACTGCGCCGCTCCTGCCTGCGGGGGCCACCTATCTGGCGGGTGTGTCTCTCGTGTTCTTTGAGCTGTTGGGGCTGGTCATTGCGATCACCGCAGCCTGCGCCACCGGCAGGCGCAGCCTGGCATTCTGGGCGCCCAGCCTGATCTTTTATTTCCCGATGGGCGTCATCGCCGTCTACAAAGCCCTTTATGAGCTGATCCTGAAGCCCTTTTACTGGGACAAGACCACACACGGCCACAGCCCCAAAAGCCGCACCCAAAAACTGGGCTGAACATGACAGCCCATCAAAGGTGGTGGTTCAGCCCTTGGCGCGGTCGCCCGCGTCCTGTTTCAGGCGGGTCATGAAGGCAACGGAGATATGATCCTTCAGCGCACGCGCCGCGCCGTCTTCGTCCCGCCGTTCGATGGCATTGACGATCGTCTTGTGCTCTTCCTGAGCAATGCGCCCCCGTCCCTCAGCCGCAAGCGACGTGGTCGCCATCAGCGCCATCGTGCGATGTACGAGGTTCAGCTGCTGCACCAGATAGCGGTTGTGCGAAGCAAGGTGGATCTGTTCGTGAAAGCGACGGTTGGCCTTGGACAGCTCTGTCGGGTTGTCGACAAAGGCATCATCAGATTCCACCATCTCCTGCAGAACACGGATCTCTTCCTCGGTGGCGTGACGCGCGGCCAGACGCGCCGCCAGACCCTCAAGTTCGCGGCGCACCACATAAAGCTCTGCCATCTGGTTGTGATCCAGCGAGGCCACGATCAGCGACCGGCCATCCCGTTCCAAAAGGGATTGCGTCTCCAGCCGCTGCAGCGCCTCGCGGATGGGGGTGCGTGACACTCCAAACCGCTCAGCCAGATCACTCTCCACCAGCCGGTCGCCGGGGCGATAGACGCCTACATCAATCGCCTCAAGGATCAGCGCATAGGCATCGGTCTGGTTGGAAGAACGGCTCATGAATGGGATCTCTGACTTGTTGTTCATGGATGTCTACAGGTCGGCTGCCCCTGCAATCAACCCCGCCCAGCCCGCAGGGTAAAAAACATCCCCCCCGCGGTGCATATTATCCGTTGGCTTGAGCGAAGGTCGCGCTAGCTGCTGCGAAGCAGTTGCAATCACGAACCAAGCCCCATAGGTCCACGCATATGGTATCGCAGTCTTTCTCACATGTCCGCCACTGGGTGTTCGATCTCGACAACACCCTCTATCACCCCTCTGTTCGCCTGTTCGACCAGATCGAGGTGAAGATGACCAACTACGTGATGTCGACCCTTGGCGTCGACAAGAAGGTGGCAGATCAGCTGCGCGGGGATTACTGGCGCGAACACGGCACCACGCTGGCGGGGCTAATGGCCCATCACGATCTGGACCCCGACCCGTTCCTGATCGAGGTGCATGACATCAACTTCGACCAGCTCGAACCCGACCCCCAGCTTGCCGCCCACATCAAGGCCCTCCCCGGCAAGCGGATCATCTACACCAATGGCACCGCCCCCTACGCCGAACAGGTGCTGGCGCGGCGTGGGCTGGCTGACTGTTTTGACGAAATCTACGGCGTTGAACACGCCAATTATCGCCCCAAGCCAGAGCGTCAGGCCTTTGACACCATTTTTGCCAAGGCCGGGATCAAAACCGAAACAGCCGCCATGTTCGAGGATGATCCGCGCAATCTGCAAGCGCCGCACGATCTGGGCATGCGCACGGTCCATGTCGCGCCAGAGCCGGTTGGTGGCGCGCATATTCACCACCACACGGATGATCTGACGGCGTTTCTCGCCCAGATCTGACAGGCGCGAACGGCAAGGGGTGCGCATCCTGTCGCACCCCCTGTGGCGCGCGGCCGCAGTGGCCTTACGCCGCTTGGTCAAAGCTATATATGCCGGTCATCTTTAGGTTCGCTCTCAAACGACAGGATGCCCGATGAAAGACCTCTCTCTTGATCTGATTGACGCCCCGGTTGCGCTGGATTTGGCACAGCACCAGTCCCCCCGCAGTGGGGCAGATGACTGGGCGGGCGCGACCAAACCCCTGTTGGCGATCCTGCTCTATGTGTTGCTGTGGGCGCTTGCCATCGCCGTCTGGGGCCTGCCTGCACTGTTTCTGCCTGCAGTGGCCAAGGCCTTTGCCATGGTCGTCGTTCTGGTCCTCATCACGCGCGGCTAGGTCAGCATTGGCCGACGCCCGAACGCAAAAGGACGTTATGTCGCTTGTCATTCCGACCTTCGCAGGCCTATCTCACAAGGGATAAGACGAAAGGCAGGTTTGATGGCTGACAGCTGTGACATTCTGGTTTCTGGCGGTGGCATTGCAGGGCTGATGGCAGCCGCCACCTTTGGGGCTGCAGGGTTTCGCGTGATCTGCGTGGATCCCACGCCGCCGGTCACAACCCGCGACGATGCCGGATCGGACCTGCGTACCACGGCCATCCTTCAGCCCGCCCGCGGGCTGCTGCAAGAGGCAGGCATCTGGAGCCATCTGGAACCACATGCCGCTGCGCTCAGGATCATGCGGATCATCGATGCCGGAGGGGCCGAACCGGAGGCACGCGTCGTCAAGGATTTCGACTCCGCAGACCTGTCCGGAGAGCCCTTTGGCTGGAACCTGCCAAACTGGCTGTTGCGCCGCGAACTCCTGGGCCGTCTTGCCGATCTGTCCACGGTTGATTTCCGTCCGGGCGTTGGCACCACGTCTCTTTTCACCCGCACCGCAAGCGCCCGCGTCGGCCTCAGCGATGGCAGCCGGATTTCCGCACGCCTTGTCCTTGCCTGTGATGGTCGCAATTCGCCCATGCGGACTGCGGCGGGGATTGCGGTGACAACCCGTCGCTACGGGCAAAAGGCGCTGGCCTTTGCGGTGACCCATGACCAGCCGCATGACAATATCTCGACAGAGATCCACCGCAGCGGCGGCCCCTTCACGCTGGTGCCGTTGCCGGATCACGAGGGCAGACCCTCGTCCGCCGTGGTCTGGATGGAGCGAGGCCCCCGCGCGCAAGACCTTCTGACAATGGATCCGGCCCAGTTTGAAGCCGCCATGAACCGCCGCAGCTGTGGCGTGCTGGGGGATCTGAAACTGGCGTCCCACCGCACCATCTGGCCTATCATCAGCCAGTCAGCCGAGCGGCTGAACGGCGAGCGGCTGGCCCTGATGGCCGAAGCCGCCCATGTCGTCCCTCCGATCGGTGCGCAGGGGCTCAATATGTCCCTTGGCGACCTGCGCGCGCTTCTGGATCTGGCGGTGGCCAACCCGACCGATCTGGGCGATGCCAAGATGCTCGCCGCCTATCACCGCGCGCGCCACGGCGACATCCAGATGCGGATCAAGGGGATCGACCTGCTCAACCGCACCTCCATGCTGGCCCCGCGCCCCCTGCGCGACCTGCGCGCCTTTGGGCTCAATGCGCTCTATTCGCTGGCTCCTGTGCGCCGCAATCTGATGCAGATGGGGCTTGGCGTGAAGTAAGGATCAGGCCCCTGTCCGGGGCCTGTGCCTTCGGCGAGAGTATTTTTGGAAAGATGACAGGGCTCTCGCGCCCAGTCAGCCCCTAGCCAAGCGGGCCAGGTCTGCGTTCTTCGCTCAAGAGAACATTGGCATCGACATTGCCCACCCCGGGCAGGGTCATGATCCGGCGCCGCAGCACCCGCTCGAAATCGGCGATGTCACGGGCTGTTACCCGCAGACGGTAGTCGTACATCCCCAGCACATGTTCGACGGTCTGCACCTCCGGGATCGCAGAGACCGCACGCTCGAAATCCTCCAGCGAAACACGGCCCTTTGTTGCAAGCTTGATGCCCAGAAAGACCGTGACCCCAAACCCCAGCTTGCCCGCATCGAGATCCAGCTTGCGCCCCCGGATGATGCCTGCGTCCTGCAGACGGCGAATGCGGCGCCAGGTTGCAGGCTGGCTGAGCCCCAGCTCGCGCCCCAGCGCACCCGCGGATTGCGTCGCATCCCGTCCCAGTGCACGCAACAACGCGTGATCGATGTCGTCCAGCGTCATCATATCGGCAGCGCCTCATCTGATTTGATCCGCGCCACATGCATCAGCGCCTCGATGTCGGTGACATGCGGCAGCGTCAGGATCTGGCTGCGGTAAATGCCCTGATAATGCGCCATGTCCCGCGCAATCACCGAGAGGCGCACATCGACCTGCCCGAGGAAGGTCTGGATTTCCAGCACCTCGGGGATTTCGCGCGCGGCGGGGATGAACTCGTCAAAGGCGCGGGAATTGGTCTTGTCCAGCGTGATCCGCAATGACACTTCGACCTCATAACCAAGGGCGCGCCAGTCGATCACCGCGCGTTGCCCCAGAATGACGCCGCCCTCGCGCAGCTTCTCCAGCCGCCGCGACAGGCGCGATGCAGTCAGGCCAAGTCGGTCGCCCAGGTCCGGCAGCGATTGTTCGGGATCCGCCTGCAGATGGCGAAGTATGCGTCGGTCAAGATCATCAAGCATGATCCTGACTATATTTAGACCTACAGCGAATGACCATTGCAATTTTTCTGACAAAACTGCGTAAACGCCCCCTCTCCTTTGCCGAAATCATGTCTATGCTGCAGCCAAACACGAAACAAAAGGACGATGATCATGCGTGTATACTATGACCGCGATTGCGACGTTAACCTGATCAAGGACAAGAAAGTGGCCATCCTGGGCTACGGCTCCCAGGGTCACGCCCACGCGCTGAACCTGCGCGATTCTGGCGCCAAGAACCTTGTCGTTGCGCTGCGCGAAGGCTCCCCTTCCGCGAAAAAAGCCGAAGGCGAAGGCCTGCAGGTCATGGGTATCGCAGAAGCGGCAGCCTGGTGTGACGTGATCATGTTCACCATGCCCGACGAACTGCAGGCAGAGACCTACAAGAAATACGTCCACGACAACATCAAGCCGGGTGCGGCCATTGCATTCGCCCACGGCCTGAACGTGCACTTTGGCCTGATCGAGCCGAAAGAAGGCGTCGACGTGATCATGATGGCCCCCAAAGGCCCCGGTCACACCGTGCGTGGCGAATACACCAAAGGCGGCGGCGTGCCCTGCCTCGTGGCTGTTGACACCGACGCAACCGGCAAAGCGCTGGAAATCGGTCTGTCCTACTGCTCCGCCATCGGTGGCGGTCGCTCCGGCATCATTGAGACCAACTTCCGCGAAGAATGCGAAACCGACCTGTTCGGCGAGCAGGCAGTGCTGTGTGGCGGTCTGGTTGAACTGATCCGCTGCGGTTTCGAGACCCTGGTCGAAGCTGGTTACGCACCGGAAATGGCCTACTTCGAGTGTCTGCACGAAGTGAAGCTGATCGTTGACCTGATCTATGAAGGCGGCATCGCCAACATGGACTACTCGATCTCCAACACCGCCGAGTACGGCCAGTACGTCACCGGCCCGCGCATCCTGAAGTACGACGAGACCAAGGCGCGCATGAAAGAAGTGCTGAACGACATTCAACAGGGCAAATTCGTCCGCGACTTCATGCTGGAAAACCAGGTTGGTCAGCCGACCCTGAAGGCGTCCCGCCGTGCCAACGACGAGCACCTGATCGAAGAAACCGGCGCCAAGCTGCGCGGCATGATGCCGTGGATCTCTGCCGGCAAGATGGTCGACAAAGAGAAGAACTAAGGCGCCTGCGGGTTCGTCCGCGCGCTTTATCCTCTGCAGGGCGCTCCGCATTGGGGCGCCCTTTTTCTTCCGAAAGCCATTTTCCAGACCTGCCGCCCGGCCGATAGGCCGGGCCGCGCCCTCCCCGATTTGTCAGCAGCAGCGCAGTTTTCCGGCAAACCGGCAAGCTGCCAGTGATTGAGGTATTGTAATGAACAACTCCCCCGGCGCCGCCAATTGGGCCAAGCTGCTTTTCCTAGGTGTGATCTGGGGCGCCTCCTTCATGGCGGTCACGGTCGCCCTGCAGGGATTTGGCCCGATGAGCATTGCCGCCTTGCGGATTTTCAGTGCAGCGCTCTGCCTTCTGGTGCTGGTCTACGCAATGGGCATCGGCCTGCCGTCGCTGCGCACGCGGGACGGCCGGATCATCTGGGCCTGCGCCCTTGGGATGGGAATTTTTACCAATGCGCTGCCCTTTAGCCTGCTCAGCTGGGGGCAGACCTATGTGGCCAGCGGATTTGCCGGGGTCTGCATGGCGGTGGTGCCGCTGTTTGTGCTGCCGCTGGCGCATGTGCTGGTGCCGGGTGAGCATATGACCCTGCGCCGCACCATCAGTTTCCTTATCGGCTTTGCCGGCGTCGTCGTGCTGATCGGGCTCGACGCTTTCCGCTCCGCCGGGACCGACTTTGAATCACTGGCCCGCCTGGCCTGCCTGGGCGCTTCGCTCTGCTACGCCATCGGCTCAATCATCACCCGGCTCTGCCCGCAGGTGAACATGCTGTCGCTCTCCGCCGCGGCGCTGAGCTGCGGCGCCCTGATCATCGTGCCCGCCGCGCTGTGGCAGGAAGGTCTGCCCCAGAACCTGCCACCACGCGATGCGCTGCTGGCGGTGGCCTATCTTGGTCTGGTTCCAACCGCATTGGCGCAGGTTCTGCTGGTTCAGGTCGCCCGCAGCGCCGGGCCTGCCTTTTTGTCGACAGTGAACTATCAGGTGCCAGTCTGGGCCGTTCTGTTTGGCGCGCTCATTCTGAACGAAAGCCTTCCGCCGCAGCTGTTTGCCGCGCTGGCGCTGATCCTTGGCGGGCTTGTCCTGTCGCGGGCACCGGCACACAGACAACGGCCCTGACAACCGTCAATGCCCTGGCAGGCGCCGCCCGCGCGCGGCCTAAACCGCCAACTGTTCGATAGATAACAAAGCAATTGCCATTGACCCCGCCCACCCGGCGGGGTTTTGTCGCGCGGAAACCGGCACGAGGGACCCATGCCCAGCACTGAACCGCGCGACACTCCCAAGCAATGGCTGAAGGCAATTGCGATCTGGGCCTTTCTGGGCTTTTGGATCTATTTTTTCTCCTTCAGCCTCTACGCGTCTGGATGCCACAAATTCAGCCGCCCTGCGGATGAAAGGTTGCACAAATGCGAAAACAGTCTGCGGTTTACTGGTTTTTTATTTACCGACCACCAACGCGCCACCAATTTGATCAATCAAGGCATCGCACAGGCAGATCTTGGCGAAGATGCAAAAGCCATAGCCCTATTCACAAAGGCAATCCCTCTACTCACCGGAGCCTCGTCGTCTAACCGTCGCCCCTTGAAGTTGCAGATCGAAATACTTGACCGCAAGATGAGGGACCCGGCAATCCTGCCGCGCGCGCGCGATCTCTTTCAGACCGCGGTTAGTGAATGGGTCAAGAGCCGATCATGAGCACAAGCAGCATCGCACCACGCTACTGGCTGATGATTGCCACCCTCGGCTTTGTCTGGGGCGGGACATTTCTGCTGATCAAGATTGCGCTCGACGGGATCACGCCGTTTTGGCTGGCCGCCGGGCGGATCGGTTTTGCGGCTCTGCTGCTTTGCTCGGTGTGGGGCTGGCGTGGCTTTCGCCTGTTTCACGCAGAACGCAACTGGCTGTCCCTCGGCCTCATCGGCGTCTTCAGCACCGCTGTCCCCTTCATGCTGATCAACTGGGGCCAGCAGCATGTGTCCTCTGGCTTTACCGGCATCAGCATGGCGGCGATCCCCTTGATGGTCCTGCCGCTTGCGCATGTCTTTGTCCCCGGCGAACAGATGACCCTGCGCCGCCTGATCGGCTTTGCCATCGGGTTTGTCGGCGTTGCCCTGCTGATCGGCAGCAAGGCCTTTGAAAGCAGCGGCGCCGAGCTGGAAACCTACGGCCGCATTGCCTGCCTGTCCTCTGCGGCCTGCTATTCGGTCAGCTCCATCCTGACGCGCAGACTGCCTGCTGTGGATCCCCTCGGGCTTGCTGCTGTGGTGCTGGTGATTGGCAGTATCATCATCGTTCCGGTTGCCTGGCTGGCCGAAGGCCCGCCGCCACCCCCGGACAACCAAACCCTCCTGCTGGTGGCTTTTCTCGGCCTGGTCCCGACTGCGGCGGCGAATTTCCTGCGTGTCATCGTGGTGCGCGAGGCAGGCCCCACATTCATGACCCTGACCAATTACCAGGTGCCGGTCTGGGCCGTGGTTCTGGGGGCTGTCTTTCTGGGCGAGGCGCTGCCGCCGTTGATGCTGCTCGCGATGGCGCTGATCCTGGGCGGGCTGGGGCTGAGCCAGCTGGGCGCTTTGCGGCGGCTGTTTGCATCCAGCCGCTGATGCAGGTGAAACACCACCACACATAAAAACCCCGCCTGCGGCACAACCACAGACGGGGCAATCGGATTGAGCGATTTTTCCGGTTATTCCGATACAGCAGCCTCGACCGCCGCGACCACCGCATCGACGGTTTCCGCCAGCAATGCGCTGTCTTCGCTTTCGGCCATGACCCGCACCAGCGGTTCTGTGCCGGACTTGCGGATCAGCAGGCGTCCATTGCCCTCCAACGCCTTTTCAGCGGCCATAATCGCACTCTGAACGCGGTCCGTTTCCAGCGGTGTCTGACCGGCGGCAAAACGCACGTTCTTCAACAGCTGTGGAACCGGTGCAAATTGCTGGGCCAGCTCAGACGCTTTCTGGCCAGAGCGCACCATCTCTGCAAGGAAATGCAACCCCGCCATCAGCCCGTCTCCGGTGGTGGCATAATCGGACATCACGATATGGCCCGATTGCTCGCCCCCCAGATTGAACCCGCCTTCACGCATCCGCTCGACCACATAGCGATCCCCGACTGCGGTGCGCTCCAACCCGATGCCCTGCCCGGCCAGATGGCGTTCAAGGCCGAGGTTGGACATGACGGTGGCCACCAGCGCATTTCCGGCAAGCAGGCCATCGGCCGCCCAGCGGCTGGCCAGAAGGGCCATAAGCTGATCGCCGTCCGCAACCTTGCCGGTCTCATCAATCACGATCACCCGATCCGCGTCACCGTCCAGACAAATCCCCACATGGGCGCCATGAGCCACGACGGTCTCTGCCGCGGTTCCCGGCTGAGTCGAGCCGCAGTCGCGGTTGATATTGGTCCCATCGGGCGACACGCCAACCGGGATCACATCAGCGCCCAGTTCCCACAGGATCTCTGGCGCGGCGCGATGCGCAGCCCCATTGGCGCAATCAATCACCACCTTCAGACCATCGAGGCGAATGTCGCGGGGCAACGAGCTTTTGACCCGCTCCCCATAGCGGAACCGCGCATCATCAATCCGCTTGGCCCGCCCGATGTTCTGCGCCTGAGCCGGTTCAACGCCCGCTTCGATCAGCGCTTCCAGCTCCATCTCGACACTGTCAGACAGTTTGAACCCGTCGGGGCCGAAGAACTTGATGCCATTGTCAGCCGCCGGATTGTGACTGGCCGAGATCATGACGCCCAGATCAGCCCGCATCGACCGTGTCATCAGGCCAACGGCGGGGGTTGGCACCGGGCCAAGCAACAGGACGTTCATCCCGGTCGAGGTCAGGCCAGCCGTCAGCGCGCTTTCGAACATATAGCCAGAAAGCCGCGTGTCCTTGCCAATCACCACCCGGTGCACACCGGACGCATCGCGCCGGAAATACCGACCCACGGCCGCGCCGATGCGCAGGGCCATGTCTGCGGTCATTGGATGAATATTGGCAGTTCCACGGACACCGTCCGTACCAAAGAATTTGCGCATATCGGCCCTTTCGTTGGGGTCTTATCGGACGGCCTGCCACAGGCGAACCGCCTGCGCCGTCTCGGCAACATCATGCACCCGCAGGAATTGCACGCCTTGCCCGATGGCCGCAAGCCCTACCGCAATGGAACCCGGCGCACGGGCGGCGGCATCCGGCTCATGGCCCAGCTTGCCGATAAAGCCCTTGCGCGACACACCCAGCAGGATCGGGCAGCCAAGGCTGTGAAACAGGCTCAGATTGCGCAGCAGGGTCAGGTTGTGGTCCAGCGTCTTGCCAAAACCGATACCGGGATCAATCACGATCTGTTCGCGCACAACGCCGATTGCCTCTAGCCGGTCAATTTGGTCCGACAGGAAATCATAGACGTCCAGCAGCACGTTCTCATACGTCGGGTCATCCTGCATCGTCGCCGGATCACCCTGGGCATGCATGATGCAGGCCGGCACACCCGCCTGCGCCGTCAATGGCGCCAGTGCCGGATCAAAGGTAAAGCCCGACACATCATTGGTCAGGCTTGCGCCAGCCTCAAGCGCTTCGGCCAGAACAACGGCCTTGCGGGTATCAATGGAGATCGGCACTTCTGATCGCGCCCGGATCGCCTCGATCACCGGGGCTGTTCGGCGGATCTCTTCCTCTTCGGGGACCAGTTCCGCACCAGGGCGCGTGGACTCGCCGCCGACATCAATGATGCTCGCCCCATCAGCCACCATCTGCAGCGCCGCTTCACAGGCCGCCGCGACGTTATCGTGCTGACCGCCATCGGAAAAACTGTCGGGGGTAACATTGAGGATCCCCATGATCTGCGGCTGGGTCATGTCGAGCCCGGCAATCGTGGCCCGCCGCGCGGTCAACCGGTGGCGAACCTCTTCAGGCAGCAACCCCGCAGGCATGATCCGCGGCGGCGCGCCGCGATCCAGAACCTCGACCTCAGTAAACCAAAGCGCGCCACTGATCAGTGGCAAGGCTCCCTCGGGGCGGTTTTCCCCGTGCTGAACCAGCGGTCGGTAATAGCTCACAGTTGTGTCTGCTCCACATCCACGGCGCGCAGCGGCACGCCCGGATTGTCGGGCAACGCGGCACCAATCACAATCATTTCGCCCGCCTCGAATGTGGCGGCAAACCAAGCAGCCAACGCCACCGCATCAGAGGGCGCAGCCGAGGGGCCATCTACCGCATCCAAAACGATTTTTGACGGCGCCCAGACGCAAATCTGCCCGTTTTTCATGGCCCAGTCCAGTTCTGTCCGGGTTGCAACCACGACACAGCGGTCATCCTTTGCCGCGAGACGCCAGGCGTTTTGCTCAATCGCAAGAAGATCAATCCGCCGCTGGGTCCATTTGTGGCCCGTCTGGGGTGTCGCCAGCTCATGTGCGCCGACACATAGGATCAGCGGACGTTTGCGACATTCCATCTGATCGATCCAGCCGGTCAGGTTCGCGCTGTCGATCGCGCTGTTGGACAGATACATCAAACGCGGATGTGGGCGCTCTTCGCTGTCGACCTCGGATGCGACCTGATCGCGGGCGCGGACAATTTCCACCCCCAGCGCACCGGGCCCACGGTCCAGCTTTTCGATCCGCACAAAGGCACGCACAGCCTGCGGCTCCAGCAGGATCCGCTCCGCCACACGCTCGGCCAGGGTTTCCAAAAGATTCAGCCGCTCTTCAGACAGCTCATGGGCAATCGCTTCGGTCACCCGATCATAGGACAGGATGCGGTCAACATCATCATCCAGATCCGCAGGCAGCGGGGTCACTTCGACGACCACGTTAAAGCAGATCCGCTGCGTGGTGCCACGCTCCGCCTGAAAGGCGCCGATCTCGACCTCTACGATATGATTGCGCAGAGAAATCCGGTCCAGCGGCGCACGGGGCGCTGTCGCTTCCGACCGCTCGGACGGGTGCGCAAAGGCGAGATGGATTTCTGACGGCATGGCAATCGGGTCCCTGAACTGGCGATTTTGCTGTGGTGTTCCAGCATAAGCATTGGAGGCCCGGTTAACAGGCTTCCAAGCGCCATGCCAGTGGCCGAAAGCGGCGCGGGGTCGCTTTCCTGCCCCCGCCACATTGCGCCATGCAAGTCTTAGTTGTTCAGTGCAGTACGATACCGATCATCGCGGTAGAACAGATGCACACCGATCCGCGCCGTTTTGGTGAAAGCCTTGCTCCAGCGCGGACGCACGGCTGTGGTGTGATAATAGGTCGCCCCATCGGTCAGACCCGTCCGGGCCCCGTCCATCACCAGGCGCGCAACCTTGGACACGCGCTCATAGGCGGTCTTTTCGCGAATGACCTCTTCGTGGCCATCACAGGTGTAGGTGAACTGGCACTGATATTTGCGCCCTGTTCCCTGATTGATCACACCACAAAGGCTGTTGGGAAATTGCGAGGATTTGACCCGGTTCAGGATCACCTCGGCGACCGCAAACTGGCCCTTCACGCTTTCGCCACGGGCCTCGAAATACAGCGCCTCTGCAAGGCAGGCAAAATTCTCATCGCCCTTGGCCTTGGGAATTGTGTCCAGCCAGGCTTTGGTGAACTGAACTTCGGTTGGCTTCACCTTCTTGGCAGGCCGGGTGAAGTTGAAGAAATTGTTCAGCCGGCCCGTAGGCACAGCGCTGAGTGTCGATTGCTCACGTTCGAACAGAGCGTCCAAACCAGTTTCCGCATATACATCTTTCGCGG
The DNA here is from genome assembly GCF_019801785.1 of Phaeobacter italicus. Lineage (NCBI taxonomy): Bacteria > Pseudomonadati > Pseudomonadota > Alphaproteobacteria > Rhodobacterales > Roseobacteraceae > Phaeobacter > Phaeobacter italicus. Next base: position 464,154 of record NZ_JAHVIJ010000002.1, on the reverse strand, counting down.
CAGCCAAGGCGGCGGCGAATACGGCAGCTACAGTCAGAATTTTCATCAGGGCATCCCCACTTGAAAGGTCGCGCACGGCCATCCCAACGTCACGCGAACGCACCTCCTAGTGGAAAACCCTCAAAACGTCCAGCGACAGAGCCGCACACCCCCTGCGCACCAGACCACAGGATCCAGTCCGCCAAACGCACAGATCTGCAAAGCGCCTTGTTTTCCTTACAATTTAGCGGATTTCTTTCTGGAATCTCCGATTTGGCTGGAAATCGCCAACTGCGCCGCAGCCAAACGCGCGACGGGAACCCGGAACGGAGAACAGGACACGTAATCGAACCCTGCTTCGCGACAGAACGCAATCGATTCGGGGTTGCCGCCGTGTTCGCCACAGATCGACAGCGTGAGGTCCGGATGTTCTGCCCGGCCCCGCTGCACACCCAGTTTCAGCAGCTCCCCCACCCCGTCGGTATCCAGAACATGGAACGGATCTTCGGGAAAGACGCCCTGATTGACATAGGCCGACATGAACCGCCCCGCATCATCGCGCGACATGCCATAGGTCATCTGGGTCAAATCGTTGGTCCCGAAGCTGAGAAAGGCCGTATGCGGCGAAATTTCACCCGCCCGAAGGGCTGCACGGGGCGTTTCCACCATGACCCCCAAACGGTAGGTGAAATCTTCACCGCGCTCCGCCTTCACCGCGAGGGCAACCGCATCGATGCGCGCCTTGACCAGCTCGACCTCCCGCTTGGCAGAGACCAGCGGGATCATGATCTCCGGCACCACCGGCTCACCTTCCTTGGAGGCATCCAGCGTCGCCTCGAAAATGGCGCGCGCCTGCATATCGTAGATTTCCGGAACCGTCACCCCCAGCCGCACACCGCGCAGCCCCAGCATGGGATTGTATTCCTCCATCTCCTCAACCCGGCGGGTTACATCGCTCACCGGAATCCCCAGCGCTTCGGACAGTTCACGCTGTCCGGTTTTCGAGGTCGGCAGGAATTCGTGCAGCGGCGGGTCGAACAGGCGAATGCAAACCGGCAGCCCCTCCATGATCCGGAAAAGCGCATGAAAATCATCACGTTGCATGGGCAACAGCCGCGCAAGAACTGCCGCGCGCCCCTTTGACGTCTCGGCAAAGATCATCTCGCGCATCACCGTCAGACGCCCCGGCTCAAAGAACATGTGCTCTGTCCGGCACAGCCCAATCCCCTGGGCATTGAACTTGCGCGCGGTCTCTGCGTCTTCCGGGGTGTCGGCATTGGCACGGATGCCGATGTCACGCTGATCGTCTGCCCAGGTCAGCAGCGTCTGGAACGCGCCATCTTCAGCCGCTTCCAGCATTTCGGGCTGACCGGCCAGAACCGCGCCGCTGCTGCCGTCGATGGTAATGATATCCCCGCGCACAAAGACCCGACCGTCCACAGCGGTCAACTGCTTGCGTCTTGTGTCGAATTTCATGTTGGACGCGCCAACGATACACGGCAGGCCAAGGCCGCGCCCGATGACCGCCGCATGGCTGGTCATGCCACCGCGCTCTGTCAGAACCCCAACAGCGGCATGCATGCCGCGCACATCTTCGGGTGAGGTTTCGCGCCGAACCAGAATACAGGGCTCGCCACGGGCTGCACTGGCCTGGGCCTCCGCTGCTGTGAACACCAGCCGCCCGGTCGCCGCGCCGGGGCTGGCCGCAATGCCGCGACCGATTTCGTCGCGCTTGGCGTCCGGTGCAACCTGCCGGTGCAACAGCTCGGCCAGAATGCGCGGATCGACCCGCATCACCGCCTCTTCCCGCGGGATGATGCCGTCTTCGGCCAACGCCACCGCAATCCGCACCGCAGCCTGAGCAGTCCGCGTGACGCGCACACCGTCCAGTATATGAACTCCGCCGCTCTGGATGACGAACTCAACCTGCATTTCCTCGCGCAGCCGACGCCGCATCAGGCTGGCATGGGCCTTCAGGTCGGCAAAGGCCTCAGGCGCGGATTCTTCCAGCGACGGCCCGCGTGCGTCCCGCTCCAGATACAGCGCCTCGGTCCCCGCCCCAAGCGCATCCCGCCCCTGGCTCTGGCTCAGGTAACGACCGGTGATCTGCGGCATGCCGGTGCCCGGGTTGACCAGCTGCAACACGCCAGAGCCGCATTCGCCCTGCCCGTAGCCCGGCACCATTTCCTGCACCACAAGGCCCAGCCCCGCATCCGCCGGGGCGCCCTTGGCCTGACGCAACAGCCGCGCCGATGTTCCTTCCCAGGCCCGCGCCATAGAACGCAGCACCGCGGCCAACTGCTCTGCCGGATCCTGCGGGAATGGTTCATCGGTTTCCGCTTCATACGCGCTGAGCACCTCGCTCAGGGCATCCGGGCCATTGTCTTCCACATCATCAAAGGCATCGGGATCCAGCCGCGCGACATGTACGGCATAAGACTGCACAAACCGCAGATACAGCGCAGCTGCGGCCTCGCGCCCCAGCGACTGGCACAGCTCCACATACCGCGCATCATTCATGCCAATATTCAGAATAGCCCCCGGCCCACCCCAGTCGGGATCCTCCGAAGACGGGCGCACGCACAGCAGCGCATCTGGTGCAAAACAGCCAACAATCGCCGCCAGATCCGGCATTCCGCCATTGGCAATCGCATGGACCGCCTCAAATGACAGCGCAACCGTTGTCGGCACCGGCAGGTCCAAACGCACCAGGCGCTGCAAACACTTCGCACGACCCCCGTGGGTGTGATTGGCAATCGGCGCCGTGGGTGTGATCAGAACGGAGTCCGGCACATCATCGTGGGTAGATTTATCCATGGCATGATCGCTTTTCTGCACTGCGGCGTTTTCCTTTGCCATGCAGCATAAACCGCTGACACATCCCCGCAAGGAAAAGCGCAAGCCCCGTCAGCATAAAAAAACCGGCGCGCCGCGTGGGCCGCCGGTTTTCAGAACCTTGCAAAAGGTCAAAAGAGCAGTGCTCAGCCCTCGATCCGGGTCAGATCTGCCACCTGCCCTACCACCTTGCGGATCTGGCTGAGAAGGTTCAGACGATTGCGGCGCACAACCTCGTTGTCGGAATTGACCTGCACCGCCTCAAAAAACGCATCCACCGGTGCGCGCAGAGCCGCCATGCTGCCCATGGCAGCCGCGAAATCTTCGGCTTCGATGGCCGAAGAGATCGCCCCTTCGCTGGTCGCCAGCGCATCAAACAGCGCCTTTTCGGTGTCGTCCTCGGCAAACTTCTTGTCCGCGCCATAGGAATATTCCACGCCGTCCTTCTCCTCGGCCTGCGTGAGGATGTTGTTGGCGCGTTTGAACCCCTGCAACAGGTTGGTGCCGTCTTCGGATTTCAGGAAATCCTCCAGCGCACGTGCGCGTTTCACCAGCAGCGTCAGGTCGTCATTGCCATCCATCGCGATGCAGGCGTCAATCACGTCATGGCGAATGCCCTGATCGCGCAGGAACACCTTGAGGCGGTCGTGGAAGAAGGACAGGAGATCGCGCGAGACATCTGGCAGCTGCTCTTTCAGCTGTTCGATGTGCTTCGGCAGATCCCCGTCAAAGGCGTCCAGAACCGTGCGCACCGCAGAGCCGAAAACACCGTGATCCGCGATCTCGGTCAGCATGTCCTGCATCAGGCGAGTTGCCACTGGGTCATCGCCATTCTGTGCCATCTCATGACGCAACAGATGGGCATCAATCACGCTGTCCAGGTGCACCCGCACGTCGTTGTTCAGCACCAGCCGGATCACCCCCAGCGCAGCGCGGCGCAGGGCGAAGGGGTCTTTGGAACCGGTAGGCTTTTCATCAATCGCCCAGAACCCGGTGAGCGTGTCCATCTTGTCGGCCAGAGCAACGGCCACAGACACCGGCTCTGTCGGTACGTCATCCGACGGGCCAAGCGGCGAGTAATGCTGCTCGCAGGCGTTGGCAACAGCCGAAGGCAACCCCGCAGCCTCTGCATAGTAGCGGCCCATCAGGCCCTGCAGTTCGGGGAATTCATAGACCATTTCGGATGACAGATCGGCCTTGGCCACCCGTGCCGCCTGCTCTGCCAGATCGGCGTCGGCACCCACCACCGGGGCAATCTCGCGGGCCAATGCGGCGATGCGGTCAATGCGTGCGGCCTGTGTGCCCAGCTTGTTGTGGAAGGTCACATTCGACAGGTTGTCCACCCAGGCGCTCATGCCCGCCTCGGATTTGGCCGTGCGCAGATCGTTTTCCCAGAAGAACTTCGCATCCGCCAGACGCGCCGACAGAACCTTTTGGTTGCCCGCCAGAATGGTCGCGCCGTTGTCCGCGGTCTCGCGGTTTGCCACGGTCACGAATTTCTCGATCCGGCCGGTCTTGGGGTTCTTCACAGAGAAGAACTTCTGATGTTCCTTCATGGAGGTTTGCAGCACCTCTGGCGGCAATTCCAGGAACTCATCATCGATAGAGCCAAGCAGAACAACAGGCCATTCCACCAGCCCTGCGACCTCTGCCAGCAGGCCCTTGTCTTCGACCACTTCCAGTCCGCTCGCAAAGGCCTGATTGGTCGCGTCCTGCCAGATCGCCGCTTCGCGCTCTGCCGGGTCCAGCACCACATAGGCGCGCTTCAGCTTGGTTGCGTAATCCTCGAAACTGGACACGGTGATCTCGTCCGGTGCCATGAAACGATGGCCGCGGGTGGTGTTGCCGGATGTGATGCCGTCGATATCCAGCGCCACAACTTCTGCGCCATCTTCGGCGGACAGGATGCACAGGATGGAATGCAGCGGGCGCACCCAGCGCAGCGAACCAGCCCCCCAGCGCATGGATTTCGGCCAAGGGAAGTTGCGGATGGTGTCTTCCAGCACCTCGGCAATGATGTCAGCTGCCGGGCGACCAGCCTTTTCGATGGTCGCGAAATAGACCGCACCCTTGGGGGTGTCGCGCTCTTCCAGCTGATCGCGTGTCAGGCCCGCACCGCGCAGAAAGCCCTCGATGGCCTTGTCCGGCGCGCCCACTTTGGGGCCTTTGCGTTCTTCGCGCACGGTCGGCGAGTGGTCCAGCACCCCCTCCAGCGCCAGCGTCAGGCGACGGGGTGTCGACAGAGCATGCGCGCCGGCATAGGTCAGACCCGCTTCAACCAGACCATCGGTCACGCGCTTTTTCAGATCCTCCGCCGCACGCGCCTGCATGCGGGCCGGGATTTCCTCGGAAAACAGTTCAATCAGAAGATCAGGCATCAGATGTCCTTACGGATGGCCGCGCACCCGGGCGCAGCAATAAGAAGAGAAAGGGCAGACAGGGCGCAGGTGGTCATCAGTTCCCCTCGACAGCCTCGGGGCGGGGCGGGCATTCCTCGCCCACAACCGTGCCGTCATATGCCTTCTGGCCGCAATCGTTCAGTTCGTGCCAGACATAGCCGCGCCCGGCGTCAGTGACCGCAACGATCCGGTCCACCCCGTATGAGATGTTCTTGACCGACAGAAAGCTTTCAGCGCGCCCCTCGGCCAGCGCCTGACCAATGGCCTCGGCATCGAAACAATCAAACCAACCCGGCGCATTGCGCGGCTGTTTCTGGTCCGACAAAACAAACAGCTGTGCCAGCTGCTCCGGCTTAAGCTCGGTCGAAAAACAGGCCCGATAACGGATGGGAGAGCTGTCCGCATCAATCGCTTCAAAGTCGCTGTAGCGGATCGGCAGAGGCTCTCCCCCGCCCAAAGGCATCAGCATGACGTCCTGACCCGGCTGCAGCTCTACGTCTTCGTAAAAACCATAGACCTGCAGGTAATACATCGCCCCCCCGGCCACGAGACCAGAGAGGATCAGGATCAGTGAAAGGAACTTGCCCATGATGGCGATCTCCTGAAAAAGCGGTCAGGCGGGCTCAGGCCGCGTGGCCGCCGGCCTCGGTCTGCACAAAGGCATCGGCGCATTGCTTGGCCAGCGCCCGCACACGTCCGATATAGGCCTGGCGTTCGGTCACGGAAATCACACCGCGAGCATCAAGCAGGTTGAAGACATGGCTGGCCTTGATGCACTGGTCATAGGCAGGATGCGCCATGATGATGCGCTTGCCGGTCTTCGGGTCGATATGCTCCTGCGCCAGAATGGCCGCGCATTCGGCTTCGGCCTCTTCGAAGTGGCGCAACAGCACCTCGGTGTTGGCCACATCAAAGTTCCAGCGCGCGTATTCTTCCTCGGTCTGCTTGAACACGTCGCCATAAGACAGCGGGATCAGCGCATCCGGATCGTTGAAGGGCATGTCCATCACGTGATCGACGCCCAGAATGTACATCGCCAGACGCTCCAGACCATAGGTCAGCTCTCCCGAGACCGGGTGGCAGTCGTGGCCGCCGACCTGCTGGAAATAGGTAAACTGGCTGACTTCCATACCATCGCACCAGACTTCCCAGCCCAGCCCCCAGGCGCCCAGTGTCGGGCTTTCCCAGTCGTCCTCGACAAAGCGGATGTCATGCATCGCCATATCGACGCCGATCGCCTCAAGGCTGCCCAGATACAGCTCCTGGAGGTTCGGCGGGCTCGGTTTGATCAGCACCTGATACTGGTAGTAGTGCTGCAGCCGGTTGGGGTTTTCACCATAGCGGCCATCGGTAGGGCGGCGCGACGGCTGCACATAGGCTGCGGCCCAGGGTTTGGAGCCCAGCGAACGCAGCGTGGTCGCAGGGTGAAAGGTGCCTGCGCCGACTTCCATGTCATAGGGCTGCATCACGGCACAGCCCTTGCCGGCCCAGTAGCTCTGGAGTCGCAGAATGATCTCTTGGAACGAGCGCGGAGCGCCTTTGGTCTCTGTCATGTGTCTTCCCTATGGGCCTATGGGGCAGCAAATCCGGGCTTCTTCCTATGCAACGCCCGGCGCAGGGTCAACGCCACATCGCGCTCTGATCCCCGCCACGGCCCTGTCTGCGCCCCAATCCAGAGCGCTCTGGCGCCAATCGGAACGGAACTTTGGCCCAAGCAATCCATGCATCGGCGCAACACCGCCAGAAATGGCGCAACCTCCACCCTTTTCCCCCTGCGAAGAGGAGTTCCATTTGAGGTGTGAAAATGGTTATCTGCGCGCCAAGTGAACGAGACCCCGCACAGAGGCATTTTAATGAAGACTTTGATAGCCGCGCTCGCGCTGTCCCTGACGACCTTCGTGTCCGTCATGACAGGGACCGCCCGCGCGCAAGAGCCCGTCTGGATCCAGATCGCGGCGCGCCCCACCCTGCAAGAGGCCCGCGCCGAAGCGCAGAGCTTCGCTGCCCGGCTTCCGGATGTGTCGGGCTTTGCGCTCGGCGGCGGCTGGTATGGCATTGTGCTTGGCCCCTACAGCCGCAATGACGCAGACCGCGTGCTGCAGGTCTATCGCGCCGAAGGCCAGATCCCCCGCGACAGTTTCATCGCCTTCAGCAGCAACCTTGGCAATCAGTTCTACCCGACCGGAGCCACTGCCAACACCGTCGTAGAGCCTGCCGTCGACACCCCGGATCTGGAACCGATTGATCCCGCTGCGGTCACGCAAGCCCCCGACACACCGGACGAAGCTGCGCCCGAACAGGTCCAGTCCACCCTGCCCGACGAAACCCCGGCCGAGGCACGCCGCAGCGAGGCCCGCCTGACCGGCGAGGAACGCAAGGATCTGCAGATCGCTCTCAAGGCTGCAGGGTTTTACAACGCGGCCATCGATGGCGCCTTTGGCCGTGGCACCCGCAGTTCCATGTCCGAATGGCAAACCGCGCGCGGCTATGAACCCACAGGCGTTCTGACCACCGCCCAGCGCAAGGCACTGATGGATGAATACAACGCTCCGCTGATCTCTGTGGGCATGGCCCAGGTGCGCGACAGCCGCGCCGGTATCTCCATGCAGATCCCCGCAGGCGAGGTGGCGTTCGACCGTTACGAATCCCCGTTTGCCGTCTACAGCCCCAGCGGCGATCTTGGCGCGCAGGTGCTGTTGATCAGCCAGCCCGGAGATCAGGGCACGCTGTTTGGTCTTTACGAGATCATGCAGACGCTGGAAATCGTGCCCCTCAACGGCCCGCGCGAACGTGGCTCCAACAGCTTCACGCTGGAAGGTCAGGGAAGCGATATCGTCTCTTACACAGAGGCCCGTCTGGCCAATGGCGAAATCAAGGGCTTTACCCTTGTGTGGCCCGCTGGCGACGAAGACCGCCGCGCGCGTGTTCTGGCCGCGATGAAGGCCAGCTTTGCCCGCACCGAAGGCGTGCTGGATCCGGCAGCCGGGGCAGATGCGCCGCAGGATGTTGACCTGATTGCAGGCCTTGATGTGCGCAAACCGCGCCTGTCGCGGTCTGGTTTCTTTGTCGATGGCAAGGGCAGCGTTGTGACCACTGCGGATGTTGTCCAGGGCTGTGGCCGCGTGACGCTGGATCATGAATATCAGGCACAAGTCGCCCATGTCGACGCCACCACCGGCGTTGCAGTTCTGCGCCCGGCGCAGGATCTTGCGCCGATGGGCTTTGCCCGTCTGGCCAGCAGCTCGGCGCGACTGAACTCTGACATCGCGGTCTCCGGCTTCTCTTATGAAGGCGTTCTGGGCGCGCCCAGCCTCAGCTGGGGCAGTCTTCAGGATGTGAAGGACCTGCAGGGCAACACTGGCGTATCGCGCCTGCAACTGAGCAGCCAGCCCGGTGACGCAGGTGGCCCGATCCTGACCAAGGACGGTGCCGTGCAGGGCATGTTGCTCGGCGAAAACGCTGGCGCGACCCAGCTGCCGGAAGGCGTGCGCTTTGCTGCCAACGCAGAGACCCTGCGCGCCGCACTCGCAGCTGCCGGTGTCAGCGCAAGTGACGCAGCCGCTGATGTCGCCGCACTGCCGATCGGGGCATTGACCCGTCAGGCAAATGGCATGACCGTTCTGGTCAGCTGCTGGGAATAATCCCGGCAGCTGCCAACCAGCGCACAAAAGACCAAAGGCCGGAGCATCCCCGCTCCGGCCTTGTTTGTTTGCGCGTTCAGCTTTGTTGCTTCAGCCACCGTTAGTACGGGTGGATGCGGCCGTCCCAGGTGTGAAAGCACCCCGTGGTGTCGGTGTTGAGCACATCGAATTCATGCAGCAGCCCCGCGACCGATTCCTCAACGGAAATATCGCCTTCATCGCCGCCCATATCCGTGCGGACCCAGCCGGGATGATAGATGCCGACGGCAATCCCCTCGGGCAGCAGATCCGTCGCCAGGTTGCGCCCGATATTCAGCGCCGCCGCCTTGGATGCGCGATAGGCGTATGAGCCCCCCGGCGCCCGCGCGTGACTTGCCATCTGCGACGAGATGATCGCAATCTTCGGATCCTGCGCCAGCCGCAGGTTGGGCAACAGGGCCTGCACGGTGAGAAAAACACCCGTCACATTGGCTGCGAGCGTCTTGCTCCAGACTTCGACAGAGTAATCTTCCAGCGCCATCGACTTGTCGAGATACACTCCGGCATTGCACACCAGCAGATCCACCGGGCGCCCCTTGAGCTGCGCCGCAAATCGCGCCTGCTGGCCGGGATCGGTGACATCAAGGCGCACGCCCGAAGAATGGTCTCGCGACGTGCCCGTCACCTCGTGACCGGCGTCGCGCAGCCTGGCGACCATTTCGCGGCCAATGCCCCGGCTGGATCCTGTCACTACGACATGCATGAATAGTCTTCCTTCAATTCGTTTTGCGGTTCGGAAGGAAAGGCAGCGGAACCACCGGCACCCCCTCCTCGATCAAGGCCTTGGCCTCTTCGGGTTTGGCCTCGCCGTGAATGGCCCGCTCTGGGGAATCCCCCAGATGCATCTTGCGCGCCTCACTGACGAAATCCTTGCCGACATAATCGGATGTTTTTTCAATATGACTGCGCAGTTCCTTGACCGCCTTCTCCAGATCACCGGACGGCGAGCTGAGAGCACCAGCCGCAGGCGCAGGTGGCTCTGCGGGGGGCGGCGCAGACGCAGGAACCGATGCAGGGGCTTCCGCCTCTCCCACCTTGGAGACAGCGTTGCGGCCCGGCCGCACACGCGGCGCCATGATGGCCTTTTCGACCTTGTCAGACCCACAGATCGCACAAGACACCATGCCCGCCGCCGCCAGCTTGTCGTAGGCCTCGGCTGACTGGAACCAGCTTTCAAAGCTGTGCCCGTCCTTGCATTTCAAAGCGTATCGTATCATCGCCGTCACTTTTCCTCGGAGAGCGTGATTAAATCCGCAATCTCACCAAGTGCAAGAGCCGAAGCGCGTCAGGCCGGATCAAGAAGCCGGTCCCTGAGCCCCTCCAGCAGGTCTTCATGTGGCTGATCCGCCGCCACAGCCAGACGTCGCAGACCGAAATGCACCCGTGCCATCTCTTGATAATAGCCCGAATAGACAAAGTTGGTTGTCGCGCCGGCCACAGCGCCCAACACCGGAACAGTCTGCGCCGCGAGCTTTTGGCCCAAAACCACGCTCAGCCTCGGGGCTACCTGTGCAATCAGTTTTTGCACCGCAGCGCCGGTCAGCCCTAGACGCAGCGACAGAAACCCCAGATCAGCGCCATCATCAGCAGCGAGAGGCCCGGCGGCTGAAAACACCTGAATGCAGTCGAATTTCACGCTGTCGGCGGTTGCGTCGAACCCTTCGTCTGCCGCGACACCCTGAATGCTGCGCAAAAGGAATGCGGTGGTTGCAGGCAGCTCGACCAAGGCCCCCGGCAATCCGCCCATGCCTCCCGCGGCTCCCATCGCAGCGCTCACTGCGCGATTGATCCCCGCAGGTTGATCCGGCACCATCCGGCGCGATCCGTTGGCCCCGAACATGGCCAGTCGCAAAGCCTGTCGCGTTGCGCCCTCCAGGCCCGATTGCACAGGCCGTGGCAACCGGTCGATCAGCCCGTCGGCAGAGCCCCCCAGAAGGTTCAGGATCTGAATGCCAAAACCGCCTGCGTCCCGGTAGCGCCGCGCCAGCGCGTCCAGCTCAGCGGCGACCTCAGCCGCATCAAGCGTGCGTTCAGCGCGCGGATCTGACAGCAGAATTTCATTCATGACGGGCCCTTTCCTTTGGCAAAGACATTTGTGCGGTTGCGCCAACATTCAAGTCCGCCCACCCCGCAGCACCATCCCGCCATTTGCCAAGACCCCGTCTAAGCGGCTGTTACAGGGCCGCTCCAGCGGATCACATGGCCTGCGACGCCGTCCCATGCGCCCTCGATCAGCTCCAGCCCCAGCACCCGGTCCGGGTTGGTTGGCGGCGGCATGTGCACGCCGGTCAACCCGGCAAAGCCAAAACGGACATAGTAAGGTGCATCCCCCACCAGAAGAACCCGGCTCCAGCCGCTTTCACTGGCCTTGGCAAGGCTGTCGCGGATCAGCGCCCCGCCCAGCCCCTCGCCCTGGTGGGTGGGGTGAACGGCGACCGGCCCCAACAACAGTGCAGGCTGCCGGCTGCTGTCTGCGTCGTCCGGATCGGCGGCGATATGAACAGGCCAAAAGCGGATGGCCCCCGCAAGGATGCCCGCCTCGTCACGCGCAACCTGGCTAAGACCCAGAACCGCAGGCACCCCGTCGCGCAGACGATAAGAGGACAACGCCTCCCGCCCCGGCGCAAAACACAGATCATAAAGCGCCTCAACCTCCCAGCGGTCCTGCGGCTGTTCTGCCTTCAATTCGATCACGCCGCCCCTGCCTCCACGCCGTCTGTGCCTGTTTCACCCCGGTCCCTGCCCTGGCGCACGGCACCCCAAAGGCACAGCACAGTCAAAAGCGGTCACGCAGGCTGGTCATCCGCCTAACACGCACGTAAGCCTTGGGCAAACCCTGCAGAAATCCGGGGATGCCGATTGCCCCGCCCGCATTGAGGAGACACCGCATGTTCTACCGCCCCGAGAACGGCCACGGCCTGCCCCATAACCCGTTCAATGCCATCGTGACCCCCCGCCCCATTGGCTGGATTTCCACCCGTGCGGCAGATGGGACCAACAATCTCGCGCCGTATTCTTTTTTCAATGCAGTCGCCTACGAGCCACCGCAGGTCATGTTTGCATCAACCAGCGCCAAGGACGACCAGAACGGGACCAAGGATTCGGTGGCCAACATCGCGGAAACCGGCGTGTTCTGCGTGAACGTGGTTTCCTACGCTCTGCGGGATGCGATGAACGCGTCTTCTGCGGCGCTTGGCAAAGAGGTGGATGAATTCACCACCGCTGGACTTGAGACGACAGCCTGCGAAACCATCGACTGTGCCCGCGTCGCTGCCGCCCCCGCAGCGCTGGAATGCCGACTGACCCAGATCGTGACCCTGCCGGGCGCAGCCAACAAGGTGGTCTTTGGCGAAGTGGTCGGTGTCCACATCGATGACGCCTGCCTGCGGGACGGTATCTTTGATGTCACGACCTTCCAGCCGCTCGCCCGTCTTGGCTATCGCGACTATTCCGTGGTGACAGAGCTGTTCTCGCTCTCGCGCCCAGGAGAATGATTGACCCCCATGCCCCTACCTGATCCCAAACAGCGACATCCCATCATCCTGCCTGACGGGACACCCCATGCAGGCACGGTCCTGCTGTCCGAGGCGATATCACACCCCAATTTCAGCGTCGGGGCCTATAGCTATGCCTCGGCCTTTGATCCGCCTCAGGATTGGGCCAGCCGGCTGGCGCCCTACCTGTTTCCCGGTGCCCGGGAACGGGTGGTGATTGGCCGGTTCTGCCAGATCGCCGACAGCGTGCGCATCATCACTGCCTCGGCCAACCACGCCCAGGACGGGCTGAGCTGTTATCCCTTCCCGGTCTTTGATCCCAGCCAGATGGCCGGGTTTCAGCCCGACACCCGCGACACGGTGATCGGCAATGACGTCTGGATCGGCTATGGCGCGATGATCCTGCCCGGGGCCCGTATTGGTGACGGTGCCATCATCGGTGCAGGGGCCGTGGTACGCGGCAGCGTCCCGCCCTATGCCATCGTGACCGGCAACCCCGCGAGCGTGATCCGCCACCGCTTTCCCAAGCCGCAGATCGCGCGACTGCTGAGCCTGAAATGGTGGGATTGGCCGGCCGAGCTGATCGCGCGGGCAGAGCCTGCGATCCTGTCAGGTGATCTTGACATGCTCGAAGGGCTCGCCCCCGACTGATGTGATCCCCAGCCCAAAAACAAAAGCCCGCAGGTCAGACACCTGCGGGCTTTTTAGTTTCATGTTCCGCAGGCTCAGTGACTGCCAAGAACACCGGTTCGCACCGAATAATCGGTCGCCACCTGGTAATCCGGGTCATCGTCGCTGTCGACCATCAGGTGCCCGGCCTTGGTCAGCAACTGATGGCAGTCGCGGCTCAGGTGGCGCAGGACGATGGATTTGCCTTCGGCCTCGTATTTGCCGGCCACCGCCTCGATCGCCTGCAGCGCCGACTGATCCACCACGCGGCTACGGGCAAAATCGACGATCACACGGTCCGGATCACCGGCCACATCGAACAGCTCGATAAAGCCGTCGGTGGAGCCAAAGAACAGCGGGCCTTCGATCTCATAGACCTTGGCCCCCTTGTCGCTTTCGGATTCGCGGGTATAGGCGTGAATGCGGCGCGCGTTGTTCCAGGCATAGGCCAGCGCCGACACGATGACGCCCACCACAACCGCAATCGCGAGGTCGGTCATCACTGTCACAACCGTCACCAACACGATGACAAACGCATCCATCGCGGGCACTTTGGTCATCACCTTAAAGCTGTTCCAGGCAAAGGTGCCGATCACGACCATGAACATCACCCCAACCAGTGCGGCCAGCGGGATCTGTTCGATCAGCGGCGAGGCCACAACGATGAACAACAGCAGGAACAGCGCCGCCGTGATGCCCGCGATCCGCGTCCGGCCACCGGATTTCACGTTGATCATGGACTGACCGATCATCGCACAGCCCCCCATGCCTGCAAAAAAGCCGGTCACGATGTTGGAGGTGCCCTGCGCAATGCATTCCTGGCTTGCGCCGCCGCGCTTGCCGGTGATTTCCCCCACAAGGTTCAGGGTCAAGAGGCTCTCGATCAGGCCAATCGCTGCCAGGATCACCGCATAGGGCAGGATGATCTGCAGGGTCTCAAAGGTCAAAGGCGCCAGAGGCGTGCCATACAGGCCCTCGCCCGTGCCAAACGGATTGTGAAAGCTCGGCAGCCCGCCCTTGATCGAGGCCATGTCGCCCACGGTGGGCACGTTGATCCCGAAGGCAATGACCAGACCGGCCACGACCCCGATGCCCGCCAGCGGCGCGGGAATGACAGAGGTGATCTTGGGCATGCCCCAGATGATCAGCATGGTCAGACCCACAAGCCCCAGCATCATGTACAGCTGCGTCCCCGCGAGCCAGGCACCGGGGTTGGCGGGATCCTTGAACTGGGTGAGCTGGGCAAGAAAGATCACGATCGCCAGGCCGTTCACAAACCCCAGCATGACCGGATGCGGCACCAGCCGGATGAACTTGCCCCAGTGCATGACACCCGCAATGACCTGCAGGATCCCCATCAGAACCACCGTGGCAAAGAGATACTCAACCCCGTGCTGGGCCACCAGCGCCACCATGACCACCGCAAGCGCACCGGTCGCGCCCGAAATCATGCCCGGACGCCCCCCGATCAGCGCCGTGATGAGCCCGACGAGAAAGGCCGCATAAAGCCCCACCAACGGGTGCACCCCCGCCACAAAGGCAAAGGCCACCGCTTCGGGCACCAACGCCAGCGCCACGGTCAGGCCGGACAGCAATTCGGTGCGCACGCGAGAGACGGTAAAGCCCTCATCCTGCATGATGGAGAGATTGGGCGGTGAAATCTGTTTGGCGAGCGTCGCCATTATGCCGCGGGTCATGGGGTCACCTGTGATCGGGAAAGGGTCATGTTAGCGCCGCCCCTAGCGGAAAACCGCCATTGGGGCAAGGGCGCGGCCCTGTGCGTGGCTTGCCCGTGGTGGCTCTGCCCGGATGGGTCAGCCCTCCTGTCCGAATGTTTCGCACGCGAAACATTGCGGCAGCGCTGCTGACATTAAACTTAAGCGGTTGTTAAGGGATTGCAGCTCGCCCCACCTTGATTTGCCGATCTTTTCACGAAACTGTCGCGTCATTGCACCCAAAGGATTTGACATGCAGCGGTTTAAGAGCTGGGACGAGATTGAGCCAACTGCCACCGAGGCGGAGTGGAAACTGAAAGAGGCTGTGGAGGCTGGGTACGTCTGTAGACTGGGGACTGGCGACCTGCCACCAGAGCCAGAACAGCCAGACGACTGGTCAGACCCACCTTCTGATCGCCACATCCGCGCCGACGTCCTGCGTTTTTTTCTGTTGGGAGGTTGCAAAGCATGCAGCGCAACAGAACTTGGTGTTGTGCTAGAAGACGCGCTTATCAGTGGTACTTTAGACCTGATTGACTGCGAAATTACTGGCAACATGCTGCTGAATAATTGCATGTTCCAACATGGCATCTATGCCACCCGCTGCACAGCTAGCAAAGATCTCCGGCTGGCCTCCTGCAAGTTACCGTTCTTTTTGGCGCGTGGCCTAAAGGTTGGCGGCCAACTGTCCTGCTCCGGCGCAGAATTCCAGAATCAGGGCGAAACGGCGCTGGATCTCCAAAACGCTAAGATTGGCCAGAGCCTGTTCCTCTCCTCCGTAAAGGTCTCCGGCGAAGCAAACTTGGCTAGCCTTAAAATCGGCGGCCAGCTGGACTGCTCCGGCGCAGGGTTCAAGAACCAAGGCGGAAGAGCACTAAACCTCCAGAATGCTGATATTGGCCAGAGCCTGTTTCTCAAATCCGCGAAATTCATCGGCGGAGTGGATCTGAAAGGCCTCATGACTGGTGGCGATTTGGTCTGCTCCGGCACAGAGTTCCAGAACAAAAACGCAAAGGCGCTGAACCTCCAGAGCGCGGATATAAGCCAAGGCTTTATCTTCCGGGACCAGACCACTGTCCACGGCATCATAGATCGCAACGCTGCAAAATGCGGCGACCTAGTAGATGATCCCGACTGCTGGCCAGACGAGGCGCAAGACGGTGAAAACTTCATACTCAACGGTTTCACCTATCACCGCATCGTAGGCTCAACAGATGCCCGCACCCGTCTCAAATGGCTGGCGCGGGGGGACCACTGGAACTGTGGGTTCTTCCCCCAACCCTACAAACAACTCGCCAAGGTGCTGGACGACATGGGGCACGAGGCCGATGCTAAAATGGTCCGCATTTCTTTGGCACAAAAACTGGCGAGGAATTCCCGTAACGAGCGCATCTGGTTTGCTGGAACTGAGTTGGCGTTTCTCAAAGCCCTGCTGCCCCTTCCAATAATCTGGGTTTGGCATATGGCCCTGCACTTTCTCACGGATTTTGGCTATCGACCAATGAAGAGCTTCTATTGGCTTGTTCTTCTGTGGGGGCTCGCCACTGTCCCCGCCCACTTCGCCTGGGAGGAAGGCAGCTTTGCTCCCAATTCGGCCGTTGCACTGCAGTCAGATAGCTGGGCGAAATACGAAGCAGACGACAACCTCTCGCCTCATCCCAACCCAGCCAAGGACTGGAGCCTGACCTCCACCATTGGCCGCGACTGGGAAAGCTTCAATCGCTACGCTTATGCCGCTGATCTTGTCGTCCCAATCATCGACTTGGGTCAGACCGATGCCTGGGCCCCCTCTACGACGCGCGGGCCATGGGGCTGGCATCTCTGGTGGGCGCGCTGGGTGTTCACGCTCGCGGGCTGGATTGTCACCGCCCTTGGCGCGGCGGCTTTGACGGGGGTCATCCGGCGCGAGTGAGCCCCGCCTGTCATCTTTCCCCAAATACTCTCGCCGAAGGCATCCCAACCTGTCCTCATCTCTCCTCCCTTGGTTCTGTGCTTGTGGCTCTGTGCTTGCCAACTGCGGCAATCATCGGCACAACCGGACCAGCATCACCAGGAGGGCAGCGCGTGACCACTTCAACCTCTCGCGACACCATGATCGCCGTGATCGGCGGCTCGGGTCTTTATGAAATCGACGGTTTGCAGAATGCCGAGTGGGTCTCGGTCGAGACACCCTGGGGGGCGCCTTCGGATCAGATCCTGACCGGCACGCTGGACGGCGTGAAGATGGCCTTTCTGCCCCGTCACGGGCGCGGCCATGTGCATTCCCCAACCGAAGTTCCCTATCGCGCCAATATCGACGCGCTAAAGCGTCTGGGCGTCACCGATGTGTTTTCGATTTCCGCCTGTGGCTCCTTCCGCGAGGAAATGGCGCCGGGGGATTTCGTGGTTGTCGACCAGTTCATCGACCGGACATTTGCCCGCGATAAGAGCTTTTTTGGCACCGGCTGCGTGGCCCATGTCAGCGTGGCGCATCCCACCTGCGAACGGCTGTCCGATGCGGCAGAGACCGCGGCGCGCGATGCAGGCATCAATGTGCATCGCGGCGGCACATATCTCTGCATGGAGGGGCCGCAGTTTTCATCAATGGCGGAAAGCAAGATGTACCGCAGCTGGGGCTGTGACGTGATCGGCATGACCAACATGCCAGAGGCCAAACTCGCCCGCGAGGCAGAGCTGTGCTACGCCTCCATCGCGATGGTCACCGACTATGACAGCTGGCATCCGGAGCATGGCGCGGTGGAGATCACCGATATCATCGCCACCCTGCAGGGCAATTCCGCCAATGGGCGCGAATTGGTGCGCCGCCTGCCTGCGCTGTTGGGGCAGACCCGTGCGGATTGCCCGCATGGCTGCGACAAGGCGCTGGAATACGCGATCATGACCGCGCCTGAAAAACGCGACCCCGCTCTTCTGGCCAAACTGGATGCGGTTGCGGGGCGCCTCTTGGGCTGACCTGGGACACCACCCGCAGGGGGCCTGTCCCCGGTGCGGATTGGTTCTGAAAGGTCACAACCCCAAAAGACCACGGACAAGGGCATTGCCTGCCCTTGCCTGCGCGCCCGCCTTGGGCCACAAACCACCGGCCCCGCGCGCCAACTCTGGCGGCGGGCAGATCCGGCCCGCCTGTGGTCGGCCTTAGTGACGACCTAGACGAGGGAGGCCACAATGGCCCGCAAAACCGCTGTCAAAGACTACATCCGCACCATTGTGGATTTCCCCCACGAAGGCATCATGTTCCGCGATGTCACCACCCTGTTTGCCGATCCGCGCGGCTTTCGCATGGCGATCGACCAGATGCTGCACCCCTACGCGGGCGAGCAGATCGACAAGGTTGTGGGGCTTGAGGCACGTGGTTTCATCCTCGGCGGCGCCATTGCCCACCAGCTGAGCGTCGGTTTTGTGCCGATCCGCAAAAAGGGCAAGCTGCCCGGCACCACCATCAGCCAGGAATACAAGCTGGAATACGGCGAGGCGATCATGGAGATCCATGACGACGCGATCCAGCCCGGTGAAAAGGTTCTGGTGGTGGATGATCTTCTGGCGACCGGCGGCACCGCTGCGGCGGGCATCAAGCTGATCGAACGTCTGGGCGGCGAGATCGTGTCCTGCGCCTTCATCATCGACCTGCCGGAACTTGGTGGCCGAAAGGTGCTCGAAGATCTGGGGATGGACGTCACCGTTCTGTGTGAATTCGAAGGCGCCTAAGCTGCCTGGATCCGTGTTTTTCTGACCCGGATCACCGGAAAAAACAGAGTATTCATCACATAAATGTGAGTGGATTTTCCAAGGGCGCGCGGCTTAGGTCGCGCGCCTTTTTCGTCAATTGCCGACTGGCGAAAACCCGCCAGATCCAAACTGCATCCCTCTGCGTAACCCCGACATTGCCTGATTGGGCAACATCACAGCGACAGAGGAATGAACTTATGATCCGCAAGACCGTACTGAGCGCCGTAGCCACCGTGGCCTTCTCCACCGCCGCATTTGCGGGTGGCCATGCCAAGGACATCGTCGACACCGCCGTCGGCGCGGGTGATTTCACCACGCTGGTTGCAGCTGTCGAGGCAGCAGGGCTCGTTGACACTCTGAAGGGCGATGGCCCGTTCACCGTATTTGCCCCGACCGACGCCGCCTTTGCTGCGCTGCCCGAGGGCACCGTCGAGACCCTGCTGAAGCCCGAAAACAAAGACCAGCTGGTCGCAATCCTGACCTACCACGTCGTGCCGGGTAAGGTCATGTCCACCGACCTCAGCGACGATATGAAGGCAGCCACTGTCCAAGGTGGTGAGATCACGATCGATCTGGACAATGGCGTGATGGTTGACGAAGCCACCGTCGTGACCGCCGATATCGAAGCAGACAACGGTGTGATCCACGTGATCGACAAGGTCATCATGCCCTAACACAAGACAGAGCTGCTGCCTTCGCCCGGGGGCAGCAGCCTGACGACACCTGATGTAGTGGTTGGATTTTTCCATATTTTTCTCAACCAGTTGTCAGGTCTGTCGGCGTCGGCAGCGGTGCCCTACACGCCGCTGCCGATATAGATTGCAAAGGTAATCCAGCGGATTGCGAATTTCCCCTCCTGGTTGCGCCAGATTATCGTTGCAGCATGTCGGCCCTGCGCCTAGCGTGCCGACATGCAACTCGCCCATCGCCTTGACAGCAGCTACGCCTGGACCCGCCTTGCGGTCACACTTGCCATCGCCACGGTGGCCAATGTCGGCATGTGGGCTGTCATTGTGGTGATGCCCGCGCTCGAGGCCGAGTTTCAGGCCGATCGCGCCACCGCTTCCATGCCCTATACGCTCACCATGGTGGGCTTTGCCCTTGGCAATCTGCTGATCGGCCGCCTGGTCGACCGCTTTGGGATTACCATAGCCTTGATTGCGGCCGCACTGCTGAGCGCTGCCAGCTATGGGCTGGCGATGCTGGCGCCGGATATGGTCTGGCTGTCGGCAGCGCATCTTTTGTTGGGGCTGGGCACGGCGGCGGGGTTTGGTCCGCTGATTGCGGATATCTCTCATTGGTTTCAGCGCAGGCGCGGCATTGCCGTCGCCCTGGTTGCCAGCGGCAACTATCTGTCCGGGGCTATCTGGCCGACCGCGCTGGCAGACATGCTGGCCGACAGCGGCTGGCGCAGCGTCTATGCAACCTTGGCGCTGGTGACGCTGGTCACGGTCATTCCGTTGTCGCTGATCCTGCGGCGGCGGGTGTCTGCGGCAGAGCAAAGCGCTAGCGCGGCCGCCTCGGCCGGGAATGCCGCGCGCTCCGGGCTGTCGGCGCGCCAGCTGCAATGGGTGCTGGGCCTTGCAGGGATCGGCTGCTGTATTGCGATGGCAATGCCACAGGTGCATATCGTCGCCTACTGCGTCGGACTGGGGTACGGGCCCGCGGTCGGGGCAGAGATGCTGTCTCTCATGCTGCTTGGCGGGGTGGTCAGCCGGATTATCTCGGGCTTGGTGGCGGACCGGTTTGGAGGGGTAAAGACCCTTCTGGTTGGCTCTATCCTTCAGTGTATCGCGCTGTTCCTTTACCTGCCCTATGACGGGATGGTCTCGCTGTATCTTGTCAGCGCGGTCTTTGGACTGGCCCAAGGGGGCATTGTGCCGAGCTATGCGCTGGTGGTGCGCGAGTATATGCCGCCGCATGAGGCCGGGGCGCGGGTGGGTTTCGTCATGATGATGACGATTGTCGGCATGGCGCTGGGGGGCTGGATGTCCGGCTGGATCTATGACGTCAGCGGCTCTTATCAGCTGGCCTTTGTGAACGGGATCCTGTGGAACGGGATCAACATTGTCATCATGGTCCTGCTCTTGATGCGCAGCCGCCCTGCCAGACGCAACGCGCAGATGGCCTGAGCCGTATTGCGTCGGCTCAGCGTCCAGCGGGCACAACTGCGCCGGGGTTCATGATGCCGTGTGGGTCCAGCGCCTGTTTGATCGCCTGCATCGCGGCCAGTTTGACCGGATCGCCGTAGCGCTCCAGATCCCCGACCTTGAGCCGACCGACGCCGTGTTCCGCACTGACGGACCCCTGCATTTCATGAGTGAGATCGTGAACGGTGCGTTTCACGTCGCTGCGCAGATGCTCGTAGGCGCTGCGGTCTTTGCCCTGCGCGGGAAAGACGTTGTAGTGCAGATTTCCATCTCCAAGATGCCCAAAGCAATTGATCCGCAGATCGCCAAGCGCCGCGATCCGCTTGCCCCCTTCGACGATGAATTCCGGAATACGGGAGATCGGGATCGAGATATCATGACTGGACACAGAGCCAATCCGGCGATTGGCCTCTGGGATGTGTTCGCGCACCGCCCACAAGGCCTCTCGCTGGGCCTCGGATTGGGCGATCACCCCATCATCGCTCAGCCCAGCCTCATAGGCACCTTCAAACAACGCTGCCAGCTCGTCCTGCGGCGCGCGCCCCTTGGGCAGGCCCAGATCCACCAGCACGCACCATTCCGGCAGATCATCAAACGGAAGTCGCAGATCCGGCAGCGTTTCGCGCAGAAAGGCAAGCCCCTGTCGGTGGATCAGTTCAAAGGCGCTGATTGTCTCGCCCAGCTGGTCGCGGGCCAGTGCCAGCAGATCAATTGCCGCCGCAGGTGAGCTGACGGAGAGGATCGCGGTGCCCTGCTCTGCCGGGATCGCAGAGAGTTTCAGCGCGGCAGCGGTAATGATGCCCAGCGTGCCCTCGGCCCCGATCAGCAGGTTGCGCAGATCATAACCGGTGTTGTCCTTGCGCAGGCGGCTGAGGCCATGCCAGATCTCACCATTGGGCAGCACCGCCTCAAGACCCAGACACAGATCCCGCGCATTGCCGTAGCGCAGCACATTCACACCGCCAGCATTGGTGGCGAGGGTTCCGCCGATCCGTGCCGTTCCTTCGGCAGCGAGCGACAGCGGGAACAAACGCCCCGCCACTTGTGCGGCGGCTTGCACATCAGCAAGGACCATGCCGGCCTCGACGGTCATCACGTTTTCCTGGGGGTAGATCCCGCGCAGGGCGGTCATCCGTTCCAGCGAAATCACCAGCGGAAGCGGGCCATCCGCTTCCATGATCTGACCGCCGACAAGACCGGTGCCGCCACCGTAAGGGACAACAGCGACGCGGGCGTCGTGCGCGGCGCGCACAAGGGTTGCGACCTCCTGCGTGGTGCGCGGCATGGCGATTGCAGCGGCCTGGCCATTGTAGCGGCCTCTTGGCTCTTCCAGGTAGCGGGGTTCGGGCGCGCGCAGCGTGCCCTCTGGCAATTGCGGGCGCAGCTTGTCCAGGAATGCGGTGTCGGCAGGGGTCAGTGTCATGTCAGCTATCCCTCATGTTCCGGGCCTTGAATATGGGCGGCCCCGGGGTTCACCGGCAGCAACCAAGGCAGTCTGTCAGGCTTGCCCAACCTGGGTCCGGCCCCGCCGGTCGTGGCGCAGAGATGCATATAGCACGTGGGTCCGCCATCGCCCGTTGATTTGTAAATAAGACTGGGCCACGCCCTCGTATTTGAAGCCCGCGCTTTCCAAAAGCCCCCGCGAGGCCGCGTTTTCCGGCAGGCAGGCGGCCTCGATGCGGCTGAGGTCCAGCTTGGTGAACGCGTGATGGACCATCGCGCCAATGGCCTCTCGCATATAGCCGTTGCGCGCATAGGGCAGACCGGTCCAGTAGCCGAGCGTTCCGGCCTGCGCCGGGCCACGACGGATATTGTCGAGCGTGATCGCACCCACAAGCGCCTGATCGGAGCGACGGACCAGAAACATCGGCAGCGCCGACCCAGAGCTGACAGCCCGGCGCGCCCAATAGACACGGTTGGTAAAGCTTTTGCGGCTGAGATGGTCGGGCGCCCAGCTCGGCTCCCACGGGGTCAGATAGCTCTCGCTGTGCTGGCGCAACGCCGCCCATTCGCGAAAATCCGCATGAATCGGCGGCCTGAGGGTCAGGCGCTCGGTCTCGATACGTACCTTGCGACCGGTCAGCAACATCAGGCGGCGCGCCTCTCCTGCAATGCCTCCAGACGGGCAGCATCCCCTACCGGACCGTAAAGCGCCAGCGCCATCGGGGCCTCATGTGCCATGGCCTGCGCCATCGCGCGCACATCAGCGGTGGTCACGGCGTCGATGCGGGCAACCGTTTCCTCAAGCGGAGGCACCTTGTCCCAGATCTGCACCAGCCGGGCCAGACGTTCGGCGCGGTTGGTCGGGCTTTCCAACCCCATCAACATCCCCGCCTTCATCTGGGCGCGGGCGCGATCAACCTCGGCATCGCTCATGTCGTCTGCGGCGCGCTTCATCTCGTCGATGGTGATCTGGGCGAGCTGATCCAGCTGCGCGCCAGAGGTGCCGGCATAAAGCGTCAGCGCGCCGGTATCGGCGTAGGCGCCGGTCTGGGCAAAGATCGTGTAGCAAAGCCCGCGCTTTTCGCGCACCTCCTGGAACAGGCGGCTCGACATGCCGCCCCCCAGCGCGCTGGAATAGATCTGCGCCGTATAGATGTCATCGTCACGGTATCCCGGCCCTTCGAAAGCCAGCGCGATATGGGCCTGCTCCAGCGCCTTTTCGTGCCGGGCTTCACCACCGGTAAACCGAGCCGGGGCCACGTCGAACAGGGGTTTCGGGCGCATGTGGCCAAACAGGTCTTCGGCCAGTTTGACAATCGCGTCGTGATCCACGGCACCAGAGGCTGCGAGGATCATCTGACCGGGGCCGTAGTGTTCGGCCACGAAACCTTCCAGATCCGCGCGCCCAAATGCACGCACCCGCTCCGCCGGGCCAAGAATGGTCCGCCCGATGGGCTGGTCATGATAGCTCTCTTCCTGCAGCCAGTCGAAGATCACATCATCAGGCGTATCCAGCGCCTGACCGATCTCCTGCAGGATGACACCGCGCTCGATCTCGATTTCGCGTTGATCGAAAATCGGGTTCAGAACGATATCAGCCACAACATCCATCGCCAGCGGCACGTCGTCCTTGAGAACGCGGGCATAATAGGCGGTTACTTCGCGGCTGGTGTAGGCGTTGATATATCCGCCCACATCCTCGATCGCTTCGGCAATCTCCAGCGCGCTGCGACGCTTGGTGCCTTTGAACGCCATATGCTCAAGAAAATGGGCAATACCGTTCTGTTCGATCCGCTCGTGCCGCCCGCCGGCCGTCACCCACAGGCCGATCGCTGCGGATTGCAGCCCCGGCATGGTTTCAGTGACGACGCGGAACCCGTTGGCGAGTTGGTGCTGTTTGACTGTCAATTCGCGATCTGCTCTCTGATGTGGCTTTCAAGCGCGGCAAGATCGTTGGCGATCCGCGTCACGCGCTCTGGTGTGTCATACAGATCTGCCATGCGCGGGGGAAGAGGCGGATGCACGTCGCTGGCGGCCTCGACCGCAGCGGGGAATTTCGCCGGATGCGCGGTGGCAAGAGTGACCATCGGCACGGCAGGGTCGCGCAGTTCGTTGGCGACTTTGACACCAATGGCGCTGTGCGGACACAGCAGTTCGCCCGACGCCTTGTATTCAGATGCGATGGTGGCAGAGGTTTCCTCTTCCGAGCAGCGGCCGGAGACATAGTGCTCCTGCAGGGCTTGCATGGCACCCTGGCTGACCTCGAAACCACCGGATTTCAGCTCTTCCATCAGCTGAGCCACGGCTGCGCCATCCTGATTGTAGGCATAGAAAAGCGCGCGTTCAAAGTTCGAGGACACCTGAATGTCCATCGACGGAGAGATCGACGGGATGGTGTCGCCCTTGTGATAGCCCTGCCCGCTCAGGCAGCGGTGCAGAATGTCGTTCTGATTGGTCGCCACCACCAGCTTGTCGATCGGCAGGCCCATCTGCTTGGCGATAAAGCCCGCAAAGATATCACCAAAGTTGCCGGTCGGTACGGTAAAGCTCAGCTTGCGCTCTGGCGCGCCGAGGGAGACCGCAGAGAAGAAGTAGTAAACCACCTGCGCCAGAACGCGGGCAAAGTTGATGGAGTTCACACCCGCCAGCTTGACCTCGTCGCGGAAGTCGAAATCGTTGAACATGTCCTTGAGCGCGGCCTGGCAATCATCGAAATCGCCATCGACGGCCAGGGCGTGCACATTCGCATCGCTCGGCGTGGTCATCTGGCGGCGTTGCACCTCGGAGACGCGCCCGTGCGGGTAGAGGATGAACACATTCACCGCTTCCAGCCCGCCAAAGGCCTGGATCGCCGCCGACCCGGTATCGCCAGAGGTTGCCCCCACGATGGTCACGCTGTCGCCGCGCCGTTTCAGCGCGGTTTCAAACAGCTGCCCGATCAGCTGCATGGCGAAATCCTTGAACGCCAGCGTCGGGCCGTGGAACAGCTCCATCAGAAAATGGTTGGGGGCCAGCTGCACCATCGGCGCGCGGGCGGCGTGGCCAAAGCTCTCGTAGGCGCGGCCGATGATGGCGCGGAATTCATCATCGCTGAAGCAGTCGCCGATGAAGGGGCGCATCACACGAAACGCGACCTCTTCGTAAGACAGGCCCGCCAGCGCCGCGATCTCGTCCTTGGACATGGTCGGGATTTCAGCCGGCACATAAAGACCGCCATCACGGGCAAGGCCAGTCAGCATGGCTTCTTCAAAGGTCAGCTCGGGCGCCTGGCCCCGGGTCGAGATATATTTCATCGCTTCAGCCTTCGGATTTTGGGCGCGAGCGCCACAGGAAATAGGTGGTCATGGCGGCCCAGATCAGGGCCAGCGAAAACCAGGTGATCGCGTATTGCAAGTGATTGTTCTGAATGCCCGCTGTTGTCACAGGCTGGGCGGTGATCCCGGCCGCTGCGCTGTCGCGGGCCACGATCAGAACGGGCTCTGTGCCCAGCTTGTCCGACATATAGGCAATGTCACGGGCATAGAGGATATTGGCGGCGGTATCAGGCTCTGGTGTGGTCCAGTCGCCTTCGTCCGGCCACAGGAGGTTCCCGGTCACGGTGGCACCACCGATGGGGCGGTCTTCGGCCTTGGCGGCGGACGGAATAAAACCACGGTCCAACAGCACCCGGCGGCCATCTTCGGTCACGAAGGGGGCAATGACGCGATAGCCCGTCTCCGCCGCTTTGGTGACCCAGAAAACATGCAGTTCACCCGGCTCGATCTCGCCGTTTACACGGACGGCACGATAGCGGTCCGTGGTCTCGCTGGGTGCGTCGGGCAAGGCAACCGGTGCCGCCGCGATGCGGGTCTCGATCGTTTGCAGCAGCTCGCCCTTCCACGCCAGTCGCTGGATCTGCCAGACCCCGAGCGACACCAGCGCCGCAAGGCCCAGACCGCCAACAAGGGAAAGAAAGATCAACCGCCGCATACCGCTGTCCTTGCGAATGAGAAAGCGCGCGGAGCATGGCTCCGCGCGCTGCATGTCTTACGGGGTCAGGTCAGGATTTGGAACCAAAAACCTGTGCCCCGTACAATTTGAAAAGGCTTAGTGGGCCAGGCCCGCGGTGCCCCAGATGTAGACCGCCACGAAGAGGAACAGCCACACCACGTCAACAAAGTGCCAGTACCAAGCTGCCGCTTCGAAACCGACGTGCTGCTTGGGCGTGAAATCACCCTTCATCGCGCGGATGAGGCAGACGGTCAGGAAGATGGTGCCGATGATCACGTGGAAGCCGTGGAAGCCGGTTGCCATGAAGAAGTTCGAGTAGAACTCATCACCGCCGAACTGCCAGCCTTCGTGCAGCAGGTGGTAGTATTCGTAACCCTGCAGGAAGGTGAAGAACACGCCCAGAACGATACCGATGGCCAGGCCCTGGATCAGCGCCTTGCGGTCGTTGTTGTGGACCAGCGCGTGGTGCGCCCAGGTCACCGCACAGCCGGACAGCAGCAGGACCAGAGTGTTGATCAGCGGCAGGTGGAATGCGTCAACCGGGTAGATGTCCGGCGCGACATATTCGGTGCCGACATAGGTCTCCATCGGGTAGATGGCGTGCTTGAAGAACGACCAGAACCACGCGAAGAAGAACATGACTTCGGACATCACGAAGAGGATGAAGCCATAGCGCAGACCGATGCGGACAACCGGGGTGTGATCGCCCTGACGGGCCTCTACCACAACTTCGGCCCACCAGGCATAGGCGCTGTAAAGCACCATGACAAAGCCGCCCCAGAAAGCCCATGCGGTGACGCCGTGCATCCACAGAACCGCACCGAACAGCATGATGAAGGTACCGACGGAGCTGAGCAGCGGCCAGATCGACGGCGGAAGAATATGATAGTCGTGATTTTTAGCGTGCGCCATTTAAGTGTCCCTCACCTAGCGGCCTAGTTCGTGATTGTGTCTGCCCCGGCTTTATCACCGGTCTCGAGGGCCGCATAGCCTTCGGGCAGATCGATTTCATAGAATGTGTACGACAGCGTGATCGTATGCACGTATTTTCCATCGCGATCCTCAACAATTTCAGGATCCACGAAGAAGGTTACGGGCATTTCAACCCGCTCACCCGGTTGCAGCACCTGCTCTTCGAAGCAGAAGCATGCGATCTTGTCAAAGTAGCCACCGGCGGAATAGGGCGTCACGTTATAGGACGCCTGCCCGGCCACGGGGCGGTCTGTGGGGTTGTAGGCCTCGTAAAAGGCCAGACCGGTCTCGCCGATCTTGATTTCCATCTCGCGCACCTTGGGGGTGAATTCCCAGGGCATGCCGCGTTCCTTGGATGCGTCGAAACGCACTGTGATGGTCTTGTCCAGAATGGTGTCAGAGCCCTGGGATGCGACACCTGTCACACCGCCAAAGCCAGTCACACGGCAGAACCAGTCGTAGAACGGAACCGACGCCCAGGAGAGCGCCCCCATCACCACGACGACGCCAACCAACTGAACAACGGTTTTCTGCGGTCCTTGCAAAGCCATCAGTTTTGCCCCTCTGTCTGTTGCACATCCGAGGAGGTGTTGGGAAACTTGAAGCCTGCCGATGTGACCTTGACGATGGTCAAGGCCAGAACCAGCACCACGAAAGAAGCCAACAGGACACCGACGCCCACGTTGCGACCCTTGCGGCGCTGGTGCAGCTCATGCTCTTTGCGCAAGCTCATGTTACCAGCCTCCCAGGCCATAGGGCTTCAGCACGGCCTCAGCGAGGATCGCACCGAAGTGAAGGAAAAGGTACAGCAGCGACAGCTTGAAGAAGCTGCGCTCGACCTTGAAATTGTCTGCCTCGCTGTCGTTCTCGTCACGGCGCGAAATTTTCCACGCGCCGTGCAGGAATAGGGCGTTCAGCACAACAGCAACGGCCAGGTAAATCGGGCCACCCACGCCAGAGAAAGCGGTGCCAACAGCCAGGAGCGCCAGCAGGATGGTGTAGATCAGGATGTGTTTACGGGTTGCCGGGCGGCCGTGGGTCACGGTCAGCATCGGCACACCTGCATCGTCGTAATCAGAGCGCATGAACAGCGCCAGCGCCCAGAAATGGGGCGGTGTCCACATGAAGGTCAGGGCGAACATCAGCCAGGGTTCGATCGCCATCGAACCGGTCGCTGCGATCCAGCCGATCACCGGCGGGAATGCACCAGCCGCGCCACCGATCACGATGTTCTGCGGCGTCGCCCGTTTCAGCCACATGGTATAGATCACCACGTAGAAGAAGATGGTGAAGGCCAGAAAGGCCCCCGCAAAGATATTCGTTGCCAGCGCCAGCATGATCACGGACATGCCCGACAGCGCCAGTCCCAGCGACAGGGCTTCACCCGGTTCGACCTTGCCTGCGGGGATCGGACGCGACTTGGTGCGTTTCATCACCTGATCGATATCCGCATCCCACCACATGTTCAGCGCACCGGATGCACCACCGCCGATGGCGATGAACAGGATTGCGCAAAAGCCCACAACGGGATGCACGGCCACCGGCGCGGCCAGCAGGCCAACAAGCGCCGTAAACACCACAAGGGACATGACACGCGGTTTCAGCAGGGCAAAGTAGTCCCCGAACTCCGCGTCCCCTTCCCGGACGGTGCTTGCATTGATGCTTGCGTCAGTCATCGCTCACTCTCTGGGTCACTCTGTGGTCGTGATCACGACGTGAATTGGCTTATCGAAATCGGGCGCGCGGTTGAGGCGCACCCAGTTTCTGTGTTCACGAGATAGCTAGCTGGCGCCTGCCCCGGGGCAAGCGCCGGTCGTATCGCTTAGTTGGAGGCGACCTGGTAGGAGCGCGGGATACCTGCGTATTCCTCGATCGCGCCGTCCAGCCACTCCTGGTAGGCTTCTTCGCTGACCACTTTGACGGTGATCGGCATGTAGGCGTGGTCCTTGCCGCAAAGTTCGGAGCACTGACCGAAGTAGATGCCTTCCTTCTCTGCTTTGAACCACAGCTCTGCCAGACGGCCGGGAACGGCGTCCTGCTTCACACCAAAGGCCGGGATGGTCCAGGAGTGGATCACGTCCGCGCCAGTCACCTGCATCACGACGGTCTTGCCAACAGGCACGACAACGGCGGTATCGGTTGCCAGCAGGTATTCGTCTTCGGCATAGCCGTTTGCTGCCAGGTCTTCCTTGGCGAGCATGAAGCTCTCAAAGCCGAATTCGTGGTCGGTGTACTCATAGCCCCAGTACCACTGGTAGCCG
Organism: Phaeobacter italicus; assembly: GCF_019801785.1. NCBI lineage: Bacteria > Pseudomonadati > Pseudomonadota > Alphaproteobacteria > Rhodobacterales > Roseobacteraceae > Phaeobacter > Phaeobacter italicus. Next base: position 434,841 of record NZ_JAHVIJ010000002.1, on the reverse strand, counting down.
GTCACCTTGATGTTGATGTCACCCTCGGGGATCTCCTGCTGGCGGAACAGCTCCGGCAGCGAGAAGGAACCGATGAAAACCAGGATCAGGATCGGCACAACGGTCCAGGCGATTTCGATCGGGGTGTTGTGAGTAAAGGACGCCGCGGTCGGGTTCGCACGGCGGTTAAAGCGTACGATCGCGTAAAGCAGCAGCGCACCAACGAATACACACACGGCGGTGATGATCACCAGGATCATGTTATCCAGAGTGTGGATGCCTTCAGCGAGTTCGGTCGCCGCCGGCTGGAAGCCAAGGCCGCCATCGACCGGCTTACCAATGGTTTCCAGACCTTCTTGCGCCATTGCTGGAAGGCTCGAAAGGCCAGTGAAAAGGCCTGAAAGCATCAAAGCGTTCTTCATGTCATGTCCTGATCGGTTGATCGAGTTGTTCCTGTGCCGACGTCGCCCTGGTGGAAAAATTTGATTCCACAAAACGCACCGGACCCGTTGTCTTTGACGCTGCTAAAAATCATATTCCATCGTGCAGTTAAAGAGGAATGCTCGCGTCAAAGCGTCGCTTTCTTGATTTAGATCAAAAAAACTGAGGTCAAAACCATGGATACCGCAGCCTTCCGGCCCTTTGAAACCACCCTGCCCGAGGATGAGGCGCTGGGGGTGCTGCGTCAGGCGCTTGCTGGTGCCGACGACGGAGAGATCTTTGTAGAGCGGCGCAAATCCGAAGCACTGGTGTTCGATGATGGTCGGCTGCGCAGCGCCAACTATGACGCTGCCGAGGGGTTTGGCCTGCGGGCCGTGAATGGCGAAGTGGCCGGTTATGCCCATTCGACCGACGTATCCATTGCCGGGCTGAAGCGGGCGGCCGAAACCGCGCGTCTTGCGGTTGGCGATGGCGGCGGCACAATGGCGCCGCCTCCGGTGCGCACCAACACACGTCTTTATACTGACGCCGACCCCATCGGGGCGATGCCCTTTGCGGTCAAGGTCGAGACACTGCGCGAAATCGATGCCTTTGCGCGCGACATTGATCCACGGGTGGTTCAGGTGACGGCCATGCTTGCGGCCTCCCTTCAGGAGGTTGAGATCCTGCGCGCCGACGGAACACGCGTGCGAGATGTGCGCCCCATGACCCGGCTCAATGTCTCTGTCATCGTGGAACAGGACGGACGCCGCGAGAGCGGCTCTGCCGGCGGTGGCGGGCGTGTTGGGCTGGATGGCCTGGTCGATCCCGCCGACTGGCAGGGAAAGGTGCGCGAAGCCTTGCGCATTGCCTGTGTGAACCTGGATGCAGTGCCCGCGCCAGCGGGAGAGATGGATGTGGTGCTTGGGCCCGGCTGGCCCGGTATTCTTTTGCACGAAGCCATCGGTCATGGGCTTGAGGGCGATTTCAACCGCAAGGGATCTTCTGCCTTTGCGGGGCTGATGGGCCAGCAGATCGCTGCCAAGGGCGTGACAGTGCTGGATGACGGCACCATCCCCGACCGTCGCGGCTCTATCACTGTCGATGACGAGGGCACACCGAGCCAGAAAACCACCCTCATCGAGGACGGCAAATTGGTCGGTTTCATGCAGGACCGCCAGAATGCCCGCCTGATGGGAGTGGAAAGCACCGGAAATGGACGACGTGAAAGCTATGCCCACGCCCCCATGCCGCGGATGACCAACACTTATATGTTGGGGGGCGACGCGAACCCCGACGATCTGGTGGCCTCGATCAAGGATGGGATCTGGGCCGTTGGCTTTGGCGGCGGTCAGGTCGACATCACCAATGGCAAATTCGTGTTTTCCTGCACAGAGGCCTATCGGGTGAAGGACGGCAAGATCGGCGCGCCGGTCAAAGGCGCGACATTGATCGGCGACGGCGCAACCGCGCTGCACCAGATCCGCGCGCTTGGCAACGACATGGCACTGGATCCCGGCATGGGCAATTGCGGCAAGCAGGGCCAGTGGGTGCCGGTGGGCGTTGGCCAGCCAAGCGTATTGATGGGCGGCCTGACGGTTGGGGGATCAGCGACCTGACCGCGATCTGAACAGCCAAAATCCGGAATCGCCGCCGACTCGCCCCGCCCGAGTCGGCGGTTTTTTAACATTTGAGGGCGAGTCGGCAGCAGTTTTCGCCACAGGCCCCAAGGCCGGGTGACCCGACACACTCCGCTTGATGAAAATTTGTCTATATAATTTAGGATGTTAGTTTTCAGTTTGAGAAAAGCTTTCATCAAACCCGCCCCGTTCATCAACTGTTAACCACCAAAAAGGTAATCATAATCCTGCAACAAGGCGGAGCGCAGGATGACCGAAGAAGCACTTTCTTCCACTCACCCCCCACTCCCACCCACCACGGAAGATTTGCGGATATCTTGCCTCCGTCTGTTGCGCTCCAGAAAGGTTGGTGCGGTGACCTATCACCGTCTGATCGCCAAACATGGGTCAGTGCAGAACGCATTGTCCGCGTTGCCCGAAATGGCACGCGCCGCTGGCATTCAAGGGTATGAAATATGCTCTGCCGATGCGGCAATAGCCGAAATAAAGGCCGCAGAAGCCGCCAATGCGCGGCTTCTGTGCTTTCATGACGCCGACTACCCCTCTCTTCTCAAGGATCTGCGCGACGCTCCGCCCCTGATGTGGGCTGTGGGCGATACCTCTGTTCTGGCCCGGCCCACCATTGCCATTGTCGGGGCGCGCAATGCCTCTTCTCTGGGGATCCGGATGGCGCGCGCATTGGCCAGAGACCTGGCAGAGGCCGGATATACCGTGATCTCCGGGCTGGCGCGCGGGATTGATACCGCAGCCCACGTGGCCTCTGTCGGCTCCGGCACCTGCGCGGTCATGGCTGGTGGTGTTGATGTGATCTACCCGGCCGAAAACCTGCAACTTGCCCGCGACATTGCAGATCAAGGGCTGTTGCTGTCTGAACATCCCCCCGGCATGTCACCGCAGGCCCGCCATTTTCCCGCCCGCAATCGCATTATCGCAGGCGCCGCACAGGCGGTCGTGGTTGTGGAAGGGGCGGCGAAATCCGGCTCTCTCATCACTGCGCGCGATGCGCTGGATCTCGGCCGTGAGGTTCTGGCGGTTCCCGGTCACCCTTTTGATGCCCGCGCAGCCGGATGCAACATGCTGATCCGCGATGGCGCGCAACTGGTCCGCAGCGCCGATGATGTGATCGCAGCCCTGCCCCCGATGGATCATTGCCCGGTGGTCACGGCCCCGCAGCCCGCCCCCTTGCCTGATGTGACAAACACCGTCGCGCCACCGGACCTGGCGCCGCCTCCACCGGAGCAGCGCAGCCTGCAGGAAACCGCCGCCCTGCATCAGGAGATCCTGGACCGGCTTGGCCCCTCGCCCCTGACGGAAGATCAGCTGCTTCGGGACTTGTCGCTGGCCGCAAAGGACTTGTCGCCGGTTCTGACTGATCTGGAGCTCTCCGGCGACATCACCCGCCAACCCGGCGGCATGTTGATCCGGGGCGACTTTGGCCGCTAGCTGCCTTGCCCCCGCCCGCCGAATTGACGCCAACGCCTGCGCTGCAAAGCCGCAACCGCACCTGGCCAATGAATGCCGGATTGACAATCTCCCCTTGCACCCCACATCTTGCCCCGCCATAGAGCGCCCGGAATCCGTCGCACAGAGGTTTACGTATATATGCCAGTCGTTGTTGTAGAATCGCCTGCTAAGGCCAAGACAATTAACAAGTATCTTGGCTCTGACTATACTGTGCTGGCCTCCTACGGACATGTGCGCGACCTGCCTGCAAAGAACGGTTCGGTTGAACCCGACGACGATTTTGCCATGACTTGGGAGGTCGGAGCGGACAGCCGCAAGCATGTCAAAGCCATCGCAGATGCCTTGAAAGACGACAACGCACTGATCCTCGCGACCGACCCTGATCGCGAAGGAGAAGCAATCAGCTGGCACCTGCAGGAAGCGTTGACCAAGCGGCGCTCCATCAAAAAGGACACCGCTGTCAGCCGCGTGACCTTTAACGCGATCACCAAAGACGCCGTAGCCGAGGCGATGAAAAACCCCCGCCAGGTCGACATGCCGTTGGTAGAGGCCTATCTGGCCCGCCGCGCGCTGGACTACCTTGTGGGCTTTAACCTGTCACCGGTTCTGTGGCGCAAACTGCCCGGCGCCCGCTCTGCGGGTCGTGTGCAATCGGTCTGCCTGCGCCTCATCGTCGAACGCGAGATGGAAATCGAGGCGTTCAATCCACAGGAATACTGGTCGGTAAAGGCCGCGCTGACCACGCCGCGTGGGCAGGAGCTGGAAGCCCGACTGACGGTTCTGGGCGGCGACAAGCTGGACAAGTTTGATCTTGCCAACTCCACCGCTGCGGAGCTGGCTGTGCAGGCGGTCGCCAGCCGGGCGCTGTCAGTTACATCGGTGGAGGCAAAGCCCGCCTCCCGCAACCCCTCTGCCCCCTTCATGACCTCGACCCTGCAACAAGAGGCCAGCCGCAAATTCGGCATGGGTGCACGCCAGTGCATGAACGCGGCGCAGCGTCTCTATGAGGCGGGTCATATCACCTATATGCGAACCGACGGCATCGACATGGCGCCTGAGGCAGTACAGGCCACCCGCGCCGAAATCGAAAGCCGCTATGGCGCCGATTACGTGCCCTCCTCGCCGCGCATCTACAAGAACAAGGCCAAGAACGCGCAGGAAGCGCACGAATGTATCCGCCCCACGGACATGAGCCGGGACGCCGCCAGCCTGAAGCTGAGCGAAGACGACCAGCGCAAGCTCTATGATCTGATCTGGAAACGGACCATCGCATGTCAGATGGCCGGCGCCCGCCTGGAGCGCACCACCGTTGATATCGGTTCCGCCGACCAGCAGGTTGTTCTGCGCGCCACCGGTCAGGTGGTTCTGTTTGACGGCTTCCTGCGGGTTTACGAGGAAGGCCGCGATGATGTGGCGGATGAGGATGACAAGCGCCTGCCGCAGGTGATGCAGGGCGACGCGATGAAATTTGCCGCCGCGCTCAGTGCGCAGGCGGAAAAGGCGGGCAAGGAGGCTTCGGTCCTGTCCGACAACAGTGCCGTGCTGGCGCTGCAGCACCACACGCAGCCACCGCCGCGCTATACCGAGGCAACGCTGGTCAAGCGCATGGAAGAGCTGGGCATTGGCCGCCCGTCGACCTACGCATCTGTGATCACCACGATCCAGGACCGCGAATATGTCCGCAAGGACAAGAACCGCCTGTTCCCAGAGGACAAGGGCCGGATCGTCACGATCTTCTTGCTGAACTTCTTCCGCACCTATGTGGGCTATGAGTTCACCGCCAATCTTGAAAACCAGCTGGATGACGTGTCGGCAGGTGATGCGGATTACAAGGAGTTGCTGAGCAAGTTCTGGCGCGATTTCTCGGCCGCTATTTCAGAGACTTCGGATCTGCGGATCTCAGAGGTTCTGGATGTTCTGGACGAGGCGCTTGCGCCGCAGCTTTACCCGCCCCGCGAAGACGGAACAGACCCGCGTGTCTGCCCCAAATGTGGCGCCGGGCAGCTGCATCTTAAAACCTCGCGCACCGGTGGTTTTGTTGGCTGTGGCAACTACCCGGAATGCAACTACACACGCCCGATTTCAGGCGAAGGTGCCGAAGGGTACGAACGCATTCTGGGCAAAGACGATGGCGACGAAATCCACCTGAAATCCGGCCGCTTTGGCCCCTATGTTCAGCGCGGCGAGGCAACGCCAGAAAACAAGAAACCGCCGCGGTCCTCGCTGCCCAAACAGGGTCGCGACTTTCTGCCCGGCTGGGGTCCGAATGAGATCGGGCTGGAGCAGGCGGTCACTCTGCTGACGCTGCCCCGCGACGTGGGCCAACACCCCGAGGGTGGCATGGTTCAGGCCAACCTCGGCCGCTTTGGCCCCTATATTGCGCACCAGAAGCCCGACGAGGAAAAGCCGGTTTATGTGAACCTCAAGGAAACGCTCGACGTCTTTGAAATCGGCATGAACCGCGCGGTGGAGATGCTGGCGGAAAAACGCGCCAATCCGGGCCGTGGCCGCCGCGCCGCCGCCAAGGCGCTCAAGGAGCTGGGGGATCACCCGGAAAGCGGTGGGGCAATCAGCATCATGGATGGTCGCTATGGTCCCTACGTCAAATGGGAGAAGGTGAACGCCACCCTGCCCAAGGACGTGGAGCCCAAGGACGTCACCGTTGAGATGGCCGTCAAGCTGATCGAGGAAAAGGCCGGCAAGTCGAAGAAGAAGGCGCCCGCCAAGAAGAAAGCAGCTCCGAAAAAGACGGCCGCAAAGAAAACCACCAAGAAAGCGGCGGCCAAGGACGCGGAATAAGCTCGCCTTGACCCTTCCCAAACGAAAAATGCCGGTCAGCCCCAGCTGATCGGCATTTTTGTCGGCGGGCAGACCCGCTTGGGCTTGGCTTAGCCGTTGACGACGACGCCTGCGCCTCCTGCGATTGGCGCAGCAAAAGCCGGGCGCTGACGTCGCAGCCGTGCCAAATTCTGCACCACGCTGCGACCATAGCCGGGCACGCCGGGGCGGTTCTGATTGTCGCAACCGTGCCGGGCCAGAATGTCACCATCAACAAGCGCCTTGCCGTTCTTTTCATGGCGCTGAAGCAGCAGACGCAGTTTTTCCCCCTTGGCGTGGGGACGGGCCAGAGAAGGCACGCCCAGCCCCGCCCTGAGCCCAGGCCGCGTGGCAAAAAGACTGGCGCGATAGGGTTTGGACAGCGCCTGCAGCGCCATTGGACCGGGTAGAAAGCTCTCTACCGGGGCGCCGTCGGCGAACACCACCTCATGCGCGAGCAACATCACATGCCAATAGCGGACCACTCCAGCACCTGTCGCCTGAGTGATGCCATCCAGTCCCAGCAGCTTCTTGGCAGGAACAAAAACCTCAGGGGTGGCGAACAGACGCTCGGCAATACGCGAGGCGATCAGGACACGATGCTGCGGCGAAACCCGAAGTGCGACGGCAGGCAGCGGCCTGCCAGCACCATCCCGCCCCAGCGCACCAGCCGCGATATGGATCGGCGCCGTACGCGGCGCTGCGCGCACCTCCTCCTGCCCGATCCAGACGACTGGCTGAGGACCATTGTCCAATGTCTGCAGATATTCCCCGATTTGCATATCCTCCACAGCGACCTCCCCTGCCGGTGTGCGCAGGCGGGTGCCCTGTGCAAAGCAGACCACAAAGGCGTTCGGATCACGGTCGCTATAGGCGCCCATGTATTCGTCGCCCGACAGTTTGGTGATCTTGATCGATTTGATTGGCGCATCGTCGAAGACATCGTTCTCGATCGATCCATCGGCATATGGTGCGAGAAACACCCGCCCCATATCATCCTGCAGGGCAACCATCGTGGCCTCAACCCACGTGCCTCCTACAAAAGACAGTTGAACCGTGTATTCGATAATGCTGTCGAGTTCAGAGGAGGCGCCCTGAAAGATCACATCCTCAGAAGTTTGGCCCATGTCGTTTTCCTGAGTGACGCCATCACCATCGACATCCTCCAGGGTCAGATCTTCAAGCTGTTTGTAGAGCGGGTCCTGATTGGAGCCAAAGCTCTTTCCCACAAGGGCGCTAGCATTTTCCGAGGTCCAGTTCGCTTCGTCCGGGTCCATATCGGAAAATGTCCCGATATAGATGGCCTTAAACGTGTAGTTCGGCATGTTGACCTCTCGTAGTAATTTCCGATTCTCAACATTCCAGACCCAGCTTAACGTAGGGTAATCCTGGGTCCGCAGATCGATCACATTTGCGATAGAGACCCGATCCGTAGAAATACGCGGTCTTCTCCGTATCGTTGACTTCCCTACGGGTGTTGGTCAGAACTTCTGCAACCTGGCTGATGAGGGAGATGGATATGAAGAAGGTTTACGCCAACGCTGCCGAGGCGCTGGACGGGCTGTTGCACGATGGCATGTTCATCGCGGCTGGCGGCTTTGGTCTGTGCGGCATTCCGGAACTGCTGCTGGAGGCCATCAAGGAGGCAGGCACAAAGGATCTGACCTTTGCCTCCAACAACGCAGGCGTTGATGATTTCGGCATCGGCATTCTGCTGCAGACCAAGCAGGTGAAAAAGATGATCTCCTCCTACGTGGGGGAAAACGCCGAATTCATGCGCCAGTATCTGAGCGGCGAGCTGGAGCTGGAGTTCAACCCGCAAGGCACCCTGGCAGAGCGCATGCGCGCCGGCGGTGCGGGCATCCCCGGCTTTTTCACCAAAACCGGCGTGGGCACCGTGATTGCCGAAGGCAAGATGGAAAAGCAGTTCCCCACCGGGCCGGACGGCGCGATGGAAGACTACATCATGGAGGAAGGCATCTTTGCCGACCTCGCCATCGTCAAGGCATGGAAAGCGGATGAAACCGGCAACCTGGTGTTCCGCAAGACCGCGCGCAACTTCAACGTGCCGGCTGCAACCTGCGGCAAGGTCTGCGTGGTTGAAGTCGAGGAAATCGTGCCCACCGGCTCGCTCAATCCGGACTCGATCCACCTGCCCGGCATCTACGTGCACCGCATCATCAAGGGCGAGCACGAGAAACGCATCGAACAGCGCACTGTGCGCCCGGCAGCAAAGTAAGGAGACCGCGATATGGCATGGGACCGCAATCAAATGGCCGCCCGCGCGGCGCAGGAACTGCAGGACGGTTGGTATGTGAACCTCGGCATCGGGATTCCGACGCTGGTCAGCAACCACATCCCCGAAGGCGTCGAAGTCACGCTGCAGTCCGAAAACGGCATGCTGGGCATGGGCCCCTTCCCGATAGAAGGTGAAGAAGACGCCGACCTGATCAACGCCGGCAAGCAGACCATCACCGAGCTGCCGCAGACCGCATATTTCGACTCGGCGCAGTCCTTTGCGATGATCCGCGGCGGCAAGATCGCCATGGCGATCCTTGGCGCGATGGAAGTGGCCGAAAACGGTGATCTGGCAAACTGGATGATCCCCGGCAAGCTCGTGAAGGGCATGGGCGGCGCAATGGATCTGGTGGCCGGTGTCGGCCGCGTGGTGGTGGTCATGGACCACACCAACAAACATGGCGACAGCAAGGTGCTGAAAGAATGCACCCTGCCCCTGACCGGCAAGGGCGTGGTGGACCGCATCATCACCAACCTTGGCGTGCTGGATGTGGTCGAGGGCGGTTTGAAGATCGTCGAGACCGCCGAGGGCGTCAGCGAAGATGAGCTGCGCGCAGCGACACAGGCGACCATCGTCGACTGAACGCTGCCCCAGTAAATCGACCCAGAACGACAAAGGCCCGCCAGGTTTCCCGGCGGGCCTTTTCTTTTGCAGGGTGCGCCACCGCGATGGTGCTTTCACGCGCCGCTTATTTCTGGTGTGGCCATCGCCGGATGTCCCGGGCGGCTGCGGGGCCTGAGCGACGTCCAGAGCGGCAATGTTGCGGGTGTCAGGATCTCATACATATGAACCCGCTTGTCGTGCCAATTGACGCTCATCTCGCGACCATCCTCGAATACGACAACACAGTAGTCGTCTGAGTTCAGGTCACAACTGTCCCGCCCCAATACGCTGACGATCACAGGATCAATAAGATGCCGCTGCACCAGCACGGTCGCTTTGACCGTCTTGCCGGTGACAAACAGGCCACCAAAGATCAGTGCAACCGCGACGGCAATCAGGCCAAAGCCCGAGAAATTGGCCAACGGGTTGGCCTTGGCGATACTTGGTGCGAAGGCAACAAAAACCAAACGTCCGAAAAAGCCGACAAAGGCGATGGCTCCGATCAGGATGAGATTGCTGCTCATCCCTTGGGAACCTGCGGCAATGGCCGCTGGATCAATACCCAAATCCAAATCACTGTCTCCAAATACAGAGGTCTCAAATATGCCCCTATAAGACACCAGAATTCGGGCAGAATAATGATGTCACATGACATCAATTGCGATTTATAAAAAAGAGAAGGGTCGCAGCCGATCCGGGCTTCAGTTCATCTGACGAAAGACGCAGCCATCAGTGATCAGCTCTGGCGGGGTCATACACAGGCCCCGCGCCACCTGAAAGGCGGCCAGAACCTTTGGCACATAGTCACGCGTCTCGGCAAAGGGCGGCACACCGGCATGGCTGCGCACTGCACCCTCTCCCGCGTTATAGCCCGCAAGCACCAAGATCGGGTCACGATCGAACTCTGCCATCAACCAGTTCAGATAGCTCACTCCGCCCCTGATGTTCTGTGCACTGTCAAAAGCGTCCTCGACACCAAAGCGGCGGGCCGTGTCCGGCATCAGCTGCATCAGCCCCTCGGCCCCCACACGGCTCACCGCGCCAGTCTTGCCTGCGGACTCGACTGCGATCACCGCCAAGACCAATGCCGGCGAGACATCTGTTCCAACGCTCGCGGTCAGGATATCGATGCCGCGTTCTGATGCGATATCCTGCAAGACCTGCAATCGCGGCGCGGCCACCGGCGTTTCCCCTCCAAGGGCGGCAAGGGCCTGGCTCAATCGGCCCGGCCCTGCGTCACTCAGCTTGTCTGAGACACTGCCCCAGAACCCACTATAGCTCCCCTCAGGCGCATCAGGCACAACATGTCCATCCGGTGCCAGGACAGCGGAGGTGATCTCCGGCTCCGGTTCGATCTGAATGGTAATGCGTTTTTGGGCGCCCGGTTTCGGTGGCCGGATACGTTTGGCTTCGAACTCCGGAAAGGGGGCAGGCACCTTGCGAACAGAATCGGCAGCCTCCTGGGCCTGTGATTCCCTGCCGGGAAGACCAGAAACAGCCAGAAAACAGCTCAGGACCAGCAAAACAGCGGTGGGATATCTCATTTCGGCGCTCGGACTCGGGATTCTTTTGCCGAAAGCCTCTGCGAGTCGGCGCCCGAAATCCAGTTTAGCGGCCAAGATTCTGGCGGTTTTGCCATATTTACCAAGATCTGCCGCCCCAGGGTCACGGGTATTTACGAGACGTAAAAGTTAATTCCCTTACAAATCAGTCCACTAGGGCGATTTTCCCCGAAAAGTTAAACTTCGGCAAATGAGTCCGCGTTTCAGCCCAAATCCTGCCACGCTCCACTGGCTATATGTGTTCATACCAAGTCGGACAGAGCTTCGCAGGAGAGAGCAGGCTCACAACGGACGACAGGGTTACTTAAACCTTAGATCCTTTGGAGGGACGAACCATGATCAAATTCTTCAAAAACTTCCGCAAAGACGAATCCGGCGCCGTGACTGTTGACTGGGTTGTTCTGACCGCTGCTGTTGCTGCTCTGGCAGGTGTTGTTTACACCTCCATCGAAAACGGCGCGTCCAACCTGACCTCCGCGACCGGTTCCTACCTGGGCACCAAAGGTCCGACCGACTCCTAAGTCGTACCTGATCTGACGAGTTATTGGGCCGCGTCTTTTGTCGAAGGCGCGGCCCTTTGCCCAAGGAACCTTCGGTCTGCGAGGTCCACCATGAATACGTTCAAGCAATTCCTTGCCAAAGAAGACGGTGCGGTCACCGTGGACTGGGTTGTTCTGACCGCTGCAATCGTCGGGCTGGCTGTTCTTATCGCCGCCTCGATGGAAGAAGGCGCGTTGGGGCTGGCTGATCTGCTGGCAGCTTACATGTCCAACTGGTCATTCAGCTGATTTCCAATCGTCTTCCCGCATTTATGCGGTGACGGGACAGAACGCCCGGTTCAGGCAACGGTTTGATCGATCCAGGCACCGGTGTTGTTACGACAACACCGGCTGCTACTGATGAGAGGTACCACTATGCGTGCAGTTTTCGGACTTGTCCTAATTGTCGGTATCGCCCTCGCCGGGGGGGCGGTCATGATGGCAAAGAATTACATCACAGCCTACCAGAATGCGCTTGCTGAGGAACGGGCATCCCGCGGAGAGGTGATCCCGTTGGTTGATGTCTTTATCGCAAACGAGCCGTTAAAATATGGCGAACGCCTAACACCGGAACGTGTCCGCGCTGTGCGATGGCCGCAAAATGCCATTCCCGAAGGGGCGTTCCTGACCGCAGAAGAGCTGTTTCCACCTCAAGCCGAGGAAAAGCCCCGCGTGGTTTTGCGGACCATGGAAAAAGACGAGGCAATCCTGGCGATCAAAGTCACCAAACCCGGTGAGGATGCGGGCCTGACATCGCGGCTGGAACGCGGCATGCGGGCATTTGCCATCCGGGTCGACGTCTCTTCTGGCGTGTCGGGTTTTCTGCGTCCCGGCGATCGGGTCGATGTCTACTGGACAGGTCGCGTCGACGACCAGACAAGCGAACGCAGTGGCGATTTCACCCGCTTGATCCAGGCCAACATCGAACTGATCGCAATCGACCAGAGCGCTGGCTCGGATCTCGACGGAGCCACCATCGCCCGCACGGTGACCGTCTCTGCACGGCCCGAACAGGTCGCCGCTCTGGCACAGGCCCAGAGCACCGGTCGCCTGACCTTGTCACTTGTCGGTGCCGAGGATGACACTGTGGCCTCCGTGATCGAGGTCGACCAGCGATCGCTCCTTGGTCTGACCGCCATCGAAGCGCCGCAGCAGGCCGAAAAAGAGAAGGTCTGCACCATCCGGACCCGCCGGGGCGCGGAAGTTGTCGAAATCCCGATCCCCTGCACGAACTGAGTTTCCTGCAAGACAATCAATCAGATAACACATTAAACGCCGCTCATACCCTGGGCGGCGTTTGTATGTCATGTGACCTCTGCCCCACAGGTGAGAGACTGTAGAAACCTCTTGGAAACCATTGATTATTGCAAAAATTCTCGTTCTCGCGCACAGTGGCGCAAACAGCGGGCAAAAAGACCCGGTATTGAGGCGTGATCGGAAAGGCAGGTCACATGGCTTTTAGACGGTATTTTGCGGCGGCCCTGACGGGGCTTTCGCTTATGGTAATGCCCAGTGCACAGGGTGCTTGGGCCGAAGGTTTGCGCGTGGTCAAAAAGGGCACGTCCTCCAACCTCGAAGTCCCGATGAACCGGGCGGTGGTTGTCGAGAGCGACGTTCCGTTTTCCGAACTCAGCATCGCGAACCCCAGCATCGCTGACATTTCCTCTCTTTCCGACCGCACCATCTATGTGCTGGGCAAATCGCCGGGCCTGACCACCCTCACGCTTTTGGATGCATCGGGTCGCCTGATCACCAACGTCGATGTACGCGTTGCGGCCGATGTGAGCGAGTTCAAGGAGCGCCTCCGTCAGATCCTGCCCGGCGAAAAGATCGAAGTGCGCACCGCAAACGACGGCATCGTGCTGTCCGGTGTGGTGTCCAGTTCTGCCCGCCTGCAACGGGCGCTGGATTTGGCCGAACGCTATGCGCCTGATCGCGTCAGCAATCTGATGTCGGTGGGCGGCGTTCAGCAGGTCATGCTGAAAGTACGCTTTGCCGAAATGCAGCGCACTGTTTCCAAATCCCTCAGCGCATCGCTCGGTGTGAACGGCGGCAATAGCGTTGGCGTGAACGGCGGGACCAGCACCCTCAACACCCAAGGCGCGCTGACCAACAGCCTGACCGGCAATATCCCGGCTGCCAATGACAACACCGGCGCATTTGTCTTCGGCTTCAACGCAGGTGCATTTCAGGTGAACCTGCTGCTCGAGGCGCTGGAGCAGAAGGGCGTTGTGCGCACCCTGGCGGAGCCGAACCTCTCTGCCCTGTCGGGACAAGAGGCCAAGTTCCTCGCAGGTGGCGAATATCCTATCCCCGTCGCGCAGGAAGACGGCGTTATCACGATTGAGTTCAAACCTTTCGGGATCGAGCTGAATTTCATCCCCCGTGTCGTTGATGCGGATGTGATCAATCTGGAAATGAAGGCCGCGGTCTCTGCCATTGATCCCACCAACTCTATCGAATTGAACGGCCTCAACATCGCAGCCTTCTCCCGCCGCGAAAGCGTCACGACGGTTGAAATGCGCGACGGAGAGAGCTTTGCGATTGCGGGCCTGATCCGCGACGAATTCCGTGACAATTCCTCCCAATTGCCTTGGATCGGTGATGTGCCGGTGCTTGGCTCGCTGTTCCGCAGCGCCAACTACCAGCGGGCTCAGACCGAACTCGTGATTATCGTCAGCGCTCATCTGGTCACACCGACCCGCGGCGAAGCGCTCAGCCTGCCGACCGATCGCATTCGCCCGCCGAGCGAAACCGACCTCTTCCTGTTTGGCAATGTTGCGCGCGAACGCAAAGGGCCGGCCAGCGAAGTCGCGAAACAGGATTTCAACGGCTCTTACGGCTACGTCTTGGACTGAACGGAAGGGAATTGGGGCAGATGATCAGATATGCAGCACTCTTTGGCCTGTCCCTGACGGTTGCGGCCTGTAGCAACGAAGCTGGCGAACCTCTGGATCGCGCTGTCTTTGGCAATGCCACCACATCCAATGCCGCGGTGATGGCGGGCGAGCGGGACTTCGCCATCCAGCTCGCTACCCGTTTTGCAGAAGACGTCCCAACCACCATCAACTTTGCCTTCGACAGCGCCCAGCTTGATGCCGAGGCCCGCGCGATTCTGGACCAGCAGGCCCATTGGATCCGCCAATTCCCCGAAGTGCGCTTCCGCGTCTACGGCCACACCGATGCCGTGGGCTCCAACAGCTACAACAAGACCCTTGGCCTGCGCCGCGCCCGCGCCGCCGTGTCCTACCTCGTATCACGTGGAATCAGCCGCAGTCGCTTGCAAGCCGTTGTTTCCTTTGGCGAAACACAGCCGCTCATTCCGACATCGGATCGCGAACGCCGCAACCGCCGCACCGTCACCGAGGTCAGCGGTTTCCTGAAGCGTCATCCGACTGTTCTTGATGGGAAATACGCGCAGATCATCTACCGCGAATATGTGGAAAGCGCCGTACCGCGCACCACGCTGACCAGCGAGCGGTCTTTGCGCACAGCGCTGGAATAAGCCGCGCGGACTGTCCGGCAACAAGGTTAGCATCGGTTAACCTTGTTTACGCCTGATTAACAATTCCCCACAAATGGGCGGCCTTGGCCCCAATCTCGCCCAGATCTTCCCCGACATTGTTCTCAGAGGCAAAGTGTATCCAGACGCAGGATTCACGTGAAGCGTGACTGCCCGAATCTGGTGACACGCCTGAGAGAAGGATAACGGTGATGAGCAGCGGTATGCCGCAGACAGAAGCGAATGCAATTGTTGCCTGCACGATCAGTCGCGATGTGCAGAACTTCGATCTGCTGATCGAAGACATGGAAACCGCCATGGGGGAATCCTGGGGTGATCTGGGCTTCAACGAGGCATTGGCTTTCTTCAACCAAAGCGAAGCCGAAGCGCTGGAATTCGTAGCGCTGGCGTTGGACAGCGAAGATGAATCCAATCTGGCCCTGATGGGCACCATCATCACCGAGGCGAAAGCCCGCAATATCAAGGTGATCCTGATCGCCGAGGATGTCACGCCGACCGCCCTGCACAGCCTGCTGCGTCAGGGCGCGGATGAGTTCATCCCCTACCCGCTGCCCGAACAAGAGCTGCAGTCAGCGATTGAACGTCTGCGCATGGCAGAGGCAGAGCGCCATCAGGAACCCCAGCACCAGCTGAAAAGCGGCAGCAAGCGCGACGGAGCGGTCATCGTCTGTCACGGGCTTGCCGGTGGTTGCGGATCAACCACAATGGCCGTGAACCTCGCCTGGGAACTCGCCCAGCTGTCCAGCAGCGAAACCCCCAGTGTCTGCCTTCTCGATCTTGATCTGCAATACGGCTCGGTTGCGACCTATCTTGATCTGCCACGCCGCGAAGTGGTGATGGAAATGCTCAGCGAAACCGAAACGCTGGACGAAGACGTCTTTGGCCAGGCGCTGGTGACCTTCCAGGACAAGCTGCAGGTTCTCACCGCGCCGGTCGACATGATCCCGCTTGATTTCATCACACCAGAAGACATCGAGCGCGTGATCGAACTGGCCCGCAGCCACTTTGACTTTGTGGTGATCGACATGCCCCACACGTTGGTGCAGTGGTCGGAAACCGTCCTGAACATGGCCCATGTCTATTTCTCCATGCTGGAACTGGACATGCGCTCGGCGCAGAACGCGCTTCGCCTGAAACGGGCACTGCAATCTGAGGACCTGCCGTTTGAAAAACTGCGCTTTGCCCTCAACCGCGCGCCCAAATTCACCGATCTCAGCGGCAAGAGCCGCGTGAAACGGATGGCGGAATCACTGGGTATCTCCATTGACCTGCAGCTGCCCGACGGCGGCAAGCAGGTCGCGCAGAGCTGCGATCACGGCTCTCCGCTGGCCAGCTCGGCGGCAAAGAACCCGCTGCGCAAGGAGATCCTGAAACTGGCGCAATCATTGCACGACCTCGGACAGAGCGAAGCTGCTGCCTGAACCGACCGTAACCTGGGGCGTTTTCCATGTTTTCCAAGTACAAACGACAGTCTGCCACTGCCAAGCCAGCCGCCGCGGCCCAGCCCAAGGCGGCACCGGCCCCCGAGGCCCAGCCCAAGGCGCCTGCCCCGGCGGCTGCGACTCTGCGCAAGCCGGCAGCGCGCACTAAGGCCGAGGCCGCGCCAGCGGACAAGGAGCGCAAGCGCAAGGAACGCATGGGTGAAATCAAGATCCAGCTGCACCGAGAGCTGCTGGAAAACCTGAACCTCGCAGCGCTGGAACGCGCCAGCGAGGCAGAGCTGCGCGCAGAGATTTCCTCTATCGCCTCCGAAATCCTGGAAGAGCGCGGCATTGTGCTGAACCGCGAGGATCGGCAAACCCTGAACAAAGAGCTCTACGACGAGGTCACTGGCCTTGGTCCGCTGGAGACCCTTTTGCAGGACGACACCGTCAGCGATATTCTGGTGAACGGCCCCCAACAGGTCTTTGTTGAGCGCGAAGGCAAGCTGCAACTCAGCGATGTGACCTTCAAGGATGAAAAGCACCTGATGCGGATCATCGACAAGATCGTCTCTGCTGTGGGGCGCCGCGTCGATGAATCAAACCCCTATGTGGACGCCCGTCTCGCAGATGGCTCGCGCTTCAACGCGATGGTGCCGCCGATTGCGGTGGATGGCTCTCTGGTGTCGATCCGTAAGTTCAAAAAGGACAAACTGGGCATCGACGACCTGGTGAATTTCGGCGCCTTTACCGAAGAAATGGCCGCCTATCTGCAGGCCGCCGTCTCGACCCGCCTGAACGTGATCGTCTCGGGCGGTACCGGTTCCGGTAAAACCACCACGCTGAACGCGCTGTCGTCTTTCATCGACAACGCCGAGCGCATTCTGACCATCGAGGACACTGCGGAACTTCAGCTGCAGCAGACCCATGTGGGCCGGATGGAAAGCCGCCCGCCCAACGTCGAGGGTAAGGGCGAGGTGTCCCCCCGCGACTGTCTGAAAAACGCGCTGCGGATGCGCCCCGACCGCATCATCGTGGGTGAAACCCGCGGCGAGGAAGTCATCGACATGCTGCAGGCCATGAACACCGGCCACGACGGCTCGATGACGACGATCCACGCCAACTCTGCCCGCGACGGGATTTCGCGTCTGGAAAACATGATCGCCATGGCCGGGATTGAAATGCCGATCAAGGCGGTGCGCAGCCAGATTGCATCAGCTGTGAACCTGATCGTGCAGGCCTCGCGCCTGCAGGATGGCTCGCGCCGGATGACCTCGATCACCGAAATCACCGGGATGGAGGGCGACGTGATCTCCATGCAGGAGATCTTCCGCTTCCAGCGCGTGGGCCTGACGCCCGACAACAAGATCATCGGTCATTTCACGGCAACCGGCGTGCGCAGCCACTTCTCCGAGCGCTTCCGCCTGTGGGGCTATGACCTGCCGCCGTCGATCTACGAGCCGACCGTAATGGAGGCACGCTGATGCAACTGAGTGCAGAACCAATCATCTATGGCCTGATCTTCATCGGCGTTCTGGTGCTGGTCGAAGGTCTCTATCTGGTGACGTTCGGCAAATCCATCAGCCTCAACAGCAAGGTGAACCGCCGGCTGGAGATGATGGACAAGGGCGCTAATCGCGAACAGGTGCTGGAGCAGCTGCGCAAAGAAATGCGCCAGCACATGAGCGCCAAGTCCATTCCGCTTTACTCTCTGCTGGCTGAACGCGCGCAAAAGGCGGCGATCGCCTTTACCCCGCGCCAGTTGATTCTGGTGATGGCGGGGGTTGCCGCGTTGGCCTTTGTCGGGCTGAGCGTCGGCACCTCGGCCGAAGTCCCGCTGCGAGTGATGGCCTCTATCATCATTGGCGTCGGTGCGGTCTTTTTCTGGGTCAACAAAAAAGCCGCCAAGCGGATGTCCATGATCGAAGAACAGCTGCCCGACGCGGTTGAACTGATGGTGCGCTCCCTGCGGGTGGGCCACCCGTTTGCCTCTGCCGTGCAGATCGTTGCCAACGAAGTCGAAGACCCGCTCGCCACCGAATTCGGCATCATCGCAGACGAAAGCGCCTATGGCCGCGATGTCGGTGAGGCGCTCAAGGAAATGGCCGAACGTCTGGACATGCAGGATATGCGTTTCCTTGCGGTGGCGGTGACGATCCAGCAGCAATCCGGCGGCAACCTGGCTGAGGTTCTGGCAGGTCTTGCCAAGGTGATCCGGGCCCGCTTCCGCCTGTTTCGCCGCGTGAAGGCGATCACCGCCGAAGCGCAGTGGTCGGGCAAGTTCCTTTCGGGTTTCCCGCTGTTCTGCCTGGGCGGCATTCTGGCCAAGGATCCGGGCTATTACGACAGTGTCATCGACCACCCGTGGTTCATTCCGGCCTGCTTTGTTGTCGGCGCCATGCTGACCGTAAACCTCTTTGTCATGCGCATGCTGACAAACATCAAGGTATGAGGACCCGATCATGACATCTCTGAACGATATCAACGATCTTCTCATCAACCAATTCGGCCCCTTCGGCCCCTTGCTGGCGGTTGGTCTTCTGGGTCTTTTCATGATCCTTCTGGCCATTCCGCTGCTGCTGAACCAGCCCGAAGACCCGATGAAGAAGCTGCAGCGCAGCATGTCGGAAAGCACACGGGACAAGAAGCCACAAAAGGAACGCCTCCGCCAGGCGGACCGCAATGAACAGCTGCAGAAATTCGCCTCCTTCCTGGAACCCCAGAACGCAGACGAACTCTCCGCGATGGAGCTGAAACTGCGGCAGGCGGGCTATCAGTCCAAAGACTCCGTGCGCCTGTTCCACTTTGCCCAGTTCGCCTTGGGCCTTGTCGGTCTGGTTGCCGGTCTGGTCTATGTCTATGTGCTGAACGCCGACATGGAATACGACAGCCAGCAGATGATCATCCGCATCATCGGCCCCGGTGCGGCGGCCTACATGCTGCCAAAGTACTGGATCACCCGCCGCATCGAAGAGCGTAAACAGGAAATCACCTCCGGCTTTCCGGATGCGCTTGATATGATGCTGGTCTGCGTCGAGGCAGGTCAGTCTCTGGATCAGGCGATTGTGCGTGTGGCCAAGGAACTCCATGCCTCCTACCCCGCCCTCGCCGAAGAGTTCGAGGTCGTCGCCTACGAAATGAAGGCGGGCAAGGAAAAGGACAAGGTTCTGCGCGACATGGGCACCCGCTGCGGTGTGCAGGATGTGTCCTCCTTTGTGACCGTGATGATCCAGTCCGCCACTTTTGGTACCTCCATCGCTGATGCGCTGCGGGTCTATGCCGGGGAAATGCGTGACAAACGTGTGATGCGCGCCGAAGAGGCCGCAAACAAGTTGCCAACAAAAATGACCCTTGCCACAATGACACTCACGGTGCCGCCGCTGCTGATCATTCTGGTCGGACCCTCGGCGCAGGGCATCGCCAACCTGGGCAATATGAGCAAATAACACATGATGACTTTGGGTTGGGCCCTCCCCTCCCGTCTTTGTCGACTGATGTCCGCCACCCTCGCAACTGCGTTGGTGGCGGCTTGCATGTCTGCGGGCGGCAAACCAGACCCCGACGATCCGCTTGCCTCTCCGCTGGCACCGGGGGTGGATCCGCGCGGTGAAACCACCAGCGGGCTGATCGTGGGCCATCGCCTGATGGCCGCCGAAGAATATGAGCTGGCGCTCGACGCCTTTACCCGCGCCGCACTGGAAGAAGGGCTCACCGCCGAGGTGCTGTCCGGCCTTGGCAGCGCCAACCTGGGTCTGGGCCGGCTGGGTCAGGCAGAAACCCACCTGCGCCGCGCTGTCGAACGTGATCCGGAGTGGCCTGCCGCGCTCAACAACCTCGGCGTGGTGCTGATGGAACGGCAGAAATACCCCGAAGCAGAGCAAATCCTGCGCCGGGCCTTTGCGCTCAATAATGGCGAAAGTGACGCAATCCGTGAAAATTTCCGCCTCGCCCTCGCCAAGCTTGACCAAAGCGCACATAGTGAAACGCAAAAACAAGGCTACGCATTGGTGCAGCGCGGTGGTGGCAGCTATTTGATTCGCACGTCCCCCTAGGCCGCACCTGCGAGAGCGAGGCAGAGCAGCACAAAGGACGCAAAAATGCGCCAGCAGTTTTTCGTATCCGCATGTCTGGTTGGTGGGCTGGTCCTGTCGGCCTGCGCCAAGGATGACACCGAAGCCGTCGATCGCGCCTTTCAGGAAGTGAACGTCGTCGACGAAAGCAACCTCAACGACGTGATGCTGACTGTTGCGGACCCGAACGAGGCCGTGACCTACTTCCAGCGCACTCTCAAATCAGATCCGGACCGCATCGACCTGAACCGCGGCCTGGCGTTGTCGCTGATCCGCGCCAAGCGCGACACCGAAGCGGTCTCTGCCTGGCAAAAGGTCGTATCGCTCCCCGGAGCCACCAACGAAGATCGCGTCCAGCTGGCCGATGCATTGATCCGCACCAGCAACTGGGATGCAGCGAAATCCACCCTCAACGCCGTGCCCCCCACCCACGAGACCTATCAACGCTACCGCCTTGAGGCGATGGTGGCCGACTCCTCCAAGGACTGGAGCCGCGCTGACAGCTTTTATCAAACCGCCGTCGGCCTCACCACGCAGCCGGCGCGAGTGATGAACAACTGGGGCTATTCCAAACTGACCCGCGGCGACTACGCCGAGGCAGAGCGCCTGTTTGCAGACGCCATCCGCCAGGATCCCAACCTGTTCACCGCCAAGAACAACATGGTTCTGGCCCGCAGTGCACAGCGCAACTACACCCTGCCGGTGATCCCGCTTGATCAGGTTGAGCGCGCAGAACTTCTGCACACGCTCGGTCTCTCTGCGATCAAGCAGGGCGACATCCAGACCGGCGAAAGCCTGCTGCGTCAGGCAATTTCCACCCACCCGCAGCATTTCGACGCCGCCGCACGCGCGCTCGAAGCGCTGGAAAACGGCTAAGACGGAGCCAGCCCGAAATGGTGATCTCGGCCCATGTCGCCCTGTGGTTCCTGCCCTTCGTCGCACCCCTGTGCTTTGTCGTGGCGCTGAGCGACCTGCGCCAGATGCGTATCCCGAATTGGACGGTTGACCTGCTGGCGGCGATCTTCGTGATCGTCGGCCCGTTCCTGATGAGCTGGTCAGACTACGGCTGGCAGCTCGTCCATCTGCCAGCGGGCATTGCGCTTGGCTTTCTGTGCTACAGCGCTGGCATGGTGGGCGCAGGAGACGCCAAATTCGCAGGCGCCGCAGCCCCTTTCGTGGCCTTTGGTGATCTGTCGATCGTGGTCATGATCTTTTCGGCCATGCTGCTGGCCGGGTTCCTGACCCATCGCCTCGTCAAATACACCCCTCTGCGCCGACTGGCCCCCGACTGGAAAAGCTGGGATGTCGGCAGCAAATTTCCCATGGGGCTCTGCCTTGGTGGCACGCTTGTGGTCTACCTCATCCTTGGGGCACGGCTGGGTCAGGTCGCAACCGGCTGACCCCACCACAGCTTGCTAAAATCCTGCCTATCTCGCACCGGCTTTCGCGGAATTGCACCAGCTTTGCCCCGCTTGTGCCACAGTGCTGAATAAACTCTTGCCTGACGCAGCCTGCGGGCTGCCGTTCTCAGCCGTCAGCGAGCAACAAGAAGGCAGGCCGCACCATGAACATGCAGACATCCGCCGTGATCGCGCCCCCGGCCCCGCGTGGCCTGGAACAGATGCAGCTCCCCCTCGTGATGATGCGGGACATTCTGCTCAAGACGATCTTTCGCAAGACCTGCGAAAACGTCAGCGAGATCGCCGCAGCCATCTGCCTGCCGATCCCCGTCACCCAGGAATTGGTGGATATCGCCCGCGAGCAGAAACTGCTGGAAGCCACAGGTACGCTCAATGCGAATGCCGGCAATGAAATGGGCTATCAGCTGACCGACGCAGGCAAGGCGCGCGCGATGGATGCCCTCAGCCAGTCGGAATACTACGGCGCCATGCCGGTCCCGCTGGAGGTCTACCGCGAGCAGGTCAAACGCCAGTCGATCCGCAATATCCTCGTGACCCGCCAGCAGCTTGTTGATGCGATGGGCCATCTTGTGCTGCCCGACAGCTTGCTCGACCATCTTGGCCCCGCCGTCAGCGCCGGGCGCTCGATCCTGATGTATGGCCCGCCCGGCAACGGTAAATCCTCGATTTCAAACGGGATCCGCGACGCGCTTGGCGATCACGTCTATGTGCCGCGCGCCATCGAATACGCAGGCCAGGTCATCACCGTCTACGACCCGATCGTGCACAATGCAGTGCCTCTTCCGGAAGACGACCCAAACAGCCTGCGTCGCGCCCGCCGGTTTGATACCCGCTACGTGATGTGTGAACGCCCAACGGTGATCACCGGGGGCGAATTGTCCCTGAACATGCTGGATCTGGTCTACAACCCCACCGCACGCACCTATCAGGCGCCACTGCAGCTCAAGTCCACCGGCGGCATCTTTATCGTTGATGACCTTGGCCGTCAGGCAGAACCACCGCAGGCGCTGGTCAACCGCTGGATTGTTCCGCTGGAAGAAGGCCGCGACATCCTCGCCCTGCAATCGGGTGAAAAATTTGAAGTGCCCTTCGACACGCTGGTGATTTTCTCCACCAACTTCCACCCAAACGAGATCTTCGACCAGGCGGCCCTGCGCCGGATCTTCTTCAAGATCAAGATCGACGGACCGGACCAGGAAAACTTCCTCAAGATCTTTGCGATGGTCGCGCAGAAGAAGGGCGTGCCACTGGACGAAGCGGCCTTGGTGCATCTGCTGAAACGCAAATACCCGACCATCGACAACGTCTATGCCAACTACCAGCCGGTGTTCCTCATCGATCAGATGAAGGCGATCTGCGATTTTGAAGGCATCCCCTACCAAATGTCACCCGAGCTCATTGACCGGGCCTGGGCCAATATGTTCGTCAAGGACGAGCACATCGTCAAATGAGCCAGCCCAAAGTTTTTGAAAAACTTTGGCCAGAACGTTTAGAAAAGTTCTGCACCCGCGCCTAGATAAGTCGGATGAGCCGTCTTCCCGATGTTATCACCACTTGGTTCAGCTCGCGTGGCTGGACCATCCATCCGCACCAGCAGGACATGCTGGCGCGCGCCAATGATCCTGCAACCCTGCTGATTGCGCCCACCGGCGGCGGCAAGACGATGGCCGGGTTTCTGCCGACTTTGGCAGAGCTCGCGGCCGGCTCTCATGACGGGCTGCATACGCTCTATGTCTCGCCGCTCAAGGCGCTGGCAGCGGACATCAAACGCAACCTGCGCACACCTGTCGACGAGATGGGCCTGCCCATCCGCATTGATGACCGCACCGGCGACACGCCATCATCGCGCCGCCGCAGCCAGCGCGCCGATCCCCCCCATATCCTGCTCACCACCCCAGAGAGCCTTGCGTTGCTGACCTCATACGAGGATGCCCCGCGCATGTTTGCCGGGTTGAAACGGGTGGTCATCGACGAAATCCATGCGCTTGCGGAAAACAAGCGTGGCGATCAGATGATGCTGGCGCTGAGCCGGCTGCAGGCGCTCTGCCCCGATCTGCGCCGCGTTGGCCTCTCTGCCACGGTGGATGACCCCGCCGCCATCGCCCACTATCTGGCCCGTCATCCCGACCCTTGTGATATCGTGCTCGCCGATCCCGGCCCCGCGCCCGATATCCGGATGCTGCAGACCGATGCCGCCCCACCCTGGGCGGGGGGCGGCGCGGCCCATGCCATCCCCGCCGTGCTGGAGCAGATCAAGGCGCACCAGACCACCTTGATCTTTCACAACACCCGCGCCCAGGCAGAGATCTTTTTTCGCAACCTCTGGCTCGCCAATGACGATGGCCTGCCGATCGGCATTCACCACGGCTCTCTGGATCGGGCCCAACGCGAACGGGTCGAGGCTGCGATGGTGCGAAACGAACTGCGCGCCGTTGTCTGCACCGGCTCGCTTGATCTGGGGATTGACTGGGGCAACGTGGATCTGGTGATCCAGATCGGCGCACCAAAGAACGTCAAACGACTGGTGCAGCGTATCGGCCGGGCCAACCACCGCTACAACGCCCCCTCCAAGGCGCTTCTGGTGCCAGCCAACCGATTTGAAGTGGTGGAATGTCAGGCCGCTCTGCAGGCCGTCGAGGCAGGCACGCTGGATGGCACGCCCCGCACACACGGCCCGCGCGATGTGCTGTGCCAGCATATCCTGATCCGCGCCTGCGCCGGCCCCTTCTGCGCTGAAACCCTCTTTGCCGAGATCACCTCCGTCGGGGCCTACAGCGCGCTCAGTCGCGAAGAGTTCGACGACTGTCTCGCCTTCTGCGCAACCGGTGGCTACGCCTTGCGGGCCTATGACCAATGGCAGCGTCTGCTGCAACGCCCCGATGGCCAGTGGCAACTGCGCGACCCGCGCGCTGCGCGTCGCATCCGCATGAATATCGGCACCATCCAGGACGCTGACCTACTCAAAGTGCGGCTGAAACGCAGCCGCGGCGGAAAACCTCTTGGTGAAATCGAGGAAAGCTTTGCCGCCACACTCAGCGCGGGCGACACCTTTCTGATCGGCGGCCAGATCGTACGCTATGAGGGCCTGCGCGAAATGACGGTAGAGGTCAGCCGAAACGCCAGCAAAACCCCCAAGGTCGCGGTCTTCTCCGGCACGAAATTCGCCACATCAACCCAGCTGAGCGACCGCATCCTGACCATCCTCAAGCAGGACAACTGGCCCGACCTCCCCCCCCACACGGCCCAATGGCTGGAGCTGCAACGCTCTGTGTCACAGATGCCGCGGCGGGGTGAACTGTTGCTGGAGAGCTTTCCGTTCAAAGGCCGCGAATACCTCTGCGTCTATGGTTTTGCCGGGCGCAACGCGATGCAGACACTGGGCCTGTTGCTCACCAAACGGATGGAGGAGCTGGGCCTCGACCCGCTGGGGTTCGTCGCCACCGATTATGCCACGCTCATCTGGGGGCTGGAGGAGATCACGGATGCCGAACCGCTCTTTGATGCACAGGCGCTGCGGGACGGCCTGGATGGCTGGCTGGCGGGCAATGCCGTGATGAAACGCAGTTTTCGCGCCGTTGCCACCATTGCTGGGCTCATTGAACGCAACACCCCCGGACAGCGCAAATCCGGGCGGCAGGCGACCTTTTCCTCCGACATCCTCTATGACACGCTGCGCAAATATGATCCCGACCATCTGCTTATGCAGATCACCCGGCAGGAGGCGCTGAGCGGTCTGGTGGACTTTGGCCGCATCGAGGAGATGCTGGCCCGCACCCGCGGCCGCACCCGGCTTCTTCGACTTGACCGGATCTCTCCGTTGGCGGCCCCGCTTCTGCTGGAGGTTGGCAAGGTGCCCGTCAAAGGGGCTGCGCAGGAAAAGCTCCTGGAACGCGAAACAGAAGAGATGATGCGACGCGCAGGGCTCACCAATCTGCCCGGCTGATACGCCGAACGCACGCCCCTTGCACCTGCCCTGAAAACCGGCGATCACCAGACCATGAGCGGCTATTCCTTCTCCTTTGCTGGCGCAGATCTCATTGCCCTTGGCGCAGGCGCGCTGTGGTGGCCTGCACAGCAGCTGCTTTGCGTCTCTGACCTGCATCTGGGCAAATCCGAACGCCATCTCCGCTGTGGTGGTGCGGCCCTGCCCCCCTATGAAACCCGTGACACGCTGGATCGCCTTGGCGTTTTGATCGGCAATCTGGCCCCGCAGACCGTGATCTGCCTGGGGGACAGTTTCGATGATGACGCGGCAGTTCAGGCCCTGGCAGAGAGCGAACGCTCAGCGCTTGAGGCACTGATGGCGCAGCGCCGCTGGATCTGGATCACCGGCAATCACGACCCCGCCCCTGTCGGCTTGGGGGGCGAGACGCGAAACACGCTTTCGCTGGGGCCACTGATCTTTCGCCATATCGCCGAGCCGGGGTTTTCGCCACAGCCGCACGCAGCGGGCGAGGTCACAGGCCATTACCACCCAAAGGTGCGCCTGCGCGGCGCCTCCCGCCCGGCTTTTCTCCTGGATCATCAGCGGCTGATCCTGCCCGCCTTTGGCACCTATACGGGTGGTCTGTGCACAACACATGCCGCACTGCGCGGCCTGATGGCAAGTGAGGCCCTCGCCATCCTCACCGGCCCCCGCGCCCTGCCCTGCCCGATGCCACGCTAACGGGCCACGCCCGCCCGTGGCGCAACGTCACGGCCCCAGGTTGCGCATTTCACCGTAGCCTGCACCAGACCAGATGAGGGAGCGCACAGATGGACAACCGCATTCGCAACAGCTTTTCCAGCCAGACGATGATGCAGACACTGGGGGCCGAAATCACGGATGTGGGTCAGGGCAGCGTCACCATCACCGCCCCCATCCTGCCGGGCAGCCGCCAGCAGCATGGCGTCGCCCATGCCGCGCTCAGCTTTGCCATCGGGGACAGCGCTGCGGGCTATGCGGCCCTCACGCTGATGCCCGAAGACAGCGAGGTGATGACAGCCGAGATGAAGATCAACCTGCTCGCACCCGGCGCAGGGGACTATCTGCGTGCCACGGGCAAGGTGATCAAACCCGGCCGTCGTCTGGTGATTGTCACAGCCGAGGTCCACGCGATCACCGGCCCCGAAGAAAAGCTCGTCGCCCTATTGCAGGGCACGATGGTGCAGGTCACGCGCTGATCGGGGCACCTGTCACTTTTCCAAAAAAATACTCCCGCCGTAGGCGTTCCGGCGGGAGCAGATCTGTTCGGACCTCAGTGGTCTGCGCTTCAGGCGGTCAGCCCTTCCGGCTCTGCCAGGCCATTGGCGCGGCAGCAGGCGGTCACGGTGTTCGCGAGCAGGCAGGCAATGGTCATCGGACCAACGCCGCCCGGCACCGGGGTGATCGCGCCTGCGCGTTCGGCGCAGGAGGCGAAATCGACGTCACCCACCAGCACGTTCTTGCCGTCACGTTCGATCCGGTTGATGCCCACGTCAATCACGGTGGCGCCTTCCTTGATCCAGTCACCGGGCACCATCTCGGGGCGGCCCACAGCGGCAACCACGATATCTGCGCGACGCACGACGTCCGGCAGGTCTTTGGTGCGGCTGTGCGCGATGGTCACGGTGCAGCTATCGCCCAAGAGCAGCTGGGCCATCGGCTTGCCGACGATGTTGGAGCGGCCAATCACAACTGCATCCATACCCGACAGCGAACCGTGATAGTCGCGCAGCATCATCAGACAGCCCAGCGGGGTGCAGGGCACCATGGACTTCTGGCCAGTGCCCAGAAGGCCCACGTTGGAAATGTGGAACCCATCCACGTCCTTTTCGGGCGCGATGGAGTTGATGATCAGGTCTTCGTTCAGATGACCCGGCAGCGGCAGCTGCACGAGGATACCGTGAACGGCAGGATCCTTGTTCAGCTGATCGACAACAGCCAGCAGATCCGCCTCGGACGTATCCGCGTCCAGCTTGTGCTCAAAGGAGTTCATGCCCGCTTCAACGGTCTGCTTGCCCTTGGAGCGCACATAGACCTGGGATGCGGGGTCTTCGCCCACCAGCACAACCGCCAGACCGGGGGTGATGTCGTGCTCTTCCTTCAGACGGGCCACGTGGCCTGCCACTTTCTCACGCACGGTGGCGGCAAAGGCCTTCCCGTCGATGATATTCGCTGCCATTGCTTTTGTCCTCTTGCTGCGCGCCAGGGGGCTGCGCGTTACTCCTCGCGGATCACCCGCGCCTCGCGGGCAATCGACCAGTCCACCAGCTGCCGCCAGATCGTTTCGATCAGATCAGGGTCTGGCCCTGTGGCCTCGGCTGTGGTCCGGGCATTCATGACCACCTCTTCGACACGGGCCGGGATGCGGGCTGGCCAGCCGTTCTCCGTCTTCAGCTCGATCGCGCGGTCGATGTAGCTGGCCCGCTCGGCCAGACGCGCGATCAGTTCACGGTCCAGCTGGTCGATCTGCTGCCGCAACGTTGCCATGTCGGCACAGTCCTGCGGCGGGTGTCGTTCAGTCATCGCTTCAAACTCCTGCGGCCCGGGGAGGCTCCCCGGGCCGCAGATTGCCTATTTCAGGCCTTAGAACAAGCCTTCGATCTGGCCTGCTTCGTTCAGGCGGATCGATTCCGACGCAGGTTTGCGCGGCAGACCCGGCATGGTCATGATCTCACCGCAGACCACAACGATGAAGCCGGCACCTGCGGACAGGCGAACTTCGCGAACCGGAACCGAGTGACCGGTCGGTGCGCCGCGCAGGTTCGGGTCGGTGGAGAAGGAGTACTGGGTCTTCGCCATGCAGACCGGCAGGTTGCCGTAGCCCGCGTCTTCCCACTCTTTCAGCTGGTTGCGGATCTTCTGGTCGGCCAGAACCTCGTCAGCACGGTAGATGCGCTTGGCGATGGTTTCGATCTTCTCGAAGAGCGGCATTTCGTCCGGGTAGATCGGGGAGAAGTTGGCAGAGCCACCTTCGACGATCTCGACGACTTTTTCCGCCAGCGGAGCGGAGCCTTCCGAACCCAGTTCCCAGTGACGGGACAGAACCGCTTCGCAACCGTGGGTCGCAACATAGTCCTTGACCGCTTGGATCTCTGCGTCGGTGTCGGTGACAAAGTGGTTGATCGCAACCACAACCGGCACGCCGAAGGATTTGACGTTCTCGATGTGACGGCCGAGGTTTGCACAGCCTTTGTTGACCGCTTCGACGTTTTCCGCGCCGAGGTCGGCCTTGGCAACGCCACCGTTCATCTTCATCGCGCGCACGGTCGCAACCAGAACAACCGCGTCGGGCGCGATGCCTGCCTTGCGGCACTTGATGTTCATGAACTTCTCGGCACCGAGGTCCGCACCAAAGCCTGCTTCGGTGACAACATAGTCAGCCACTTTCAGCGCGGTCTTGGTTGCGATCACGGAGTTACAGCCGTGGGCGATGTTTGCGAACGGGCCACCGTGAACAAACGCCGGGTTGTTTTCTAGGGTCTGCACCAGGTTCGGCTGCATCGCGTCTTTCAGCAGAACGGTCATTGCGCCTTCTGCCTTGATGTCGCGGCAGTAAACCGGGGTCTTGTCGCGGCGGTAAGCCACGATGATGTCGCCCAGGCGCTTTTCCAGATCCTTGAGGTCGTTGGCCAGGCAGAGGATCGCCATGACTTCGGACGCCACGGTGATGTCAAAACCGGTTTCACGCGGGAAACCGTTGGACACGCCACCCAGAGACGCAGTGATCTGACGCAGAGCACGGTCGTTCATGTCGACCACACGACGCCATGCAACACGACGGATGTCGATTTCGCACTCGTTGCCCCAGTAGATGTGGTTGTCGATCATTGCCGACAGCAGCGAGTGGGCAGAGGTGATGGCGTGGAAGTCACCGGTGAAGTGGAGGTTCATTTCCTCCATCGGAACAACCTGTGCGTAACCGCCACCAGCAGCGCCACCCTTCATGCCGAAGTTCGGGCCCAGGGACGCTTCGCGGATACAGATCATCGCGTTTTTGCCGATGCGGTTCAGACCGTCACCCAGACCAACGGTGGTGGTGGTCTTGCCTTCGCCCGCAGGCGTCGGGTTGATCGCGGTCACGAGGATCAGCTTGCCGTCTTCTTTGTCCTGGACGGAGTTGATGAAGTCCTGGCTTACCTTCGCCTTGTCGTGGCCGTAAGGCAGCAGGTCGGCGCTGGAAATGCCGATCTTTTCACCAATTTCCTGGATCGGGCGCTTCTGCGCCTCGCGGGCGATTTCAATATCCGACTTGTAGCTCATGTCAGGGTTCCTGAATTTTGAGGTCGCAAAAAGTAACGGCACAGCCGTGCCGGTTTCCCGCCAGACTTAGCTCTTCTGCGACATTCTGTGCGCGTGATTTCCGACATGATGGTGCATTGAAACGGCGTTCATTCACGCTAGGGCAGTCAAAGATCGCCTATCCGGCCGCTCTGACGTCTATGCGCGTCAATGCGGGACCGACTCAGCCCCTCCAGGCGGGCTGATCGGGGACAAACAAACGCAGTTGATCGCCGATTTTTAGCGCCCCGGGGCGCTCAACCCAGGCCATCACACCGCGACGACCGGTTGCCGCTGGCTTGAACTTTGGACCGAAGCCCTTGTGATCTTTCTCAATTTCCTTGCCCGGAAAAATGCAGGGTCGGTTTTCCAGATCCACTGTCAACGTCACGCCATCCGGCCCCTGCAGGCGGCTTGATGGGGGGATGTGGCTGAAATCGGGAATGCCTTTCAGGACAATCGTGGCGCCCAGATAGATCGGATCCAGCGTCTCCATCCCCATGACGGCGGCCATCTGCGCCATCTCTTCTGCCGACAGGATGCTCACCTGACGAAGATTGCGAATCTCGGTTCCCTCTGGATGCAGATTGCGCACCCGCCCACAGGACTTGCGCAGCGCACCCTGATGGCGCTCACCTGCGATACCATCAAAGCCAAGGGTCAGCGCCTGATCTGCAACCGACCGCAAGCCGCCGGTCTCTTGTGGAACATGCCCAAGCCACGTGATTTCTGCGACGAATTCTGTTTCCCGCAAAACCGGCATGGTCTCGTTCCTTCCCTGCACCATCACTGATTGCGCCAACCCTAGGAACGCACGGCCGGAATAGAAAGGGCGAATTGCCCCAAACCCTTTTGCGAAAATGAAAAACCCGGACGTCTGGTCAGACATCCGGGTTCAGCGTTTTCAGGGTTCTGATCCTGCAGCGATCAAGAGGAGGGTTCCGGCTCTAGCCCGCCATCATCCTCAGAAGTGGTTTTCTTCGGCTTTGCCTTGGGGATCGCAGTGACCGATGCGTTGCCCGCATCACTGTCATCGCTTTCACCATCATCAGAATGCGGAGGCTCACCGTTCATCACGCGCTTGATCTCGTCACCGGTCAGCGTTTCGTATTCCAGAAGCCCCTGCGCCAGACGCTCCCATTCGGTGTTCTTGTCCTTCAGGATCTGCAGCGCACGCGCATACCCCTCCTGGATAAAGCGTTTCACCTCTTCTTCGATCAGCTCTTTGGTGTTGGCCGAAACCGAGAAGCCAGCGGTGTTGCCCGAATAGCCTTCTGCCGCTTCGCGGTAGTCGATGTTGCCAACCTTGTCGGACATGCCCCACTGCAGCACCATCGCCCGCGCCAGCGCCGACGCCTGCTGAATGTCACCTGCCGGGCCGTTGGACACATGGTCTTCGCCGTATTTGATGACCTCAGCGGCCTTGCCCGCCATCGTCATCGCCAGCTTTTGCTGACACTCGTCACGGTGATAGTTCAGACGGTCCATTTCCGGCAGCGAAACAACCATACCCAATGCACCACCGCGCGGGATGATTGTCGCCTTGTAGACCGGATCACACAGCGGCAGCTCAAGGCCGACAACGGCGTGACCTGCTTCGTGATAGGCGGTCTTTTCCTTCTGGTCTTGGGTCAGCACCATCGACCGGCGCTCTGCCCCCATCATCACCTTGTCCTTCGCGTTTTCGAAGTCCTCCATGGTGACAAACCGGCGACCCACGCGCGCTGCCATCAAAGCGGCCTCATTGACGAGGTTCGCAAGATCCGCACCGGAAAAGCCGGGCGTGCCGCGTGCGATGATGCGCAGATCGACGTCGGGGCCAAGCGGGGTCTTGCGCGCATGAACGCCCAGGATCTTTTCGCGGCCCTTGATGTCAGGGTTGCCAACGGTCACGTTGCGGTCAAAACGGCCCGGACGCAGCAAAGCGGGGTCCAGAACATCGCGGCGGTTGGTGGCCGCAAGGATGATAACACCCTCGTTGGCCTCAAAGCCGTCCATTTCGACCAGCAGCTGGTTCAAGGTCTGTTCGCGTTCGTCGTTACCGCCGCCGTAGCCTGCGCCACGGTGGCGACCAACGGCGTCGATCTCGTCGATAAAGACGATGCAGGGCGCGTTTTTCTTGGCCTGCTCGAACATGTCGCGCACGCGGCTTGCGCCAACACCCACGAACATCTCGACAAAGTCGGAACCGGAGATGGTAAAGAACGGAACCCCGGCCTCGCCCGCGATCGCGCGCGCCAGCAGTGTCTTACCGGTACCCGGAGGGCCAACAAGCAGCGCACCCTTGGGGATCTTGCCGCCCAGACGCGAGAATTTCTGCGGATTGCGCAGGAATTCCACGATTTCCTCAAGCTCTTCCTTGGCCTCATCAATGCCTGCAACGTCATCAAACGTTACCCGACCGTGCTTTTCGGTCAGCATCTTGGCCTTGGATTTGCCAAAGCCCATGGCGCCACCTTTGCCGCCACCTTGCATGCGGTTCATGAAATAGATCCACACACCGATCAGCAGAAGGAACGGCAACAGCGTCAGCAGGAAGGATTGGAACCCGGACTGCTGCTGTTTCTCGGCGCGCACGGGGATATCGTTCTGGATCAGAAGCGACGTCACCTCGGCGTCGCCGGGCTTGATGGTTATGAAGTTCTGGCCGTCCGATGTGGTATAGCGCACCTGTTCCCCATCCAGGGTCACAGTGCTGACATTGCCGTTTTCAACAGCGCTGACAAAATCGGAAAAGGTCCGCTCACGGCTCTGCATGGTGCTGCCGGAACCACTGAACAGATTGAACAGCGCCAGCACCAGAACGAACAGAACAACCCAGAAGGCGATATTACGTACGTTGCCCAAGGAAAAAATCTCCCAAAATTCGAGACCACCCTGCAAGGGGGCCTTCGTTGTCCCTTAAAATAGGGATCCTTCGATAAGGTTCAATGCGATAAAAGAGCTGCGAAGAACTCTTCGCCGTTGCGGACCTCTTCCGCGATCCATCCTTGGGCAAAACCTGCCGATGGTGCGGCCACCAGATGGTGGTTCTGCCAGACCGCCGGCGTGGCTTCCAGAACCGGTCCGGGCAGGCCCGTGCTGCGCCAGTCAGGCACCTGTGCCAGCCCGACGGAACCAAGCGCGCGCACCTGATGGCCGTGGATGTCGCCGCCATAAATCCGCCAGCGTCCGTCCCAGGTGGCGCCGGGTTCGACAACCTCGTCAGCCACGCGCTTTACCTCCCGGCAGATCCAGACTTTCTGCACCCGCGTCAGGATCCGGCAGCCTGCAAGGGTAAAGGAGCCACCCTGACGGGCCGTCCGTTGCGCCTGCATCATCGGATCGCGCCGCGGTGGATAGACAGCGCCACCAACCCATTGCACCGCCCGTACCAGCAGACGATGCGCAATTTCATCCGGCAGGGTGCGAAACTCCCGCTGGTCGATGACAATGGCACCGTCGCGGATCTCCAGCATCTCGCGCGCGGCAAGAAACGTATACCAATCCAGCGCTTCACGGGCGGCACCCAAATTCTGCGCCACCGCAGCCAGACGTTCCACCGTCAGGCCAATCGGGGCCAGAGACGCCATTGCCTGACGAATGCGGATCCGCTCAAACCGCGTGTCTTCGTTGCTTGGGTCATCGACCCAGGCGACCTGTTTCTTGCGCAGATAGGCCCGCAGCTGGTCACGGGTCACATCCAGCAGGGGGCGCATCAGAGAGACGCCATCCATCGCCCGCATACGCGGCATCGCCGACAGACCCGACACGCCAGAGGCCCGGCCAAGGCGCATCAGCAGGGTTTCGGCCTGATCGTCCGCCGTATGGCCAAGAGCGATGACCGACAGATCGTTGATCCGCGCCCAATTGGTCAAAAGACCATAACGCGCATTGCGCGCTTCATCCTGCAGGTTGCCCCCTTCCGGGCGATCCCGCCATTCCAGAACATCGTGGGACAGGCCAAGTTTTGCGGCCTCAGCCGCCACCATCATCGCCTCATCATGCGAGCCAGCACGCAGACCATGATCGACCGTCGCGACACAAAGCGTCACGCCGACATCTGCAAAACAATCGTGCAGCAGATGCAGGAGCGCCATCGAATCGCCCCCACCAGAGACCGCGACGCCCATGCGCGCCGGCAGGGCAGATCTGAACTGCTCCCGCACGACGGCATGGATATCGCGCCTTCGCCCGCTCAATTGCAGGCCAGTTTCGCGCGTTCAGCCTCTGCTGCGGCCACGGCCTCGGAGGCGGGGAACCGCCCCCCAACTTCGGACAGGGTCACGCAGGCCTGACTGGTCTGGCCCAGACGCCCCAACGCAGCCCCCAGTTCAAACAGCGCATCCGGCGCCGTCTGACCTGCCGGGTTGGCGGAAAACGCGGCCAGATAGGCACGCGCTGCTTCACGGGTGTCGCCCAGCCCATCCAGCGCCTTGCCGCGGTGGTATTCCGCCGCAGAGGTCAGCGGGCTGCCGGGATAGGCCAGGGTGAAGGCAACAAACTGCTCTGCCGCCGCCTGATAGCTTCCCTCATCAAGGGCGGCCTTGGCGGCGTCAAAGTCGCGCTGCTCGCCAACCGCCAGCTCGGTATCGGCAGGCGCCGATCCCGGCGTTGCAGGCAGGGCGGGTTCCGCGCCCGTTCCGCCTTCTGGCAGATCCACACCGCCAAGCGTGGTGGTTTCGCCAAGCTGAGAGATATCGCCGCCTTCCAGCTCAACCAGACGGAACTCCAGATCGCCGATCCGGTTGGTCCCGTCCTGCACAACACGCTCGACCTTGAAGGACAGCTGTTCCGTCTGGGCGGTGAGGCGCTGCAGCTCTTCTTCGATGGCGGTGACACGATCCAGAACGCTGTTGCCCGACAGGTTGACCTGCGGGCTACCCGTGGTGGACATCTCACGCTTCAGGCGCTGGATTTCCACATGCAGGATCGTCAGCTCCTGCCGGATGTCTGCAAGGGTCTGCTGATCCTGCGCTGTCGCCTTCAGCGGGGTGATCGCAACCGCAAATGCCAGGCTCAGCGCGGTGGCCGCGGCAGGAACAAAAGAACGCATCCGCATCCCCTTATCCTGTCAGCCCACCTGCCAGCACCGTGACGGCGCGGCGGTTCTTGGCATAGCAGGCCTCGTTCGAGCAGATCTCCAGCGGGCGTTCCTTGCCATAAGAGACGACTTGCAAGCGGCTACCTGCAACACCTTGGGAAATCAGAAATTCCCGCGCGGCGTTGGCGCGGCGAGCGCCCAGTGCAAGGTTGTATTCGCGGGTGCCCTGCTCATCGGCGTGGCCTTCAATGGTCACGATGTAATCCGGGTTGGACGTCAGCCAGCGCGCCTGCCCCGCCAAAGTGGCCTTGGCCGCCTCAGACAGGGTGGATTGATCGACGGCAAACAGCACACGGTCGCCGACTTCCTGCTGGAAATACGCGGGGCTTTGCGGGTCAAGCTGCCCTGGCGCCCCAATCCCTGCGCCCGGACCGCTGCCACCATAGGCGTCTGTGTCATCCCAAGGGTTGCCACTACATGCCGCAAGCCCCAGGAGAGCCGCCACCAAAAATGCCTTCTTCAAACCACTCATCTTAAACGCCTCGTCCCATTCCATTTGTTGCACCAGATTTAACACAGGCCCGGTGCGGGTGCCACTTTGGTCTTGTTACATCTCGGTGATCGCCCTGCCCGCCAAAGGGTCACGGGCGATCTGCCAGTTTAATTCTGAAGCGGAGACCACGCCGGGTCTGACGCCCCATCGGGGGTGCGCACAGGCTTGAGGTTTCGGCCCGTGATGTCCACCGAATACAAAAGCGCACGCCCGTTTTCCCC
This sequence comes from Phaeobacter italicus, assembly GCF_019801785.1. NCBI lineage: Bacteria > Pseudomonadati > Pseudomonadota > Alphaproteobacteria > Rhodobacterales > Roseobacteraceae > Phaeobacter > Phaeobacter italicus. Next base: position 399,044 of record NZ_JAHVIJ010000002.1, on the reverse strand, counting down.
CTGGGTTTCACGGGTGAACATGATGACCCGTCCATTGGGCGACCAGGTTGGCCCCTCGTCCAGGAAGGAGGCGGTCAACAGGCGCTCTTCGCTGCCATCGGTGCGCATCACCCCGATATGGAACCGGCCCTTGTTCTGCTTGGTAAAGGCGATCAGATCACCGCGCGGGGACCAGACAGGGGTGCCATAGCGCCCTGCCCCAAAACTGATCCGCCGGGCCTCTCCGCCGGAGGCGGGCATCACATAAAGCTGCGGCGCACCGGACCGGTCGCTTTCAAAGACGATCTGGCTGCCATCGGGGGAATAGGACGGTGCCGTCTCGATCGAGGGGGCGCTGGTCAGGCGCTGGCGCGCGCCGCTGTTGATGTCCAGCGTGTAGATGTCGGTATTGCCGCCCTGCGCCTGCGAATAGACCACCGTGCGCCCATCCGGAGCAAAGCGCGGCGCAAAGCTCATGATGCCATTGTCCGAAGACAGCACGCGCCGCTGAACGCTGCCCACATCCAGAACATGGATCTGGGGAAAGCCGCTTTCGTAGCTGGTGTAAAGAACCCGGTCGCCGGTGGGCGAAAACCGCGGCGCCAGCACGATAGAGGCGCTGTTGGTCAGATACTGAACATTTGCGCCGTCATAATCCATGATCGCCAGCCGCTTGCGGCGGTCATTCTTCGGGCCACTTTCGGAGACAAACACCACACGGCTGTCGAAATAGCCGCTTTCGCCGGTAATGCGGCTATAGATGACATCCGCCACCTTATGGGCCATGCGGCGCCAGCCGTCGGTGGTGCCTGCAAACTGCAGGCCGCTGCCCAGCTCTTTCTCTGCAAACACGTCGTGACCGCGGAACCGCACCGTCAGCCTGTTGCCATTGACGCTCAGCCCGCCAGTGATCAGCGCCTGAGCATTGATCGCCTTCCAGTCGGCATAGCTGACGGGGCTGTCAAAATTGCTGATCTTCGAGATATGCGCCGATGCCGGGATCTCGCGGAACAGGCCCGTCCCGCTCAAATCTGCGGCAATCACCCGCGAGATTTCCCGCGCCAGTTCAGCAGCGGCAGGGGTTTCGGGCACAAAGTCGGGCACCGCATAAGGCAGCGGTTCAATGACACCATCGGTGATCTCGATCCGAAGGGGGCCATCTTGCGCCTTGACCGGCTGTCCGGTCCCCATGATCGCCGCCCCCACAAGGGCCGCACCCATCGCAAGGCTCGCCAGATATGTTCTCATCTGTTCCGCATCCTTTCGGGATTGAAGGTCATTTCGATATTACGCCACTGGGCGTATTTGTCAGACGGAAGTTGGAAACCACGCGCACCACAGCGCATAATTGCCCGTCGTGCCGCGTCAAAGGCCTGATTGGCCGCAGCGCCGGATCCGCCGGTGCTGGACAAGAGGCGGATACTGCCCTCCTCCGGGTGGCCATCAGGCGTCAGCGACAGCGCCACCACGACGGTGGTGCGCAGCGCCTCTGACGACAGCGCCCCGACGTTCCAGCAGTTCTGCACCGCAAGGCGCAGCGCCTCTCGCTCACCCCAGGTCAGCGGTGGCCCCGAAGGTTCGGGCGCAACAACATCCCCTCCGCCTGCAAGCGCAGCCGCCAACGCATCCTCAACCGCGGCGGCCCGATCTTCCTGCGGTTCGGGCTCCGACGGTGCAGCGGGCTCTGGTTCGCGCGCGGCCGTGGTCTGCGGCGCGGGATCGGGCTCCGGCTCGGGCGTGGGTGCTGGGCGATTGGGGCGGGCCTGCGGGCGCAGGGATCGCTCTGGCGCGGCGCTTGCGACCTGATCGGTATCGGCCTCTGTCTCTTCGGTCACGATCCGATCGTTGGCCGCCGCTTCGGCGGTTTCTTCCTGCGCGTCCTGATTGGTCTCGCTGCCGGGTGCAGTGGCGATTTCGGGCTGTGCGACATCGTCAATGCGCACGTCCGGCTCTGGCGGCGCAACCGGTGTTGGCGCCACACGATCGGTTGGACGCAGCTGCGGGGTTTCTGCCACATCGGGCACAACGCTTGGTGTCTGCGGCGGCTCTGGCGCGGCAGGCGCTGTCACCGGCGGGGTCGGTTCTGGCTGCGGCTCTGGCACCTCGGCCACTTCGGGATCCGGCGCAGGTGGCGTGACGGGGTCGGGTTGCGTCACCGCAGGTTCGGCAGGCGCAGCGGGCGGTGTGACCTCCGGCGGGGTCTCCGTCTCTGGCGGGGTCAAAGGCGCAGCGCTATCCGCAATCACCGGCGCAGCGCGCTGCTGGCTCAGGCGGGCGAATTCTTCGGTTGAGATGATGGATACGTCCTGCACTGCCATCGGCAGCGGTTCCGACGGAAACCAGGCGCCGAACACAACCCAGCCCGCCAGCAATCCGTGGCCTGCAAGAGAGATCTTGGTTCCGGTCTGCACACCCGTGCCCCGCTTATTGACCGCTGTCGTCGACAGCCCGCCCATCAAGGGTCGGGCCACCCACATCCGTCACCAGGCCAACGCTGGAAAATCCACCTGCGTTCAAAGCGCCCATCACCTGCATCACCGCCTCATACGGGATCGCCCCATCAGCGCGCAAAAAGACCTGATCCGATGACCGCTCTGCCGCGATGGCGCGCAGTTTCGCCACCAGCTCATCCGCGGTCACCGGCGTTGTCTGGATCTGAATTTCGCCAGCCGCCGTCATGGTAACGGTCAGCGGCTCTTCCTCGTCTCCCGGCAACGCGCCAGCTGCGGTTTTGGGCAACTCAACCGGCACGCCCACGGTCAGCAAGGGGGCCGCCACCATAAAGATGATGAGCAGCACCAGCATCACGTCAACAAAAGGTGTGACGTTGATTTCCGACATGGGACGCGCACGGCTGCGCCGCCGCCCCCGGCGCCGCCCGTTTGCGGCATTGGGCTGAACCGACGCACCCATGGCTCAGGAATCCAGCTGACGGCTGAGAATGGTTGCAAACTCGTCGGCAAATGCCTCGTAGCTGCCAATGATGCGATCACTGTCAGCGCTGAGTTTGTTGTAGAAAATCACCGCCGGGATCGCCGCCAGCAGGCCAAGCCCCGTCGCCATCAGCGCCTCGGCAATACCCGGCGCCACGACGGCGAGGTTGGTGTTTTGCTGTTCTGCAATCTCGATGAACGCCGTCATGATGCCCCAGACAGTCCCGAAGAGACCGACAAATGGGGCGGTCGAGCCGATGGTCGCGAGGATAGACAGACCGCTTTGGACGCTTTCGCTTTCCTTGGCGATGGCAACATCCATCGACCGTTCGATCCGCGCCTGCGCGCCCGCGATCAGCGCCCCGTCGGTGCGGTGGCTGCGGCGCCATTCGGTCATGCCAGCTGCAAAAATGCGTTGGGACTGGCCCTTTGGCTGTGGGCCGATGTCGTCAAACAGCCCATCCAGCGGCTCGCCCGACCAGAAAGCGCGGTCAAACTCTGCCGCCTCCCGGCGGGCCTGACGATAATTGATGAGCTTTTGCAGGATGATGGCCCAGGACCAGATGGAGGACGCCACCAGCATCACCATCACCAGCTTGACGGTGACCGTCGCGCGTTCGAATAGCCCCCACATGGAGAAATCAATCTCCTGCGCCAACGCCAGAGTTTCTGCTTCCATGGACCTGCTCTATGTTTTTGGCCGTTTTTCAGCCGTTTCTCGGCTTTCATTTGGCAAAAGGCTAACGCAGTTCAAGGCCAAAAGCCAATGAAACAGCTGTGACGGCAGGAATTGTTACAGCAATGCGCGAATCTCTGCCGGAAGCCGGATCGGCGCGCCTGTCGCCGCGTTCACGCAAACCACCGTGACCTCGGCTCGAAACAGCTCTGTCTCGCCGCGAAACACCTGCTGCGACATGGTGAGCCGCGCAGGCGTGACCTTTTTCACCTCGGTTTCGATCAACAGCTCTTCGTCGAATTTGGCGGGCGCGAGGTAATCTGCCTCAATCCGGCGCACCACCCAGATCAGTCCGGCGTCGCGCATGGCGTTCTGGTCATTGCCCAGATTGCGCACCCAGTCACTGCGGGCGCGTTCGATGAACCGCAGATAGTTGGCGTGATAGACGATCCCGCCCATGTCGGTGTCTTCATAGTACACACGTACCGGAAAGCGATGGATCATTGGGGCGGTCTCCTGCGGGGCGGGCCTGTGGTCGGTCAGTGTTTGGTGGGTCCAGGGTCACCCGCTGGCGGATCAATCGGGGCCTGCAGACGCGCAAACAGCCGCAGCGCATGTGACGGGTCAGCGGCGGCAACCGGCATCATCCGGTCGTAGGCCGCGGCGATGACACCCGCGATGTCAGGGCGCAGGATGGTGGCGCCGCTGTCCGGGATCACGGCCAGGGGCGAGGTCTCGGCAAAGGCGCTGTCGCCCCACATCAGGATCGCCTGAACCGCCTGCGTCAGGGCCAGGGTCTCGGCTGGCAATTTGGCCATCGCACCGCTCATGCGCAGGAAGACGAAACAGGCCTGAATGGCCCCCTGATCGTCAAATCGAAAGGCGCGGTACTGGCTGGCATCCGCTGCCTTCAGCCGCGCCAGCAAGGGATCAAGCCCCGGAATCAGCCGGTCCAGATCGGGCACACCCATCAGTTCGTCCCAATCGCGGAAAAAGAACACCATCAGGTTGGAACCCAGCTCCGGATCGGTCTCTGCCATCTGGTGTCCGGCGAGCGTCACCACCGCCTCGATCGCGCCTTTTACGGTGGCCAGCGTGCTGTCCTCTACGCCAAAGACGATCGGCGCGATGGGCCGCCCCCAGCGGGCAAAGGCATAAGACCCGTCCGCGCGGGTAAACAGGGCTTCGATCTCGGCTGGGGTCATCATGCGGCTCTCTACTCAGACTGCGGTCCTATGGGGGCTTAATGCCCGCTCACGGGCTCAACGGCAAGGGTTGCGACCTGCCGCCGCCCTGCATCTTCTGGCCTGAAATATCCCCGCCGGAGGCAGCGCCGCGTCTGGCGCGGCGCCTCATTCGAGAGCCTGCCACGTAGGTCAGCAGCCATGACCAAATGTTTCGCGTGCGAAACATACGCTAAAATTGAAATGAATTTTTCAAATCCACCTTAAGGCTTTGACGCGGGGGTTGCGCCAGGCTGATAGCTACCTGACGCCGATACGCGACAACTGACGCGCTATAGCAGCAAATCGCCCTGGGTGCGCGGTGGGCGCATTCCAAGATGCTCCCAGGCCTTGTGGGCCAGCATCCGACCCCGTGGCGTGCGCTGGATCAGACCCTGTTGCAGCAGGTAGGGCTCGATCACCTCTTCCAGCGCATCGCGGCTTTCGCTGAGGGCTGCGGACATGGTTTCGATCCCGACCGGACCGCCCCCATAGTTCTCAGCGATCATCCGCAGATAGCGGCGGTCGGCGCCATCCAGCCCCAGTTGATCCACCCCCAGACGCGTCAGCGCGCCATCGGCCAGATCCCTTGTGATGGTGCCATCGCCCTCGACAACCGCGAAGTCCACGACGCGGCGCAGGAGCCGGCCTGCGATCCTGGGGGTGCCGCGGGCGCGCCGCGCAATCTCGCGGGCGCCATCGTCATCGGCGGGGGCGCCCAGTTTGCGGGCATTGCGGCTGACAATCTCGAACAGCTCGTCAATGGTGTAGAACTGCAGGCGTGTCGGGATGCCGAAACGGTCGCGCAGGGGGGTCGTCAGGAGCCCCATGCGGGTGGTCGCGCCAACAAGGGTAAAGGGCTGCAGCTCGATCCGCACGGTGCGCGCGGCCGGCCCTTCGCCGATCACCAAATCCAGCTCGAAATCCTCCATCGCCGGATAGAGCACCTCTTCCACCGCCGGGTTCAGCCGGTGGATTTCGTCGATGAACAGCACGTCGCGAGCCTCAAGATTGGTGAGGATTGCCGCCAGATCGCCGGCCTTGGCCAGCACCGGGCCGGATGTCATGCGAAAATTCACGCCCAGTTCACGCGCGACGATCTGCGCGAGCGTGGTCTTGCCAAGGCCCGGAGGCCCGTGGAACAGCGTGTGGTCCATCGCCTCGCCCCGGCGGCGCGCGGATTCAATAAAGACGCGCAGGTTGGCGCGAGCCTCGGCCTGGCCGATGAACTCCCCCAGCCCCTGCGGACGCAAGGCGCGGTCATTTTCGGCGGCGCTGTCTTCGGGCAGGGGCGCGGGGCGCAGGGTGGGATCGGCGTCAATCATAATCATTTCCCCTGGCATAAAGAGCAGCACCCGGCCGCGGGTGGAAGCGAAGCGCCCGCCCATGCGGGCGGTCGGGCGATACATTGAAATTTAACGCCCATACGCCTCACCCCTTCGGCGCCAGGAGACGCAGGGCGGCGCGGATCAGCTCTGCCTCGTTGGCGTCTGGATAGGTGGCCGCCGCCTCTGCAACCGCTGCTGCGGCATCTGACGGGCCATAGCCGAGATTGCCAAGGGCCGACAGCGCACCGGCAGAGGCCGCAGCGGCACCGGAGGGTTGCTTTGGCGGGGCCTTGCGGGGCTTTTTCGCAGGCTCCACCGGATCGGCGGGTTCGACCACATCCAAACCGGGGCCATCCATCGCGTCTGCCACGGTGCCACCCATCGCCATCACGCCCGGTGCCTTGTCCTTCAGATCCAGCACGATGCGCTGCGCGGTCTTGGGGCCAACGCCCTTGGCGGCCTTTACGGCGGCCCAGTCGCCCAGTGCAATCGCGCGGCTGACGCCATCGGGACCAAGCGCGCCCAAGATCGCCAGAGAGACCTTGGCCCCCACCCCCTGCACCGAGGTCAGCAGGCGGTGCCATTCCTTTTCCACCAGCGAGGGAAAGCCATAAAGCTGCATCAGATCCTCGCGCACCACCATATCGGTATAAAGCGCAACGGCCTCACCCACGCCCGGCAGAGCGGCCATCGTGCGCTCGGAGCAATAGACGATATAGCCCACGCCGCGTACATCGATCAGCACGTGGTCGCTGCTGCGGTATTCCAGTCGTCCGGTCAGTTTTCCGATCACGCGCGTTTCTCCTTCAGCTGGCGGGCCTGTGTGCCCCCATAAAACGCATGACAGATGGCAATGGCCAGAGCATCTGCCGCGTCGGCATTCTTTGGCAGGCACCCGGGCAGCTGCAGTTTCACCATATGCAGGATCTGTTCCTTGGCCGCGTGACCAACCCCGACCACGGTTTTCTTCACCCGGTTCGGGGCGTATTCGCCAACTGGCAGACCGGCCTGCGCCAGCGTCATCAGCGCAACCCCCCGCGCCTGCCCCAGTTTCAGCGTGCCGGCGCCGTCTTTGTTGACGAAGGTCTGTTCGATGGCGGCCTGATCGGGGCGGTAGGCCTCTATCACCTCGATCACCTGATTGTGGAGCGACAGCAGACGTTCGCCCAGATCATCCCCGTCAGAGGTGCAGACACCGTTTGCGACATGGGACAGGCGGGTGCCGCGTGATTCGATCACGCCCCAACCGAGGTTCCGCAACCCCGGATCGATGCCAAGTATTCGCATGTCTGCCCTATCCCTGCCTGCCCCGGCGACAATCCGGGTGGTCATATTTGTCGCAGGATTAGCACAAAACGCGAACATATCCAACCGCTTTCACCGGTTACAAGACAGCAATCCGCCCCCTCATCACGGCATCGCACCGGGTGGATCAGGGTCAAAATGGGCCAAACCTGTTCTGAAAGCGACCTCCCGTATTTCGGAAACGGACATTGCCCGCAATACGCCAAAAGATGCAGGGAATTCCCTTGTTTTTAAGGGCAATAAGCCATGCAGTTTGCGCATGGGACACATGCGTTTTCAGCGATTGTGCGCGTCAGATTCCGTCTCTATCTGCCGTCCATCGCCACATGGCATCACAGAAATTCCAGAACTCGAAAGGACGAGGACATGGCCGCATTTGACACCACCCGCACCACCTATGGCTCCGGCAACCTGTTTGGCCGTGTCGCCGCAGTTTTTGGCGCTGTTGTTTCCACCGTTGTTGACTGGAACGACGCACGCATGACCCGCAATGCGCTGAACAAACTGACCGACCGCGAGCTGGCCGACATCGGCATGACCCGCAGCGACATCGACGTCGTTGCCGAAGGTCGCTCTGCCTACTGATCGGGTTCAAGACCGACATTTTCCGCACCTGCCCTGCCTGGTCTCCCTCGGGCAGTCTCCTCCCTCGGTCAGGTGCTGGAAAAGAAGAACGCCGCCTCCTTTCGGAGTGCGGCGTTTTCTTTTGTCGAGGTCGGAATGGTCAGCGCCTGTCTGTGGCGCGACCCTGATGCGGCGGACATAGCTGCGCAATCGGATGTAACGGATGCCCCCCAGCGCCCGTTACGCGATCCGTCAGCCGGCCCCTCTACCGCAGCACAGGTCCGATCTTTTCCGCGATGAACTGAGATACCGGATCCCGTTGCATGACAAATGCACCGGCCTTTTCAAGGCCGGATCCGGCTCGTAGCTGATCGACACGGAAGTCGTAGCTGCCAAATCCAAGGGCGGCCATCAGGAAGCCCTTGAACAGCAAAAAGGCGGCAACAAAGAGAACGACGGAACGGCCGGAAATCCGGGACTGAAGCCTGCGTGGAGAAACCACAATCAGACCATCAGACCGCACCCGTGCAGTGTATCCACGTGACATGGCCTCGTGCTTTTGCTCGAGACGCTCAAGACGTGCATAAAAGTTGTTACTTTGCTCACCCATACCAAAACCTCGCTATGGCTCCCACCATCAGCTGGTTAAAGCCTAGGTAGGTAATGCGTCGATTTTGGGGCGCTTCATTAAAATGCTCAACAAATGCGAGCGATTCAGCCCTTTTTCTGCAAAAGCAGGGTTGTCCAGTCACCAATGGAGGTGCGTTCGACAAGATTGATGCCGTTTTGTGCATAAACGGTCATCACCTCTTCGGCCTGATCGTTCAGCAAACCGGACAGAATCGCGTAACCTTCGTCGCGCAGATGGGCCGCCACATCGGGCGCGAGCGCAACCAGAGGCCCCTTGAGGATGTTGGCGAAGATCAGATCAAAAGGCGCAGCCTCTGCCAGGGCGGGGGCGTCGAAACCGGCTGCTTCCATGCAGTCGACAGCGCCTTCCATGTCGTTGGCCTTGAGGTTGGCTTCGGCCACTTCGACGGCGACCTGATCGATGTCGCTGGCCAGGATCTGACCGTCCCAGACCCGCGCTGCTGCCATCGCAAGAACTGCGGTGCCGCAACCGATGTCAGCCACCTTGTGGCCGACAAACCCGTCTGTGATCAGCTTGTCCAGTGCCTTCAGGCAGCCCAGGGTGGTGCCGTGGTGACCTGTGCCAAAAGCCATCGCCGCCTCGATCAGCAGCGGGATGCGGTCGGCGGGCACCTTGTCGGCGTCATGGCTGCCGTAAACAAAGAAACGACCGGCCTCGACCGGGGCCAGTTCACGACGGACATGCGCGACCCAATCGGTTTCCGGCAGTTCGGAGATCACGAAGGGCTGGGCATCAAACATCTTTGCCAGAAGCGCGAGACCGGCTTCGTCCGGGGTTTCCAGAAAATAACCGCCCACTTCCCACAGGCCGGAATCATCCTCGACCTCAAAGACGCCAAGACCGGTGGGTTCCGGCGTCAGACGCTCCATCGCCTCGCCAAGCGCTTCGGCGGCGGCTTTTCCGGTCAGGGTGGTCAGGGCGGTAAAGGTGGGCATGGCTGTCTCCGGACATTGGTTGCACAGCGCCTAGGCTGAGCGGCGGGTCAGGTCAAGGGGCTGCGCCCCCTCAGCGCGCGGCGGAAGGGGCGATTGGCCGGTATTGGCGTGGCGTTGCCTATGTCGCCCCTCCTTAGGGGCAGCAGATCATTCAGCCGGGGCTGCGCTTTGCCATTTGCAAAAGATCGTCTCGTTGCCCGGTTCAGGGTGGCGCGGGATCAGCAGCGCAAGGGTCAGCGACACCAGTGCCATACAGGCCGCCAGCGCAAAGACCGCAGGCGGAGACGCCACCCACAAAAGCCCCAAGAGCACGGGCAACACCACCGCTGCGATATGGTTGATGGTGAAAGCCACCGCCGCAGTTGGGGCGATATCCCCCGGATCGGCAATCTTCTGGAAATAGGTCTTCAACGCCAGTGCTAGCGCAAAAAGGATGTGATCCACCACGTAAAGCACCCCGGCCAGCATCACGCCCCAGCTGAACCAGTACAGCCCACCATAGGCCGCAAAAACCATCGCCAGGCCCGCGTATTCAAAGATAAGCGTGCGACGCTCGCCAAACCGAGCAACCGCGCGCCCCAGCAATGGCGCCACGGTCATGTTGATGACCAGATTGATCAGATAAAGCCCGGTCAGTTCATGCACGTCAAAGCCGAATTTCTCTACCATCATGAAGCCCGCAAAAACCACAAAGATCTGGCGGCGTGCGCCCGCCATGAACTGCAGCGCATAATAGAGCCAATAGCGGCGGCGCAGGATCAGGCGTTTGGTCTGCGGGTGCGGTGCCTCGAACTGGGGATAGGCGACCAGACAGAACAGGGCGAGCAAGGTTGTCGCGCCACCTGCCAGCATGAAGACCAGATTGTAGGATAGATTGAGCGGCTCCCACAGGAGCGCGATCAACCCGTAGACCACCAGCGTCGCCGCCGATCCCGCGGCCACGAGCCAGCCCAGAATCTGTGGCGCGCGCAGCTTGGGGAGCCATTGCAGCTGCAATGACTGGTTCACCGTCTCATAGTAATGAAAGCCGATCGAACTGAGCAGCGTCACCGCCAGCAGCCCACCCAGGCTGGGGAACCAGGCCGTCACTGCAGTGGCAATCCCCAGCATCATCAGCGACACCATTCCCAGCACCTGCTCGCGCACGAACATGATGACCGCGATCACCCCAACCGCCAGAAAGCCCGGAATCTCGCGCACTGTGTGCAGCAGGCCAATGTCGGCGCCATCGAAATTCGCAGCCTCGATGACAAAGTTGTTGAGCAGCGCGCTCCAGGTGTTGAAGGCGATGGGCATGGTCAGCGCCATCACAACCAACAGGGTCGTGGGGCGGCGCCACAGCGGCAGCGAGGCAGCCGCATCGGTGGGAAATGGCTTGAACATGTCCAAGGCTCTACGCTCATCCGCCCCCTCTGGCGAGCAAAAAAGCCGTGCGCACATCTGATCTGCATCAATGCACGGTTGTGACGCTAACCATATTCAAGAATATGAATGCAAATGGAGGACATGGCGTGACCGGGCTTGTTGAGTTTGTCGAATGGGTGGGAGAGCCCGGCACCGCTGCGCTGTTCGGGCTGCTCACAGGTGGTATTTTCGGCGTCGCAGCGCAGCGGTCGCGATTTTGCCTGCGCGCCGCCACGGTAGAGTTTGCCCGCGGCCAGTTGGGCGATCGGGTGGCGGTCTGGCTGCTGACCTTTTCTACCGCCTTGGTCTGGGTGCAGGCGGGACGGCTGATTGGTTGGATCGACACCGATGAGGCACGGATGATGGCGGTGCCTGGCAGCTGGTCGGGCGCCATCATCGGCGGGCTGATCTTTGGCGCGGGCATGGTGCTGGCGCGCGGCTGTTCGGGGCGGCTGCTGGTGCTGGCGGCAACCGGCAACCTGCGCAGCGTTGTTTCTGGCCTGATTTTTGCGGTGGTCGCCCAGATGAGCCTCGCAGGGCATCTGGCGCCGCTGCGGGATTATCTGGCTGGTCTCTGGATCACCTCTGGCGGGCGCAATCTGGATCTGTTGGCAGCCCTCGGCCTGCCCGATTGGTCCGGACTGGCGCTGGGGGTTGGATGTGCTGTCTTTGCGCTTGGCCTGTCCCTGCAAAACCGGATCGGGGCCGCGCGGCTGATCTTTGCGTCTGGTGTCGGCTTTGCCGTCGCGCTTGGCTGGGGGCTGACATCGACGCTGGCGCAGGTGGCGTTTGATCCGGTGCAGATCGAAAGCGTGACCTTCACGGGCCCCTCCGCCCGGATGCTGACGTTCTTTCTGGATCGCGCCTCGGTTCTGGAATTCGACGTCGGGTTGGTCGCGGGTGTTTTTGGAGGCGCAATGGGGGCTGCGGCCTTGGCGGGAGAGATGCGCATTCAGGCCTTTGACGGGGCGGTGACCATGCGCAAGGCCATGATCGGCGCGGCGCTGATGGGGTTTGGCGGCATGCTGGCGGGAGGCTGCGCGATTGGCGCGGGTGTCACTGGCGGGTCGATCTTTGCAGGCACCGCCTGGCTGGCGCTGTTTTCCATGTGGGTCGGGGCTGTGCTGACCGACTTTCTGGTGGATCAGCGCAGTGTTGCGGCACCCGCTTAGACAGGATGCGAGGCGCTGCCTCGCGCTCCGGGATATTTGGGGCCAGAAGAAGCGGCATACAGATCATCTTCTGGTCTGAAATATTCCGGGGGAGATCACAAGTTTGCAGGCAGAGCCCCCAACCGATCCCTCAGAAGAAGTTCTGCGGGTCGATATCGACAGAGAGGCGCAGATCCCCCCTGAGCCTCACCGGTCTGATCCAGCGGGCAATGGCGTCCTGAAGGGGCGTGCCCTTGGCGGCCTTGACCAGAAGACGCACGCGGTGGCGGCCACGGATGCGGGCGATGGGGGCCGGGGCCGGGCCAAAGACCTGTGCACCGACCTGGCGCAGCGGCATGTCATTGCGCGACAACGCCAGCCCCAGATCCATCACCGCGGGCAGATCTGGCCCGGACAGCACAATGCCCGCCATGCGGCCAAAGGGGGGCACGCCTGCGGCCTGACGTTCGGCAGCCTCGGCTTTCCAGAAGGCTTCTTCATCCCCGGAAAGGATCGCCCGGATCACGGGGTGTTCGGGCTGGAAGGTCTGCATCAGGGCCTCACCGGGTTTGTCGGCCCGCCCTGCCCGGCCTGCGACCTGACGCATCAGCTGAAAGGTGCGCTCTGCCGCGCGCAGATCCGACCCTTGCAGGCCAAGGTCGGCATCGATCACGCCGACCAACGTGAGGAGCGGGAAGTTATGTCCCTTGGCCACCAGCTGGGTGCCCAGCACGATATCGGCCTCCCCCGCTGCGATTTCCTCGATCCGCTGCTTGAGCGCGCGGGCAGAGCCGAAAAGATCCGAGGAGAGAACCGCGATCCTTGCCTCTGGAAAAAGGGCTGCGGTTTCCTCTCCCAGACGTTCGATGCCGGGGCCGACGGGGGCCATCTTGCCCTCGACCTGACAGGTCGGGCAGGCCTCGGGCACCGGTTTTGTCTCGCCGCATTGGTGGCACATCAGTCGTTTCATGAAACGGTGTTCAACCATGCGGGAGTCGCAGTGATCGCAGGTCACATGGCCGCCGCAGGCGCGGCAGATGGTGACCGGCGCAAAGCCACGACGGTTGAGGAACAGGAGCGACTGCTCCCCCCTCTCGAGCCGGGTTGCCATCGCCTGACGCAGGCTGGGCGAGATCCAGGTGGAGGGGGCCAGCTGCTCTGCCCGCATGTCGATGGCGCGCATATCCGGCAGGACCGAGGCACCGAACCGGGATTTCAGATCAAGGCGCTGGTATTTGCCGGCTTCGGCATTGGCCCAGGTTTCAAGGCTTGGTGTTGCCGACGCCAGCACGACCTGCGCCGAACACATCGCCGCGCGCAAAACCGCCATGTCGCGGGCGTTGTAACAGACGCCATCGTCCTGTTTGTAAGAGGTGTCATGTTCCTCATCCACGATGATGAGGCCGAGGTTCTGATAGGGCAGAAACAGGGCCGAGCGCGCGCCGATCACCAGCTGGGCCTTGCCCTGCCCGACCATGCGCCAGACCCGGCGGCGTTCGGTCATGGTTGCACCTGAGTGCCATTCGGCGGGCGTTGCGCCAAACCGCTGTTCCACCCGCTTGAGGAACTCGGCCGTCAGGGCGATTTCCGGCAACAGCACCAGCGCCTGACGCCCTGCGCGCAGAGCGGCGGCGACTGCCTCCAGATAGACCTCGGTCTTGCCGGAGCCGGTCACGCCTTTCAGAAGGGTTGTGCCGTAGCGCCCGCTTGCGACCCCTTCGCCCAGTCTGGCGGCGGCGGCAGCCTGATCTTCGGTCAGGGTCTTGCCGGGCAGGTCAGGGTCAAGGCGGGGATAGGGCAGATCGCGCGGGGCGTCCTCCTCGCGCAGGGCGCCCTGTTTCACCAGCCCCTTGATGACCGAGGTTGTGACCCCTGCGAGATCTGCGAGCTCCTTTGCCGTGAAGGCCAGACCGCCGTATTCATCTGCGGCCGTCAGAACCCGCTCGCGGGCCTCTGTCATGCGGTCGGGCATCTGGCCTGTGGGGCGCAGCACCTTGCGCATGGACACAGGATCAGAAAGGCCCGGCGCGCGCGTGGCCAGCCGCAGCATCGCAGGCAGAGGCGTCAGCGTATAATCCGCCGATTTGGTGAGGAACTGGCGCATCTCGTCGCGCATCGGTGCCACATCCAGAACCCGGTTCACCGGGCGCAGCTTGGCCGAATCGAAATCCCCCGCTCCCGGCCCCCAGATCACCCCAAGAACACGGCGCGGGCCCAGCGGCACCTCGACATAGGCGCCCAGATGGCAGCCACCTTCGGGGGCGCGGTAGTCAAGAACACGGTCCAGAGGCTGTGTCGTCAGGACGCCAACCCGCTCACCTTCGTGGAAAAATGCCTGCTCCTGCACGCTGTTTGCCTCTTTTGCCTGTCGGGGCTCTACCCCGGCGCCCTGCCCCGACGGCGCCCGCCCGGGACGCATCGAAAACAGCGGGGGGTTTTTAAAGCCGCCGCCATCAGGTAAAGGCTAGCGCAATCAAGGCCAACCCATCCAGAGGACCCTAGCCGATGAAATTCTTCGTAGACACCGCTGAAATCGACGCCATTGCCGAGCTGAACGCTTTGGGCATGGTGGATGGTGTGACCACCAACCCCTCGCTGATCAAGAAATCCGGCCGTGACATCATCGAAGTCACCAAGGAAATCTGTGAACTGGTGGACGGTCCGGTTTCTGCCGAAGTGACCGCAACCGACGCGGACACCATGATTGCCGAAGGCCGCAAGCTGCTTGAGATTGCCGAGAACATCGCCGTCAAAGTGCCGCTGACCTGGGATGGTCTGAAAGCCTGTAAAACCCTGACCGACGATGGCCACATGGTGAATGTGACCCTGTGTTTCTCTGCCAACCAGGCGCTGCTGGCTGCCAAGGCGGGCGCGACCTTCATTTCGCCCTTCATCGGCCGTCTGGACGATATCAACCTCGACGGCATGGATCTGATCGAAGATATCCGCACCGTTTACGACAACTACGGTTTTGAGACCGAGATCCTCGCGGCCTCCATCCGCAACGCCAACCACGTTCTGGAAAGCGCGCGGATCGGCGCTGATGTGATCACCGCACCGCCGGCCGTCATCAAGAGCATGATCAACCACCCGCTGACCGACAAGGGGCTTGATGCGTTCCTGGCCGACATCAAGGCCGCGAACATCAAAATCCTGTAAGCCAAGCGGCATCAGACAGAAGAACATCAGGGGCGGCCAATCAGGCGGCCCCTTTTTTGTTGCCCGTCTTTCTGGTGCTCCCTGCAGCCTGCCGCAGCACCGCTGGCGATGACCTGCCCCGGCAGTGGAATTTTTTGCCACCCTTTCCGGGATCCCGTGTTATAACGGGCGCAAACCCACCAGAGGTCAGACAGAGCAGAAAATGAGCAATACAGCAGAACTCGACGAGAGCCTGCGCCAGGCAATCCTGGCCAAACCTGATGCCCTTCTTGACGACCAAAGCGTGATGAACGCGCTGGTCAGCGCCAATGAACGTGCGATGGGGTCCAATATCGTGGACCTGCGCGGCATTGCGATGGAGAGGATGGAGGCCCGGCTGGACCGGCTGGAGGACACCCATCGTTCGGTGATTGCGGCGGCCTATGAAAACCTTGCCGGAACCAACCAGATTCACCGCGCAGTCCTGCGCCTGCTGGATCCGATGGATTTTGAAAGCTACCTGTCCAATCTGGGCGGCGAGCTGGCCGAGATCCTGCGCGTTGACAGCGTGACGCTGGTGCTGGAATCCGCACAACCCGAACAGGATGCAGCGGTTCAGCGCATGGATCAGGTGCTGAAGGTGGTCGAGCCGGGGTTCGTTGCCACTTATCTGAGCCAGCGGGGCGGCGGAGATCGTCCTGACCGTCAGGTCACCCTGCGCCAGATGGAGTGTGGCAACGCCCGCACCCACGGCAGCAAAGCCGACTACATCCGCTCTGAGGCCTGTCTTCGTCTGGAACTCGGCGAAGGCCGTCTGCCCGGTCTGCTCGTGCTTGGCTCTGAAGATCCCCATCAGTTCACCCCCCAGCATGGCACTGACCTGCTGGCGTTTTTCGCCGGTGTGTTTGAACGGTCCATGCGCCATTGGCTGTCGTGAGCAGCGGGGAGAGAGCGGCGCAGGCCGTGATGATCTCTCCCGCGTGCCGCGATGCGCTGGAACACTGGCTGGCTCATCTGGGCGGGCTGCGCGATGCTGCGGATAATACGCTGACCGCCTACCGCGGAGATGTGGTCGATTTTCTCGCCTTTATGACACAGCATTTCGGCAGTCCCCAGGGGCTCGGGGCGCTGGCAGAGATCACCACGGGCGACATGCGCGCCTGGATGGCTGCCACACGGGCCGGCGGCACCGGCGCACGCTCTCTTGCGCGCAAATTGTCTGCGGTCAAAAGCTTTTACACCTGGCTGGCTGAACGACAGGGGTTCGAGGCGACCGCCGTCTTGTCGGCACGTAGCCCGAAGTTTCAGAAAAAACTGCCCCGCCCCCTTGCCGAGGATGCGGCCAAGGCGATGATCGAAACGGTCGAGTATCAATCGACCAGCGACTGGGTTGCTGCGCGCGATGTGGCCGTGGTGACGGTGCTTTATGGTTGCGGCCTGCGGATATCCGAGGCGCTGGGGCTGACCGGGGGGGATGCCCCCCTGCCCGCAGTGCTGCGGATCACCGGCAAGGGCGGCAAGGAACGCATCGTGCCGGTTCTGCCCGCTGCCAGGGCGGCGGTCGATCGTTATCTGGATCTGTGCCCGCACCCGCAAGAGACCAACGCGCCGCTGTTTCGCGGGGTCCGCGGTGGCCCCCTAAATGCCAGCATTATCCGCAAGGCGATGGCACAGGCACGGGCCCAGCTGGGCCTGCCTGCAACAGCAACGCCCCATGCGCTGCGCCACAGTTTTGCAACCCATCTTCTTGAGGCGGGAGGGGATCTTCGGGCCATTCAGGAGCTTCTGGGTCATGCTTCGCTGTCGACGACCCAGGCCTATACGGCCGTTGACACAGCCCATCTGATGGAAGTCTACAACCGCGCCCACCCCAAGGCGTAGCAGCCCGACCGGGTGCGAAGCGCAACGCAAAGGTGAACACCAGGCAGGCGGGCCCAGCTTAACCGGGTGATAACAGCTGTTGTGGCAGGATGCGGGCCTGCCACATTTCGGTTCTCCAGAAGGATGCCAATATGACCACGATTACCCAGACCGCCCAACCTGCCACCGCGCCGCTTGCTGCCGCGCCTTACGCTCCTGCTGTCACCGGTGCCGAAAACGCCACCAACGCCGCGATCGGCGATCTGGATTTCAGCCAGTTCTACGAACAGCTTCTGGCCGGACTGGACAGCGACGGGGATCGCCAGATTTCCGATCAGGAATGGGCCAACTACCGCGCCTCCAAGGCCGCTCGGGGAGAGTATATTCCCGCTGACGGCCCCACGCAGCACAGCCACCAGTCGATGAATACCCGCGCGATTACCGAAACGCTCTTTCGTGCGGCCATGAAAGAGCAGGACTGAAGAGGCCACCAGCCCTGCCTCAGCCGATCCGTGCGACGCATCGCAACGAAAATCCGCCAGAGTTGTAGGGTTTTGGGATTGAGCGCTTGCGGGCTGTGGCGAAATTCGCCATCACGGGGGGCATGACACCTCAGTTTCGTGCCCTTTCCGTTCATTTGCTTACTGCCACCGGTGCCGTTTTTGCAATGCTGGCCATGTTGGCCGCTGTTGATGCCAAATGGAGCCTGATGTTTGTCTGGCTCGTCGTCGCCTTTGCCGTGGATGGCATCGATGGCCCGCTCGCCCGGCATTACAACGTCAAACGCTATGCCCCTGAATTTGACGGCGTCCTTTTGGACCTGATCATTGATTATCTGACCTACGTCTTTATCCCGGCCTTTGCCCTGTTCCAATCGGGGCTGATGGCGGGCTGGACCGGGTGGTTTGCGATCATCGTCATCACCTTTGGCAGTGCGATGTATTATGCCGACACCCGGATGAAGACCAAGGACAACTCCTTTTCCGGTTATCCAGGCGTCTGGAACATGCCGGTTCTGGTGATTTTTGCGCTGGAACCAAGCCACTGGACCAGCCTCATCCTTGTCACTGTGCTGTCCGTTGCAATGTTCCTGCCGCTGAAGTTCATTCATCCCGTCCGCACAAAGCGCTGGCGCAATGTGTCCCTGCCGATGGCCTTGGCCTGGACCTTTTTTGCCGGTTGGGCGGCATGGGTCGATTTTCACCCGGAAAGCTGGGCGCATTGGGGATTGATTGTGACCTCGGTCTACTTGCTGTTCGTGGGCATTGCCCAGCAGATCATCCCGGAACGGCGTAGCTGATCCCGGCACCCTGACCGCCCTGTCAGATCAACAGCCCTGCCGCCCCTTCGTGGCGCAGCAGGGCGACCTTTGTCTCAACCCCGCCTGAACCCGAAAAACCCCCTAGCCCGTTTGCACCAAGCACGCGATGGCAGGGGATGATGACCGGAATGGGATTGGCGCCGCATGCGTTGCCGACGGGTTGAGCGGCCGCGCCAAGCTCGCGCGCCAGATCGCCATAGGTGCGCGTCTCGCCCAGCGGGATGGCCGACATCGCCGCGCAGACCTTTTGCTGAAATGCGCTGCCGCGAACCACCAGCGGCAGATCAAAGTCACGCAGCTCATGGGCAAAATAGGCACGCAGCTGGGCCACACCTTCCCGCAGGAGGCGGGTTTCGTCCGCGCTTGCCTCTGGATGCTGCCAGCTGAGCCGGATGATCGCGCCGTCCTCTTCATGCAGACACAGAGGCCCGACGGGGCTGTCGATGGACGCATGGGGCATGGTCGATTCCTTTTTCAAGCGTCGGGCGGGATTTCGCCCCCCTGTTTTGCGGCCTTTGGATCAGCGGCCTATCCTTTGGGATAGGGCCACTTATGCCTTCGACAGATCGGGCTAACCCGCAGCACCTATCCCGTGTTTATGCAAATTTTAATAAACCTAAGAGGCAAGCTGTTCAGAGGGAAGACCATCATGCAAGTCTCGGCTATTTCCAACGTGGGTGTCTATCGCAAGCTCAATGGGCACACCAATGGTCAGTCGTCACCGCAAAAGATGAATGCCCTCAATACGGCCGTCGGCGCAGGTGCCAAGGCGAAGGTCCAAGAGCTCGCTAAAGCTCGTCAGGCCGCCCACACCGGCCACGCCGATGCCGCCTTGATGGTGGTTGGTCCGCAATACATGCGTCGCATCATTCAGCAGCGTCTGCAGGATATCCAGTCCGGCTGTCAGGCCGGACCCCTGCCGACCCGCGAACTGATCGCGCAGGACCGTTACCGCGCCGCCATGAAGGCCCTACGCTGAGTTGAACCGGCCCTGAACAGCCTACTACTCCGAAGTCGCCTGTAAACGAACTGCGCCGCCCGCCCCGTCAGGGGTGGGCGGCGCAACCTGTTTGGCCAAAGGGGGTCTGCCCCGATCAGCTCAGCGCGTCGTCACAGCGGCCGCAGACACCAGCGTGGCTGTGGCTGCCCACATCCGGCAGGATCTTCCAGCAACGCTGGCATTTTTCGCCATCGGCCTTTTCGAACACGACAGAGATGCCATCGACCTCGGGCATGCGGAACGCCTCGGCCGGGGCCGGATCACCGCTGAGGACGATATCGGAGGTGATGCAGACATCCGCGAAGTTCACCGATTTCAACGCCTCCAGCACTTCGGGGTCGCGGACATGGACCACTGGCGCGGCCTCAAGCGAGGCACCGATCACCTTGTCGGTGCGCTGCACTTCCAAGGCGGCTGTCACAACGCGGCGGGCCTGACGGACCTTGGCCCATTTCGATGCCAGCGGCTCATTCAGCCAGTCGGCGGGGGTTCCCGGCATGTCCTGCAGGTGCAGGGAGCTGTCATCGCCCGGATATTTCTCCAGCCAGACCTCTTCCATGGTGAAGACCAGAATAGGTGCCAGCCAGGTGGTCAGGCGGTGGAACAGGATGTCCAAAACGGTGCGGGCGGCCCGTGCATTCAGCGTATCGCCATCGCAGTAGAGCGCGTCCTTGCGGATGTCGAAGTAGAACGCCGACAGCTCTACCGTGGCAAAGTTGAACACGGCAGAGAAAACACCTTGGAAATCAAAGGACTGATAACCAGTGCGGACCCGGTGATCGAGCTCTGCCAGACGGTGCAGCACCCATTGCTCCAGTTCGGGCATGTCCGCGGGGGCAACGCGCTGGTCTTCCTTGAAATCGCCAAGCGACCCCAGCATGAACCGCATGGTGTTGCGCAGGCGACGGTAGCCATCGGCCACGCCTTTCAGGATCTCCGGCCCGATCCGCTGGTCCGCGGTATAATCGGTCTGGGCCACCCAGAGACGCAGGATATCGGCGCCATACTGCTGGACGATTTTCTCGGGCACGATGGTGTTGCCGAGCGATTTGGACATCTTGTTGCCCTTTTCGTCCAGCGTGAAACCGTGGGTGACCACATTGCGATAAGGCGCGCGCCCCTTGGTGCCGCAGGCCTGCAGCAGCGAGGAGTGGAACCAGCCGCGGTGCTGGTCGGTGCCTTCCATGTAGACGTCGGCGATGCCGTCCTCGGTGCCGTCTTCGCGGTCGCGCAGCACAAAGGCGTGGGTGGAGCCACTGTCGAACCACACGTCCAGCACGTCGAACACCTGATCGTAGTCGTCGGGGTTCACGATGCCGTCCAGCATCTTTTCCTTGAAGCCATCGGTGTACCAGACATCGGCGCCATCTTCCTCGAACGCGGCCACGATGCGCTTGTTCAGCTCTTCATTGCGCAACAGGAATTCGGGATCGGTCGGCAGCACGCCCTTCTTGGTGAAGCAGGTGAGCGGCACGCCCCAGGCGCGCTGACGCGACAGCACCCAGTCCGGGCGGCTCTCGATCATGGAATAGAGACGGTTACGGCCGGTCTGCGGGGTCCACTGCACCAGCTGGTCGATGGAGTTGAGCGCGCGGGTGCGGATGGTGTCGCCCATTTCGCCCATGCCGTCATCCAGCTCGCGGTCCACGCTGGCAAACCACTGCGGCGTGTTGCGGAACACGATCGGCGCCTTGGAGCGCCAGGAATGCGGGTAGCTGTGGGTGATGCGGCCACGGGCAATGATGCCACCGGCCTCGACCAGTTTCGCGATGACAGCGTTGTTGGCTTTGCCTTCCTTGCCCTTCTTGTCAAAGACCTGAAGGCCCGCAAAGAACGGCACATGCGGCAGGAATTCGGATTCCTCGCCCACGTTGTGGGTCATGCGATCCAGCCAGTTCCGCGCCACGAAACATTCGTAGTCATCCGCACCGTGGCTGGGTGCGGTGTGCACGAAACCAGTGCCTGCGTCATCGGTGACGTGATCACCGTCGATCATCGGCACGTCGTAATCCCAGAAGCCATCTGCTCCGTCGATGCCGTGGAACGGGTGCTTGCAGATCAGATCTGCGAACTCGGATGCGTCTACGTCGCGAACCTTGGTGAATTCGGTGACGCGGGATTTGCCAAGCGCGTCGGCCGCCAATGCATCCGCAAACAGATAAAGATCGCCGGGTTTTGTCCAGCTTTCCTCTTCGGTGGCGTCGACGCGATAAAGCCCATAGGCCACCTTGGGGTTATAGGCGATGGCGCGGTTTGATGGGATGGTCCAGGGGGTGGTGGTCCAGATCACCACGCGGGCCTCGGCCAGATCACCGGTCGCCCCAGCAAAGCCAAATGGCACCCAGATGGTGTGCGACTTGTGGTCGTGATATTCGATCTCGGCTTCTGCCAGCGCGGTCTTTTCGACCGGCGACCACATCACGGGCTTGGAGCCCTGATAGAGCGTGCCGTTCATCAGGAACTTCATGAACTCGTCTGCAATCACCGCCTCGGCGTGATAGTTCATGGTCAGATAGGGATCATCCCAGTTGCCGGTGATGCCCAGACGCTTGAATTCCTCACGCTGGATGCCGACCCATTCGTCTGCAAAGGCACGGCATTCCTGACGGAAGTCGACAACCGGCACTTCGTCCTTGTTCTTGCCCTTCTTGCGGTACTGCTCTTCGATCTTCCATTCGATGGGCAGACCGTGGCAGTCCCAACCCGGCACATAGCGCGCATCAAAGCCCAGCATCTGGTGGGACCGGACGATCATGTCCTTGATCGTCTTGTTCAGCGCGTGACCGATGTGCAGGTGGCCGTTGGCGTAAGGAGGGCCATCGTGCAGCGTGAAGGGCTTGCGTTCGGCGTCGGTGCCTTTTGCGGCGGCGGCCTTTTCGCGCAGCTTGTCATACACACCAATCTGCGCCCAACGCTCCAGCCAGCCGGGCTCGCGCTTGGGCAAGCCCGCGCGCATCGGGAAATCAGTTTTGGGCAGATTGAGGGTGTCTTTATATTCAGGCGTCTGAGGCGTGTCGGCACACATGTGCAGCGTCCTTTGGATGATCTGGTCGGATTTTGGGATATTCGGTTCGGCGCGATCGCTCAAGCGCCTTTGCCCGGCAGCTCGAAGTCAGTCAGAGCGCCGGGGATATAATTCGAATAATGATGGCCGCAATCTGGGACATGAGAGCCTTATAGGGTGGGCTGCGCGCAGGGTAAAGCGGCAGATGTGCCGCATCGGAACTGCACAGGCCGGTCCCTGCCCCATGCGGCAGATGCGCCGGCCCTCTTTTGTCTGCCGGATGGCTGCCGTAGATAGTGGCTGACTTAGTGGAGACCACCCAGATGTCCGATCCTGCCCCCTCCCCCACTGCCGGTTCCCCCTCTCGCCCTGAGGCTCCGCTGGCCCGTTTCGACATTTCAGCCGAACAGATCAGCCGGGTTGTTGCGGTGTTTTACGGCCGGGTACGGTCACACGATGTGCTGGGGCCGGTGTTTGGCGCCCATGTGGAGGATTGGCCCGAACATGAGGAGAAGATCGCGCGTTTCTGGCGCAATGCGATCCTGCGGGAGAAATGCTATAGCGGCAATCCGATGCGGATCCATGTCAGCCGCCCTGACGTGCGCGAAGAGCATTTCCCGATCTGGCTGGGGCTGTTTCACGAGGTGCTGCAGACGGAGCTGCCGGAGCTGACAGCGCGCCAGTGGGGCGCCCTGGCCGACCGCATCGGAGAGGGGTTTCGCACTGGCGTCGTTGCGATGCGCCAGCCCAAGGACGCCCCGCCCAAACTGTTCTAGGTTCAGGTCTTATCCTTGGAAAACAACCCCGTTAGCGCGCGCTGAATGACGCGGCGCGTGCTGGGGCGGCGATCCGGGCCAAAGGCCATCGGGCGGCAGACCTCCATCGCGGCGATCCCTACCCGCGCGGACAGCGCCCCGTTGACCAACCCTTCGCCAAAGCGACGCGACAGTTTCGACAGGACCGACCCGCCCAGCACGGGTTCCAAGAGATCATCCCCGACCGCAACCGCACCGGTTGCCACCAGATGCGCAAGCACCGCGCGCGTGAGGCGCCAAGAGCTGAAGAACCCTGACCGCCCGCCATAGATTTCGGCAATCCGCCGGATCATGCGCAGCGAGGTGAACAAGGCCGTCACCACATCGGCCAGTGCCAGCGGCACCAGCGCCGTGACAGTCGCGACCTGACGCGCGCCACCCTCGACCACCTTTAGTGCGCGGGCATCCATCGGGGCCATCAGCTCTGCCTCTGCCAACTGCAGGAGCGCATCTGCATCCATGACGTCTGCCTTGCGTTCTGCCAGACGCGCGAGCCCCCAGGTCAGATCTTTGCGGCCGTGGTAGAACCGTTCAAGGTCAGACACATAGCTGCGCGCTTCTGCGAGGTCTGCTGCGGGATCACTGGAGGCTGTCAGGTCGGGCTGGCCAGTGCGCAGCGTTTCCACCCGGCGCAGACGGGACAGGGCCGCCAGCTCTCGCAGGCACAGTGCCAAAGCCAGCACAACCGCAACCGCAAACCCCGCGGTGATGGCCCAGCCCAAGAGCGGCACCCGGTCAATGAGAGAGGTTGCGAATTCCCAGGCCGCAACCGAGACAACCGCGCCCGTCAACGCCAGAAGGCTAGCCCAGAACCACCTGACCAGCCGGGACGGACGGCGCGCTGCCAGCTCAGCCGCCTGTGCGAGTGCAGGCGATGGCGCAAGCCCGTCCCCCGCCGCACCGTCTAGATCCGGCACCGGCGGGGCCTCTGCCACGTTGGGATGCGGCTGTGCGCTCGGCGTTTCGCTCAGATCAAAGAGAATGGCGTCTTTCTGGCGGCTCATGTCTGCCCCTTGTCGCTGGTGCTGTTCTGGCCGGTCTGCAAACAGGCGGCGGGCCAGATGTAGCGGATGTCCGGCAGACCTTCGTCGTTCTGCGCCCCATCGGTGCGGGCGACTTCGTGGAACCCTTCCCGCAGATAAAACCTCTGCGCGCCGGTGTTTTCCTGAAAGGTCCACAGATCCAGATGATCAATCTTGCTTTTGGCCGTGTCCAAGAGCGCCTTGCCCACCCCCTGCCCACGGGCCTGAGGATGAATATAGAGCGCGCAGATCTCTGGCCCGTCTTGCGCGATAAAGCCGACAACCCGGTTCTGTTTCTGGGCGATCGTCACCCAACCCCGGTCAATCATGGTAGCGCAGAACTGGATCGCCTCGGCGCCGGAGTGCTGCTTTGGCATCCACGGCGTATCGGTTTCAAACCCATGCAGGATCTCGGCGATTTTGCCAGCATCCGTGCTGCGTGCCGGGCGCAGGGTTGTATCAGCGTGCGGCTGCATCACAAACGATCCCCGATCAGGAACTCCGCCGCCCGGTCCAAGCGGATATGAGGTGGCCCGTCCCCCGGACGCAGGGTCAGCGGCGCAGGCGCAAAGGACATCGCCCGATAGTCCCCTTCCAGCCAGTTTTCCGCCCCCTGCCGCGCGGGCGTCAGCAGGTGCGAAGGATCCTGTGGCAAGGCACCGGGATAAAACGCAGCCGGTCTGCCAGTATCAAGCAAGGTGCCACGCACACAGGGCAGGTCTTCACCGTTGTGACGTCGCATTTCCTCGGTCGTGGCACGCAGCGCTGCAAGCGAGAGCGCTGCGGTTTCGGCCCCAGCAAAGCGCGCCCGGTCACGCGCGTCACGGGTCAGCGCCTCGATGATGGCTGTCAGCTGCGGGTGCTGCTGATGGTGCAGATGATCGGCCTTGGTGGCGGCAAACAGGATTTTTTCAACCCGCTTTCCCCGCAGGATCTGGGTCAGGAAGCCATTTCGCCCAGGCCGGAACGCCGCGAGGATATCTGTCATGGCGTGGCGCAGGTCTTCGACCGCACGCGGGCCAGAATGGATCGCGCTCAATGCGTCCACCAGCACCACCTGCCGGTCGATGCGGGCAAAGTGATCCCGGAAGAATGGCTTTACCACTTTGGATTTGTAGGCCTCGAACCTGCGCTCCATCTCGCGCTGCAGGGACCGGCGCGGGGCGGTGTCGCTCTGTGGCAGGGGGGCAAAGGTCAGAACCGGCGATCCCGCCAGATCACCGGGCAACAAGAACCGCCCCGGCGTGCAATCATAATACCCGGCGGTGCGCGCGGCCTGAAGATACTCTGCAAACGCGCCAGCCAAGTCCTGCGCCTGCACCTCGTCGTGGGGGGCCGTTGCATCGGCTTTCTGGGCTTTGCCCAGATAGGCTTGCGCTTCGCTCCGGCTGCGGATCCGGGTCAGAACCTCGTCGCTCCATTGGGCGTAGGTTTTGTCCAAAAGCGCCAGATCCAAAAGCCACTCTCCCGGATAGTCGACGATATCCAGATGCAGTGTAAGAGGCCCCTGCAACCCGGATAGAAGACCATTGGGCTGGACCCGAAGGCTGAGCCGCAGCTCTGACACGGCGCGGGTGCTGTCGGGCCAAAAAGGGCGTGGACCTGTCAGGGCGGCCAGGTGCTGTTCGTAGTCAAACCGCGGCACGGTATCGTCTGGTTGGGGCTGCAGGAAAGCGGTCTCGATCCGCCCATCGCGCACTGCCGCCAGCTGCACCATGCGGCCCCGGTTCATCAGATTGGCCACCAATGAGGTGATGAACACCGTCTTGCCCGCCCGTGCCAGCCCTGTGACACCCAGCCGGATAGAGGGCTCAAACAGGGTTTCCGACAGGGAGGCGCCCGCGTTTTCCACGCTGCGCAAGACGCCGTCTGCGATTGAAGAAAGTCCCACAGTGATGCCCCGTGCCTTACCCGTTTTCAGGAGAAGGGGGCCTTGGGCATCGCTGCCCCGCCCCCGTGATCCTGTTGATTACCCCCAAGATAAGCACTGCCCGCCCGTGATGCCACCCATCTTGGCGGGCGCAGAACCAGAGCCACGGGAGGGACACGCGGGGACTTGTACGAATTTCGCTGGCAGGTTACTTGCCCGCCATGCCGCGTTTTGCTTTGAAAGTCGAATATCACGGCGCGCCTTTTGCCGGATGGCAGCGCCAGAAAGATCAGCCCTCTGTTCAGGGGGCGATTGAGGATGCGCTTGCGCGACTTGAACCCGGCCCGCACACAATTGCAGCGGCAGGGCGGACGGACACCGGCGTGCATGGTCTGGGTCAGGTGGCCCATTGCGACATGGCCAAGGCATGGGATCCCTTTCGTCTATCCGAGGCCCTGAACTATCACCTGAAACCCGCCCCCGTTGCGATCGTGGACTGCGCCCAGGTGGACGACGACTGGCACGCCAGATTCTCGGCCATTGAGCGACAGTATCTGTTCCGCATCCTGATCCGCCGCGCGCCCGCCACACATGACGCAGGTCAGGTGTGGCAGCTGAGCCATGATCTGGATGTGGCCGCCATGCAGGAAGCCGCCGACCATCTGGTGGGTCAGCATGATTTCACGACCTTCCGCTCCTCGATCTGTCAGGCGGCGAGCCCGCTCAAGACACTGGATGAACTGCGGGTGGAACGGGTGCAGGGCTTTTCCGGGCCGGAGATCCATTTTCATGTGCGGGCCCGCTCCTTTCTGCACAATCAGGTGCGCAGCTTTGTCGGCACATTGGAACGCGTTGGCGCCGGAGCATGGGATCCGGTTGACGTGAAAGACGCGCTGGAGGCCTGTGATCGCGCAGCATGTGGACCGGTCTGCCCCGGCCACGGGCTGTATCTGGCGCGCGTGGGCTACCCTCAGGATCCCTTTGCCAGCTAGGCATCGACACGGTTGGCCCCGCGTGCCAGCCCAGGGTCAGGCTGTCTTCAGCCCCCAAAACAGGCATCAATAATGAAATCCGGGCGCGGCGAAGTTTTTTTAATCTCCGCGGGAACCAAACGCACAGGGCGTGCGTTGGGGATCTAATTTGCATCGTTAGTTTCACCAGGTTTCCGTATGCCCCAAGAAATCGACCTCCTCGGGAATATACTGAAGTACTCCGCCTTGCCGATTTCGCTGATCGATCCAGCATCAGACGAACTGCGGCTCACTTATGTGAACCGCGCGTTTGAGACCACCACCGGGTATCGCTTTGACGAGGCGCTGGCCGCGCCCTGCCCGCTGTTCACTGGTGCCTCCATTGACCCAATGGCCGTGCGCAAGATCCGCAAGGCGCGCGATGAATGCAGGTCGCTGCGGCTCATCCTGACCAACACCCATGCTGACGGGCGGGTGATCGAGTGCCTGACCTATGTAGATCCGATCTTCTTTGGGCAGGAAACATGCCTTTTGCTTGGGGTGCATTTCCCGCTCGCCACTGCCTTCAGCCGGGCATCAGAGCCTGCTGGCGACGGGGTTCTGAGCGGTCGCCAAAGCGAACTGCAGCAACGGGACGAACAGCACGACCATCTTCTTAACTATGCCAAACAGGCGATGGTCCGCTGTTTGGAAATGCGGCGCAACACGCTTTACAGCCGCATCAATCTATACCTTGACCGGCACAAGGGTGTGCTGCCCGGGGACATTCCAAGCAGCTTTCTTGAACCTGCGCCAAAGGCTTCGTTTGTTGCGAACGAGCTGGACGCGTGATGATGCCCGAAGAAACGGGCGACCATGACCTGAACCACGGTCGGGGAAGATCACACCGGGCGCAACACCGCCTGGTGTGATCTGTGCCTGTATGGCGCTGCCGGGTGGGGATGATCTGTCTGATGCAGATCTTAACCCCGCCCACGATAGGGCGGCACGCCCTGATCGGGGATCCATACGCCGTCTGGCAGCGGCCCGGTCTGCCAGAAGACATCAATGGGAATACCACCGCGCGGATACCAATATCCGCCAATCCGGAGCCATTGGGGCTCCAGGAAATCGGCGAGACGGCGCGCGATGGAGACAGTGCAATCCTCGTGGAAGGCACCGTGATTTCGGAACGAGCCAAGGAACAGCTTTAGCGATTTGCTTTCCACCAGCCATTTGCCGGGGACATAGTCGATCACCAGATGGGCGAAATCGGGCTGGCCCGTCATCGGGCAGAGGGACGTGAACTCCGGCGCTGTGAAACGCACGTTGTAGGCCACATCGGCCTGCGGATTTTCGACGCGCTCCAATTCGGCGTCTTCCGGGCTGGACGGCATGACGGTGGCACCGCCCAGTTGTTTGAGGTTTTGGTAGATATCTTCACTCATGATGCGTCTCCAATGGGATCCTGCGATATGGTCTCTTGCGCCGGTCAGACGCCGCGCTGATTGCCCCAGACAAGGACATGCAGTTGCGGCAGCACACGCGGGGCAAACCACTTGTCGGCTGTGACCTTGTCGATCAACCAACGCAGGCGGGCGGTCGTCTCTGTCAGATCAACGGGAGTTTCAGGATCGACCGTCGGGTTGCCGGGCTGAAGGTAGAGCGGCAGTTCCGGGTAACGATCCGCCACTGCGCGCGCCCAGTCGTAGTCCACTTCGTCAAAGACCACGATCTTCAGCACCACGTTTGGGCAGTCTTTTGCAGCCGCCAAACAGGATGCGAATTTGAGCCAATCGGCCTTGTGTCCGCTGGACGGCGGTTTCGGGCTGAGCACAAGCGTGTCCAGCTTGCTGAACCAGGCCTGGCTGATCGATCCCTGGGTTTCGCAGGCAAAGCGATAGCCCGCCTCTTTTCCCATGGCGATCAACTCGGCAAAGTCCTGGATGGCCGGGTTGCCGCCGGACAGAGACACGGTCAACGGCTGCCCGCCGCTGAGATGCGTGACCTCTGCCCAGACGTCGCGAGTTGTCATTGGCATCCATGTGTCGCGGAACTTGCTGTCCACCGCATGGAGACTGTCGCACCAGCTGCAGCGATAATCGCAACCGCCTGTGCGCACAAAGACTGTCGGCTCCCCGATCAGGGCACCTTCACCCTGGATCGTGGGGCCGAAAATTTCGGCGATACGTAAACTCATGGTCGATACTCAGCCCAGGTTTTCGGGGTCTCGGACACCCGCACAGCGGCGGTTTCCGGCCAACGCGACACGCACCAATCGTAGAAGTGGCGCGCCATGTTTTCTGCGGTGGAGGGGCCCTCCATCACGTCATTCAGATGGCGATGATCAAAGCTGCCGTCGATGTAATTCTTCAGCGGTGCAAGCTCGTGATAGTCCCGCACAAAACCATCGCTGTTCAGCTCGGCCCCCGCCAGTTCGACCACCACGATATAGTTGTGCCCATGCAGCCTGGCACATTGGTGATCCGCTGGCAGATGCGTCAGCTGATGGGACGCGGAGAAGTGGAATTCCTTGGTGATCCGGAACATCACGCACCCCCGTCTATGATCGCTGTGCGCCAGAAATCGGGATCAGCATAGACTGTCGGATCCTCAACCCCCGCCAGATCAAAGGCCTCGCGCCGCTCTACGCAGGTGCCGCAGCGCCCGCAGTGATGTTCGCCGCCCTTGTAGCAGGACCATGTCTCGGCAAAGGGGGTGTTCACGGCCGCGCCTGCGGCGACAATGTCCCCTTTGGAGCGATGCACGAAAGGCGTCACCAGCGACACGTCAGCATAGCCATCCAGCGCCATGCGCTGCATCGCGTCAAAGGCGTCGGTAAAGGCCGGACGACAATCCGGGTAGATGAAGTGATCGCCGCCATGAACCGCGGTTGCGACAGCCGTGTCGCCCTTGGCGGCGGCAATCCCGTAGGCAATGGTCAGCATGATGGCGTTCCGGTTGGGCACGACAGTGACCTTCATGGTCTCTTCGGCGTAATGCCCGTCCGGCACATCGATATCATCCGTCAACGCCGAGCCGCTGAGCGCAGCACCGATCGAACGCATATCAATGATCTCATGTGGAACCCCAAGCCGCTGCCCGCAGGCGGCGGCGTAGTCGAGTTCCTTGCGGTGGCGCTGTCCGTAGTCGAACGACACCAAACGCGACAGCTGCCCTTGAGCAGCAAGTACATGGGCAAGGGACACGGAATCGAGCCCGCCCGAGCAAATGACAAGTGTTTTCAAGTTTTCAGTCCTTGTTTTGATATCCGGGTAGGCTGCGACCGGAGAGCGTGCGTATAACGACTGACGTGTACGTCGGCAAGATATCCACAGAGAATTTCCTCGACGTCACGATTGCGACGTGAGAGCGTTCAGAACGAGCCTTTGCTGATTGTTTTCAGACAGATAAGAGAACGCAGCAAAAAGGCGCCAACCTTATCGGTGGCGCCTTTTGCTTTTTTCTGTCGTGCTATTTCAGCCCAGGTCTTCCTGACTGTAGGCCTTTAGCTCTGCCCGCGCGACCTGCCTGCGGTGGACGGCATCCGGACCATCGGCAAGGCGCAGGGTGCGCACATGGGTCCAGGCCTGCGCCAGCGGAGTGTCCTGACTGATGCCCTGCCCGCCGTGCATCTGCACCGCCTCGTCGATCACCTTCAGCGCGACGCGGGGGGCGACCACCTTGATCTGACTGATCCAGGGGGCGGCAGCGCGGGGGTCCCCCTGATCCATGTACCATGCCGCCTTGAGGCAGAGGAGACGGGCCATTTCGATCTCCATCCGGCATTCGGCGATGATGTCGTAGTTGGCGCCCAGCTGGGCCAGCGGCTTGCCAAAGGCCTCGCGGCGCAGCGAGCGGCGGCAGAGCTGTTCCAGCGCGCTTTCAGCCTGACCAATGGCCCGCATGCAGTGGTGGATACGCCCCGGCCCAAGGCGGCCTTGGGCGATCTCGAACCCGCGCCCTTCGCCCAGCAGCATGTTTTCAGCAGGCACCCGCACATCTGAAAAGCGGATGTGCATATGGCCGTGGGGGGCATCGTCGTGGCCGTAGACCTCCATCGGGCGCAGCACCTCGATCCCCGGCGCATCCGCAGGCACCACGATCATTGACTGGCGCTTGTGTTTGGGCAGGTCGTCCCCGCCGGTGCGCACCATGACGATATAAACCTTGCAGCGCGGATCCCCGGCACCGGAGGCCCACCATTTTTCGCCATTCAGCACGTAGTCATCGCCATCGCGCACGCAGGACATGGCGATATTGGTGGCGTCCGAGCTGGCCACATCAGGCTCTGTCATCAGATAGGCAGAGCGGATCTCTCCCTGCAGGAGCGGGGCGAGCCATTGCTGTTTCATCGCCTCGCTGCCGTAGCGTTCGAACACCTCCATATTGCCGGTATCCGGCGCAGAGCAGTTGAAAACCTCTGCCCCGAGCGGCGTTTTACCCATTTCCTCAGCGAAATAGGCATATTCCACGGTGGAGAGACCAAACCCCTTGTCACTGTCGGTGAGCCAGAAATTCCACAGCCCCTCTGCCTTGGCCTTGGCTTTCAGGCCTTCAAGGATTTCGGCCTGCCGGTCTGTATATTGCCAGCGATCCCCCTTGGAGATCTCGGCGTGATATTCGGCCTCCATCGGCATGATCTCGTCGCGGATCATCGCCGCCACCCGTTCCAGAAGCGCGCGGTTTTCGCTGCGCATACCCAAGTTCATGTCCATCCCGGCGCCTCTTTGTGTTGTTTCCCTTGGCGGCAGCATGGCGCGGGGGTTGTGTCGCTGTCCAGCCGCGTGACGGGACGTCACGGATGGATAGGCCGCACAGGACAGAAAAACGGGCCCCGAAGGGCCCGTTTGTCAGCGATTTACTCAGCCGCCTCGGCGTAGTCTTCCATCGGGGGGCAGGTGCAGACCAGATGCCGGTCGCCGTAAGCGTTGTCGACGCGGTTGACCGGCGGCCAGTATTTGTCCACCCGGAACGCCCCCGGAGGGAAGCAGCCCTGTTCGCGGGAATAGGGGCGATCCCAGTCTTTCACGAGGTCTTCCATCGTGTGAGGGGCGTTCTTCAGCGCGTTGTTCTCTGCGTCCATTTCCCCTGCCTCGACCGCGCGGATTTCCTCGCGGATCGACAGCATGGCCTCGCAGAAACGGTCCAGCTCGGCCTTGGTCTCGGATTCTGTCGGCTCCACCATCAGGGTGCCCGCAACGGGCCAGGACATTGTTGGTGCATGGAAACCGCTGTCGATCAGACGTTTGGCAACATCGTCCACGGTGACATTTGCGCTGGCCTCGAACGGGCGAGTGTCCAGAATGCACTCATGCGCGACGCGGCCCGTGGGCCCCTTGTAAAGCACGTCATAGGCCCCTTCGAGACGTTTGGCGATGTAGTTGGCATTGAGGATCGCCACCTTTGTCGCCTGCGTCAGACCCGCGCCGCCCATCATCAGGCAGTAGGCCCAGCTGATGGTCAGGATCGAGGCAGAGCCGAAGGGCGCGGCCGAGACCGGACCCTCCTGCCCGCCGGTTTCCGGGTGGCCGGGCAGATGCGGCTGCAGATGCGCCTTGACGCCAATCGGACCCATGCCGGGGCCACCGCCGCCGTGGGGAATGGCAAAGGTCTTGTGAAGGTTCAGGTGGCTCACATCGCCGCCCAGATCTCCGGGACGCGACAGGCCAACCATGGCGTTCATATTGGCCCCGTCGATATAGACCTGCCCGCCATGATCGTGGGTGATCTTGCAGACCTCATGCACGGTTTCCTCGAACACGCCGTGGGTCGAGGGATAGGTGATCATGCAGCCTGCGAGGTTTTCGGCGTGTTTCTCTGCCTTTTCGCG
Organism: Phaeobacter italicus; assembly: GCF_019801785.1. NCBI lineage: Bacteria > Pseudomonadati > Pseudomonadota > Alphaproteobacteria > Rhodobacterales > Roseobacteraceae > Phaeobacter > Phaeobacter italicus. Next base: position 366,081 of record NZ_JAHVIJ010000002.1, on the reverse strand, counting down.
GAAATCATCGAGGTCGATATCGCCGTTGTCGGCGGATTTCACCACGACAACCTTCCACCCCACCATCTGGGCAGAAGCCGGGTTGGTGCCATGAGCGGACATCGGGATCAGACAGATGTTGCGGTGGCCCTGCCCGTTGGCGCGATGATAGGCCGCGATGGACAGTAAGCCTGCGTATTCACCCTGCGCGCCGGAGTTCGGCTGCATGGAAATCGCATCATACCCGGTGATCTGGCACAGTTTGCCGGAGAGATCGCGAACCATCTCTGCATAGCCCTGCATCTGATCCGCAGGCGCAAAGGGGTGGATATTTGCGAACTCCGGCCAGCTGAGCGGCATCATTTCCGCCGCGGCGTTGAGCTTCATCGTGCAGGAGCCCAGCGGGATCATCGCACGGTCCAGCGCCAGATCGCGATCCGCGAGGCGACGCATGTAGCGCATCATCTCTGTCTCGGCCCGGTTCATGTGGAAAATCGGATGCGTCAGATACTCCGACGTGCGGTGCATGTTCTCCGGCACCCGGTATTCATGCGTGAAGTCATCATCCTTGCGGCGAATGCCAAAGGCACGCCAGACCGCTTCGATGGTTTCGGGGCGGGTCACTTCATCGAGGGTGATACCAACCCGGGTTTCGCCAACGCGACGCAGGTTCAGCCCCTCATCTACCGCGGATTTCAGCACCGCCGATTGCAGCGGCCCCACATCCACGGTGATCGTATCGAAGAAGGATCTGGGATCAACGCTGAACCCGGCCCCTTCCAGCCCGCGGGCCAGACGCACGGTTTTGCGATGGATCCGCTGCGCGATGGCCTTCAGCCCCTTGGGCCCGTGGAAGACTGCATACATAGACGCCATCACCGCCAGCAGGGCCTGCGCGGTGCAGACGTTGGAGGTCGCCTTTTCGCGGCGGATGTGCTGTTCGCGGGTCTGCAGCGACAGACGATAGGCCCGGTTTCCATGCGCATCGACCGAAACGCCGACAATCCGGCCGGGGATTGACCGCTTGTAGGCGTCCTTGGTCGCCATATAGGCCGCGTGCGGACCGCCTGCGCCCACAGGCACACCAAAGCGCTGGGTCGAGCCGACAGCGATATCCGCGCCCATTGCGCCCGGCTCTTTCAGCAGGGTCAGCGACAGCGGGTCGGCTGCAACGATGCCGATGGCCTTATGCGCATGCAGCTGGGCGATGTGGTCGGTGAAATCGCGCACGTGGCCGTAGGTACCGGGGTATTGGAAGATGGCGCCAAAGACCTTGTCCGCCTCCAGCTTGTCAGGGTTGCCGACAATGACCTCGATCCCCAGCGGCTCGGCGCGGGTCTGGATCACGGCGATGTTCTGCGGGTGGCAGTCGCGGTCGACAAAAAACGCCTTGGCTTTCGATTTGGAAACCCGTTGGGCCACGGTCATCGCTTCGGCGCAGGCGGTGGCCTCGTCCAGAAGCGAGGCATTGGCAATTTCCAGACCGGTCAAATCCGAGATCATGGTCTGGAAGTTCAACAGCGCCTCAAGACGCCCCTGGGAGATTTCGGGCTGATAGGGCGTGTAGGCGGTGTACCAGGCCGGGTTTTCCAGGATGTTGCGCTGAATGGCGGGCGGGGTCACGGTGCCGTGGTAGCCCTGGCCGATCAGCGAGGTTTTCGGAACGTTCTTGCCTGCGACCTCACGCATGTGGTGCAGCAGTTCGCGTTCCGACAGAGGGCGGCCAAACTCCAGCGCGGCGGCCTGGCGGATCGTGGCCGGCACGGTGTCGTCGATCAGCGCATCCAGGCTCTCGGCGCCGACCACGGCCAGCATGTCGTCCATCTCTTCGGGAGACGGGCCAATATGGCGGCGGTTGGCAAAGTCATACGGCAGATAGTCCGTGGGTTCAAAAGACATGTGTCGCCCTCTTCAGCAACAGGAGGTTAAGGCAGCGGGATGCTGCGGGCTGGCCCGGGCATGCGGAATGACACCGCTGAAAATGCGGGAACAGCGATCAAAAAACCCCGCCGCGCAACATTGCGCAGGCGGGGCCGAAGGGATTAACCGATGAAGTCCTTGTAACCGGCTTCATCCATGTAATCGTCCATCGGTGACAGATCAGACGGCTTGATCTTGCAGAACCAGGCTTCGCCCTGCGGATCTTCGTTTACCTTGCCGGGGTTGTCCGCCAGGGCCTCGTTTACCTCGACGATTTCACCATCCAGCGGTGCCAGAATATCGGAAGCCGCCTTGACGGATTCGATCACCACGATTTCATCGTCCTTGGAAACCTCGGTGCCGACCTCGGGCAGTTCCACGAAAACCACGTCACCCAGCTGTTCAGCCGCGTGATTGGTGATGCCGACGGTGATCAGATCGTCGCTTTCGGCCAGCAGCCATTCATGTTCTTCGGTGTATTTCATCTGTCTCTTCCTTTGCAGATGGCTGGGGAATTGCGCCGGGATCAGCGCTTGAAATTGGCCGCCACGAAGGGCAGCGCATGAACGGTGATGGGCTGGCGTTTTCCACGCAGCTCACCAAACAGGGTAGTTCCGACCTGACTGAGGTCAGCGGACACGTAGCCCATCGCAACAGGGCCACCGACAGTGGGGCCAAATCCGCCGGAGGTCACGCGACCAATGGGCTCACCTCCTTCGGCATCTTTGAACAGCAGAACCCCTTCGCGCATCGGCGCGCGCCCTTCGGGTTTGAGCCCGACACGGCGTTGCGATGCACCGGCCTCGATTTCCGCAAAAACGGCCGCTGCCCCCGGAAAGCCGCCGGCACGATCACCGTTGGGGCGGCGCACCTTCTGAATAGCCCAACCAAGCGACGCCGCGATCGGCCCGGTGGTTGCATCGATATCATGACCATAGAGACACATGCCGCCCTCAAGCCGCAGCGAGTCACGGGCGCCGAGCCCGATAGGCGCCACGCCGTCCTGTGCCAGCAGCTTGCGAACAACTGTTTCGGCATGAGCTTCGGGGATGGAAATCTCATAGCCATCTTCGCCGGTGTAGCCCGAGCGCGACACCCAAATTTCCACCCCGTCCAGATCCAGCGTGGCCACATCCATAAAGGACATATCTCTCGCCGCAGGGGTCAACGCCGCCAGTGCGGCCTCGGCGCCCGGCCCCTGTAGCGCAACAAGGGCGCGATCGGTCACCGGCGTCACGGTGACAGCTGGTTCCAGCGAGGCTTTCATCCGGGCGATATCAGCGTCCTTGCATGCCGCATTGACGACCACAAACAGATGATCCCCGCGATTGGCAAACATCAGATCGTCCTCGATGCCGCCTGCATCATTGGTGAACAGACCATAGCGCTGGCGGCCCTCCTTCAGGCCCAGCACATCCATCGGGACGAGGGTTTCGAACGCCCTTGCGACTGCTTCATAGCTGTCACCGGTCAGGATCACCTGCCCCATGTGGCTTACGTCAAAAAGACCAGTTCTGGTGCGTGTATGGCTGTGCTCACCCATGATGCCCATCGGATACTGCACCGGCATCGCATAGCCGGCGAAAGGCACCATTTTTCCACCCAGCTCCTGGTGGAGGTCAAACAAAGGGGTCTTCTTCAAATCACTCGACGTCGTGTCAGCCGACATGCGTGTCCGTCCCATAAACACGGGCCGGGCTGGTCAGAAATGACGGCAGTTTCCGGCACCTGGATTGCGCACAGGAACACCTGTGCAACCTGATGCCCCCTCTGTCCCTTCGCCTGAGATCGTTATCCCTTCGGCGTCCGGCTTTGACCGGATCTCTCCAGAGTTGATGCGCGTGTACGGTCCCTTGTGCCTGAGAGTTTCCGGGGCGGTTGCTCCTTCGGCACCGGTGTCAGCGGCCGTGACAGCAGCTGCGCCGGTTCTCCCGCATACGCGCACATACACTAGCAAGGCACCTGCCGCCTCGCAATAAACAAATGCCGAATATGCCGCTTTGAACCGGGCTATTGCCGCTTTTTATGTGCAATTATTTTTTTCAACCTCGTCAGTGGATTACCCGAATCACAACCGCTGACTGACGCAAGGGCAGATTGCGACCCGTCAACAGGTCAGTAGAGATTGAAATACTCTGCCTGCTCCCACTCGCTTACGGTGTCGAGATAGCGGGCCCATTCGACCTCTTTGAGGTGCGAGATATAGTCGACCACATCCTGACCCAGCGCAGTTCTGAACAGGTCAGAGGCCCGAAACGCCTGCAGCGCCTGCCCCAAGGAACGCGGCAGTTTTTGCGCATCATCGGAATAAGGCGAAACCGTCGGTGCTGGCGCCTGACGCCCTGCCGCGATCCCCTCGCTGCCAGCAATGATCTGCGCCGCGAGCGCGAAATACGGATTGGCGGAACTGTCTGGCGCACGGTTTTCGACACGGCTGCCCTGATCGCCGGGCCGCATCAATGCCCGCAGCATTGCGCCGCGGTTGTCCCGCCCCCATTGTACCCGATTGGGAGCCAGCTGGAACGGCAGATATCGCTTGTAGCTGTTGACGGTGGGCGCAACGAGCACCGACATCGCCTCTGCATGGGTGAGGAGCCCCGCCATCCAGCCACTTGCCTCGGGCGTCAGGGTCTCTGCGGTTTCCGGCATAAATAGATTGCGGCCACTAGAGGGAACGGTCAGGGATTGGTGGATATGCCAGCCGTTGGCCATTGCGTGATCCTGGCGGGGCTTGGGCATAAAACTGGCGTGCAGCCCCTGCGCGGCACAGACCTCTTTGACCATTGTGCGAAACATCACCATCGCATCGGCCTGGGTCAACGGGTCGGCATGTTCGAACGTGAACTCGAACTGGCTTGGCCCCATCTCGATCTCGACCGTGCGCACCGGCAGACCGAGAGCCTGGGCATGGCGACGCAGCCTGTCCAGAATGGCTTCGGCCTCTCCATAGCGGGTTTCGGTCAGATATTGATACCCCTGGATCAGATTGCGGGTCTGGATCGGAACGCCGGGCATCCCGGATTGGCTGTGACCAAGCGAGGGGTCCACCCGCTCGAAGATCTGGAACTCAACTTCGAGCCCGACAACCAGCTCCATCCCCTGTTCCGACAAGGTATCCATCGCCCGCGCAAGCACATGGGCCGAGCCAAACGGCACCGGTGCGCCGTCATGAAACGCGACATGGCAGAAGATCCAGGCAGAGTGCGGCGACCAGGGGAGGACCCGAAAACTCTCAGGCCTTGGCACCAACAGGACGTCACTCGCCCCCTGCATCGGGGTGACTTCGTCCTCCGGGTTTTCGCTCCAGACAGGAAAGGCGGTGCGATGTGCCGTGTCCTTCAGCAGCAGCGTCGAAGGAACCGCGATCCCGCATTCAAACAGCCGCCTGAAGGCAGACGCCACGATTGTCTTGCCGCGCAGGATGCCATGCTGGTCGACGAACAGGACACGGATGGTTTCCAACCGCGCCGCTGCGGCCTGCGCGATCACCGCCTCTGCCTGCTCACAGGCGGTGGTGCCCAGTAGACCCATGCTGGCCAGATCCCCTTTGGCAACCGTGCTGCTCATGTCTGCTCTCGTCCCTGCCTGCGGCGCGCAGCAGCATCCGGGCAGTTCGGCAGTTGGTCCTGCCGCAAGAGAGCCCATTCTGGCGCCTGATGATGACGGCGCCATGCGGGCGCTTGTTACACGTTGGTATAATTGAAGGGTTGAACAAAAAAGAGTTTAAGGTCCAGACCCTTATGTGAAAATTCGGTGAAAAAGTAACCCCCGATTGAACGATGCTTAACATGCTATCCAATAACGCGTTTTCGGGAAAACCTGCAGCAACGTGGCGTCGTGACGCTGATGGCGCAAGGGGGTCGTCTAGCGGGTTGACGGCACACAGGTGGCGCACCAATGATCTGTCCCGAGACTATTTTGACGCAGGTTCATTCGCTGGCTGGACCCGCCCCGTTCGTTTTGAAAGACACCATGACTGACCAAGATCGCAATATTTCCTCGAGCTTTGCCAAAGGGCTGGCCGTGCTTGCGGTATTTGATGCCGCCACTCCGACACTGACACTGGCCGAGATTGCACGGCGCACCGGACAAGATCGGGCAACGGCCCGGCGGGGTGCACTGACTTTGGTGCAGGCCGGCTACCTGCGCCAACAGGGCCGCGTTCTGTCGCTGACCCCGAAAGTGCTGGCGTTGTCGGGCGGGTTTCTTCAGGCCAATCACTTTGGCCGCAAGATCCAGCCAGTGCTGAACCGTCACGCCGCCAGCCTGGATGCCGAAATTACGTTGGCCACATTGGATCAGGGGCGCGTTCTCTTGCTGGCGCAATCCACCGTCGAACATGCGCCGATCACATATGGCTTTACCGCCGGCGCCCATATCCCGCTGGTCCATACCAGCTTGGGCCGGATGCTGATGGCCTGCCTGACGGTCGAGGACGCAGCAGAGGTTCTGGCCCACGCAGAAATCCCCCGCCATACGGAACAGTCGCTGACCGAGCCTGCGCAGATCCTGTCACGGGTCAGTCTCGCGCGGGAACGCGGCTATGCCGTGACGGACAGCGAATTTGAAACCGGAATTGTCGGCTATGCGGTGCCGGTTTCACGCCCTGGCCAGACCCCGATTGTGGTGGGCAGTTCCTCTCCGCGCGGCGTCACACCAGCGCAGGATACCGAACGGTCGCTGCGTGCGCTGCAAGTCTGTGCAGCCGAATTGCGTCAAAGCCAGGCACTCGCCGAGCTCTGAGCATGGGGCGATAGGTGCCCGTTGGCGCGCGTCGCAGCCCATATTCAAAATTTCACGAAGAATGTTACCTGCTCTGCCCCCCTTGGACCCACCGAGGGGGCGGCGCATAACTGATCCATCGCATGAGGAAAGGATCACAAATGACCCCACCGCGTTACTACACCCCCAAGGGGGGGCATCCGGGGCAGGAGCAGCTCTTGACCGATCGGGCAATGTTCACCGATGCCTATGCGGTGATCCCGAAAGGAACCATGCGAGATATCACCACCTCGTTCCTGCCCGGCTGGGACGGCATGCGGATGTGGGTCATCGCCCGCCCGCTCAGCGGGTTTGCCGAAACCTTTTCGCAATATATCGTGGAGCTTCAGCCCGGCGGCGGATCCGACACCCCCGAGAGCGACGCAGGCGCGCAATCTGTGTTGTTTGTCACCGAGGGCCAGCTCACGCTGCGCATAGACGGCGACACGCATCAGCTGGAAGATGGCGGCTATGCCTATATCCCGGCGGGCGCGTCCTGGACTTTGCACAACCGCTCTGACACCGCCGCCGGTTTTCACTGGATCCGCAAACGGTGGGAAGCCGCGCCTGGTGTCAGCAAACCCGCCCCCCTGATCACCAATGAACGCGACGTGGCCCCAACTGCGATGCCGGGCACCGAAGGCCGATGGGCCACGACCCGCTTTGTAGATCCTGCAGATCTGTCCCATGACATGCATGTGACCATTGTCACCTTCGAACCCGGCGGCGTCATCCCGTTTGCGGAAACCCACGTCATGGAGCACGGGCTCTTTGTGCTGGAGGGAAAGGCCGTTTACCGGCTCAACCAGGACTGGGTCGAGGTTGAAGCGGGTGATTTCATGTGGTTGCGCGCGTTTTGCCCGCAGGCCTGTTATGCGGGTGGACCCGGGCGGTTCCGCTATCTGCTTTACAAGGACGTCAATCGCCACATGCCGCTCAGCCCGCTGCGCTGAGTAGCGGGCAATGCGGTTGCGCTGTCGGTTTTCCCCTATGCAGCGCACCCAGGCATGGGCAAGCTGTGGTGGATGGGTCTAGTTCCGTGACCCACCCGAACCAGCCGAGGTGCCCCCATGTCAAACTGCCAGCAATCAACCCTCCGCCTCATGATTGCAGCGGGCCTGCTCGCTGCGATCACATCCCTGCCCGCCAGCCCGCTCGCCGCGGGGTCTGACCCAGCAGCGGGACTAACCTCCGTGACGGTCGAGGGCGCGATATGGCACGTCGGACCGGTCGTCGAAGACACGCCTGTACACGCCAAGGCGACCGAACGGCTGGGCGTAGATGCACCGATCTACATGGCCGTACGCCAAAACCCCAAGCTTGAGGCGTTTCGCCGTCCCTCGCTGCTGAGCGCGAGACAAGCCGCGCGCGCCCTGCGAGGCGCAACCGGCTGCCGCGTTCATACGAATACGATGATGCGCACGATCAGCGGTGCGTATTTCGCGCGTATCAGCTGCGACTGACACAAATCACGCGCCCCTTGCCCACCTGAAACACTGCACAGGCAATTGTGACCGAAACCACGACGCAATTGCCGCTGTTGCGGATTGAGCCCCATTGCCTGCCCTGTCATAGCTTGGGCATGAAAATAGCACTCAACGGATTCGGCCGCATCGGCCGCGCAATCTTGCGCCAGATCCTGACGACGCCACGCGGCGACGGGATCGAGGTGGTGCGCATCAATGACATCGCCCCCTTGGACATGTGTGCCTACCTGTTCCAATACGACAGCACCTTTGGCCCCTTTCCCGAAGACGTCCGTACCGAAGACGGCGCGCTTGTTGTTGCCGGGCGACGTATTGCCTTTAGCCAGACCGCAGATCTGAGCACGCTGGACCTGACTGGCGTTGACGTGGTGTTGGAATGTACCGGTATTGCCCGCACCTCCGATGTTGCGGAGCGCGGGCTGTCGGCCGGGGCGCGCAAGGTGCTGATCTCCGGCCCCTCCCCCGCAGCTGAACGCACGGTGGTTCTGGGCGCGAATGAAGACGAGCTTGGAGACGCGCGCATCATCTCCAACGCGTCCTGCACCACAAACGGATTGGCTCCACTGGTCAAGCTGGTCGACCAGCTTGTCGGGATCGACAGCGGCCACATGACCACGATCCACTGCTACACCAACTCTCAGCCGATGGTCGATGCACCGCGCGGGGATTTCGCACGCTCACGCGCTGGGGCGCTGTCGATGGTGCCAACCACAACCTCCGCCATGCATCTCATTGATGAGGTCATGCCGCATCTGGCCGGGCGTATCAGCGGCGCTGCCGTGCGTGTCCCCACCGCCAGCGTTTCTGCCGTCGATCTGGTCGTTCGGACCAAAACCCCGCTTGCAGAGGACTTCGCCGATACGGCCCTGCGCGGGGCTGTTGATGTCTCGCCCGTTCTGGGATGGACGGATCACCCGCTGGTGTCCTCTGATCTGCGCGCGCGTCCTGAATCGCTGATCCTGGCGGGGCCAGAGAGCCGCAGCGTCGCTGACCACCAGCTGCGGCTGTTTGGCTGGTATGACAACGAATGGGGCTTTTCCGCGCGCATGATCGACATGGCGCGCCTGATGGCTGGTTGAAAGCCCCGCCACAGACATAGCAAAGGGCCGCGCCATCCCTGACGCGGCCCATTTTTTGCCCTGAAAGTCGCTGCTCTGTCGATCAACGGCCAGGCAGGCTGCCACGCCCCTGACCCGACAGCCCGCCAGAGACCTCTTCCGTTGCCTCACTGGCCAGCTCTTGCGGCAGAACCAAATTCAGCACGATTGCAATTAGCGCCGCCGGCAACAGGCCCGATGTCATCAGAACCCGCAGCGTATCTGGCAGATACTGCACCGCGCCAGGCTCTAGCTGCAGACCAAGTCCGACCGAAAGCGAAATCGCAAAGATCACCATATTGCGGCGGTTCCAGTCCACATCGGACAGCATGGAAATGCCCGCAGCCACGACCATGCCGAACATGACGATCACGCCACCGCCCAGCACCTCAATCGGAATGGTGCGGATAATCGCCCCCACCTTAGGCACCAGCCCGCAGAGGATCAGGAAGAGCGCGCCAATGGTCACGACGTGGCGGCTCATCACGCCGGTCATCGCGATCAGGCCCACATTCTGACTGAAAGACGTGTTCGGCAAACCGCCAAAAATCCCCGCCACGGCAGAGCCAAGACCATCAGCATAGGTTGCCCCGGCAATTTCTTCGTCGGTTGCTTCGCGCCCGGCGCCACCCCGCGCGATACCGCTGACATCGCCCACGGTTTCGACAGCCGACACAAAGGCCATCAGGCAGAACCCCAGAATGGCCGCAAAGGAGAACTCCAGCCCATATTTGAACGGCACCGGCAGGGCAAAACTCGCGGCGCGCGACCAGCTGGTACCGATTGCCTCGACCGTGACCATTCCCATCAACATCGCATAGGCGTACCCCACGATCAGCCCCATCAGAACAGCCGAAACCGACAGCATCCCGCGGGCAAAAAACTTGAGCCCCAAGGTGACGACGATCACAACAAGTGCGGCGGACCAGTTAAGAAGCGAGCCATATTCCGGCGTCCCAATCGCCGGCACACCTCCGGCGGCATATTGGATGCCCACCTTGACCAGGGCGAGACCGATCATCGTGACAACCAGACCGGTGACAAGCGGTGGCAGAGCAAAACGAATACGCCCAATCACCAGCCCCAGCGCTGCGTGAAAGACGCCGCCGACCAGAACACCGCCGTAGAGCGCTGCCAGCGCATCAACCCCCTTGCCCGCCACCAGCGGGATCATGATGGGCAGAAACGCAAAACTCGTGCCCTGCACAATCGGCAGGGCAGCCCCAACCGGCCCAATTGTCAGCGTCTGCATCAGGGTCGCCACCCCTGCAAACAGCATCGACATCTGGATCAGATACAACAGCTCTGGAAAATCGGGCGAGTTCGATCCAAAGCCAAACCCCGCAGCGCCCGCAACAATGATTGCTGGCGTGACGTTTGACACGAACATCGCCAATACGTGCTGAATTCCCAGCGGTACGGCCTTGCCCAGTGGTGGCGTGTAGTTCGGATCTTTCAACTGATCCGGCGTTCCAATCGACCCGTCGGCCATGGTTTGTCCCTCTCTGTTTGATCTTTTTCTATTGGTCTTTCTTTGGTCTTTGGTGCGGCAGCCTCGTTTTCTGGACTGCCTTCAGTAAATGAAAACGGCGCAGCCCCTGCAGGGATGCGCCGCTTGATGCGTTTCAGGGTCGAACCACTTGAAAAGCAGTTTCAAACCAGTGTTCTTCGAGATTGCCGCCGTCCCCTATGCGATCGACAACGGCAAAAAGTCCGGGCGCATGCAGCGGTGTCAGCACACCGTGCCAGGTGCCCCGATGAAAGTTGATCGCCTGCCCCGGTGCCGTTTCAAATGCCAGCGGCTGACCCGGCTTTCCCGCATCGTCCGGGGCCACAATCACCAGAAAGCCATGTTCGCTCATGGGGATGAAGGCCTGACTGCCCTCTGGGTGGCGCTCCACCATTTCAAGCGATAACGGCAGATGACGCGGCTCGGCACGAAACAGGCTGATGCCTGCGCGCCCGTCGGCAAAATCCATCTGCGCGCGGTCATGGAACCGACCGCACAGGCCCTGATTGATGATTTTGTCAGCAGCGCCGGAACAGTCGATCAGATCTCCAAACGGCGCAAAGGCCGCTGCGGTCATCGGTTGGATTACGATTGTCTGCATGACGCCCCCTGCACGCTGGAAACCGGCCACCGATCCAATTGCTTCATGGCAGCAGATCCATCAGACGAAACTCTGCGATGCGCTCTACCTGCCTGCAAGCCTCGTCAAATTCTGTCGCACGGTCATTTTCGATGCGCTGAACAAACGCCTGCAAAATAGACGCCTTATCGTGATCACGCACCGCAATGATAAAGGGAAAGCCGTGTTTTTCGACATAGGCCGCGTTGAGTTCACTAAAGCGAGCGCGCTCCGCGTCGGTCAGCGCATCCAGCCCGGCAGAGGCCTGCTCTGACGTGCTTTCTGCTGTCAGGCGCTTGGCCGCCGCCAGTTTCCCCGCAAGATCCGGGTGAGCGCGCAAAACGCCCAGACGCTCGTCTTCGCTGGCAGAGCGGAACATCCGGCACAGGGCATTATGCAGCCCCGCTGCACGGTCATGGGCTGGTCCCAGTTCGAGATCAAAGGCGCGTTCCGCGATCCAGGGAGAGTGTTCAAAGATACCGCCGTATGCGGCGACAAATTCGTCTCTCGCCATCGTGCTGGGCCGGTCCCGGCGCTGATGGGGGTGGGTCGCGGCCCAATGTTCTGCAATATCAATGCGGCGCGGGCACCACACGTCAGAAAAACCGCTGATGTAGTCGAGAAACCGCTTCAGCCCTGCTGCTTTGCCCGGACGGCCAATCAGACGGCAGTGCAACCCGATGGACATCATCTTGGGGGCCCCGGCCTCTCCCTCGGTATAAAGCAGATCAAAAGCATCCTTGAGATACTGAAAAAACTGCTCTCCGGTAATGTAGCCCGGCGCGGTTGCGAACCGCATATCGTTGGCCTCAAGCGTGTAGGGGATAATCAGCTGGTCGCGATCGCCAAATTCCATCCAATGCGGCAGATCATCGTCATAGGTGTCAGAGACGTAGTCGAAACCGCCCTCTTCGGCCACCAACCGCACCGTGTTCTCGCTGCAGCGTCCCGTGTACCAGCCACGCGGCCGTTCACCCACGACCTCGGTATGGAGCCGAACGGCCTCTGCAATCGCTGCGCGCTCTTCTGGCTCGGGCATGTCCTTGTGCTCGACCCACTTCAACCCGTGAGAGGCAATTTCCCAGCCCGCAGATTTCATCGCGGCCACTTGTTCGGGAGAGCGGGCCAACGCCGTCGCCACGCCATAGATGGTGACCGGAATCCCCGCAGCCGTGAACATCCGGTGCAGGCGCCAAAAACCGGCACGGGCGCCGTAGTCGTAGATCGATTCCATGTTCCAATGACGCTGCCCCGGCCATGGTGCTGCACCGGCAATATCTGACAGAAAAGCCTCAGATCCCGCATCCCCATGCAGGATATTGTTCTCGCCGCCCTCTTCATAGTTCAGCACAAATTGCACCGCGACCTTGGCCCCACCGGGCCAGGCGGCATCCGGCGGTGTCGCGCCATAGCCGATCATGTTGCGGGGGTATCTGTTCATGGAAAGGACGCCTCTTTTCAAACGGTATCAGGACATTACTATGGCAGAAGATCACGGCCATTTTTCAAATTTTCCCGAATACACTATCAGAACACGCATGTTTGCAGCGCCTCGGCGCATCAGGCAGATGCAAAGGGCCCAGCAGGAGGACACTGACGATGAGCACCCAATCAGACGCCGGCTATCTGACCACCCATGTTCTGGATACCGCACGGGGTTGCCCTGCTGCGGGTCTGCAGATCCGCCTGTACCGTCTCGATGAACGCGGTCGGACCGAACTGGCGCGCATGCTGACCAATGCCGATGGCCGCACCGACAGCCCCATCTTGCCGAAGAAGGATTTTGTGACCGGAACCTATGAGCTGGTATTCGAAGCCGGAGAATACCTGCGCGCCAGCGGTCAGGCATCGGGGGAACTTTTGTTCCTTGATGAAGTCCCGATCCGCTTTGGCATCACCGACGGCAGTGCCCACTATCATGTGCCGTTGCTGCTGTCGCCCTTTGGCTATTCAACCTATCGCGGCAGCTGATCCACGGGTTGGGCGAGATCAGTCTGCCCCCGCAGCACCAGACTGGCGCAACACCTCGCTGAGTTGTGCAATCATGTATTCCATGAACAGCCGGGTTTTCGGATCCTGGTGGCGGCGATGGGTGTAAAGGCAGGCCAGTTGAACCGGCACAGGTGGGGTTTGGGCGGCGACGGGAACCAGCCGCCCAGAGGTCAGATGATCGGCAACCTCGAACTCCGGCTTGAGGATGATCCCCTCACCCGCCAGCGCCCAATCGGTCAGCACATCGCCATCATCGCATTCGTACCGCCCGCTGACGGCAAAGCGTCGTGGGCCATCCGCTGTCTGCAAAAGCCATTGAAATTCACTTGCTCCCGGATAGCGAAGATTCAGGCAATCATGCCCATCCCGCAACAAGGCACTGCCGTCCTTGGGCATTCCGCGACGCGCAATGTAGTCAGGTGCTGCACACAGCACACGCGGACAATCCGCGATCTTGCGGATGCGCAGGTTGCTGTCCTCCGGCTGGCCAAGGAAAAAGGCCAGATCCAATCCTTCGCTGGTCAGGTCGACGGCTCGGTCTGACAGGCGCAGGCGCAGGTTGATTTCGGGATATCTGGCCAGGAACTCTGGCACTTGCGGAGCCAAAAGGCGACGCCCCAACCCGAGAGGCGCAGCCACAAACAACGTCCCGCGCGGGGTTTCGGTCAGATGCATGACCTTTGCCTCGGCCTCATCCACCGCATCCAGCACCGCAACGGCCCCATCGTAAAAGGCACGCCCCTGTTCGGTTGCAGTCAGGTTGCGCGTGGTGCGCTGGAACAGGCGCACGCCAAGATATTCCTCAAGCTGGGAAATTCTGGCCGAGGTCACCGCCGGCGATACCCGCAGATCCCGTCCAGCCGCAGACATGGACCCCAGTTCGTAGACGCGAACAAATGTGCGGATGTTATCGAGATAAGACATGACGCGACCTGCGATTGTTCCAGTTTTTTTGATACAGTTTGGCAGTATATGGGAATACCGAAGAAACACGGGTTTGCCTAGGGTGACGGAACTGCCCTGCCCTCATTCCGCCTAGCCAAAGGCGAGACTGCGCGGGCAGGCCTCATAGCGCAATGCCAAGGATACGAAGGACAAAGACGCAATGTTTGAGCTGTTGATGATGTGGGATTGGCTGGGATTTGCCATCCGCTGGCTGCATGTGATCACCGCGATCGCTTGGATCGGCTCGTCTTTCTATTTCATCGCGCTGGATCTTGGACTGCGCAAGGCACCAGATCTTCCGCCCGGAGCCCACGGCGAGGAATGGCAGGTACACGGTGGTGGGTTCTATCACATCCGCAAATACCTCGTCGCTCCGGCAGAGATGCCGGATCATCTGACCTGGTTCAAATGGGAAAGCTATTCGACCTGGCTGTCCGGCTTTGCCCTGCTGATGGTCGTCTATTGGGTCGGCGGCGAGTTGTATCTGATCGACCAATCCAAAGCGGATCTGGCGCTTTGGCAGGGGATCCTCATTTCGGCGGCAACGCTGTCGATTGGATGGCTGGTCTATGACCGTCTATGCAAATCCGGCCTGGCCGAACGCCCGACGCTGTTGATGGTGCTGTTGTTCGTGATGCTGGTTGCGATGGGCTGGGGGCTGAACCAGGTCTTTACCGGGCGGGCCATGATGCTGCACCTTGGTGCCTTTACCGCGACCATCATGACCGCGAATGTGTTTTTCATCATTATGCCGAACCAGCGCATCGTGGTGAAAGACCTGCAGGAAGGCCGCACCCCCGATGCCAAATACGGCAAGATCGCCAAACTGCGCTCCACCCACAACAACTACCTGACACTTCCCGTCGTGTTCCTGATGCTGTCCAACCATTACCCGCTGGCCTTTTCGAGCGAATACAACTGGGTGATCGCGGCACTTGTGTTTCTGATGGGGGTTACGATCCGGCACTATTTCAACACCCGTCATGCCCGCGCGGGCAATCCGACCTGGACGTGGCTGGCAACTGCACTTCTGTTTCTGGGGGTGATCATCCTGTCCTCCCTTGGGCTGGAACATGAAGGCGACGAAGCATTCGAAGAGGCCACATTGAGCGGCACCGCTCTGGTCATGGCCAACGCCGAGGGTTTCGAGGACGTCCATGAAATCGTCCTTGGCCGCTGCAGCATGTGCCATGCCCGCGAGCCATTCTGGGACGGTATCCGCACCGCCCCAAAAGGCGTTTTGCTGGAAACCGAAGCCGATGTCGCGAGCAGGGCGCATGAAATCTATCTGCAGGCGGGTGTGACCCATGCCATGCCGCCGGCCAATATTACCTATATGGAACCCGAAGACCGCGCCGCTATTCGGGCCTGGTTTCGCGCCGCTCAGATGTAGGCACGGACCCGCAAACACCTGCAGTCTCAAGTTATTGTCGTTTTACCGAACCCGGGCCCTATGTTAGCTGTGTTCCTGCCCGGTCGCAGCTGACACAGCGTCACCGCTTCGGCAGGGAAAGGCCATTTCTGCACCCTGCCCGGAGCACCCATGTCACTTTATCGAGTTCAGCGGCGCCGCACCCTTCAATCGCCGAAACATCTCTGGTCCGGTGGGGCCATCGCTCCCCGTCAGGGCTGGGTTCGTACTTTGTGCTCGCTCGCTGTTGCAGCGCTGCTCCTTTGTGGCGGCGTGGGCAAGGCGCTTGCGGTTGAGGCCCGGCTGGATGCACCGGGCTCGGACGGGGATCTGCGCGACCGGCTGCGCGCCGCCTCTGCCACCCTGTCTGCAAGCGCACGCGGCGAAACCGGGGTTCAGCCGCTTCTCGCAGCGGCTCTCTCTGATTACCGGACCCTGGTGCAGGTTCTGTACGATCAGGGTTATTTCTCTCCCGTCGTGCAGATCCGCATGGATGGTCGCGAGGCAGCCTCCATCCAGCTGCTGAACCCGCCAAGGTCCATTGATCAAATTGCCATAACCGTGCGCCCTGGTCGCCAGTTCACTTTTGGGCGGGCAGAGATCGCGCCACTGCCCTCACCGCAGGAAGTGGACATCCCGGAAGCGTTCGCGACAGGCCGCACCGCAACCACCGCCGTGCTGCGCGATGCCGCCAACGCCGGCGTGGAGAACTGGCGTTATGCCGGCCATCCGCAGGCAGATGTCGGTGGGCAATCGATTACGGCAAATCACGTCGAAGCGCGGCTGAACGCCAGCCTGCGCCTTGCCCCCGGCCCCCGCCTGCGCTTTGGCCAGCTGAAACTCGCCTCGGCCTCTGCGGTGCGCCCCGATGCGATCCAACGCATCGCAGGCTTTCCAACCGGCGAAGTGTTCCACCCTGATCTTTTGTCGCAATCTGCCACCCGGTTGCGCCGCACCGGTAGTTTCGCATCCGTCACCATCCGCCCAGAAGAACGCGCCAATCCAGATGGCACGCTGGACTATGTCGCAACGATTGAAGACCTGCCCCCACGCAGGCTGACCTTTGGTGCCGAAATCAGCTCGTCTGATGGGTTGGAAGTCAGCGGCACCTGGACCCACCGCAATCTCTTTGGCGGGGCCGAGCGGCTACGGTTTGAAACGCGTCTTTCCGGCATTGGCAGCGCCAATGATTTGGACGGACGAATTGCGGTTCGGCTGGACCGCCCCGCGGCATTCGGGCCCGACGACAGCCAGTTCTATCTGCTTGAGGCCGAAAAGCTGGACGAAGAGCATTACACCGCCACCCAGGGCTATGGTGCCTTTGGTGTGCGTCGCGTCTATTCCGATAAGCTGTTTGGCGAAGCAGCGTTCGGTTTTGCCAGCACGCTTGCAGAAGACGTGTATGGCAAACGGCGGTTCAAGTTCCTTCTGGGCCGGTTGCGGGTGGAATATGACGGCCGTGACAGCAGCCTGAGCGCCACAAGCGGCTATTACCTGGATGCACGCGTCCTGCCCTTTATTGGCGTGGACGGAACAAAGTCTGGCGTCCAGCTGCGTTTTGATGGGCGTGCCTATCGGTCTCTTGGCGGTTCTGACAGGATTGTGCTGGCCGGCCGGATGCAGCTTGGTTCCGTCATTGGCCCCAGCGTGTCCGAGGTCTCGCCGACACTTCTGTTTTATTCTGGTGGTGCGGGATCGGTGCGCGGACAGGAATTCCAGTCGCTCGGCGTTCCTGCTGCTGGCGGTATTTCCGGCGGCCGCGGATATCTCGCGCTGTCCGGTGAGATCCGCGCAAGGGTTGCAGAGAAGATCACGCTTGTCGGGTTTTACGACGTGGGGTTTGTCGACAGCGAGAGTTTCGTGTCGTCAGATTCCGCCAGACACGCAGGGGCCGGGGTTGGCTTGCGTTACGACGTGACCGGCATTGGCGCAATCCGACTGGATCTGGCCTATCCGGTCAACGGTGACACGGAAGATGGGCTGCAATTCTACATTGGCATAGGACAGGCATTTTGACACGCATTCCCGCATATCTGCGCCCGGCCTCCATGCTCGCCCCCGTGTTGCTGAGCACAAGCCTGATCGCTTCAGCCCCCGTGGCCATAGCCCAGGAGAGCGAGAGCTCTGGCGGGCTCCTTGTCGATTTTCTTGAAGATACGCTGTCGGGGGAAAGCCGGGCAATCCGCGTCACGGGTCTTGAGGGCGCGCTTTCTTCCCGTGCGACATTGGACAAGCTGACAGTGGCAGACGCCGATGGCGTTTGGCTCACCATCGAAGGGGCAGAGCTGGATTGGAACCGCCTGGCGTTGCTGCGCGGGAATTTCTCCGTCAACGCGCTCAAGGCTGATCGCATCCACATAGAACGTGCGCCCACAACGCCGCTGGAAGACCCGGATCTGCCTGCACCCGAAGCCACTCCTTTTCAGCTCCCCGAAGTGCCGGTTGCCATCAAGATCGGCGAGCTTTCGGTGGCAGAGCTGACGCTTGGAGAACAGCTCGCCGGGGTGGCCGCGGTTCTGGATGTGGACGGCACGCTGACGCTTGCCGATGGTGCACTGGACAGCCAGCTGACCATTACCCGATTGGACCGCGCAAGCGATACGCTCAATCTCAGCGCAGGGTTTGCCAATGCCACGGGCAACATCACGCTGGACATGACCCTGCACGAAGATGATGGCGGCCTGGTATCTAGCACGCTGAACTTGCCGGGGGGGCCGGATATTGATCTGGTCCTGACCGGCAAGGGCCCCGTGTCCGATTTCAATGCGGATCTTGTGCTCAAGACAGATGGCAGCGAACGTCTGGCAGGTCAGGTTGTGCTGGCCGCAGCAGGAGAGCCCCCCTCGGAGGGAGAAATCGACGCCCGCCCGATCGAGTTCTCTGCGGATCTGACCGGCGACATCACAGAACTGGTTGAACCTGTCTACCAGCCTTTCTTTGGCCCCGACATGCAGGCACGGTTGCGCGGCCAGACCAAAGCTGCGGGTGGCCTTGTTATCGACAACCTGCTGCTCAGCACCCAGGCCCTGAATGTCAGTGGCGGCGTTGAAATGGCGGCTGGCGGTATGCTGCAACAGGCGGACATTCGCGCCGATATTACGCCGCCCAACGATCAGATTGCTGTCGTTCTTCCGGTATCTGGCGGATCGACCACCGTTTCTGCCCTGTCACTGCACGCCCGCAAACCCGAAGGTCGGGAGTGGGTGATTGCGGCGCAGGCCGACCGCTTCAGCACGCCGGACGTTTCGCTTGCTTCGGCAGAACTGCAAATGACAGGCACATTGGATCAAAGCCCGGCCTTTGCATTGGACGGGCAGATCACCGCCTCGCTGAACGGTCTTGCTCTCACCGACCCGGCGTTGGCGCGTGCTATTGGCGACAGCCTGCACTTTGAGGGGCGGGTCACAACTGATGGCCCTGGGGCAGTCCGCATCACCAACATGGATTTGTCCGGAACAGACTATCAGGCCAGTGGCGATCTGACTCTTGAAGGATTGGAAAGCGGCCTTCGGGTTGCCGCCGATTTGCGGGCGGGATTGCAGGATATTTCCCGCCTCTCCGATCTGAGCGGTCAATCCCTGTCAGGGCGCGTCACGGCAACCGTTTCCGGCTCTGCCACCCCTCTTTCCGGTGCTTTTGACGTCGACCTTTCCGTGCTGGGGCAGGATCTGTCTTCCGGTCTCGCTCCGGTCGATGACCTGATCGGTGGCACCAGCACAATCGCCTTGCAGGCGGGTCGCGACGAAAACGGACTGCGGATCGACCATTTCGATCTGGCGGCCAAAGCCCTGGCTGCCAACGCCAAGGGAACCCTTGGCAGCACCAGCGGGCAACTGACCTTGGGCGCCACACTGAAGGAGCTGGAGCAGATCCTTCCGCAGGCGCCCGGCGCGCTGGAGTTTTCAGCGGATATCACGCGTGATCACGACGTCTTTTCCGGGGTCGCACAACTCCGCGGTCCACGGTCGTCGCTGGCAACACTATCGGGTGATGTAAACCTCAATGGTGATAGCGATCTGACAGTTGATGCGGCAATCAACGCATTGGAACGCTTTATCCCGACGCTTGCTGGCTCTCTTGAGGTCAAGGGCACCGGCGCGCGCAGGGCTGGCGTCTGGACCTTTGACGGCAACGCCGATGGCCCCGCGGGGTTGTCAGCGCAGCTTGAGGGCCGGGTGAGCGAGGACAAGGGCGACGCTGACATTTCGTTTGACGCCCTGGTCGCGCAGGTTCAGCGGTTTGTGCCCGAGTTGGCAGGCCAACTGACGGCAACCGGCACCGCCGAGAGACGCGCAGGGGTCTGGACCATCGACAGTCGCGCCGAAGGCCCGGCCGGCGTGACCAGCACTGTGCGCGGCACCTGGGACGAAGTCGCCGGAACCGCAGATATCGATGCAAACGGTCAGCTGCGGCTGGAAGGGATCAATCCGTTTATCGCGCCAAACCTGTTGCGCGGGGCGGCGCAGTTCGACCTGGCGCTGAACGGCCCCCCGGGCCTTGGCGCGCTCAGTGGTCAAATCAGAACCAGCGATGCCTCACTTGCTATTCCTGCTGCAGCCCAACGGATAGACGGCATCAACAGCACTGTCTCGATCGCAAACTCGCGCGCAAGCATCACCCTGAGTGCACGCCCCCGTGACGGCGGCCAGCTGCAAATTTCCGGCCCCATTGGCCTGACGGCCCCGTTTGATGCCGGTCTGAATATCTCCCTGTCTGACGTGGTGCTGAGCGACAAGCTGTCCTACGACACACGGCTGTCCGGTGCTCTCTCCGTGCAAGGCGGGCTAATCGGCACCAATAGGCTGTCTGGTCGCATCAATGTGGGGGAAACCAACATCAACCTCGCTACCGCCGGCGGCTCAGTCACCGCAGCCCCCATTCCCGAGATCCGCCATGTTTCTGAACCCAAGGCCGTCCGCACCACCCGCGCGCGTGCAGGCCTGCTGAACAGCGGCAACAGCGCAAGCGGTGGCAGTGGTCGGACGCTGCTAGATGTGATGATCAGCGCTCCAAACCGGATATTTGCGCGTGGCAGGGGCGTACGCGCCGAACTGGGGGGCCAGATCCATCTGCGCGGCAGCACCGCCAACCTCGCACCCGCAGGCCAGATCAGCCTTATTCGGGGCACCTTTGACATTCTGGGCCGTCGGCTCGCGCTGGACGAGGGGCAAATCACCCTGCAAGGAGATCTGCGCCCATATCTGTTGCTGCGCTCCTCTGCCACCACCTCGGAAGGCACCGCGACGCTTGAAATCTCGGGTCTGATCGACAGCCCGCAAATCAAGGTGACCTCTGACCCTGAACGGCCAAGCGAGGAAGCACTGGCGCTCTTGCTGTTTGGCGACAACATTCAAGATCTGTCGCCACTCGCGCTTGCCCGTTTGGCAGGCTCTGTCGCCCGCCTCAGCGGTCAAAGCAGCGGAGTCGAAGGCGCGCTGAGGGACGAAACTGGCGCCAGCAACGTAGAAGTCGGGCTCGACAACCTCGGATCCGGCCTGCTGGATATCGGCGGCTACATCTCTGACAACGTCTACACCGACTTCAACGTCAACACCCGCGGCGAAAGCGAGCTGAGCATCAACCTTGATGTCAGCAAGAGCGTCACCGTCACCGGCAAGGTTGATGGCGAGGGTGAAACCGGGTTTGGCCTGTTCTTCAAGCGCGACTACTAAAGACGGGGGCATTCCCGCAGGTCACAGAAAATCCCGGTGGATGCCACCGGGATAATTCACCCCAAGCTGAAGCGGACAGATCACTCTGCGGATTTGGCGGTCTCGATTGCAAAACGGGCCGCACCACTGACCCCGGCGGCATCATCTGTGATCACCCAAAGTGGTGTGGTTTCGCAGCGCGCCTGAACACCTGTTGCCGGCTGCAGGAACTGCTCCAGAAACACGTCGCGCGCAGAGGTGCCCAGAATGCCGCGCGCAACGCTTCCTGCAAAGAAAATCCCCATGCCGGGCATGTAGGTCGGCACCAGTTCCCGCGCGAACTGCCCCAGCAGCTTTGCCCAGGTGATGACGGTTTGTGCCTCTGGGCCGTTTTCGTCTTCGAGGAAACGTGCCACGATCTGCGCGCCGCCTTCGGGTGCGGTGCCGTGCATTGCCTGATGATAGCGCACCAGCCCCCGACCAGAGAACAGATCTTCGTTGGTCGCGAACCCAGCGGCCCGGTCATCGCCCAGGATGTTCCTCAGCAGGTCAGCCACGGGCGCTGCGAGGCTCGCATGGCCCATCTCAGCCTCAGCCGTGTTGCCATTCGCAGTAAGGGCAACGTTGAAGCCAGTTCCAATCCCCGCAACCAACGCCTGATTGCCCCGCTGGTGACCTGCCCGCAGCGACGACAACTGGCCCGGAATAAGCGCAGGCACTGAATGGCCGAGCGCGGCAAGATCATTGATCACATCAACGCGCCCGCCCTCCCCCAGGTTCAGCTGTTTTGCCAGGTCATCTGCCGTGCCGTGCCAGTCGCGGTTCGTCAAACGGTATTCATTGCCGTAAACAGGGCCGGCAACTGCAATGCAGGCGCCAGCCAGGGGCGGCAGATCGGGCTGTGCGCAATAAGCGGCAAGCACGTCATCAAGGCTCGCGAAACTGTCGTTGGCAAAGCTCTGCAGGGCGGTCACACCAATTTCAGGCCCGGCAAGGGCCAGCCGGGTATTGCTGCCACCCACATCGCCAACCAGCACTGTCACGTCCGAGCTCATATGCTCTGCCTTTCGAATGTACGAATTTTGCGAGACAGTGCAGTATTCGGCGGTTAAATGCAATTGGACGCAGGGCAAAAGTTTTAGCGCTAACATAAAAAATGTAGCGTGAGACTGCGGGCCAACTGCTAAACCAAAGAAAGCAACAGATCGACGTACCGCGACCGACAACAGGAGAGACAGATTTGAGCGGCAACAAGGACATCGCAGGCCACCCCGATTCCGACGCCATGCAAGTGCCCGGCCTGGCGGCGCGGGCGGTTGATCGGCTCGGGGGTATTCTGCAGCGCCATGTCCGGGCCCGGATTGACCAGCTCAGGTTTGACCGCTCGCTGCGCCACCTCTCCGGCCCCGTTGACCCGCAAGGAATGGCAGACGATGTCACCGTGGTCGCCCTCGTACGGGATGGAGCCTATTATCTGGATATCTTTCTTGACCACTACCGCAGCCTTGGCGTGCGCCACTTTGTGTTCTGCGACACGGGATCAACAGATCAAACCCTGTCACGGCTTGCCGCAGAACCGGATGCAAGCGTCCTGCAATCCACCCTTCCTTGGGGGCGGTTCGAGAACCTATTTCGCGGGTATGCCGCGACCCGGTTCAGTCGCGGACGGTGGTGCCTTTTTGCCGACATGGATGAAATCCTCGACTTCGACGGCCGCTCCGAGCGCGGACTGCGTGGGCTGACGGGGTACCTGGAGCGGTACGGCTACACTGCGATGATGGCGCAGATGCTGGAGATGTTCCCCCGATGCGCGCTGCGCGACACTGCAGACCTGAGCTACGCCGAGGCACAGGATGAGTTCTGCCACTACGATCTCACGGCAGTGCGCAGTTTGGCCTATCGTGATCGTGCAACTGGGCTTTCAGATCTCTTGCACCTCAACACAGTGCCGGATACCACCGCCCCCCGGTTTCAGTTTGGCGGCATCCGCGCCAGCGCCTTTGGTGAAAACTGCTGCCTGAGCAAGCACCCGCTGGTGAAGGTCGTGCCGGGCGTCGCGCCTGCGGTGCATCCACATCTGTCGACGGGTGTCAAAGTGGCAGACGCCATGGCCGTGCTGAAGCATTACAAATTTGCAAATGACCCGATCGGCCGCGATCAGGCGAGCCTTGCGAGCAAGTCCATTGGCCACGGAGAAGACGCATTGCGCCTGGCCGGTTTTGATGCCCGACCAGACCTGTCTTTGTGGTCAGACCACGCCGAGGTCTACGACGGACCCGCTGCTCTGCGGGCTGCGGGCTTTTTGCAGGTGTCCGCGCGTTTCGTGGAGGAGATGTCGAATTGACCACCGATCCCGACCTGCCGGGCAAGGTTGCCCCCCATATCGATGCGGTCGTCATTGGCCGAAATGAGGGCACGCGACTGATTGCCTGCCTGACCAGTTTGCGAGGTCAGGTGCGGCGCCTGATCTATGTTGATAGCGGCTCTACCGATGGTTCAGTTGAAGCCGCCCGCGATCTCGGGGCCGAAGTGGTCAGTCTGGATATGTCGCAGAAGTTCACCGCCGCCCGCGCCCGGAACGCGGGCCTGGCCCATCTCGATGGCGACAGTACATATGTGCAATTGGTGGATGGTGACTGCGAGGTTGTGCCGGGCTGGATCGACGCTGCGGTCACCACGTTGGAGAGCGACCCAAAACTCGCCGTGGTCTGCGGCCGTCGGCGCGAACGCCATCCAGAGGCTTCGGTCTACAACCGGCTTTGTGATCATGAATGGGACACGCCTGTGGGTCCAGCCAAGGCCTGCGGGGGGGATGCAATGATGCGTCTTTCAGCCCTGCGCGAAGTCGGCGGTTACCGGAATGATCTGATTGCCGGGGAAGAGCCGGAACTCTGCCTGCGTCTGTCGCGCGCCGGATGGGGGATTTGGCGTCATGAAGCGGAAATGACGTTGCATGATGCGCAGATGATGCGGTTTGGCCAATGGTGGCAGCGCAGTCGGCGTGCCGGATTTGCCTTTGCCGAAGGGGCCGCTCTGCATGGCAACGCGCCTGAGCGGCACTGGGTGCGCGAAACCCGCCGCGCGTTGATCTGGGGCGCTGGATTGCCTCTTGCCGCGCTGGCCCTGTCCGTGGCCTGCACCGCTTGGGCGGCAGTGCTGTTGCTGGCGTACCCTGCGCAGATCATCCGGCTTTCCCGCCAGATGGGACTGCAGCGGGCGTGGTTTTCTGTCATCGGTAAATTTGCCGAAGCCCAAGGCGCACTGGAATATCACTGGCTGCGGATGCGCGGCCGATCCCGTGGTCTATTGGAATATAAATAGCGCGTCTAAGGATGGCGCAGTCTCAACGCGTGCAGTAGCTGACCGGGCAGGATCGCAAGGCATTTCAGGTATCTCGGGCCTAGCCGACGCGGGCTCCAGAGCCAACGCCACGCCCATTCCAGCGCAAGATCCCGCACCAGTTTTGGTGCGCGTTTCTGGTGGCCGCCCAGAAAATCCAACCCGGCCCCGACAGAGGCAAATCCCACCTCGGGCGAAAGGGCACGACCGCGCGCGGCCATCGCCTCTTGCTTCGGGGCTCCCAGCGCCAGAAAACAAAGACCGATCTTCCGACGGGCGAGCTCTTGCAGGATGTCGGTAGCTTCATCGCTGGCAGGATCAAACACACCCGAGGGCGCATGACACCAATTGACCTCCAGCCCCGGCACTTCGGCTTTCAGCGCCTCGGCAGCGTCGCGAAGGGCAACATCTGTGCTGCCCACGAATGCGACCGGCACCCCCGCCCGAGCGGCCCACTGGCACAATGGTACCACCATGTCAGACCCCGGCATGAGCGACACGGGCCGCTGCGCGAGCCGTGACAGCCAGACGATTGGCCGACCATCTGCCACCACGAAATCCTGCGCGGCATAGGCTTTCAGAAAAGAGTCAGAGGCCTTCATCTTGACCAGATGATCGAGATTCACAGTGGCAAGAGCAAACCCGCGGCGCGTCTGGAAATGGCCCATGACCGCCTGCTCCAACCGGGTGCGGTCGGCGATATTGACGTCGATCCGAACGTCTTTGAAATCAAAATACACGACCTTGCCCCATTTTCTGCCCCAGAGCCTGCATCCGACATGTCCTCGATCACACGGACACCACATCCGAGCAAGAGTTTACCTCTATAGACGAATGCGCGCGACAGATGCGGGAACTATGGTTAAACTTAACGATTGAAACGGCCAGATTGCGCCAGAACTGAGCCCATACCGAGACCATTCGGCCCAGCGCCTGTTAGGTCGGACAAGACGAGGCCACAAAGACGAGCAATGCCCAATGCGCTGGCATATCTGATGCTGATCGCCTGGCCGGCGGTTGCTTTTGGCTTGTTTCAACGGCTGTCGCTTCAGCACGCCATTTTGTGGACAATCATCGGTGGCTATCTGTTCCTGCCCCCGATCGCCGTATTCGACCTGCCGTTGATTCCGGACATGGACAAGGATTCCATTCCGTCTGTCGTGGCCTTTGTCATCTGCGTCTACCTATTGGGCAAAAAGGTCGAAATCTGGCCCCGCCAGCCCATCATGCGTGCGCTCGTCGCCCTGTTTCTCGGCTCTGTCATCGCGACAGTATTGACCAATGGGGATCCGATCATTTTCCGGGTTCTTGAGGATGCGGCGCCTATCGTCTTCCCGACCTACGCTCTGCCCGAACTCCGCTGGCGGGATCTGGGGTCAGTGATGATCAACCAGTTGATTTTCCTGCTGCCTTTCTTTCTTGGCCGCCGCTATCTATCAAGCGAGGCCCAACAGAAAACGCTTGTGATGACGCTGATGGTGGCTGGGTTGGTGTATTCCATCCCTTCACTGTTCGAAGTCCGTTTCAGCCCGCAGCTGAACACCTGGATCTACGGTTTTTTCCAGCATGACTTCAGCCAGACCATCCGCCAGGGTGGTTTCCGACCCATCGTGTTCCTGCCTCACAGTCTGTGGCTGGCACTGTTCGTCCTGATGACCCTTTTGTCGGCCACCGCTCTGGCCCGGGCGGCCGATGGGCCGGACAAACGTCGCTTTGCCTTGGCTGCTGTCTACCTTTTCGGTGTTTTGATCCTGTGCAAGAGCATTGCATCCCTGGTTTACGGCCTGATTTTCACACCCTTTGTCGCGATGGCCTCTTATCGTTGGCAGATGCGGCTCGCGCTGGCACTGGGTATCATCGCGATCGTCTACCCGATGTTGCGCAACTTTGGTGTGGTGCCCGTTGATGCCATTCTCGCCAAGGCTCAGGCCTTCAGCCCCGAACGGGCGCAATCGCTCGGTTTTCGTTTCACCAACGAAGGCCTGATGCTTGATCGTGCAGCAGAAAAGCCGTGGTTTGGATGGGGCGGCTGGGGCCGCAATCTGGTACGGCACAGCGAAACCGGCGAAATCGTCTCAATTCCTGACGGGCGTTGGATCCTGGTCTTTGGCACCTACGGCTGGGTGGGCTACATCGCGGAAATGGGGCTCTTGGCTGGCCCACTTGTGCTGCTCTGGAGCGAGATCCGCAAACGCGCGCCTGCCGATGTGTCCCCATATGCGGCGCCGCTGGCCCTGATGCTGGCAGCGACCCTGGTGGATATGCTCTTGAACGCCACGCTGACACCGGTGACCTGGCTGTGTGCGGGATCTGTGCTCGGCTACGCAGAACGATTGCGATACCCCGGCCTGTTCGAGCCAAAGCGTGCGTTGTTCGAGGGCCAGCAGGCAATGGCCCAACAAGGGGTGACAAACAAGCCCCGCAGCGTGATCTGACTGCTCGACTGCGGCGCCTTAAACTCTTCGTTTTTTTGGCGCAATTGGACACATTTCGTCCCTAACGTTACCGTATAATTTAGGCACGGTGCGCTATGCGCTCGGGGTGGATGTCGGCAAGGGGGCTGACGTGCGTACGCTCTGTTCACATGTTGGGGACCAATTTGTGCCACCATTGCTGGATCTCTGCAGAGGTCTGGCCTGTGTTGTTGATTGGTAGCGAACCTGTCGCGGCCGGCACGCCGGATCGGGGCACATGATTTAAAGGCGATTGGGGCATTGGGAAATTCTGGATCCAAACCGTTTGACGACACGCGCTACAGCGGCGACATCGCTATTGTTGGTATGTCCCTGTGCGTGCCCGGAGCAGCGTCTCCGGCTGAATTTTGGAACAATTTGCGCGATGGAATCGAGTCCATCCGTCCCGTCACCGATGAAGAGCTGATCGCCGCCGGGGAAGACCCCGACACGCTGAGTGACCCCAACTATGTCCGCGCCACTGCATCACTGGAGGGCTATGCGGAATTTGACGCAGACTTCTTTGGCTTCAGCCCCAAGGAGGCCGCAATCCTTGACCCTCAGCACCGCAAGTTTCTTGAGGTTGCCTGGGGGGCTATGGAAAATGCAGGCCACCCCCCAGAGAGCCTGAACGGCCCCATCGGGGTCTATGCGGGCTGTGGCATGGGCAGCTATTTCTATTTCAACATCTGCTCAAACCGTGGATTGGTCGATGACGTCGGCATGTTCCTTTTGCGTCATACCGGCAATGACAAGGATTTCCTGTCCACCCGCGTCAGCCATGTCTTTGATCTCAGCGGCCCTTCGGTCAACATTCAGACCGCGTGTTCCACGTCTTTGGTCGCGGTCCACTACGCCAGCAAGGCCCTGCGCGAGGGCGAGTGTGAAATGGCAATCGCCGGTGGCGTGACGATCGAGCTGCCACAAGGTCGGGGATACCTGTTCAAGGAGAACGAAATCCTTTCACCCGACGGGCATTGCCACGCGTTCGATCACCGCGCGCAGGGCACTGTGTTCGGTTCTGGCGCGGGGGCGGTTGCCCTGCGTCGGCTGGAAGACGCAATCGCAGACGGTGACCACATCTGGGCCGTCATCAAAGGGTCGGCGATCAATAACGACGGGGCCGACAAGGCGGGCTACCTTGCGCCCTCTGTCGGCGGCCAGGCCAAGGCCGTCCGCAAGGCGCTGGATACAGCAAAGACACCGGCCGAAACCATTGACTATGTCGAATGCCACGGCACCGGCACCTATCTTGGCGACCCGATCGAGGTCACCGCTTTGACGGAAGCCTACCGCGACAGCACCGACGCCACGGGCTTTTGCCGTATCGGGTCGGTCAAAACCAACATTGGCCACCTCGATACCGCAGCGGGGGTGGTCAGCCTGACCAAAACCGCACTGGCACTGCACCACGGCGAAATCCCCCCATCGTTGGGGTATGAGGCCCCCAACCCCGCCATCGACTTTGATGGCTCCCCGTTTCGCGTCAATTCTGCGCTGACGGCCTGGACGTCCCATAAGGGACCGCGCCGCGCCGGTGTCAATTCTCTCGGCGTGGGTGGCACGAACGCCCACGTCATTCTGGAAGAGACCCCTGCCCGCCCGCCTTCCGAGGAAAGCGATTTCCCATTCCACATCCTGTGCATTTCCGGTCAGTCCAAAGCTGCGCTTGATGCAAATACCAATGCCCTGGCCGACCACCTGAAGGCCAATCCCGGTCTTGATCTGGCAGATGTCGCCTACACGCTAAAGGAAGGGCGACGCGGTTTTGCCAAACGCCGCACTCTGGTTGCGGAAACCGCCGAAGAAGCGGCCGCGCTGCTGATAGAGGCTGATCCCCGCAAGGTCTTCACCCATGACCGTCTGGACGGCACGCCAGAAACCGTCTTCATGTTCCCGGGAGGCGGCGCACAATACGCAGGCATGGCCCGCGATCTATATGAGACAGAACCGGTCTTTGCCGATTGGATGGACCGGGGGCTCGACCATCTGCAAAACCAGCTGGATTATGACATCCGCGCAATTTGGCTGGCAGAGGACGGCGACGAGGCGGCCGCAAATGCCCGCCTGCAACAACCCTCCGTACAGCTGCCGCTGATCATGATTGTCGAATACGCCCTTGCTCAGTTGTGGATCAGCTGGGGCGTGCGCCCAGCGGCACTGGTCGGGCATTCAATGGGCGAAAACACAGCCGCATGCCTCGCCGGCGTCTTGTCGTTTGAGGCCTGCATCGACCTGATCCTGTTGCGCGGTCGTCTCTTTGACAATGTGCCCGCAGGCGGCATGCTTTCGATTTCTCTTCCGTTGCAGGATGTTGAGGCCCTGATCAGTCCTAATCTTGATATTGCCAGCGTCAACGCCCCCAACCTGACAGCCGTGTCCGGACCGCAAGATGCCCTTGATGCGCTGTCTGCGCAGCTGACGGCCAAAGACATCGATCACCAACGCATCCAGATCGACATCGCTGCCCACAGCCGGATGCTGGACGGCATTCTGGAGGAGTATCGCCAGTTCCTGAAGGGCTTGACGCTCACGCCGCCAAATCTGCCGATTATCTCAAATCGTAGCGGCAAGGCGCTGACCGCGTCAGAGGCGACGGATCCGGACTATTGGGTCGGCCAACTGCGCAACACTGTGATGTTCGCCGATTGCATCGACACGCTTGCCGCGGTTCCCAACCGCATCTTCCTTGAGGTTGGTCCCGGCAAAGCGCTGTCATCACTGGCTCAGATGGCGCCACAGGTAAAGCCGGGACAGGTGTTGTCCTGCCTGCGCCACCCAGAACAGGACGTCGCGGATGATGCCTACTTCTTTGGTGTGATCGGCCGTTTGTGGGCCTGCGGTTACGAGGCGGATTGGGATCAGATCTGGGGCGATGTACGTCGCAACCGCCTGCCCCTGCCCACCTACGCCTTTCAGCGCAGTCATTATTTCATCGAACCGGCCAAGGAAAAGGCAGCGGAACAGGCCTATAGCGCTCCCGCCCGCCACGAGGACATCCGCGACTGGGGGTATCGCCCAGCCTGGCGGCCTGCCTTTGCAAGCTGCGATATTGATGTAGAGGATGATCTGAACCGCCACCCTGAAACCTGGCTGTTCTTTGAGGATGACACCGGACTTGCCGCAGCGCTTGCCAGCAGGCTTGAAGACGCGGGACACAGGGTCGTGCACGTGGTTCCCGGCGACACCTACGCAAGGCTGAGCGAAACCCGCTTTATGCTTGCTCCCGAACAGGGACGCGCAGGCTATGACGCGCTGTTCTCCGATCTGGCAGATGGCGATCTGATGCCAACCCGCATTGGCCATTTCTGGCTGGTCACGCAGCAAGAGAGCTTTCGCCCCGGTGCGTCCTTCTTTGACCGCAATCTGGAGATGGGGTTTTACGCCCTGACGGCACTTGGTCAGGCGCTTGCGCAAGTTGATCTGCCCCATCCCATCCACCTCTGCGTCATGACCACAGGCGCGGCCCAACTGCGCGACGAGCCCCTGCCCTATCCGGAAAAGGCAATGATTGCTGGGCCCGCAGGTGTTCTGCCCCGCGAAGTGGCCCGGCTCACCTGTGCAACGCTGGACATTGAGCTGCCACAGCGGCCAACCGGGCTGCGCCGACTGTTGTCTAATCAGGAAACAGAGCTGTCATTGTCGCCACTTCTGGAGGATCTACTGGCAGAGCCTTCAAATGACATCGCGCTGATCCGGGATGGGCGGCGTTATTCTCTGCGCTGGCGAGCCATTCCTCTTGCAAAAGCGGATGCGACGGAGACGGACGCACCCGGCTTCCGAAACGGTGGCACATATCTGATTACCGGGGGCTATGGCGGTATTGGGCGCACGATCGCAGCCGATCTGATGCGGAACTATGCCGCGAATGTGGTGCTCATTTCGCGTGCTGGCCTGCCCCCGCGCGACACTTGGGATACCCATCTGAACCGCCACAGCCCTGCCAATGCACAATCCCAGCGCATCCGCGCAGTGCAGCAGCTGGAAGCGATCGGCAAGGGACGTGTCCTGTCGCTGGCTGCGGATGTTTGCAACAGCGAGCAGATGCGCGCGGCTGTCGCCAGTGCAGAGGCTGCGTTCGGTCCCATCACGGGCGTCATTCATGGCGCAGGTCAGATCAACGATGCGCCGGTTCTTGCCAAGACCGAAGAGGACATCGCACAGGTGCTCGCCCCGAAGGTGAGCGGGCTGCGGGTCATCTCGGACCTGTTTGATCCGGATCAACTGGAGGTCATGGTCCTGTTCTCCTCCTCCTCTGCGGTGACGCGACCCATCGGACAGGTCGACTATGTGGCGGCCAACGAATATCTCAATGCCTTTGCCCGCCACCATGCCGCGCGCCCTGACAGCAAAACCAGAGTGCTTGCGATCGATTGGGGGGTCTGGGCGGATGTCGGCATGGCCGCAGATGCAATGGACGCGCGCTCGGGAAGCGAGACACCACAAGAACAGCCATCCAGCCAACCGCTGTTTGACAGCCGTCAATTTGCCAGCGATGGCGCTGTCCTGTTCCATCGCCGCCTGACAGACGATCAATGGCTGCTTGCGGAACACAGGACCAAGGATGGCACCGCATTGGTGCCTGGCACCGGCTATATCGAGTATGCAGCCGAAGCCCTGGCAGAGCTGGGCCACGAGGCGCCATTTGAGATCCGTGAGCTGTATTTTCTGCGCCCGCTGATTGTCACGGCAGCCCGCCCTGTCGACATTGTCGTACGCCTGACCGCGGTTGAACAGGGCTATGAGTTTGCCGTGTTCAGCGAAGTTGCCGAAGGCTACGCCCTGCACGTCCAGGCGGTGCTGGTCACCGACGCAGCACCGGAACACCCCGCCCCGCTGCCGATTGCTGAGATCAGCGCCCGCTGCACCGCGCTTGCCGATGCCGCTGGTGATCGACTGATGGTCCCGCAAGAGGCCAACCTTGACTTTGGTCCGCGCTGGCACGCGCTGCAGGAGATGCGGCGCGGCAACGGCGAAGGTCTCGCGCGCCTGCGCCTGCCGGATGCTGCCAGCGCAGACGCCACCTTGCTACCGCCGGGCTTGATGGATCTGGCCACCGGCTGGGCCATCGACCTCGCGCCGACTTACCGCGATACTTCCCTGTGGGTGCCGGTGTCCTATGACAGCCTGTGTATCTATGCCGCCCTGCCCGCCACCAAGGGCTCCGAGATTGTCAGCCACATGCGCCTTCGCGACAGCGCAGCTGGCGCCGCGCGCTTTGACATCACCCTTTGCGCCCCGGACGGCGCTGTTCTGGTCGAAATTCACGGCTTCCGAATGCAACAAATGAGCGGGCCGGTTGCCTCTGCGCCTGTCAACACGGTGGATGCCACAACAGCGGATCTGGGGCTGGCCAGCGCCAATCACGCGCAGCCCCTTTCCCCCGAGGAACGTCGTCTGCACCGCAATATCGCAAACGGCATTCGCGCCGAGGAGGGACCAGAGGCACTGCGCCGCGCGCTTGCGACAGACCTGAACCAAGTGGTCGTCTCTTCGCTTCATCTGCCGGACCTGATTGCCGAGGCCGATCAACCACCCAAGGCACAGGCCACAACCGATCAGAGCTTTGCCCGACCGCAGCTCGATACCGACTACATCGCGCCTCGCAACGCGGTAGAAGAAGACATCGCCGCACAGTTCGCCCGTCTGCTCGGCGTCTCACAGATCGGGGTGGAGGACAGTTTCTTTGACCTTGGCGGGCACTCGCTGATTGCCGTGCGACTGTTTGCGCAGATCAAACGCACCTTTGGCGTCGATCTGGCCATCTCCACCCTCTTTGAGGCCCCATCAGTGGCAAAACTGGCCGAGATCATCATCGCCCGAACCGGCGGGGGGCTGACAACCGATGCATCCTCTGACGATGATGCCGGATCGACACAGGCCGCGGCACGCCACACCCATCTGGTGCAGCTGCACCCCGGTGATGGCACCGGACGGCGGCCCTTCTTCCTTGTGGCGGGCATGTTCGGCAATGTCCTGAACCTGCGCCATCTTGCCCTGATGGTTGGCAAGGACCGCCCGGTCTATGGGCTGCAGGCCAAGGGCCTGATCGGAGAGGAGGCGCCGCATGACCGTCTTGACGATGCTGCGCGCGACTATCTCGCTGAAATTCGCAGTGTCCAACCCGAAGGCCCCTATCTGCTGGGTGGCTTCTCTGGCGGGGGGCTGACCGCCTATGAAATGGCGCAGCAGCTCAAGCAGGCAGGCGAGGAAACCGCTGCCCTGATCCTGCTCGATACACCGCTGCCGATGCGCCCTGAGCTCAGCCGCCATGACAAGGCGCTGATCAAATGGGCTGAACTCCGTCGCAAGGGGCTGGGCTATCTCGGCGAATGGCTGAGCAACCGGATCGCCTGGGAGATCGAAAAGCGTCGCGACCGCCCTGCAGAAGATGGCACTCTGCCCGCTTTCAACAACCGAAAGGTCGAACTGGCGTTCCGGGCCGCGCTGCCGGTTTACGATTTACGCCCATGGGAAGGACCGCTGACGCTGTTCCGTCCGCCACTGGATCGTCATTGGCCGGTGTCCGGGGGCAATTGGGTCAGTGCCGAACGTGAATATGTCTTTGAAGACAACGACTGGACCCGCTTTGCCCGCAACATCGAGGTGGTCGAGGTGCCGGGTGATCATGACAGCATGGTTCTGGTTCCAAATGTCAGCGTACTGGCCGCAGAGGTAAAAGCCCGCCTCGACGCTGCCGACCGGGGTGCGTTCCGACAGTCCAGTGCCTCCCGACAAGCGGAGGCCGCAGAGTAGCCTATGCTCGACACCACGCACGATATCCGGATTCTCACGATTATCCTGAACTACAAGACGCCACAGATGACGCTGGATTGTGCGGCGGCGGCGCTGGTTGAAATGGCGGAACTGCCAGGGGAAATCGTGATCATCGACAACGGGTCGGGCGATGGATCCTACGATACGATACTGGCCGCTGCCAAGGATCGCGGCTGGCTGAACACAGGTCGCTTGCGTGTCATTGCCAGCGACAGAAACGGTGGCTTTGGCGCGGGAATGAACATCGGCTTCCGGCTTGGTCTCTCGGATGGCAGCGCACCTGCGTTTTACTATCTGCTGAACTCTGACGCCTTTGTGCAGCCTGGCGCCATTCGCTCCCTGCGCGACTATCTCATTGCCACGCCACGGGCCGGGCTGGTCGGCTCTTATGTGCGCGGCATGGACGGCGAACCGCACTGTACGGCGTTTCGCTTTCCCTCCGTCGCGGGAGAGTTTGAAGGCGCCGTACAAACCGGGATCATCACACGCCTGTTGCGCAATTCCGTTGTGCCGATGGCGTTGCCAAAAGAACCGGCACCGCTGGACTGGACAGCGGGAGCCAGCCTGTTGATCCGACGAGAGGTGATTGAGGCCGTTGGCGGATTTGATGAGGCCTTCTTTCTTTATTTTGAGGAAACCGAGCTGTGCCACCGGGCTGCTCGCGCGGGATGGCAGACGCATTACCTCCCCGCGAGCGAAGTCGCCCATGTCGGGTCGGCATCCACTGGCATGAAAAACTGGCAGCGCACGCCACGCTACTGGTTCGACAGCCGCTTGCATTACTTTATCAGCACCCGTGGCCGCACCTATGCAGCGCTTGCCACGGCTGCACTTGTCGCAGGCAGTCTGCTTTATCGTCTGCGACGGGTGATTTCGAACAAGCCTGCAACAGATCCCCCCCATTTCCTGCGGGATCTGCTTGCCCATCACTCACGTGCGCTCTTTCGTCCGCATGTGACCCGTCTTATGGAAACGCGCCCCACCCCGTCTTCTGCGGAGGAACCCAAATGACACCCTTCTCCTGTATCGTGCTTGGCAATGAATCACTGCTGATCGCCTGTGCGGACAGCCTGCTGGCAAGAGGCCATCAGATCAGCGCCGTTGTCAGCCGCGACGCCGAAATCAGCGCCTGGGCTGAAGGCAAGGGGCTGCCGGTTCTAACAGATGCGCGTACATTTGAGGGGGACGTAGACTGGCTGTTGTCGATTGCCAATCTCGACATCATTCCAGCCCCCGTGCTGGCCCGTGCTCGCAAGGGAGGCGTGAACTTTCACGACGGCCCACTGCCGCGTTATGCCGGTCTTAACACTCCGAACTGGGCCCTGATCGAGGGTGCCGATAGCTATGGCATCACCTGGCACATGATCGAGGGTGGCGTGGACGAGGGGGATATCCTTGCCCAACGGTTGTTCGATATCGCAAAAGACGAAACCGCCTACAGCCTGAACGCAAAGTGCTACGCCGCTGCGATGGACAATTTTGGCGAGGTGCTGGCGCAACTGGAAAGCGGCACACTGGACCGACAGCCGCAGGATTTCACGACACGCAAGCTATATACCCGCGCCGATCGCCCCGCGGCCGGCGGTGTTCTGGATTTCGGGCAACCGGCAGATGATCTCCTGCGTCTGGTTCGGGCTCTGGATTTCAATGGCTACTGGAATCCGCTGTGCACCGCCAAGATCATGGTTGCCGGTACAGATGGACAGACTGACGTCCTGAGTGTTGGCACCGCAAGCCGCGCTGAGGGCGCAGGCGCAGCGGGTGAGGTTCTGGCTGTCTCGCAGGACCGGCTGACGGTGGCCTGCGCCGAAGGGGCGCTGCATCTCAGCTCAGTAAAACGCAGCGATGGCTCTGGCCTCGATCTCGCAACCGTGGCCAAAGAGGGGGATATCCTGCCCCAGCTAGATGCGACGGCGCGCACGACATTGGGCGATGCGCTCAAATCGACCCAGAAAGGCGAAACGCAGTGGCGCGCGCGACTGGCAGATCTGCCAGCTGATGATTTCGCGCTGATCTCCGCTCAGGCGACAACAGGCCACGTCAACCATGTGATCCCCGTTCCCGCCAAAGCCGCGCTGACACCGGCGGACGCGGTGCTGGCAACCGCCGCGCTGAGCCTGCGCAGCACTGGGGCAGAAACAACAGGTATTGCCCTGCGCACCAGCCGCATTGCGCAAATGGCGCGTCCCGGTTTCATCAGCGACTGGGTGCCCGCCCAGGTCGCGCGCACGGATGATCTGCCCAAGTTGCGCGCAGGGCTTGCAGCTGAGGTCGAGACCGCAGATCAGCTGGGAGGCTTTGCAGTCGACCTGCAGCAACGCGCACCGGAACTGCGCGCCCGCGGCCCCTTGCAGCCGACATTTGGCTGCGCCCTGGATACAAACGCACCGATTGCAGGCTGTGCTGTGACGCTATGCCTGACGGATGCCACGCTGACCTTGATCCTTGATAGCAGCCAGTTGGACGAAACCGCTCAAGAGCTGCTGGTGGCGCGCGCCAGCCTGTTGGTCACCGCCTTGCAGGAGGGGGCATTCCGCACCATCAGCGACCTTCCTGCCCTGCCACAGGACGAGCGTCGCAAGCTACTGGTCGAGTGGAACGCCACAGCGCTTGAGGGCACAACAGACAGCACAATCCCGGCAGAGTTCGCAGCCCAGGTGGCTCGCACACCTGATGCAACTGCGCTGGTTTTTGAACATGACAGCCTGAGCTACCGCGACCTTCAGGGGCGTGTTGACGCGCTGGCTGCTGTGCTGCGCCAACAGGGTGTCACACGCGGCGACCGGGTCGGAATTTATCTGCATCGCAGCATCGACCTGGTGGTTGCCGCGCTGGCGACCATGCAAACCGGCGCCGCTTATGTGCCGTTGGATCCGGCCTATCCCGCCGATCGTATCGCACATTTCATCACCGACAGCGGCGCATCCGTCCTGCTCACCACCAGCACCCTGCAACCACAGCTGCCGCATCGCGCAGCTGCAATCGTTGTGGCGCTCGATGACCTCCCATCGCGCACAGTGAACGGGCAGGACGCAGGCGCCCAGCCCCCCGGGCCAGAGGATCTGGCCTATCTGATCTATACCTCCGGCTCTACTGGCACCCCCAAAGGGGTGATGGTGCGTCACGGAAATGTCGCCAACTTCTTTGCCGCAATGGACCGGAAAATCCCACATCAGCCGGGGGACTGTTGGCTTGCCGTGACGAGCCTGTCGTTTGATATTTCCGTGCTGGAACTGTTCTGGACGCTGTCGCGCGGGTTGAAGCTGGTGTTGTCCAGCGATGAAAGCCGGTTGCAGCTCTCAAACGGGCCGATTTCCACCAGTGACCGCGGCATGGACTTCAACTTGTTCTATTGGGGCAATGACGATGGTCCTGGCCCGCGCAAATACGAACTGCTGCTGGAGGGCGCGAAGTTCGCCGATCAACATGGGTTCAACGCGGTCTGGACGCCAGAGCGGCATTTCCACGCCTTTGGTGGCCCCTATCCGAACCCATCCGTGACCGGCGCCGCGGTTGCAGCTGTCACGCAGAATATTGGCGTGCGGGCAGGATCCTGCGTCGCACCACTGCATCACCCTGCTCGGATTGCCGAAGAATGGTCTGTCATCGACAACCTGACAGCAGGACGCGCAGGTATTGGGTTTGCCTCTGGCTGGCAGCCGGATGATTTCATCCTGCGGCCTGAAAACACCCCGCCCGCAAACAAGCCCGCGATGTTTGAGGCCATCGAAACCGTGCGCAAGCTGTGGCGCGGCGAAGAGGTGAGCTTTGCGCGCAAGGATGGTGCCTTGCACAGCGTGATGACGCAGCCGCGACCCGTCTCCAAAGAGCTTGCCGTCTGGGTCACAACCGCCGGCAACCCGGACACCTGGCGCGAAGCAGGCAGCATCGGGGCCAACGTATTGACCCATTTGCTCGGCCAGAGCATCGAAGAGGTCGCAGGCAAGATCACCATCTATCACGACGCACTGCGCGCTGCAGGATATGATCCGCGCGACCACAAGGTCACCCTCATGTTGCACAGCTATCTTGCCCCGACACGGCAAGAGGCGCGTGAGACCGCGCGCGAACCGATGAAGGACTACCTGCGCGCGGCCGCCGGGCTCATCAAGCAATATGCCTGGGCCTTCCCCGCCTTCAAAAAACCCAAAGGCGTCTCAAACCCGTTTGAGATGGATCTTGGCATGCTCTCGGCAGACGAGCTCGAAGCGATCCTCGAATTCGCCTTTGAGCGTTACTTTGAGGATTCGGGATTGTTCGGCACGGTCGAAGACGCGCTTCAGCGGGTTGAACAGCTCAAACGCATCGGGGTGGATGAAATTGCCTGCCTCATCGACTACGGCATCGCGCCGGAGGTCGTTTTGGAAGGGTTGAAACCGCTGGCTGAGGTGCTGCGCCTGTCAAATGCACCACAGGAGTTGGCGGCTGATGACGTATCGCTCGCGGCGCAGATCCTGCGCCATGGCGTGACCCATATGCAGTGCACCCCGTCGATGGCACGGATGATCGCGGCTGACAGTGATGCGCGGCCCGTTCTCGGCCGGCTTTCCCAGCTGCTGGTTGGTGGCGAGGCCTTGCCGGGTGATCTGGTTGGCGACTTGCGTGGCGCAACCGAAGCCACCATTCACAACATGTATGGCCCGACCGAAACGACGATCTGGTCCACCATGCAAACCCTTGGTGATACGCCAGCAGGCACCGCCCACATCGGTGGCCCCATTGCCAATACCACCGTTTATGTCGTGGACGATCAGCTAGAGCCGCAGCCAGTTGGTGTGCCGGGGGAGTTGATGATTGGTGGCGCTGGGGTCACGGCGGGCTACTGGCAGCGGCCGGAGCTGACCGCCGAACGCTTTGTCGCTGATCCTTTTGCCAAGGCCGCAACAACCGGCGTTGCCTCTTCTCATCTGTACCGGACCGGCGATCTCGTGCGTTGGCGCAGTGACGGCCAATTGGATTTCCTTGGCCGCAGCGACCATCAGGTCAAGATCCGCGGCCAGCGGATCGAGCTGGGCGAGATCGAAGCCGCGCTGGCCGCGCTGCCGGGTATCACCGCAGCGGTGGTGGTTGCGCGGGACATGGCCACCGCTGGTGTGACGGCTTCTGACACACGGTTGATTGCCTATGTCACCGGACAGGCGCCATTGGATCAGGCCGCGATCAAGGCCGCCTTGGCTCAGCAGCTGTCAGAGGTCATGGTGCCAAGCCACATTGAGCACCTTGATCATTTCCCTCTGACGCCCAACAAAAAAATCGACCGCAATGCATTGCCGGATCCGACCCCCGTGAAGATCGCCGTGCCCGTCCACTCTGCGCCCCCAACGGGGGGCACGCAGGCCCAGATCGCCGAGATCTGGGGCCGCATTCTGGGGCTGGAAGGCATTGGCGCCGAGGACAATTTCTTTACGCTCGGCGGGCATTCTCTGCTAGCGGTTCAGGCGCATCGCGACATTCGGAGCACGCTGGATGTACCAAAACTGTCGATCACGGATATTTTCCGCTTCCCAACGCTGTCTGGTCTGGCAGGCCACATCGCCACGCTGACCGGTGACGCCCCCCCTGAAGCAGAGCCGGCGGCGACCGCTGTTGATGCGGCGGCCAAGTCCGACATGATGTCAAAACGCCGCGCAATGCGGGCCAACAGGCGGGCGCGTCAGGGATGACTGCCATTCTGGACAGCCAGCGCAGCGCCCGCCACCGGGCGCTGATACGGCCCTTGTTTGCCGCATCCGTTGCAGTGGAAACCTGCGATCCGCAAGACGACCCGCCCGCGCCCTTCCCGTCTGAAGCTGCATGTCTTTCGCCAAATGCCGTCGACAAGCGGCGGCGCGAATTTGCAGCAGGGCGCGCTGCGGCGCATCGGGCAATGGCGGCGCTTGGTCTGACGGCCGAACCGATATTGATCGGCCCCAAACGGGCGCCAATCTGGCCAACCGGGCTCATTGGATCCATCAGCCATTGCCGCAGCGCGGCCGTCGCCGTGGCAACCAAAGCAGAGGACATTCAGGCCCTTGGTGTAGATCTGGAAGAAGACACACCGCTTTCCGATGATCTGATCCCGCAGATCTGCCGACCCGCAGAACGCGCCTGGCTCAGCAGGCAGGCCAATCCCGGTCAGCTTGCCAAAGTGATATTCTCCGCCAAGGAAGCCGCCTATAAATGTCAGTATCACCTGAGCCAGCAGTTTTTCGGATTTGAGGGAATGGAACTGGACCTGACATTGGATAACAGCGCCTGTGCGACGTCACAACACGCCCAGGTCACGCTTTGTGGCCGGTTTTCGGCGTGTTTCACTGCGGAGCGTGCACCATTTGTGACCGGTGACCGGATCGAAGGGCGCTTTGCTATTGGGGAGGGGTTGATCGCAACTGCGGCGCAGCTCCCGCGGGTGCGATGATCGGGCGTCGCGGTTTTCTTGCATTTCTGGCTCTGCTGCCGCTTGGCTCTGTTCAGGCGACCCCTTTCGCCGTACCCGAACTTGCCCCGCCATCCGGTGCGATGACGGTCTATCATCTGGGGCATTCACTGGTTGGGGCCGACATGCCACATATGCTTGCGCAACTGGCCCCCAAGGGACATGCCTACAACACGCAATTGGGGTCCGGCACACCGCTGCAACAGCATTGGGAGCCCGATCAGGACATCCTGCATTTCGATCAGGTCAACCACCCTCCAATCTGGCGGGATGCCCGCGAGGCGGTGGGCTCGGGTGATTATGATGCCGTCATCTTGACCGAGATGGTCGAGCTGCGGGATGCGATCCGTTATTTCAAAGGCGCGCGCTACTTCCGCCGGTGGGCTGATCTGGCACGGGCCGGGTCTGCCAATACACGTCTCTATCTCTATGAAACATGGCACCCTCTGGATACGCCCGATGGCTGGCTTGCCCGAATTGACACTGATCTGGAACAGCTATGGCTCGGCGGATTGGCGGGCTCAGACACCCGGCGCAACCCGAACCGCCCGGCCTATCTGATCCCCGCAGGTCAGGTCATGGCCGCCGTCGTGCGCGCCATCGAGGCGGGAGAGATCCCCGGCCTGTCACGACGCGAGGATGTGTTCGCCATCACCCCTGACGGAGCGCAGGACCAGATCCATATCAACGATCTGGGCGCCTACATTGTCGCACTGACCCATCTAAGCGTGCTCTACCACGTGAACCCGGCAGGACAGCCCCATCAGCTGACACGCGCAGACGGCAGCCCAGCGCGGGCCTTTTCTGCAGAGGCTGCACGCAAGGTTCAGGAAATTGTCTGGACGGTGGTGACGTCCCACCCCCGCACCGGGGTCCGCAGATGACACTGGCAGAGCTGGTCACAAGCGTCGTGATGGTCGGCCATTCACTGTTTGGGCCGGACAATCCCGTCATGCTGAACCAGCTTTTGTCGGAACAACCCGGCCGCGAAACCACACAGCCCGTCACGGTTGAGGCACAGATCATCAACGGCGCGCCTCTCAGCTACAACTGGACCCATGCCGCACGTGCGGAAGGCATCAACGCCCGGGAGCGGCTTCAAGAGCCCGTCGATGCCCTGATCGTGACCGAGGCCATCCCGCTCGCAAATCACCTGAAGTGGAGCAACACCGAGGCTGCGCTGGGTGATTTCTACACCCTTGCCAAAACGACCAACCCGGAGGTGGAAGTTTACCTGCAGGAGACCTGGCACTCGTTGCTGAGCGGCAGCGGGACAGAGGTGCCTTTTGACGCTGACGCCTCTATCCCGTGGCGCGACCGGTTGGAGGCAGACCTGCCCCGCTGGCAAGGCGTGGTTGACGCCGTCAATCGCGAGACCGGAGGGGATATTCGCCTGCTCAAGGCAGGTCAGGCGATGGCGCGGCTGGATGACGCCATTCGCGCGGGAACAGTTCCCGGGCTCAACCGGATTGAAGATATCTTTGACGATGACATTCACCCCAATGATATCGGTTTCTACTTTCTCTCCGCTTTTCAATATGCCGTTCTGACCGGCCAGTCCCCGGTCGGATTGCCCCATCAGCTGCGTAATCGGTGGGGGCAGGCATACGCGGCACCCACCCCGCCGCTTGCCCGGCGCCTGCAAATGATTGCATGGGAGGCTGCCCAAGAAACGTCTATTCGCGCCGCCCTGCCCGCTGACCCTCTGCCGATGCCCACTGACCCGACACTGCCGGTTCTGAATGCCCCGGTTCAGGCCAAGCTTGGCGCCACGGGCGAGGCACCCACTCTGGCAAAATCGGCTCCTGTCCCACGCCAACCGATTGCCATGAACCTCGCGGCAATCGCGGACTGGAGCCCACAGGCCCCGTTTCTGGACCATTTCAAAACCGCACGCCCCTGGATCGGTCACCTGCCCGGCCAATGGGGCGGGGTCGATCACCCGGATTTGGCCGCTGCTGGATACCTGGACGAGTACGGCTGGCCCACATCGCTGCCTCCTGAGTTGGGGTCAATCGGCACATTGATCCTGACGGATCTGCCGCGCACGGCAACAACGCTGGAGGGGCGCTATGTCCTCCAGTTTGACGGAGACGGGATCATCGAGGTCGCAGGCCGCGCCGAAAACATCCGCTACGGGAGCAGTGAGATCCGTTTCGACTATACTCCCGGCCCCGGTGCAGTGGACATTCGCATCCAGCGCAGCGACCGCCGAGGCACTGGCGACTACATTCGCAACATTTCTGTCGTGCAAGAACGTCACCTGCCTCTGTGGCAGCGGGGAGAGCTGTTCAATCCCGACTGGCTGTCTTTGATGCAGGGTTTTGCGGCGCTGCGGTTCATGGACTGGATGGCAACTAATGACTCCTCCCAAATCGGCTGGGAAGACCGCCCGCACCCGCAGGATTACACGTGGGCCCAAGCAGGCGTCCCCGCCGAGGTTCTGGTTGCATTGGCAAACCAGCTGAAAACCGCGCCTTGGTTCACCCTGCCCCATATGGCGGATGACAGCTATATCCGGAACTATGCCCGGCTGG
This sequence comes from Phaeobacter italicus, assembly GCF_019801785.1. Classification (NCBI taxonomy): domain Bacteria; kingdom Pseudomonadati; phylum Pseudomonadota; class Alphaproteobacteria; order Rhodobacterales; family Roseobacteraceae; genus Phaeobacter; species Phaeobacter italicus. Next base: position 323,188 of record NZ_JAHVIJ010000002.1, on the reverse strand, counting down.
TGCAGGATCAGTTGGACCCGGATTTGCGCGCCTATGTGGAATACTCCAACGAGGTATGGAACTGGCAGTTCGAGCAGGCGGTCTGGGCAGATGCGCAGGCAAAGGCGCGCTGGGGCGGCTCTGACCTGTGGATGCAATATTACGGCGGTCGGGCGGCCGAGGTTGCCGGGATCTGGAGTGAGGTCTTTGGCGACACCACACCAGAGCGCCTGGTACGCGTGCTCTCCACCCAGACCGGCTGGCTGGGCCTGGAAGAGCAGATCCTGCAAGCGCCACTCTGGGTGGCCGAAGATCCGGCCCGCCGCCCACCAGCCAAGAGTTTTGACGCTTACGCGGTCACTGGTTACTTCGGCGGCATCCTTGGCCTGCCTGAGCGCGCGGCCACGCTGCGAGCCTGGATTGCACAAAGCCACGAGCAGGCCGAGGCGACGGCGGCAGCCCGCGGGCTGGAAGGAACCGCCGCAGCAACGTTTGTCACCAAGCACCGATATGATGCGGCCAGCGCACTGGCCGAGGCCGAACTGCGTGACGGGCTGGTGTCCGGCTCGCGCGAGGACACGATTACTGACCTACTAGAGCGCGTCCTGCCCTATCACGCAAAAATCGCGGCCAAGCATGATCTGGATCTCATCATGTACGAGGGGGGGAGCCATGTCGTTGGCCTCGGCCCGATGGTGGATGATGAAACGCTCACGGCGTTTTTCAGTCATTTCAACTACACCGAGGAGATGGGCGCGCTCTATCGGTCGCTGTTGCGGGGGTGGCCCGAACTGGGCGGTGCGCTGTTCACGGCCTATTCCGACGTTTCCACCCCCGGCAAATGGGGCAGCTGGGGCAGCTTGCGCACCCTGAGCGATGACAACCCGCGATGGCAGGCACTGGAGGCCGCGAAATGACGCCGACAGCACTTGCTCCGACGCTGAGTGTTATCATCCCGGCGCATAACGAAGCAGGCTATATTGGCCCGTGCCTCTCTGCCCTGTTTGAAAGCGCTCCGCTGCCCGACCAAGCCACCGGCGAGGTCATCGTGATGGCCAATGGCTGCTCTGATGCAACTGTGGCAGAGGCACAGTCGGTCCCGGTTCCCCATCGTTGGGACTGCCATGTAATAGATCGCGCGGAAGGGGGCAAAATCGGCGCCCTGCAAGATGGAGAGACACGTGCGCGTGGCCGTGTGCTCGTATATCTTGATGCAGATGTCCTCGTCTCACCACAGCTGTTGCCGCTCATCTGCGCCACTTTGGACTGCAACGAGCCGCGCTACGCCAGTGGCGAGCCGCAGCTGATGCGCGCCAGAAGCACCGTGAGCAGACTATATGCCCGGTTCTGGGCGACATTGCCCTTCGTGCAAAAGGGTGTTCCGGGGTTCGGGCTATTTGCGATGAACAAGGCCGGACGCGCGCGTTGGGGGGACTGGCCCGATGTCATTGCCGACGACATCTTTGCCCGCCTCAGCTTTGCCCCGCAGGAACGTCAGCGTCTGGCGGCATCCTATCATTGGCCTCTGGTCGAAGGGTTTCGCAATCTGGTCAGGGTTCGGCGCAGGCAGAATGCAGGCGTTGACGAAATTGCATCCCGGTTTCCGCAATTGCTGGCAAATGAGGACGTGCGCCGCCCTTCCCTTTCACAGATCGCAGGGCGCGCGTTGCGCGATCCGGCTGGTTTTTTGACCTATGCGGCAGTTTCCGTGGCGGTGAAATCGCCACTTTACCGCGACAGTCGCGCCAATCGCTGGACGCGCGGGCGGTAGGCCACGATGAAAGCAAGCGGTGCGGCAGTCAGGGGCGACGCGCGCGGACAGCCTCTTCAAAGTGATGCACCAATTTGCCCGCCTCGATCTCACTATCGTGCCGCTGCAGCACGCGTGTGCGCCCGGCCTGTCCCATCCGGCTTAGTGTCTCGACTGGTGTGGCCGCGAGATCCGATATCGCCTCAGCCAGAACGTCGGGGTCGCCAGCTGGCACCAGCCACCCTGTCTGCCCCGGCACAACCAGTTCAGGGGTCCCTGCGATATAGGTTGCCACCACCGGACGGGCAGCTGCCATTGCCTCCATGACCACCATTGGCAGGCCTTCTGCAAAGGACGGCATGACGAGCGCATGCGCCTTTGCCAGCTCCGCCCTTACGTTCGCCTCTGACAGCCAACCGGTCAATGTGACGTGGCGCGAAAGGTCATAACGCGCGATCGCAGCCTCAATATCCTGCCGCATCTCTCCATCACCGATCAACGAGAGGTGCAGATCCGGGTGGGTTTCGACCAGTTTTGCGAGCGCGTGGATAAGAACCATCTGCCCTTTTTGTTCAACAAATCGGCCAATCGCAGCCAGCCGCAACGGCCCCTCTGGCAGTGGTTGCGGTTCAGAAAACCGCGAGGGTTCAATGCCGCAATGCACCACCTTCAGCCGTGCCCAACTGCCAAATGCGGCCCAGCGGCTCAACTGGCTGCGGCCAAAGCTGCTGATTGCGACGGCGAAGTCGGCCGTGTCCACCTTGGCTCCCAAAGACAGCACCTGCGGCGCGTCAAATTCCTCTGGTCCGTGAGTTGTAAAACTGTAGCCCAACCCGCCCGACACATCAGCCAGCATCGCAGCCAAAAGCGCAACCGTGGTGGAGTTGGTGCCAAAGTGAGCATGGAGATGGTCTATCCCCTCCCCCTCAACCCGGTCAGCCACATAGGCCGCTTCGGCCAGATAGATCAGATGTCGCAAGCGACCAACCTGAGAGCGGCCCCCCATTTCCCAGGCCTTGGCCAGGGCGGATCGGAACCGCCGGGGACTGCGCCACATGCGCCGCACAAGGCCAGTGACCAGCCGCGCGCCCCCCTTGGCAAGGACATAGTCGGTGCGCCCCTGTTCATCGATGTCACCCGGATCCACCAATGGCACATCAGCTGGGCGCATGGCGATGCGCTCGATCTCGACGCCGTGCCGTTCCAGCGCCTGTATCTCGCGGCGAATAAAGCTGTGGGATGGCTGAGGGTAGGTATTGAGGATGTAGGCAATTTTCACGAGGACACACGCCCATTTTGTGCAAGAGTTGCCGCAGCGTATCCGTAGTTCACCCAGTTGCCCAGCATTGCCGCGAAGGTGCCGTCGAATTGTCGCCTTTCGGGATCAGGCAGATCGCAAGAACCAAGACCGAGAGACATGTCATGCAGCAGGTTTTGTCCCTATTCAGCGGCGAAGGGCTGGCAGCACGGGTGCTGCGGTCTGCCTCTTGGCTGATGATCGGCTATGGCGGCAGTCAGGCTCTGCGCCTTGCCGCCAACCTGCTGATGACGCGGCTCCTGTTTCCCGAAGCCTTTGGTCTGATGGCATTGGTCAGCGTGGTGACCACGGGTCTTGCGCTGTTTTCGGATATTGGCGTGGGCCCGTCTATCGCTCAGAGCAAACGAGGCGACGATCCCGACTTTCTGGACACGGCCTGGAGCGTTCAGGTGGTGCGGGGTTTCATCCTGTGGGGGATGACCCTTTTGCTGGCCTGGCCCATTGCGGAGTTCTACGACGCGCCAGAGCTGTTGTGGTACCTGCCAATTGCCGGTGCGGCCCTCGCGATCAACGGGCTCGACCCGATCCGGGTAGAAACTGCGCATCGTCATCTGCTGGTCGGGCGGCTCACCGCGCTGGAGCTCATCAGTCAGGCGATTGGGATCGGCGCCATGGTGCTGATTGCCTGGTGGACCCAATCGGTCATGGCGTTGGTGCTGGGTAGCGTCATTCAGGCGACTGCTTTTCTGATCCTGGTCTGGCGTGCCCTGCCCGGTCGGCGCAGCCGGTTCCACTGGGAACGACAAGCGCTCGGTGAACTGTTGCACTTTGGGAAATGGATCTTTCTCTCGACCGCGTTCTGGTTTCTGACCTCACAGGGGGACCGGGCGATCCTCGGCAAGTTTGTCCCACTGGAAGTTCTGGGGATCTACAACATCGGATTTTTTCTGGCGAGTTTTCCCATGGCTCTGGGGCACGCTGTCAACCAGCGCCTGATGATCCCGGTCTACCGCGACAAACCTGCCCAGGCGGATCCACGCTATAAGCGCAAGCAACGCCAACTGCGCGCTGGTCTCAGCGCGTTTATCCTGTCGATGCTGCTGGGCATGGCGTGGTTGGGGCCATGGCTCGTCGATGTGCTTTACGATGATCGATACCTGCATGCAGGCGCAATGATCGTTCTGATTTCGGTCGCTTTGGCCCCTGCGGTTATCACCATGACCTACGATCAGGCGGCATTGGCGGCGGGCGACAGTCGATCCTTCTTTGTCTTTACCGCCAGCCGCGCGATTGCCCAGACCGCATTGTTTCTGATCGCTGTCATGATGTTTGGCCTGCCGGGAGGGATCGCCGCGCTGGCGGGGGCAATGATCCTGGCCTACCCTGTGATGGTCTGGCTTGCGCGCAAACACCACGTCTGGGATCCTCGCCATGATCTTGGCTTTACCCTTCTGACGATAGCTATTGGCGGTGGGGCCATCTGGTGGCACCAGTCAGCCATTGCCGAGATGATTGCGGCGGTCAGCTGATCGTCGATGCGCGGCTCAAGCGCCGGAGGATGCCCCCATGCCGCCGCGCCCGTTGCGTGAAAAAAGGCCCCGTAGCCGATCCAACAGGCCGCGTTTGCGTGGCCGTGTATCCAGCAGGGGGATCGCCACAACTGGTGTCAGCCCGGTCTCTCGTTCCATCTGCGCGACCGACCGCAAAACCGGGTGGCGCAGCTCCATCAGGAACGCGACACCCATCGCCATACCGATACTGGCAATCAGCCCCATCAGGGCCAGTTTCTTTCGTCCGCTGGTGATTGGATAATCCGGCAAGGATGCAGGCTCGATCACGGTCAAACGCTCTGCCTGACGGGATGACTCCAGCCGGAACCCCACTTCGGCCTCGGCCAGCCGTTGGCTGATGGTCTCCAGCTCTCCCTGCAGTTGGTCCATGCGCCGTTCATAGACGCCCAGCTGACGTTCCACCTCTGGCGTGGTCTGCAGGGAGGCTTCTAGCGCGGCGCGGCGCTCAAGCAGCAGCTCTCGCTGCGCTTCCAGTGTGGCCAGCTTCTCTTCGAAAACCGCAAGCATCCGCTGGGCAGTTGCAGGCCGCTGGTTCGATGTCGTCTGATCCGCCTGCCTGCGCAGTTCGATCTGCTCGCGCTCGATTTCCAGAAGACCCGTGTTCAGGGACGAAATCTCCTCCCGGCGCATTTCGATCCCACCGGGCAGAGCCACGTTGTTGGAATTGCGATAGGCGGTGATCTCATCTTCGAGAGCCGCAATTTCAGCGGTCAGGGCGTTGGCCTTGTCCGTGAAGAACAACAGCGTTTCGCGGGCCTGTTCGATCCGCGAGCTCTGGCTCAGCTCGATCGTGCGGCTGGCAAATTCACTGGCAACGGCCTGTGCCTGTTCCGGGGTCGGCATCTGGGCGGTGATGGTCAAAACCGAAATGGTGCCATCATCGGTAAACCCTTCGCGCGCAGCGGCCACGCCGGTCAACAGAACCGACTCCCGCAAAAGCGCCACTTTCTCCGAGGGGTGCAGCGGCAGATTGCCGTAAAGGCCGAACTTCTCGATGATCTCTTCCACCGAGCCGCGCGCCATCAGCCGCTGTTCGATCAGCTGCAGCCTGCGCGCAGAAGAGCCGTCAACGGTTGATTTTGCCAGCTCGCCCGCGATCTTGGGACGGGTGATCTGCAAGACGGCCGCGCTTTCGTAGCTGTGCTGCTGTTTGAGCGCGACCCAAACCGACACCATGGCCCCGAGAACCACGATCCAAAAGATCACAAACGCCCTGCGGCGCAGCATATCAAAGAGATCTTCGAGTGTGCGGATCGGTCCCATTTGGTTTGCTGGTCTCTTTGTTGAGTGAATGGGCTGGGTTATTGGCCATGCTGAAGCAGCCCGGCACCGCGCGCGCGGTTCAGGCTCACCCCAAGAAGCTGCGTCTGGCCTTTGAACATCTGCTCGCAGGCCGCGAGATGGGCGGCAGTCGTACGGGTGCCGTCTGCAACCAGCAAAACCCCGTCGACCTGTGGCAGAAAGGCCGCCACATCATCATGTTCCAGAACTGGCGGAAGATCGAACAGAATAACATCAGCCCCAGTGGTCAGCGTCATGTCATCCAAGACCTGCGCGCAAGTTGGATCGTGCAGGATTTCGGCGGCATTGCGATCTGGCGCGGCAGTCAGCCCGACCGCAAGGCTTTCAGCGGGGCGCACCAGATGTTCCGGCATGCTCAGCTCCCCGGACAGAAAGCCACGCATATCCCCCGCTGCGGGCAGCCGCAGAGTTGCAGCCACCGCGGGGCGGCGAAAGTTCATGTCCATCAGGATCGTGCGGGTGTTCGGAACACGCGCCAGGCTGAGCGCCAGATTAACAGCCGTAAACGTCGCACCACATCCCGCAGTGGGTGAGGCAATCGCGACCCGTTTCCAGCCATGCGCCTTGAGGCTGTGCAGCAAGCGCGTGCGCAGCAAATCAAACGCCTTGGCAGTGGGTGAGCTGCGGAAAAAATTCACCAGCGGCGAGCGCGCGACCTGATGGCTGCGCATATCCATGGGAACGCGATGAATGCGTTCCCACATTTCGGGCAAAGGTGCTGGCAGCTGCTGCTGAGAGACAGGTCCCGTGCGCAGGCCATCTGCGGCACCCCTGACCGCCGGTTTGTCCTGTGTTTCAGGACGGCCGGAGAAACCTGACTGGCGCTGGGTCTTGTCACTAGGTCGCGCCTTTGGCTTAGGCGACGGACGATCGGGCGACGTGCCGGGCTCAACCCGACCGTCCAGAACAGATGGCTGTTCCGGCTCGCCCTGCGTCCGCCCCTTGCGGCGGCGAAATCGTTTGAAGCCCTGCTGCGTCATCGCGGGTGTTTCGTTTCCTTCAAAATCCTGTGCTGGCCAGGTCAGAGACTGGGTATCTGTCAGAGTGTCTTTCATAACCGCCTCCGCATTTCTACCACGTCCGCCTTAGCCCGCCTATAGGACGCGGCCCAACCGGAATGGTGCAAGAAGCATCCATCCCGACTAAGCCAAAGCCGTTAATATCCGGTGCCTCGCAGCACCACGCCCACCGTGCGCCAAAGGATTGCCAAATCCTGCCGGAATGAAAGGGTGCGGCAATAGCTGGCGTCCGAACCTGCACGTACCGCAAAGCCGCCTTCGTTGCGCACCGACACCTGCCAAAGCCCGGTGATCCCCGGTTTCAGCAAGAAATAGGGCCGCGCGTCCCCATAAAGGGGCAATTGATCTGGCAGCATCGGACGTGGGCCAACGAGGCTCATTTCTCCGATGATGACATTCCAAAGTTGCGGCAACTCATCGAGCGATGTCGTGCGCAGGAAGCGACCAACCGGCGTTATGCGGGGGTCATGCTTGAGCTTCTGTGTTTCGTTCCATTCGCGGCGCATTTCGGGATCACGCGCCAGATGTTCCTCAAGAAGCTGGTCGGCGTTTCGCACCATCGTGCGCAGTTTGAGGATGGAGAACACCCGTCCCCGCTGCCCCAGACGGTCCTGTGTGTAAAACGGCTGTCCGCCTTCAAACCACAATGCGAGCGCGGCCAACAAGATCAGCGGCAGCGTGATCGGCAGGGCGATCAACACCAGCAGGATATCAAGCACGCGCTTGCCAAATCGTCCGTAGGCCCATGCAGGGCGATCCCGCTGGGCCCAGTCGACAATCTGGCTCGGCTGCCGACTGATGGCAGTGTTCAGATTGGCGATAAGCCTTGGCTGTTCGACCCGCTGAAATGGCCTGCCCGCATAGAACATGCGCGAGCGCGGCAGCATCATCGTCCGGCCAGAGCGCAGTGGCGGATGCACCGCCCCATCATGCACAAAGTCCTTCATTTCCAACCCCAATCTAAGGCCGCCCCCGCAGCCCCCAACTTTTCGCTGAACACAGCTTTTCCGGTCCGCCGAAGCGGAGACACTCGTATCAATTCGACTGGCCGGGAACGGCAGCGCCCCGGATCTCACGTCAGTGCAGTTCGATGGTTTGTTTCCGGCCGCACCCCCAATGCGGCCGACACCTTCGTCCCAATCAACCGGCCCGTTTTGGGCCGTTTACAGTCCGCGGATGCGGTAAAACCTTAATAAAGCAATTTTACACAAATCTCAGTAAATTCGGTGAGATCCAGCATTTCGCGGCCTGTGGAGTAAATCAGGCGACATTTGTGGAAACAATTCCTCATAAGGATAGGAACTGTTCTGCGAAACTACCCAAAAGTATAAGGAATCAAGAGCAATACTCATGACAATTTGAATCACCTTCGAAGCATCAGCGCAGACCTGTTAACCATTCCACACCCCGGCTGAGCCACTTTCTGAAGGCGCTGTGTTGATCAAAGGGTCGAAAATTGGCAATGAGACAGCCCCGTCCAACCTACGCCAGTTTGACCGAAGGACCGAAACAATGAGCGCTAGCATGACCGCCAAGACAGAATGTTGGATTGCCGCCGATTTTACCGACGGACATCTCGTTATCTGGGCCATGACAGGTGAGACGGTGTCCGAGCGGGCTGAGACCTGCTGCCTGGCCGACGGCATCATGACCGCTTTGGATGATCTCAGGGCCCAGCTGGGCGAGGCACATGCCACGGCGCCCGTAATGTTGTCCGGCGCAGAGACAACAGCCGCCATAGCGGTCCCCGCCAAGCCTGCAGAGCTGCCGGTCATGGCGATGGGCGAAAGAGATGTTCACCTGATTGCCGGGCTCAGCCAGAACAGCCCTGTGGCGCGAATGGGTGGGGCCGCAACCCGGATCGCGGGGTTTCTGTCGTTGAACCCAAATTGGGATGGGGTCGTCTGTCTTCCCGGCGAGACAACCCACTGGGCTCTGATCAGCGCCAATGAAGTGGTGAGCTTTCAAAGCTTCCTGACCGCAGGACTGTGGCGCGCGCTCGCGCCTCAGCTGGGTCTGGATCCGCTGGAGACAGCAGCCACGGCCGCAACGTCGGCTTTGACCGGCGCGATGGAAAGCGTTCAATCCCGGCCCGAAGCGATGGCCGCACGGGTTGCCGAACTGCAAGCAGATCAATCCGGTTCACCGCAAGATCGTGCTGCGCGCCTTTGGGGGCTGCTGTTGGGGGCCGAGCTATCTGCAGCGCGCCCTTATTGGCTGGGCCAGAACATCGCCCTGGTTTCCCCAGCCGAAATTGAGCCAGCCTACGCCGCAGCCCTGGGCCATCAGGGCATTCCTCTGACCCGGACAGATGGTGAGCGAATGACGCTGGCCGGTCTGGTCAGCGCCTGGCGCACCCTGTCTGCCTGATCACAAAGGTCGATCAGGGAAGCGGGGCCGTTTTGAACAGCCGGATTTTGAGCCCGCCGTGGGCCACCGGCGGACTATAGGGCAGGAACGGCAGATCTGTGGCCTTTGCCAGTGACGTTTCGCTGGTGACGATACCAACGCGCCAGCCACTGAAGCGGCTTTTCAAGGTCTCGCCGAGCGCCGCATAAAGCGCATAGAGCAGCTTTTTGTTGCCAATCCGCGCACCGTAAGGTGGGTTCACGATCACAAGGCCAGGCTGCTCTCCCTCTCCCAGATCAGGGGGTGTCAGATCGCTGACAGCCTGCTGTGTGATCTGAACAAGATCCGCAACACCCGCTCGCTCTGCGTTGGCAGCGGCCATCTCGACTGCGCCGGCATTTCGGTCTGATCCGTAGCACCGCACGTCCGTGTCTTGGGTCGTTGTGACATCTCGCATTGCCGCCCAGGCATCGGCATCAAAGGTCGCCAGCTGTTCAAACGCAAAATTGCGGCTGCGACCGGGAAGAAGGCCACGCGCGATCTCAGCCGCTTCAATCACGAAGGTGCCGGAGCCGCACATCGGGTCCACCACGGGTTCCGTGCCTGTATATCCGCAGTCCCGCAGGAACAATGCGGCGAGGTTTTCGCGCATGGGCGCCTTGCCCACAGCAGTCTTGTGGCCACGTTTGTGGAGCCCTTCGCCCGATGTGTCGACGCTGAAGGTGCAAAGATTGTCTTCAATCCGAAGTTTGATCGTGATCGCCGCTTCTGCGCTGATTTCGGCGCCCAGCTCTTCGGTGATGGCACGTTCGATCCGCTGGGTTGCGGCGCCCGCGTGATAGATCTTGGACTTTTTATTTGTGGTCGTCTCGACCCGGACAGGGACATCGGCACGCAGCACTTCGGACCAGGGGAACTTGCGCGCCCGCTTGTCCAGCTGGGCGAGGTGAAAGGCCCGAAAGGAGCCGATCCGCGCCAAGACACGCGCGGCGCCACGCAGACAAAGATTGGCGCGCCACACATCCGGCCAGCCCCCCTGGACAGTCACGCCACCGGGAACCGTTTTTGGTTCGGCAAAACCCAGCTCCTTGGCTTCGCGCAGGAGAGTTTGTTCCAATCCCGGTGGGGCGGTCAGAAAGATCTCGAAGGTATCAGTGTTTTCCATGCGCTCTCCATAACCGCAAAACCCAGCCTCAGCGACGACAAACTTTGACACTTGCGGCGCCGTTGCCATTTTGTGCGCGATATGACCAGCACACCCACAGGTTGCAGATTGCCGCATCGCAGCAACGAATTCCCTCGGCAGGCGAGTCCCTCGCCTAAATCAGGATTTCTGAAAAATCGTTTCCAAACATTACATTACGTCATACTAAAAAATTAGTTTGACAAGACCAGCCGCTCTGTGAAACCTGAATGACAGTCAGGTGCCGTGTGGCATGTCTGGCGACACAATCACTAGGGAGGAGAAAGATGCGCAAGTATCTTTTGTCCGCAGCCGCGGTTATTGCCGTGGTCGCGGGACAGGCAGCCTATGCCGATGAGGCAGCTGCCAAGAAATGGATCGACGAAGAGTTCCAGCCCTCGGCTCTGACCAAGGACGAGCAGATGTCGGAGATGCAGTGGTTCATCAACGCTGCTGAACCGTTCAAAGGCATGGAAATCAACGTCCTGTCCGAAGGCATTCCGACGCACAGCTACGAGTCCGAAGTTCTGACCAAGGCGTTTGAGGAAATCACCGGCATCAAGGTGAACCACCAGATCCTCGGCGAGGGCGAAGTGGTTCAGGCCGTGCAGACCCAGATGCAGACCAAGCGGAACCTCTATGACGCTTACGTCAATGACTCCGATCTGATCGGCACCCACTCGCGCCTGCAGCTTGCCTACAACCTGACCGACATGATGGAAGGCGACTTCTTTGACGTCACCAACCCCGGTCTGGATCTGGGCGACTTCATGGGCACCCAGTTCACCACTGGTCCCGATGGCGACCTGTACCAGCTGCCCGATCAGCAGTTTGCGAACCTCTACTGGTTCCGCAAGGACTGGTTCGATCGCGAAGATCTGCAAGCCGCCTTCAAAGAGAAATACGGCTATGACCTGGGCGTGCCGGTCAACTGGTCCGCGTATGAAGACATCGCCGAGTTCTTCAGCGAAGACGTCAAGGAAATCGACGGCACCGCAATCTATGGCCACATGGACTATGGTAAGCGCGCGCCTGACCTTGGCTGGCGTATGACCGATGCCTGGCTGTCGATGGCCGGTGCCGGTTCGAAAGGTGAGCCGAACGGTGTGCCGATCGACGAATGGGGCATCCGCATGGAAGCGGATTCCTGTAACCCTGCCGGTGCAAGCGTGACCCGTGGTGGTGCTGCCAACGGTCCGGCTGCTGTCTATGCGATCCGCAAGTGGGACGAATGGCTGCGCAAATACGCGCCTCCGGGTGCTGCGTCCTATGACTTCTACCAGTCGCTGCCCGCACTGGCGCAAGGCAACGTGGCTCAGCAGATCTTCTGGTACACCGCCTTTACCGCCGACATGGTAAAACCGCAGTCCGAAGGCAACAACACCGTCGACGAGAACGGCACCCCGCTGTGGCGGATGGCGCCGAGCCCGCATGGCCCCTATTGGGAAGAAGGCCAGAAGGTCGGTTATCAGGACGTAGGCTCCTGGACCTTCCTGAAGTCCACTCCGGTTGATCGTGCGAAAGCTGCTTGGCTCTATGCTCAGTTTGTTGTGTCCAAGACCGTTGACGTGAAAAAATCCCACGTTGGTCTGACCTTCATCCGTGACTCCTCTGTGAACCACGAGAGCTTCACCGAGCGTGCACCCAAGCTGGGTGGTCTGGTCGAATTCTATCGTTCGCCCGACCGCGTTGCATGGTCCCCGACCGGCGTGAACGTGCCTGACTATCCGAAGCTGGCCCAAATCTGGTGGCAGCAGATCGGTGACGTGAACTCCGGCGCCTTCACCCCGCAGGAAGCCATGGACCGTCTGGCCGAAGAAATGGACATCACAATGGCCCGTATGCAGCGTGCAGACGAGCAGGCGAATGTCTACGGCGGCTGCGGCCCGCGTCTGAACGAAGAGAAAGACGCTGAGTGGTGGTATGCCAACGGTGGCGCCAAGCCGAAACTGGAGAACGAGAAGCCTCAGGGCCAGACCGTCAACTATGACGAACTGGTTGCCCGCTGGGCCTCCCAGTAACCTCTCCTCCCCGTGGGGAGCGTGCGGATCTTCCGTTGCGCTCCCCGCTTTCGCCCCGGAGCGTGGCTGGCCCTCTCCGGGGTATTTTGTCCCCAAAGATCGCGCATGCCGCGCGCAACAGGCCGCCCGCCGGAAAGTCAAAACAAGATGGCACTCGAACTCAGAAACGTGACCAAGCGTGTCGGCGCCCAGCTGCATATCAAGGAAACCTCCCTTGTGCTGGAACCGGGTCACTTCAACGTCCTTCTGGGCGCCACCGGGTCTGGCAAGACCTCTCTTATCAAGATGATGGCCGGGCTTGACCCGATTGCCAGCGGACAGGTGCTCATGGATGGTCAGGATGTGACCGCACTTAGCACCCAGAAACGCAACATCAGCCTGGTGCACCAGTTTTTCATCAACTACCCGCATATGACCGTCTACGAGAACATCGCCTCGCCGCTGAAAGTGGCCGGCATGGCGAAATCCGAGATTGAAGGTCGCGTGGAAGAAGCTGCGAACATCCTGCAGCTGCGTCCGATGCTTCACCGCCGCCCGCATGAATTGTCTGGTGGCCAGCAGCAGCGAACCGCGCTGGCCCGCGCAATTGCCAAGGAAAGCCGCGCTGTTTTCCTGGATGAGCCGCTGGCGAACCTTGACTACAAACTGCGCGAGGAGCTGCGCGATCAGCTACCTGAACTGTTTGCCGGTCGCGGCGCGGTTGTTGTCTATGCCACATCCGAACCGGAAGAGGCGCTTTTGCTCGGTGGCAAAACCGCACTGATGCAGGATGGTCGCGTCACCCAGTTCGGCACGACCGCTGATATCTATCGCAACCCCGACAATGTCGCGGCAGCTCGGGTTTTCTCTGATCCACCGATCAATACCGCCCCAATTGTGAAACAGGGCACGACCGCCCGCCTTGGCAATGACGTCAGCTGGTCCTTGACCGGTGCGGCAGCAGACTTGGCTGACGGCCCCTATACCATCGCCATCCGCCCCTATCACGTTCTGCCCGTTGCGACACCTCTGACCACGGTGCAGCTGTCGGGGCAGGTTCAGGTAACAGAGCTTTCGGGATCCGAAAGCAGCGCCCATTTCGACATGGGTCTGGACAGCGATCACGGCAGCTGGGTTTCCCTTTCTGCTGGCGTTCACCCCTATGAGGTGGGTGAGCATCATGACTTCTACATGGATCCATCGGCAGCATATGTGTTTGCCCCCGATGGCTCCCGCGTGGCGTGAGGCGCAAATGGCTAAGATTACTCTCTCGAAACTGCGGCATAGCTACATGCCGAATCCCTCCAGCGCGTCCGATTATGCCCTCAAGGAAATCGATCTCGACTGGACTGATGGTGGCGCCTACGCCCTGCTTGGTCCGTCAGGCTGTGGCAAGTCCACCCTGCTGAACATCATCTCGGGCCTTCTGGTGCCATCCGAAGGGCAGATTCTGTTTGACGGCAAGGATGTCACCAAACTGCCCCCGGACCAGCGCAACATTGCGCAGGTGTTCCAGTTCCCGGTGATCTACGACACCATGACCGTTTACGACAACCTCGCCTTTCCGCTGCGCAACCGCGGTCGGGACGAGGCCACGGTCAAGGAACGCGTCATGGCGATTGCCGAGATGCTGGAGGTGACCGATCTTCTGGACACGCGCGCTGCGGGTCTGAGCCCGGACAACAAGCAAAAGATCTCCATGGGGCGCGGCCTTGTGCGCGAGGATGTGAACGTCGTCATGTTCGACGAACCCCTCACCGTGATCGACCCGCATCTGAAGTGGAAACTGCGTTCCAAGCTGAAAGAGCTGCACCAGCGCGTAAAGGCCACGATGATCTATGTGACCCATGACCAGACAGAGGCGCTGACCTTTGCCGATCAGGTTGTGGTCATGCAGCTGGGTGAAGTTGTTCAAATCGGCACGCCGGTCGAATTGTTTGAGCGTCCTGCCCACACGTTTGTCGGCCACTTCATCGGCTCGCCGGGCATGAACGTCCTGCCCTGTGAGCTGCGCGCCGGCCAGCCCTACATCGGCAGTCACCCCATCGCACTGGAAGGCCCCATCAAAGGCGACGCTGCAGGCAAGACCGAGGTAGGCATCCGACCCGAATTCGTGTCCCTGGCCGACAGCGGCCTGCCCGCTACCGTGACCAAGGTTTCGGATGTTGGCCGCCACACAGTGGTGGAGTGCGAGGCTGAAGGGCATCGGATCAACGCCGTGGTCGAAGGTGCGGGGCCAAACAAGGGCGACACCGTCCATCTGGCGTTCCGTCAGGATCAGACCCGACTGTATGTCGACGGCTGGATCGCAACCGAAGCGGCTGAATCTGCGGCGCAATCCCAAAGTGCGGAGGAGGCACGATGAAAACCGAAAACCAAAAGGCGTGGTTCTTTGTTCTGCCCGTTCTGCTGCTCGTTGCATTCAACGCGCTGATCCCGATGATGACTGTGGTCAACTACTCCGTCCAGGAGACATTTGGCGACAACGTCTTTTTCTGGCAGGGGCTCGACTGGTTTCAGCAGATCCTGCGCTCTGACCGGTTCCACGCGGCACTTGGCCGCCAGTTCATGTTCACCTTCCTGATCCTGATCATCGAAATCCCGCTTGGCATTGCCATCGCACTGTCGATGCCGCGCAAGGGGTTCTGGGTGCCTGTCTGTCTGGTCTTGATGGCGCTGCCGATGCTGATCCCGTGGAACGTGGTTGGTGCAATGTGGAACATCTTTACCCTGCCCGACATTGGCCTGCTGGGGTATTTCCTGAACCACACGCTTGGCATCAACTATGACATGACCCAGGATCCCGTTGCCGCATGGATCACCATCGTGACCATGGATGTCTGGCACTGGACCTCTCTTGTGGTGCTTCTGTCCTATGCTGGCCTCGTGTCGATCCCGGACGCCTATTACCAGGCGGCCAAGATCGACGGTGCCTCCAACTGGGCTGTGTTCCGCTTTATCCAGCTGCCAAAGATGAAAACCGTTCTGACCATCGCGATCCTTCTGCGGTTCATGGACAGTTTCAACATCTACACCGAGCCGTTTGTTCTGACCGGCGGTGGCCCTGGCAACTCGACAACACTGTTGTCCATCGACCTGGTCAAAATCGCGCTTGGACAGTTCGACCTTGGTCCGGCGGCAGCGATGAGCCTCATCTACTTTGCAATCACACTTCTGGTCAGCTGGCTGTTCTACACCGTCATGACCAAAGACGATCAAAACTAAAGGAGGATACTTCGATGCAAAAACGTACCATCGTCCCCATCGTTTATATCCTGTTCCTCATGCTGCCGATCTACTGGCTGGTCGCGATGAGCTTTAAGACGACAAATGAAATCCTGTCCGGCTTCTCGCTGTTCCCGCAGACCTTCACGCTGGAAAACTATGCAACGATCTTCACCGATCCGAGCTGGTACTGGGGTTACATCAACTCGATCATCTACGTGTCGATCAACACGGTGATCTCTGTTGCTGTTGCGCTGCCTGCGGCCTATGCGTTCTCGCGCTATCGCTTCCTCGGCGACAAGCAGCTGTTTTTCTGGCTGCTCACCAACCGGATGGCGCCAGCCGCAGTTTTCGCACTGCCGTTCTTTCAGCTTTATTCGGCGGTGGGCCTGTTTGACACGCACCTGGCTGTTGCGCTGGCACACTGCCTGTTCAACATTCCGCTGGCAGTCTGGATCCTTGAGGGGTTCATGGGTGGCATCCCGAAAGAGCTGGACGAAACCGCATATGTGGATGGCTATTCCTTCCCGCGCTTCTTTGCGACGATCTTCATCCCGTCGATCAAGGCCGGCGTCGGTGTGGCAGCGTTCTTCTGCTTCATGTTCTCTTGGGTGGAGCTGCTGCTGGCGAAGACACTGACAGCGGTTGCCGCAAAACCAATTGCCGCCACCATGACCAAAACCGCCTCAAGCGCGGGCTATGAACTGGGCCTGCTGGCGGCTGCGGGTACACTGACAATCATTCCGGGCGCGATCGTGATCTACTTCGTCCGAAACTACATCGCAAAAGGCTTTGCGATGGGGAGGGTATAATGCTGAGTTGGATGGCTTGGACCTGGCCCACGGCCCTGGTCTTTATCGGGATCTTTTCGGCCATTGGCCTGCTGATCGTTCTCGAAATCCGCAGCCCCGGCGGAGATGCCCGCAAAGGTGCGCTGGGACTTGTCACAACCCGCGGGGACCGGCTGTTCATCAGCCTCCTTGGGACATCCTATATCTTCCTGGCGTGGCTGGGACTGGTCGGGATGCCCCTCTGGTGGCCGCTGGGTCTGTCGATTGTCTGGTTCATCTTCACCTTCTGGAAGGTGTGACCCAAAATGGGGGGTCCTGTTCGCAGGGCCCCTTTTCCCTTGCCGACCAAGGTTAGATCGGCCCACGCGACGATGAACTTCTAAAAAAATAGTTTTCAAACGCCCCTGCTATCCCCTAGCATGACAAAAGCCCAAGAGGACCGGACACCAAGTGATGCGAAAGAAACAGGACAACCCGCTTTTGACCGAGGTAGAGCTCGAGTTCATGACAGTTGTCTGGGAAACGGGCGGCGGCACGGTACGGGAAATCCTTGCCGAGCTGAACAAACGGCAGGAACGCGCCTATACATCGGTCGCGACTGTCCTGAAGATTATGGAACAGAAAGGTTTTCTGACCAGCGAACGCGCTGACAGATCGCTCGTGTATCGCCCTGCGGTACCAAAAGCTGACTATCAGAAAACCACCCTGAAGAACCTTTCGAGCAAGCTCTTCAATGGCGCCCCGGCGGCTCTCGTAGCCCGGCTGGTGGACGACGAAGATGTCACCGACGAAATGCTCGTGGAGATGCGGGCCTTGCTGAATGAAAGGTTGGGGGACGATGAACGCTGAAGCTTTTTTAAACGCTTATATTGATCTCAATCTATTGCTCTTTGCTGGGATTGCCCTTTGGCTTGGATCCCGTGCCGTTCTGACCCGAAGCCATCTGGGCCCTGCATTTCGCCCTCAACTGCGCCTGCTCAACGGCATGACGCTTTTGCTGACTTTGTCCCCGTTCCTCGTTGTCGCGCTGACGACTTATGTTGTGTCCAAGCCTCCGACCCTGTCGGACATGCTGGTGGCGCAGTACCTTCAGGGCAACGTCAACATGAGCGCCACCCGGTTCGAGAGCATTCTGGGCCTGCGCGAAGATCTGGTGCGTGACCTGATGGCCCAAACCAGCCTGTGGGCCCAGGCTGCGCTGGCGGTTCTGATTCTTGGTGCTGCCATGTCGGTGGTACAGGTCGCAATTTCGGTTGCCCGCCTGCGCCGTGTTCTCAAGAACGCTTATGTCTGGAAACGGATCGGTCGCCTTCAAATCCGCTTTAGCGACAGCAGCAAGGTTGCCTTTTCGACGCGCGGCCTCTGGACCCGTTATGTCGTTCTGCCGACAGCGCTGGCTGAAAATCCCGCGGATCTGCGGCTGAGCGTTGCGCATGAATTGCAGCACTTCCGGCAGCGCGACGTGGAATGCGAGTTTCTGTTGGAAGCCCTGCGCCCGTTGCTGTTTTGGAACCCGGCCTACCACATCTGGCGCCGCGAGGTGCGTATGCTGCGGGAATTCGCCTGCGACCAGGCCCTTGTCAGCCGCGGTCAGCGGGACGTACGGGCCTATTGCGAATGCCTGATCCGTGCCTGCGTATTGGCGGCTCAGGACCCGATCCGATTTGTTCGTCGCAGCCCATCCGTTGCGCTGGTTGACCGCCGCGAGGTGCGCCGTGGGGCGACTTTGGAACGACGGATCCGGGCCGTTACTGCGGCACAGCCACAGGACGGTCATGTTCTGAGTTGGATGTTTGTTTCAGCCCTGCTGGCAACTGGTGTTATGGCAACAGCTCTGCTGATGCAGCGCCCAGGTGACTGGAGCCACGACCGGATCATGCTCTCTACCATTGTGAACCTCGAGCGGATGGCGCATCGCAATGCCATGCCCGAAACCACCCACACCGCTGTCACGGCGCTACAGGGTGGTTTCATGACGCTCAGCCAGTAACCGGCAGCGGAACAAAAAAGCGCGCCGAGCGCACAACCGTCACAGGACAAACAGTCAAACGACAAAAGGCCCGGTCTGCCGTCAGACCGGGCCTTTCCCCCTAACTGGCATGTCCCATCAGCCGTAGGCCGTCTGAGGACCGCCATGTTCGGTCTGGGACCAGTCCACATCCCCGCCGTGATCGCCCAAGGCCGCCCCCAGCTGGAAACGGGACACCACTGCGCTCAGGGCCTGAGCCTCGTTCTGCAGAAGCTGGCTCGCGGCAGATGCCTCCTCCGACATCGCTGCGTTTTGCTGGGTTGTTCCGTCGAGACGGGTCATCGCGTTGTTGATGCTTTCGAGACCATTCGACTGCTTCTGAACACCATCTGCAATCTCTGTGATGAGATCGGACACATTTGTCACGCGGTCGATGATGCTGCTCAGCGCATCGCCTGCGCGGCCAACCATCGCCACACCATTGGCGACATGCTCTTCACTTGCGGATGTCAGATCCTTGATCTGCCCCGCGGCCTTTGAGGCCCGCATGGCAAGGGCGCGCACCTCTGATGCAACCACCGCGAACCCGGCCCCTGCCTCGCCTGCGCGGGCGGCCTCCACGCCTGCGTTGAGCGCCAGAAGATTGGTCTGGAAGGCGATATCGTCGATCATGTTGATGATCTGCGAGATCTGCTCCGACGCCTCCTGAATCTGGTCCATCGCCTGCACTGCGGATGTCACGATATGATTGCTATGTTCGGCCTCGTCGCGTGTCCCGCGCATGGTTTCATCAACCTTGCCCGCGCGATCCGCCGTCTGCCGAATACCACTGGTCAAATCCTTGAGCGCAGAGGCTGTTTCTTCCAGTGTGCCTGCCTGGGTTTCGGTGCGATGCGCCATCTCCTGCGCTGAAGCGCGTTGTTCTTCAGAGAACTTGTCCACATTCTGAGCGGCATCCACCACCTCTGACAGCGACTCGCGCAGGTTGACCAGCGAGCGATTGAAGTTTTCGCGCAGGGTCTCGTAGTGCTCTGCAAAGGGCTGTTGAATGTCACAGGCAAGGTTGCCGCGTTGCAGTTCGGACAGCGCGCCGCTCATTTCCTCGACCACGGCAGCGGTCTGCTTGGCGGCTTGCTCTTCGCGCTCGGCAGCCTCATCCGCCAGAACCAGTTTGTCCCTGAAGGTATCCAGACTGCGGGCCAGGTCACCCAACTCGTCGCCACGTTTGCGACCGGCGATATCAACGCTGTAATCCTCATCTGCCAGCGCGTTCGTGGCCTCGCGCAGGGCAAGAATGGGTTTGGTGACGTGACGCGCAGCGATAAAGGACACCACAATCGCGATCAGCACCGAAACGCCGATCATGAGTACCGCAACCAAACGGATCTCATTCACCTTTGCGAAGGCCGTATGTTCATCTGTTTCCAGAACCAGAGACCAGTCAAAACCTGTGATATCAAGCGGTTTGACGAGGGCAATCACCTGCTCTCCCGCAGTGGAGGTGATCCCCTCAAACAGGCCCCCCTCCCCTGTTCCGGCGGCAGCGATATGGGTTGCGTCGGGAAGACTGTCGCCAACCGCAAATCGCCCCTCCAGCACAGACGGGCTGCGCGCAATCCCGTTTGGACCAACAAGAAAAATGTTCTGGTGCCCGCTGCCATCCAGATTGGAGGTCAAAGCAGACACCACCGATGCGCTAGACAGTTGGACAGCCAGCACACCGATCACCTCTTTTTTCTTGTTGAGAACGGACACCCCCATAAAGGCACCGGCTCCGCCGCCACCTGGTGCGTAGACTGCAAAATCAGAGGTCACGACCTCACCCGGTTCAGCTGTCAACGCAGCCGCGAACACCTGACCCAGACCGCTTTCGGCATTGGGGCCAGAGCCGAACTGTTGAATGAAATCGTCCCGTTTCTTGACGGAATACAGCAGCTGACCGGCCGCATTCAGGAGATACAGATCTTCATACCCGTTGACCTGCAAGGACTGAAGAAACGTCGGATGGTAGGTCGCATGAGACTGGCTGTAATAAGAACCGTCACCGGGATCGACCAGCTCGTATCGCTTGTCGGCCTCATGCGGGTTCTGTTCTATGTAGTGGCGCCGCAGGAACCCGGTCGGTTCCTCCTCGATCATTGTGTAGACACGGTCAAAATTGTTGATGGCGCGAAACACGGTCGGCTGCGAAGCATTGACCGCAAGATCCTTGCGGGCGGCATCAACCATGAAGGTAAGCGCCTGCTCTCCAGATCGCGCAGCCGTTTCCTTTGACGCATAGACAAATTGCCGGATGCTTTTTTCAGCCATCGAATAGACCAGGAATGAAACCGTCACCAGAAAGGTGGCCGTCAACGCCACCATGATAAGTGGCAATTTCAGCTTCAACGAAAGTTTCCGGGTCTTGGGCATGACGCGCATGTCTCCTATTTCAGTGCCGATTCCGTCGTAATACGACCAAATTCAGCTCAAAATAGGCATGTAAATCCTTCCAATTCGTTCACGCTCTCTTTGCGCAGAGCCCGCCTGGGGCAGCCGAAAGCGCGCACTCATCAGGATTTCAGACCCAAGTGCAGAGGTTTCAGAACCGATCTGCCCGGTAAGGTGCCATATCAATCAGAGACTTACGTCCCTGCAACAAATCGACAGCCAACTCCGCCGTGCCAGCGGATTGCGTCAGCCCAACATGGCCGTGGCCAAAGGCATAGACCACGCTCTTATGGCGACGGGACTGACTGATCACCGGCAGACTATCTGGCATTGACGGGCGGTAGCCCATCCATTGGGTGCCGCCTGAAATATCCAGGCCAGGCATGAAACGGCTCGCTTTGGCCAGTAGATTGTCAGCTCGTTTGTAATTGGGTGGCAGCTCCAAACCGCCCAGCTCGACGGCTCCACCAACCCGCACGCCGCCCTTGATCGGGCTCACCACGAACCCGTGTTTGCCAAAGCTGAGGGAGGTCCGCAGGTCAAAGGCGCCAGGCGGTAGCGTTGTGTTATAGCCCCGTTCCGTCTCCAGCGGGAGCGGGTCGCCCAGTCGTTTGGTCAAATGGTGGGACCAGGCGCCAGCTGCGACAACCACCTGATCAGCCCTCAGGGTCGTATCAGCGGTCTTGAGCACGACCCCGTGATCAGACGCTGCGATATCGCGCACCTCGGCCTGTTCGAACCGACCCCCTCTTTGCAGGAACGTCGCGAACAGATGCTCCACCCAGGCCTTGGGGTCAATGGTACTGTGCCAACCTGGCGTGAACCCACCATGGGTGAAATGACGGCTGAGACCTGGCTGGATCTCTGCGATCTCGTCGGGACTGTGCAGCAGAGTATAGTCGATCCCGTATTCATCACGCAGATCCCAGCTATGTTTGCTGGCCCGAAACGCGGCCTCGGAATCATAAAGCCGAAGAGCCCCAAGTCTCTGAATCAGATGCTCGCCATCCGTGCGGGCAATCTGACGTTCTGTCGCTTCCTCGCAGTGTTTCATGAGAGCCGCCTGCGACACGATGGAGGCGCGGTAGCGATCTGGCAGGCTGGCCCGCCAGAACCGTAGGAGCCAGGGCACCAGCTTGATTGCGTAGCTCGGCGGAATGGACAAGGGGCCAAGCGGATCGACCAACCAACCTGGCGCCTGTTTCATGATGCCGGGATGGGCCAGAGGCTCTACATCGGTAAAAGCAAAGGCCCCCGCATTTCCCTGCGAGGTTTCGGCAGCGACACCTTTGCGGTCCAAAAGGACGACCTGATCCCCCTTTCCTGCCAGTTCCTCCTGCAGGCGCAGGGCCGTACTGACCCCAATCACACCTGCGCCGATGATCACAACCGTCCGTGTCATATCGCACTGCCCTCGTACATGTGGCGAGGCTCCCACCTCGCCACGGACTCACTTTTATGCAAACGTATAAGAGGTTTTGATTTTTGAATAAAACTCTTTTGCATGAGCTCCTTGTTCACGCCCCCCAAAGCTCGACCCTTTGGTGCCCCCAAACGGAACGTGATAATCCACGCCAGCGGTAGGTAAGTTGACCATGACCATGCCGGCCTCTGCGTTGGCCTTGAAATGGGTCGCATGTTTGAGAGACCCGGTGCAGATCCCCGCACTGAGACCAAACGGCGTGTCATTGGCAACCTGTAGCGCCGCTTCGTAGTCCTCAACACGGCTCACGGAAGCAATCGGTCCAAAGACCTCTTCTTGATTGATCCGCATCCCGCTGTTTGTCTCCGTGATCAGAGCAGGTGCCAGAAAGAAGCCATTGGTGGTGCGCTGAAGGGTCTGTCCCCCAAAGACCTGACCACCCTCTTTTGCGGCGATATCAAGATAGCTCAGATCCTTGTCCAATTGGCGGCCATCCACAACCGGCCCGATTTCGGTTGCCCGATCCAGCGCATTGCCAACTCGCAACGCAGCAATGCGGCCCGTAAGTGAGGCAACAAACCGGTCATGAATGCCGCCCGCGACAATCAGACGCGAAGATGCAGTGCAGCGCTGTCCGGTCGAATAAAACGCCCCGTTCAGACAGGCCTCAACAGCGAGGTCGAGATCGGCATCGTCCAGAACCACCATAGGGTTTTTGCCACCCATCTCCATTTGGAGTTTCTTGCGCAGCCGACCACATGTGGCAGCAATTTCGCTGCCTGTCTCAGCCGAGCCGGTAAACGAAATCGCATCTGTATCGCGATGCTCAACCAAGCGAGCGCCAGTCACCTTGCCCTTGCCCAGGACCAGATTGAACACCCCATCAGGTAGCCCCGATCGCGCAATGATTTCTGCCAGCGCATGGGCACATCCCGGTGTCAGCTCTGCGGGTTTCAGAACAACCGCATTGCCGTATGCAAGCGCTGGCGCAGTTTTCCATGCAGGAATTGCCATGGGAAAATTCCAAGGGGTGATGAGACCTACAACCCCAACCGGACTGCGCGTGATTTCCACGCCAACACCCGGCCTGACGGAGGCCATTGCCTCCCCGCCTCCGCGCAAGGCCTCTCCTGCGAAGAACTTAAAGATCTGACCGGCGCGGGCAGTCTCCGCAATGCCTTCAGCAAGCGTCTTGCCCTCTTCCCGCGCCAAAAGGTGGCCCAGCTCGTCCTTGCGAGCCAAGAGTTCAGAGCCGATAAAATCAAGCACATCAAACCGCTGCTGTGGGGTGCTTGCCGACCAGGACACGGCCGCGGCCTTTGCCGCGCCAACTGCGTGATCGATTTCCGCCGCATCACTTTCAGCCGCGTAGCCGATCACATCCGAGATATCCGATGGGTTGATATTGGCGCTGGCTGCTGCGGTTTCACGCCACTCGCCCCCGATGAAATTGCGAAACTCCATTAGTGCCTCTCTTCTAGAATGATCCCGGTCCGATAGGGATCTGATGGCTCGAAATGCAGAATGCTTTCTGCAGTGACAAAGGCGCTGCCCGTGATTGTTGTGACGACCCCACCAGCGGGGCCAGGTCGATAACTCAGCGTGTAGGTGCTGCCGATGATGCTCTCCTGAACCCACCGCTCCCCCGGCGCGAGCAGCCCATCTGCCGCAAGACAAGCCAGCTTGGCCGAACTTCCGGTCCCACAGGGAGAGCGGTCATAGGCGCCACCGGGGCAGAGCACGAAATTCCGACCATCAGCGTGGGCTGACGGCGACGGGCCAGTCAGTTCGATATGGTCGATCAACGCCCCACCCTCTCCGGTGATGCCTGCCTGCTCCAGCGCCTCTTTCAGCGCCGTTGAAAATCGTGTCAGCGGGGCGATTTGCTCCGAAACGAGCGGGATCTGGCATTCCTTAGTGAGAAAGAACCAATTCCCCCCCCAAGCCACATCGCCCCTCACAGGCCCCCAGCCGGGAACTTCCACCACCACATCAGCCCGATGGCGAAACGCCTCGACGTTTTCGACCGAGACCCGATTGTTCGTTTCAAGACTGACCTCAACAGGGCCTACTGGCGTGTCAAACCGATGCACCCCCGGTGAAAGCCTGCCGCAATGGGCAAGACTGACGGCGGTGCCGATCGTCGCATGACCGCACATCCCCAAGGGGCCGACCGGGTTGAAATAAATCACCCCAGCCGCACAATCCGGCGCATTTGGAGGCAGCAATAACGCCCCGACCATCGCCTCGTGCCCACGCGGCTCGCACAGGACGCCCCGGCAAAAATCCGCGTGATCGCGAAGCAACCGATCCGCCTGTTCCGCAAGGCTCCCCGAACCCAGATCGGGGCCCTGATCAAGGACCAGTCGTGTCGGCTGCCCCTCGGTATGGCTGTCGATTACCCGCACGATGCGGCGACCTCTGGCTGGGTGATCCAATCCGCATACCACGCCTTAAACAGGGTGTACTGTGTCTCTACATAGGTTTTCTGGCTCGCAGTAAGCGCATCGCTTGCATTGAAATGCAGACCGTATTCCTGGTCTCCGTTCAGCACCATTAGGTGTTTGTAAAAGAGAACGAGATCAGCCCCCTCATCAAATGAGGACAAAACCCCAAGCGCGGCTTCCAGCTCGAGTGCAAGCCTGCGAGCCGTTGCATCCCCCCGCGCCGCCCGCTGGCACAGAGCCACCAGATGCAGCACTTCCCTGGGCAGCGCATTGCCAATCCCAGTGATGGCGCCGCCCGCCCCGCAATTGACGAACCCATGAAAGACGGTGGTATCCACCCCGATCATCAGCGTGACATCCGCATCGTGCGACGTAATGTTTTCCGCCGCATAGCGCAGATCAGCCGCGCCTCCGAATTCCTTGAACCCGATCAGGTTCGAGTGCGACTGGCGCAAGTCAAAGAACAAGTCCGCCCGCGTCGCAAATCCGTAATATGGGCTATTGTAGATCACCGCTGGCAAGTCGGGCGCTGCGGACAGGATGGCGGAAAAATGCGCCCGCTGCGCCGCAATCGAGCTGCCCCGTGACAGAACGCGAGGAATGACCATCAACCCGCGTGCACCCACCTTTGCCGCATGGGCCGCATGAGCAACGGCTTGCGCAGTGTTGACTGCGCCCGTCCCCACGATGGTCGGCACCCTCGCCTTCACCAGACGCGCCACGCCCTCCATCCGATCAGCATCACTGATCAGGGGCCAGTCGCCCATGGAGCCGCAATAGACAACCGCCGACATACCCGCCGCCATCAGCTCCTGCCCCTTGCGCACCAAAGCATCAAAATCCGGCTGCCGCTCGGCAGTACAGGGGGTCATGAGGGCCGGAATACAGCCGGAAAAAACGAGGTCGGTCATGGGGTGCTCCTTTGTCATCGCTTGAATGGCTCAACTGCCTCAGTGCATATTCCATATTGGATCCAATATTCAATAAATAGTTTTTGGATCCTTTTGCTCCTGCAGTCTTCGGCGCTATAACGGTGCAGAGGAGAGCCCGCATGAAGTTGAAATCCGTCGATATTTCCAAGACCGCCTCGGCCGCGACCATTGTCTTTGACGCATTGCGCAAGGCCATCATCGAAGGCGATCTGAAGGAAGGGGAACCCCTGCGTCAGGACGAAATTGCCCGGATGTTCAACACCAGCCGAATCCCCGTGCGGGAGGCAATTTCCCGTCTAGAGGAACAGGGGTTGGTCAAAACGCAGCGCTACAAGGGCGCCGTTGTCTCTGGTCTCTCCGCGCAGGAAGCACAGGAGATCTTCGACCTGCGCGCAGTTCTGGAGCCGGAGGTCATCCGCAGAGCGGTTCCTCGCATGTCCAAAGAGGCCCTCGCCCAGGCCAAGGAGTGCCTCGTGGCCTTCTCGCAATCCTCAGATCCGATGACCTGGGGCGATCTCAACCGTGATTTTCACGCAACTCTCTACCGCGAGGCTGGGTTGCAATATCATATGGATGTCATCGACAATGCGATGGACCGGGTCGACAGCTACCTGCGCGCCCAGCTCGTCCTGTCCAATGGCAGTGAGCGTGCAAACGACGAACACATCGCCATCTGGGAGGCCTGCGCTGCTGGCGACGCCGACCTCGCCGCCGCACTCACCCGCGAACACATCACCGGCGCCTGCGACGCCTTGCTGCAGACACTCAACAAGCTGGGATAAGAGAGAACCGATGCGTTGTCTCAAACCAGCCCGAGGCAGCACTCCAAGACGCCACGGTTCGCGGCGGCAAATGGCAAGCATCGCAGGTTAAGCGGACCATAGAGCGACTTGAGCGGGTATGATGGATGAGGATCAGCAATCCTGACATATGTTTCACGCGAACGGGTTCGTTGGTGTGTATCAGTTGTTTTCTGACTCCTTCGACCTTTTTGGTGATTACTCAGGCCCTAGAAGCTTGCGAACAGCCTCGAATTGCCTTTCTGCTTCAGTGGCACATTCCGCTCTGGCTTCATCTGGGGTCAGCCCTCTGAATGACTTCTCAGCTATGCATGTATTTTGCATTGCGGTGACTAGATTAAGTGCAGACAAAGGGTCAACTCCGGAAAAACAAGGGACAGCCCTTGTTTGCGCAAGGCGTCGGCTGCCTCTTCATCCAATGGAATAGTCTCGTCCGGCCTTTGAAGAACGGAAATCGCCCAGTTTCTCAAAGGGTCAGGCTGGGTGTTTCCGGGCGAGTACTCAGGTTTCTCAGAAAGTATGCCAACTGCGATCTGCGTCATGCGAGCGGCTTGCTCCCGCTGGCTTGTCTGGCTGTTAAAGATCAATGCGGCCACGCCTATCACGATGGGTGTCAGGACCTTGCCTGCCACCTCGCCAATAATCAGCCCTTTATCCCACCAATCCTTTGCCAACTTCTCAATCCTTGCTGCAATGCTTTGAAGTGAATGTCTGGCAAACACCAACGGCAGTCAAATACGCCAACCCTACGGTGCCCCAATTGGTCAATGTTGTTGGTCAATGTTGGTCAATGCCAACACCTAAGTCTTTGAAAATAATAGAAAAAGTTGTGATGGCGGAGACGAAGGGATATCCTACTTCAATCTGCCGAAGTAACGATACCAGAGGGTTAGCTTGGACCACGCCCCAAGTACTTGCCTATACTGTACCAGATGACTGGACCATGGGAAGAGGATGCCGCTAGAAAACCCACCAAATTTCGTGCGCGTAGCGGTTCCGTTATTTTCGCCTTCCCCATCCGACCCCAGAATTCATAACCGTGCTATTCCGTCGAGTGTGAGCGCATCAGCGTCCCGATCTCGGCAGCGACCATCAGGGGATCGACACCGGAGATAATCTCGCCGTTGCTGGCCAGCCTGTGTTTCTCATACTTCGCCAGAACGGCCTGCTCGATCTCTCGGGCGGTGTCTTCACTTGCAGTCGGCTGCTTAGCATCCACACGCCAGCGTAGCCCTGTCACTTCTTCTGCCAGCGGGCCGTTATGTGCCGCTTCCCTTGCTTCTGGTGCATTAGAATACCCAACCTTGACCGCCAGTGCCTTCTTCTTCGCGTCACGCAGCACCAGCGTGTAGACATACCAGATGTCGTGATCCCCGAACGTGCCGGTGTAGCTGCCTTGGTGCTTCGGGGCCAACTTGCTGTTCTTCTGCGCCACCAGCCCCTTGCCGAAATCGGTCTTGGGCAATGCAGGCGGCACCTCCTGCCGGTCCAGCGCCAGCACAGGCTCGGCAGTGATCTCGTCCAGCTCGACAACCTTCGACTGCGCTTGCAGATGATGGTTCGGCGTCAGCGGCCCGACCAACTCGGCAAACATGTTATCTGGCGAAGTAATCTCCCAGACTGCAATGGGATGCAGGGCGAAGGGGAAGCGGGTCACGCTGTCGAACTCGGGGTTCTCATGGCGGCGTGGCAGACCATAGTCCTGCGTGTTCACCTCAAGGTCGGACACGCGAAACACGCCCAGCACCCGGCCTTGATCCTGCGGAGCTGTCGATTCGCCCTTGGTGCCAACTGTAAAGACAAGGTCGCCCTCCGTCAGAACCTTACGAGCATGTGACCGCGCAGCTTTCGAGGCGAACGTCATCGGCCACGCCGGGTTGCCGGGTGGTCCCCAGACATAGGTGAAGAAGACCTTAGTCATGGCTTTTCACCCACCCAGCGCATCCCGATCACCGCACACAGCTCAAGAACTGCATCACGATTTGATACGCAGGCTCGTAGCAGGCCAACACGGTTGGGTCCGGCTCCACTTCCCCATGCAGGAGAGCGTTTCGCATTGCATAAATTGTTTCAATCAGGCCGGAGAACAGCTCTTCATCGGTGCATTGAAATTCGACCGCTGCGATCTGCATGGCGGGCGCACCGTTGCGCAGCAGGTCGATCATGGGCCGGGGATTACACGAATTGTATAGCCCGCGCAGCCGCGTCCTTTGATCCTCCGACAAGTTGGTCGTGAAAGCGGGGAGCGCATACAATGCCGCCGGATCATACTGCTCTTGGGTTTCGTTGAAGCGTTCCGTTCCATTCGCTGTCGAGGCCACGCGGACTTGGATATGGCCCCCGGCCACCCGTCGCACTGTGAATTCATAGCGCCGATGCTCAATCCGCTCGTGGTTCAACTGCCGTGGGTAGATGCAGACCGTCCGCAAGGAAACACGCTCCCGAATGCCCTTGCGCATAACCTCCAGATGGATCGCGTCGAGCCGTTGCTGCAACTCTGACACCGCCTGCTGGAAGGAGATCGCATCCGCCGTATCATTATCCTCACGCAGCAAAGGGAGAATGCCACGTCGAACGGCGTTGGGCTGGCTCTTTACCCAGTTCAGCATGACTCGCTCCTGACCCTCACGGGATGCCTCGCGGAACCAAGCGTTGAACGCGGCCCAGGCTTTGACGAAGGGGCCGATGTAGTCGATCTCGGCCCGGTTCATCCAGTCTGCGGCATGGGGAGGCAGGGCCATCAGATTGCCTCCTCTGCTTGGTCAAGGAAGGCCATTGCAGCGGGTTCGCCGTCTTCAATGGCGATCTCTACCGCGCGCTTCGCGGCTTCGAGCATGTTCGCTGCACTGGCCTTGGCCGCTTTGGCTTCTTGCACATTCCGCGTCACCTCCTCCGTCACTTCGTTGGGAATGTTCGGCAGCGGCAGGTTGAAGATATCCGCATCGGTGATCGCCGGATACATGCTGGCACTGGCGAATAGGTCCAGAAGCTCGCAGATCACCGGCAGGCGCAGGTAGGTCAAGAGAACCTCGGGCGCGATGTCCTGCGGCTGGACGACAACGAAGCCGGACGAGCAGACATAGCCGTCTTGCTCTGGCGCGATCTGTGCAGACAGGCGGCGGATCGGGCGCACGGTGGAGGTGATGATGTCATCGGGCCGGACATGCCATGTTGCGCGGCTGGGTGCCTCAGAACAGGCAAGGTGGGTGGAGGTAGCCGCTCCGGCCCCGTCGATGCCCCCGATTTCGATGTAGTGAAAGTCCACGCACTTGGCCGGACGAAACCTCTCGCGTCTTTGGGCCGCAACATCGCCGACTGTGCGACCATCAACTGAAATTAGGTCCAGGAGCACCTGAATACGCGGTGCGAAGAACCGCGCGTCGAACCGACCTGAGGCAAAGACATTCTCTGCACGAGCGGTGTAGGTAAGGGGTTCAGGTGGGGTCCAGTCCGCAAGCCCAAGTGCGTCGAGAAGTTTTTTTTCGGCCGCACCCAATAAGCTTTTCGATCTTTCTTGCAAAGACAAAGCAGCGCGAAATGCGCGCTCTATGTTGATCTGGGAACCCTCACTTGGCTCGAAAACCAAAACGTCACGCAGGTCATCGAGGTTCAGACCTTTCTGAATTGCGCCTCGTTCTTTTCGCAATAGCAGCCCTCGACCATAACGACAGTTGAGGTATGCAGTCAGATATACAGGGTTAAGGCTATCTGGCCGGACGACCGAGCTTTTGCAACTGAACACCGCCGGTAGGTCTTTGGGCGTCACCAGAGCGGCATTTCCAAGTGTTCCTACCACTGAAACCATCACATCATCTTCACGCAACGCATACCGACGGAGGCGGTAATAATCTGTTTCAGGCATGAATACATTGTCGTTGTCCATAAGCGTGAGTGGCTTAACGTCTTTTCCGCGGATGTACCGATAGCTCGCGTCATCTGTGTAATTGTCGACGGTAAACGCAGAGCCGAACGGGCCTATGAGAAAATCAGCCAACGAGCCTAACTCAACCCCGTTTCTTGACAGAACGGCTTCTTCAAGCTCTAGAAATTCTTTCCGATAGTACTCAGCGTCAATCCGGCCTGAGTATTCTAGCGAGTTATTCGAAACGAAGCTTACTTCAAGCCCCTCCAACAGACCGCTCAGGCGGCCTTGGTCGAAGGGGCGTCCCGAAAAAAACTGAGGCCCTCCTTGCGGGCAAACTCCTCAAACGCTTCGGCCACCCCATTTTCGGTCAGCCCATCGTGATTGAACAGGTCATGGGCCACGACGAAATGCCCATGTGTATCGCGCAGGAATGTCCCGTCCGGGTTCTTGCGATAGACCTTGCGGCCCGAGTTATCCACACTCTCGATCTGCTGCGTGGCGAAAAAGATGTCGTAGTCCGCAACCTTCGGGCACAGCGGCCCCGCCTTGGCGTTGTCGTTCCATTTCTGGACGAACAAGACGCTGGTCTTAGTCCCGGTATGGGGTTTGAACGTGTTCGGATGCAGGCCCACCACGGCGAGGATGCGGCACTTCTCCATGATGTATTCGCGCAACCGCTGGTCGGACGAGTTGTTGAAACGCCCCTGAGGCAGCACCACGGCCATGCGCCCGCCAGGCTTGAGGAAATCAAGGTTTCGCTCGATGAACAGCAAGTCACGCGCCACGGCCCGTTCCAGCTTGTTCGACTTGGCGTTGTGGGCCAGGTCATAGGGCGACAACATATCCGACTGCTTGATGTCGCCAGCGAAGGGCGGGTTGGCCATGAGCACGTCGAAGGCGAAGTTGCGGTAATCCTTCTGCCGTGTGCTCTCACGCAGCTTGCGCAACCGCCGCCAGCCATCACCGTAGGTGTCCTGCCAATCGTCCTGCTTCACCGTCTCATCCCACTTGGTGAAATCGAGCGTATTCAGGTGCAGCACGTTGGTTTCGCCGTCCCCGGCGATCAGGTTCAGGCAGCGCGAGACACGAACGCTTTTCTCGTCGAAGTCGATGGCGAAGACGTTGTCGCGGACGTAATCGACACAGCGGGCGGGCTTTTCGTCCATGGTGAAGAGGTGGCTTTCCTCCTTGCCCATGTCCTTGATGATCTGCCGCCAGACGTGGAACATGCTGTGCACGGTGAACCCTGCCGAGCCGCACGCGGTGTCAATCACCGTCTCGCCTTCTTGCGGGTTCATCATCCGAACGCACATGTCGATCACCCAGCGCGGGGTGAAATACTGGCCCTTTTCGCCCTTGGACGATTTCGAGACCAGGTATTCAAAGGCGTCGTCGATCACGTCGAGGTTGGAGTTGAACAGCTTCCACTCTTCAAGCGACCCCACGCAGACTTGCAGGTGGTCGGGCGACAAGCGGATGCGTTCATCTTCGAGGAATACGCCTTCCCACTTCTTCTTGGCCTCGTCGAACAGGTTCTGGATCGCCTCTTTTAGCTGGGCTGCGGTATTCTGGTTACGGAAGCGCAGTGCGGTGCCCCGTCGGTGCGAGGTCATCTCGTCATAGAGCTTGGTGAAGATCAGCTTGAAGACTTCCTCGAAAACATCGACCCCGGCATTGGCCAGCACTTCGTCTTCCATATCCTCAATCAGATCGCGCAGGGATCGGGCGAACTTGCCTTCCTTCACGCGCTCGTCTTCGAGGTCGATCAGCGTCTGGATCGTCCACGGCTGATCTACCACCTGCTCAATGGTCTGATCGGCCCGAGGCAGCTCGTGGATCGGCATGAAGTAGTTGGGGTTCTTGCGGTGCCAGACTTCGGCCAGAATGCCGTCGCTCCACACCGCGAGAGGTGCGCCTGTCGCATGAGCATAGGACCGCAGCTGTTCTTTCCCGTCCTTGTACTTCTTCTGCTTCACCTCAATGATGATGTAAGGGACGGTTGGACGGTGCTCATCGAATACGACAATATCCGCGCGCTTTGACGTATCGCGTCCGAAAGTGATCGGGTATTCGACGGCAATTCGAGACGGGCTGTACCCGAGCTTTTCAATTAACCGGGACAGCCACAGCTGGCGGTTTCTTTCCTCCGGCTTCAATTGAACGTCTTTTTCGCGCACAAGGCAGGTCACATAGGTGACTTGCTTTCCACGTAGTTCTTTTTGAAAACTACGTTCATCAAGAGCATTATTCTCAGCCTCGGAAAACAGCACATATTCATTAAATTCAGAGGCGACTACATTCATTCGTATTTCCCGCTATTTTATTGGTTCCGCAGAGCCTCCTTGCTCTGAACGGAAACCGTCGCCTCTCTTCTAGCGGTTGGAAGGGGTATTCCTCAAGGACTTATGGCGGCCTCGATCACAACAATGCCCCCGCCGCATTGCCATCAAACAGCCCCGCATCCCTTACGTAGCGCGACAGCATCAGATCGGAGGCGTGGCCTGTCTGTGCTCGCACCTTGTAGGTTGGCACCCCGGCCTTGATGGCGCTGGTGGTGAGGCCAGCGCGGAGGCTGTGACCGCTGTAGCCCTCGGGGTTGATCCCGGCTCTGGCGAGGCGATTGCGCAGGATGGTGGACACGGCATCGGAGCGCAGGCGGTCGGATTGCACATTGCCGTGGCGGTCAACGGGACGGAAGATCGGGCCTTCTTCCGACGCAAGGACACTCAGCCACGCCGACAACGAGCCCACGGGGCAATGGCGGGTCCGACCGAGGGGGATGCCGATCTTGCGACCTTGGCCGGTCTGATCGGTTTTGGACCGGCGCAGGTGCAGCACCAGCCCCTCGCGGACCTCTTCGATATCGGCCAGATCAAGGCCGACCAGTTCCGAGGACCGGAACCCGCCCGCCCAACCGATCAGCAACAACGCTCGGTCACGTTTTCCACGGGCGTCATCCCCAAGCGTGTCCAGCAGAATGAACAGGTCTTCGCGCAGCAAGGGGCGGGCCTGATCCTGTGCTGTGCCCTTCACTCGTTTGATCCCCCGCATCGTGGCGCGCACGATCTCGCTGCGGCACGGGTTCGGCCAGGCGTTCGCCTTGTGGACCATGCTCAGGGTCGCCACACGCCGCGCGAGGCTGGACGGTGCCAGCGTGTCGGCGTGATCGGCCAGATAGCGGGCAACCAGATCAGCCGATGCGGGCAGTTCCCCGCCCCAATCAGTGAAATGGACCAGATCGGAACGGTAGGCTTTGCGCGTGTTCTCGGACAGGCTTTCGCGGATGAAATGCTCAACCGCTTCATCGGCGGTCAGATCGGCGCTTTCCCCGCCCTTTGTGGACCGGGATAAGAAAGGATTATGCCGGTTTAGAACGATATCGCTCATGCCACGCCCTCCCGCACAACCTCGGCCCGGATCGCGTTCAACTCCGGCATCGCATCCTTGAGAGCGGCCAGCCCTAATTCGAGCGCGTCACGCGGCAGACCTGAGCATTCCCAATGCCACCTGTCCCGCAGGCTGGCGCTCAGCGGCCCAACAGCGTGGCAGCGCAGGCACTGACCTTCGACCCGAAACAACAACTCCCCGGCCGCCTGCACCCGGTTCGTTCGCGGCAGGAACGCCCCGGCCCATGACGCCATGCCTGCATTTCGCACCAGCAACCGCCCGAGGGCCGCACGACCGGGCCGCGTGTACATGTCAAAGGCATAGGACGGCACCCCATTGATCCGCGTTTCAACCGGGGTTCGATCATCTTGAACCCCGGTTGCGACCACCCCGTTTTCGAGGGACAACAGAGCGACAAACGGCGATAGCATGGTCGAGGTCTTGGTGAAGTTGGCTCGCGCGATCTGTACCATTGTGGGCGCGACGCCCAATTCAGCCAGGGTATCGAAGGCCAAGTTCGGATTGCCTTTGCGGGTCGGCAGGTAATCGCTCTGGCAACGGGCCGTGCCGACCAGATACCAAAGCGCGAGGGCCTTACGGTCGAGTGACGGGCACCCCAGAACAATCTGGCGCAGGCGATCATCTGACATCGCAGCGAAGCGGGTACGATCCTCGCCCAAATCAGGCAGTCGTTCGAGGCTCATAAGCAGGTCATCGGCAGCACGGGATTTGCGGGCGTCCACCATGCGCCGGATCAGGTAATCCGTGACCAAGACATCCCCGCCCAGATCACGCCGTATCTTGGCGCTGGCCAGACAGGAGGCTGCAATCCCCACGGTTTCGATATCCGCCATGCCGATGTCTTCGGCGGCGATGACATTGAGACGGCGCAGCAGGTGTTCCCTTTTGGCCTCCAGCAAAAACCGTCCGGCTTGACGCGCCGCATACAG
Organism: Phaeobacter italicus; assembly: GCF_019801785.1. Classification (NCBI taxonomy): domain Bacteria; kingdom Pseudomonadati; phylum Pseudomonadota; class Alphaproteobacteria; order Rhodobacterales; family Roseobacteraceae; genus Phaeobacter; species Phaeobacter italicus. The sequence goes on along the minus strand of NZ_JAHVIJ010000002.1, from coordinate 288,558 downwards.
GTCGCTCCGGCGGATGGCCTTCTGCAACAAAGAGCTGGCGACCCAATGGGTGCTTGTGAACGGGGCGATCCTTGGCCCCAGATCAACTGCGGCAATCCCTTGTGCGGCGATGGTCTGAAATCTGGTGAGTTTGGATGTGTCTATCACGTCGTGCCCTCCTTGGCATTTCCGGAGGGGGGCGAGATCGTCTCACCCACATTAAGCGTATCCAGTGACACCTACAGGGGAAGGGAAATCGGGGTGACAGGACGCGTTCCCCCCAAATAATGCCACCCCATGTTGCGTGCAGTTAATTGCAACTTCTCTAGATATCCACATTGGCACAACACCTGGATTAGCAGATGGACCCGTTTTGTCCCCCCAGAAAACGACGCTGGATTTCCACTTTGCGCACCCCGCATCTGGCCAACCTGCATTGGCTGAACCCGGAATATGGAATTGTCGCCAAAAATGTCGCGGGGACAGTCAGTGATACAGCCTGAGGGAGAATTTGAGGCTCGCTCAAACCGACTTAGGAGACTAAGCTCGCGACATGTTCTCAAAGGAAATCATCGTGTGGCTTTTCGATTTCAAAAACGAATTAAGATCGCGCCGGGTGTGCGGCTGAATGTGTCCAAGAGTGGCGTCAGTACAAGCCTTGGCGGCAGAGGTGGAACCGTCAATCTAAGTTCTAAGGGCGTTCGCACCACGGTCGGCATTCCGGGGACGGGTCTATCTTGGTCCAAACAGAGCGGTGGTCTGATGCAAAGACGATGAAGCCGGAAGATGAGCTTTTGCAATTGGGGAAGCTCTTGGATCGGCAGGCAAAAGCGTTCAACACCCTCTCCCCAAAAACCAACAAGGTCTCGGAAAGCTGGAACAAGGCCGTGGCCAGCTTTGAAGGCGGTCGCGGCCCGAGTACCGCAAAGTTTCAGACCCTGACAAAACGCTTTGATACGGCGATGGCCGGGTATCAGAAAATCGAGGATACCGTTGACGATCAGAGGGCAGAGTTGCGGGCAATCACGGATCGGCTGCGAGGCATGAGATTTGGAATATTTAGCGGCAAGCTGAAAGCGGCACAAAAGGACTTGCTCTTGTTGGCAGACGAGCACCACCAAGGCGCGCGCAAACTGCTGGAGGCCTTGGGTCGCCTTCGGCGCGAGGTAGGGAACGAGCTGTCAGATGCCGAAAGCAAAATCTGATCCGATCCGTATGGATGCCATAATGTCGTGTGCGCAAATCCCCAAGAGCTGAGCAAGACATAGACCTGCCTCCCCGTTCCTTCTCGAAAACAGCAAAGCACTTGATCTCCCCAATCCATTTTTTCTCAGTCTTTCCTCTCCGAAGGCAAGGTGCGCCGCGAGCGTAGCGAGTGGAGCAACTGTCACCATGTCCTTTTCTTTATGACCACTGGTCAGAATGGTGACTGTATCTCATGTTTATTAAGTAACTTATTTATTTGGTCATAAAGGATTGGACCCCCCGTCAAGTTCTCTTGGATAAACATGTGATAAAACTCGATGCCCACCGGCCAGAAACGACGTATCACTGAAATCGCTGGGTAGTGAAAAAACATCTTCTTGAAATGCTCGGGATTGCCATCGAAAGCATCACCTTCGACTTTCGCAACTTCTACAGCTAGATGGACGCCAGCCATGAAGCCTGACCAGTTCGCTACAACAGTGCGCAGGATGTCCGGCGCGAGGCCCTTCGGCGCGTCTTTGACCATCCCGACCAGCAGGCCGAAATCCTCTTTGTTTTCTTTGCGCCAGTCGCTCACCACTATGCGAGCAAAGTCTTCGTGGGTCATGTCTGACGGCAGGCCGATCCTGATCAGCTTTCGTGTCCGCTTGTCGATGAGCTTGGTGGCAGTGTGAAACGGAGGTTTCTTGACGATCCGTTGCACCTGTTTGGTGCTGACCCCAACGGCCTGCGCCAGGTCGTCCAGCTTGATCCCAGCCCAATCTCGCTCTTCGGCGTGGATTGGTGAAAGCTCCGTCCAATACTTGATCTGCGCAAATACCTCTTTGGCCGCACCCTTTAGGTCCTCCGGGCTAGGCTGTGGGGTCTTTCTAAGCTTCTGATACTCTTCAAAGCCGTAGGTCGTGAACTTGCCACTGTCCACCGGCGGCGGCACGAACGGCTTAGCTGGCTCGCCGTCAAACATCTCCTTTTTGAATTGCTGCTTCGCTGCGGCGGTGACCTTATGCAGCCAGCCGGTTTTCGGCGGAAAGTCGTTCATACTCGCATCACCTCACTTCCACCCGAAGCCGGTCGCATGGCTCAGGTCCAGTCCGGTGTAGCGCACCTTTTCGATCTCTTCTTTCAACCGCGCTATGGACGCATCCTTGCCATAACCCCAGTGCGCGGCATCATCAGAATGACCACAGAGCTGCATAGCGATGGCGTCGGTTACGTTGGCATCATGCAGCGCATCCACAAAATTGTGCCGGAAGCTGTGAAAAACATGCAGCGGGGTTCGGAATTTCCATGTCTTGCCGTAGTTGCTCCAGAACTTGGACCACGGCTGGCTGTATGTCCCATCGCTACCGAGCTTCAAATCTGGGAACAGGCGACCGCCGGGTCGATCTGCTACATAATCGAGGAACCCAAGGTTTAAGATGGCCGAGTGGATCGGCACGCGGCGATAGCTGGAACCCGTCTTGAGGTTCTTGATCTCCTCCTCTGGCTCGTCTTCCCATTTCGAAATATCGAAATAGGCGATCCCCTCCTCTGATCTGACGTCGGCTTTCAGCAGCTGGATAATCTCCCCCGACCGCATCCCTGCAAAAAGCGCGATCACAGGCACCCAATACCGACCGTCTTTCATCAGCAGATCACCCTTTACGCCAGATCGGGCAATACTGCTCCGCCCGGTGTAGATCGGCGTCTGGAATATCTGATGCAGCTGCTCGGCGCTGTAGGGAAGCCGCTTGGGCTTGCCCTTGGGCGGCTTCTTGACCAGCAGCTTGATGTCAGCGCCCGGTACCTTCGGCAGATATTCTTCGGCCACCATCCATGCGACAAACCGCTTGAAAAAATCGAACCGCTTCTTCTGGGTCTCATAACCCATCTTGGGCAGCAGCTTGCCTGCTTCCACCGCCGCAACCGGGTCCAGATCGCGGGTTTCGGGCTTCTTCTGATAGTGGGCAGGTATCTGACCGATCAGATCGCGCAAAGACTTCATGTCGTTCGTGTCAAGCAGGGACGAGGGCTTGTCGAAGTCGATCACAGCACGGGCCAGATCGAAGGACAGGCGCAGATCGCCCAGCGTCTTTTCCTTGATGTTTTGCGTGGCAAGCACCTCTTCGTATTTCTTGGCCAGCTCGCGCAAGGGCGGGGCGACAGGAATTGAATGGGCTTGAACTGTCTGCGTAACCTGCAACGCCGCCGGGACTGTGCCATCTGGCGAAGGCTCAACGCCTTCAAACAACGGATCAGCAATCTGCGTCTGAGCATAATCACCGTGCAGCTTCGCCAACAGTAGGCGGTCCGCCTCGATCTTAGCTCTGAGCAGACCCGTCTGGGCGCGCTGGAGCGCCTGAAAGCGGCTTGTTAGGGTGTCCGGGGGGATTGCCTCACAAGAGTGGTTGCGTCGCTCTGTACGTCGCTTGGGAAGTCCCTGACCGCAAGACGCCGACGAAGGAGGGCGAGCCGCGTCTCAAGGGTCGCGATGCAATCCTCCACATCCACCTCAGCCTCGGGCGCGAAAATGTCGGCAAACTCCTGCCCCCAGTCGAGCGCCTCGCGGAAATAGTCGCGGATCGCCTGATCTATCGCTGTGTCCTGACCTTGAGCCATCCTCCGCGCCTCCGTCACCACGAGATCAACATGATTGCTGATCGCGCGGCATCGCATGAGAGCCAATGATCGCTCAGCAGTCCTTAACGAAATCTTAACCTCTTTTCGGCCCGCCACATCCCACAAATCCTGCGGAACCGAGGCGCGAAAATAGAAGGTTCGCCCGCGCGTAACCAGCCTTGGTATCGTGGCCATCCTTGCCCTCACTATACCAGTTGACTGTACCAGGGCGCGGATTTCGGCCTTCCCGAAAGCCAGTATCGTTTTATATCAGCAGGTTAGCCGTGAAATGGCGGAGACGAAGGGATTCGAACCCTCGAGACGGTTTCCCGCCTACTCCCTTAGCAGGGGAGCGCCTTCGACCACTCGGCCACGTCTCCGCTGACCCGTCTATCAGCGCAAGGGCGTTGAGAACAAGGGCGAAATCGACATTTTCGGGAAAAAAATTATGCGGTCCGGATCATGGGCCCAAACGGATGGCGCCCGCCCTGGATGACCGGGGCGGGCGCGCGATATTCAACGGGCCTTCGAGCCCTATGCGGGCTGTCAAAGGTTCAGGGCAGGATCGCCAACCGCTTGAGGAACAGGGATTTTACCGCTTCTGCGTCAACGGCCATATAAACGTCGATCGGCTTGCGGCCCTCTTCGCCGGACAGGCGGGTTTCGCCAGATGTGTCGCCCTCACAGGAGACTTCCATTGGCACTGAACGGGCGGTGAACAACTCTGGATGGGTGCAGGCGATCACGGCCGCCGGGTCATGCAGGGAACAGCCGTCGAACTTACCCACGGTTTCGTAGAAATGCAGATAGAACACTGACATTTCCTGCAGCATACCACCCAGTTGCGGCGAGGACGCTGCGATGCCCGAGAAATCATCCTTGGTACACAGGATGCGGTGTGTCACGTCCAGGCCAACCATTTCGACCCGCGCACCGGAGGCAAACAGTACCTCTGCCGCGTGGGGATCATGATAGATGTTGGCTTCGGCGTGGGGGGTGATGTTGCCGCCCTCTTCCAGCGAGCCGCCCATGATGACGATCCGTTTGACGTTTTGGGCAAACTCCGGGTCACGCTGGATCGCAATGGCGATATTGGTCAGCGGGCCAATCGGGCACAGGACCAGCTCTCCCTTGTGCTCTCGTGCCATGCGGATCAGAAAATCAGCTGCGTCTTCCTCCACCGGCTTGCCCTTGGGAGTTGCAGCCGGAATATCGCCAAAACCCTCATCGCCGTGAACATGGGCAGAGGGGGTGAACGGCGGCAGAACCAGCGGCGCCTCGGCACCATGGGCAACCGGCAGATCCAGACCTGCAGCTTCGAGCAGACGCAGGGCGTTGCGCGTGGCGGTCTTGGTGGTCACGTTGCCAAAGATTGTGGTGAGCCCGAGCAGGTCGATATCCGGGGCCGCGGCCGCGTAGAAAATCGCCATTGCATCGTCGATGCCGGGATCTGTGTCGATGATCAGCTTTGTCATTTTTATCCTTCCGACTGATTAATCGTGGGGGTTTAGCATTTCCGTTAGCGGCAACTCAAGTCCGGCGCTTTCAGGAATATCCGACAGCTGTATCAAGAAAATGCCCGCCGTCTTGCGAGGGCGGGCATCATGTCGTGTCTCAGACGGCTGAGAAATCAGGTGTTGAAGAGGAAGTGCAGGACGTCGCCATCTTTGACGATATAGCTCTTGCCCTCGGCCCGCATCTTGCCCGCTTCCTTGGCACCCTGCTCTCCGTTGGCCGCGATATAATCGTCATAAGCGATTGTTTCTGCGCGGATGAACCCCTTTTCAAAGTCGCCATGGATCACGCCTGCCGCCTGCGGAGCAGCTGTCCCGGTCCGGATGGTCCAGGCGCGCGCCTCCTTGGGGCCCACGGTGAAGTAGGTTTCCAGTTTCAACAGTTCGTAGCCGGCCCGGATCAGACGATCGAGCCCCGCCTCGGCGAGACCCATTTCACTGAGGAACATCTCAGCCTCTTCGGGCTCCAGCTGGCTGATTTCTTCTTCGATCTGCGCCGAGATGATCACATGAGCGTTGCCTTGGGCTGCCGCCATGTCCGCCACCTTGGCGGAATGTTCGTTGCCGTCGACAGATTCGGATTCGCCGACGTTGCAGACATAAAGAACGGGTTTGGTGGTCAGCAGCTGCAGCATTTTCCAGGCTTTGGCGTCTTCTGCGTCAACCTCGACCAGGCGGGCGGGCTTACCGCTTTCCAACATGTCCTGTGCCGTGGCCAGCAGGCGATCCTGTTGCTGCGCTTCCTTGTCGTTGCCCTTCAGCTTGCGAACAAGGTTCGCACGCCGTTTCTCAATGCTCTCCAGATCGGCCAGCATCAGCTCTGTTTCGATGGTTTCTGCGTCAGCAACCGGATCAACACGGCCTTCGACGTGGGTCACATCGCCATCTTCGAAGCAACGCAGAACATGCGCGATTGCGTCGACTTCACGGATATTGGCAAGAAACTGGTTCCCCAGACCTTCACCTTTGGACGCGCCTTTGACGAGGCCTGCGATGTCAACAAACGTCATCCGGGTGGGGATGATCTGTTTGGAGCCTGCAATCGCCGCCAATTTGTCCAGACGCGGGTCGGGAACGCCGACCTCACCCACATTGGGTTCAATCGTGCAAAACGGAAAGTTCGCCGCCTGCGCCGATGCGGTTTTGGTCAATGCGTTGAACAGGGTCGACTTGCCGACGTTCGGCAGACCCACGATTCCCATTTTAAAGCCCATTTCGGCCTCCTGATGCCACTTGGGAGCCGCTTCTAGGCAGCAATTGACGGTGACGCAAGCGGCCATCGCCTTAACCGCCCTGCCCGCACAATTCAGCCATTGCTCGATTTGCATCATTTTGCGGCACAAAGAGCTGCAAAAATGCAACCATTTCACCTGTTGAGCATTGTTATCCCGTGATCGTGATCCCAGTTCGACGACAGGCACTGGACACACCAGCGAAATAGACAGATCATTCTACCCAAACCGATAGTTCGCAACCGAGACGAGATTAACGACCATGACCTTTACTTCGGCCACAAAGGCCACCGCTCTCGCCCTCACCCTTTCCACTGCGGTCGCCTTGCCTGCAGCTGCGCAGGAACTGGTCCTTGGGGCCGGATACACAAGCTTCTCTCGCGAAGGGGCCGAAGACAGTGCCGTATTGTCGCTAGAGTATCAGCACAGCCCGTTCTGGGAGCGCGGTAGCTTTGATGCAGCCTTTGGCGCGGCACTCGATGTGCATACCACGGGGGACGCATTTGTCGGGGCCGGCGTCGTAGGGACATGGCACCTACAGCGAGGTTGGTTCATCGAAACCAGCGTGATGCCGGGCGCATACTCTGAAAATGTGGATCTGAACGATCTGGGCTCCACTTTTGAGATCCGCAGCTCTCTCGCCGTGGGAAAGACATTCGCAAGCGGACGAGCCATTTCGCTGGCCCTGTCCCATAAATCGAACGCTTCCACCGCAGACACCAACCCCGGCGTCAATCAGCTGCTGCTGCGCTGGCACGCGCCATTGTAACAGCCCCCCTGCCGAAGGTCGCGCTGCTTTCGGCAGGCACAATATGGTCAGGCTTGTCTGTGCACGGGATTGATTTCTGGGAAAACATTCGGCACACCGGGGCAGACACTTGCAAAAGGCCCGATCATGACCCGCATTGACGCCAAATTCGCCGACCTGAAAGCTGCCAACAAAAAGGCATTTGTTGCCTATGTCATGGCCGGGGATCCGGATTTCGACACCTCTCTCGAGCTGGTCAAGGGCCTGCCGGCAGCTGGTGTGGATGTGATTGAGCTGGGCCTGCCCTTTACCGATCCGATGGCCGACGGCCCGACCATCCAGCTCGCAGGCCAGCGCGCCCTGGAAGCCGGGATGACGCTTCAACGTACGCTCGATCTGGCGCGGGCTTTCCGTGAGGAAGACAACACTACGCCAATCGTCCTGATGGGATATTACAACCCGATCTACAGCCGCGGCGTTGAGACCTTCCTCAAGGATGCGAAGGATGCAGGTATTGATGGCCTGATCGTGGTCGACCTTCCGCCAGAAGAAGACAGCGAACTGTGTATTCCCGCTCAGGAAGCAGGTCTGAACTTTATCCGACTGGCGACACCGACCACCGATGACAAACGCCTGCCTCGCGTTTTGCAGAATACGTCTGGCTTTGTGTACTACGTCTCCATCACCGGCATCACAGGTGCCGCCGAAGCCGAGGCTACCAACGTAGGTCCGGAAGTGGCGCGCATCAAGGCAAGCACCGATCTGCCTGTGATCGTGGGTTTTGGCATCAACACTCCGGAAAAGGCCAAAGGCATCGCCTCGGTCGCGGATGGTGCGGTTGTTGGCTCCGCCATCGTGAGCCAAATCGGCGCAGGCAAACCCGTGGGCGAGGTTCTGAGCTTCGTCAAATCCCTTTCGGATGGCGCCCATTCCGCCTAATCCCTTGCGATCAGACATGTTTTTCAAAGGCCGCGCCGTCCGGGTGTGGCCTTTTTTCTTGCCCGGTATCTTGGATTGCGCTTTCGGCACAAGATTGGTAAGAATTTATTACCAACTTAGGGCGAGGACAGAGCCGTGCCAGTCATTACCAACATTGATGATCTCAAGCGCATTTACGAACGCCGCGTACCACGTATGTTTTACGACTATGCCGAAAGCGGCAGCTGGACAGAGCAGACATTCCGTGACAACACCAACGATTTCGAGAAGATCCGGCTTCGTCAGCGGGTCGCCGTGGACATGGCGGGACGCAGCACAGCGACACAGATGATTGGCCAGGATGTCGCCATGCCCGTCGCACTTGCTCCGGTTGGGTTGACCGGGATGCAGCACGCAGACGGCGAGATCAAGGCGGCGCGCGCCGCCGAAGCCTTTGGTGTTCCGTTCACGCTCTCCACGATGTCGATCAACTCCATCGAAGATGTCGCCGAGGCAACGACAAAACCATTCTGGTTCCAGCTCTACACCATGAAGGACGAAGACTATGTTCGCCGTCTTATTCAACGGGCCAAGGATGCACGCTGTTCTGCGTTGGTGATCACCCTCGACCTGCAGATCCTCGGGCAGCGGCACAAGGATCTGAAAAACGGCCTTTCTGCTCCGCCGAAGCTGACCCCAAAAACCATCGCCAATCTGATGACGAAATGGTCCTGGGGGATTGAGATGCTGGGAGCCAAGCGCCGTAATTTCGGCAACATCGTCGGACATGTGGATGGCATCTCTGACGCATCGTCCCTTGGCGCCTGGACAGCGGAGCAGTTCGATCCCTCACTGGACTGGGGCAAGATCGAGAAGCTCATGGAAATGTGGGGCGGGAAGGTGATCCTCAAGGGTATCCTGGATGTCGAGGATGCAAAGATGGCGGCCAAGGTTGGGGCAGACGCGATTGTTGTTTCAAACCACGGCGGGCGCCAGTTGGACGGTGCGCTGAGTTCCATCCAGATGCTGCCTGCCATCATGGATGCAGTTGGCGATCAGGTGGAAGTCCACCTGGACAGCGGTATCCGCTCTGGTCAAGACATCCTGAAGGCCATCGCTCTTGGCGCAAAGGGCACCATGATCGGACGGGCGTTTGTCTATGGTCTTGGCGCGATGGGTCAGGCGGGTGTGACAAAGGCCCTGGAGGTTCTCCACAAGGAGCTCGATACGACGATGGCTCTGTGCGGAGAAAAGACAGTACACGGTCTGGGGCGTCACAATCTGCTGATTCCCGAAGACTTCGGCGGTCGCTGGATGGCCGACTGACGACTGGCCAGACGGGCCAGAATTGAGGGTCAGCGTGGTTTTCGCGGCGCTGATCCCTCTCCGGCCTGACCGATTACCTGTTTGCGGGTTGCAAACTTGGCCAATCCGGTCTATGCGCACGGCTTCACGCGGGGTGACAGCCTTGGAGGCACCCCCCTATCATATTGGAGAATTATCATGGCTGGTCAGATTCCTGATCTTGTTTGCCAGGAACGTACGGGGTCGGGCAAGGGCGCCGCTCGTGCAGCACGTCGTGCTGGCATGGTTCCTGGGGTTGTATTTGGTGGCGACGCGGAACCGATGTCGATCCAGATCCCCTTCAACGAACTGCTGAAAAAGCTGAAAGCTGGTCGTTTCAAGTCCACTCTGTGGAACCTGAAAGTGGAAGGCCAGGAAGACGTCCGCGTCATCTGCCGCGACGTTCAGCGTGACGTTGTAAAAGACCTGCCGACTCACTTCGACCTGATGCGCCTGCGTCGCACCTCGAAAGTGAACCTGTTCGTTCCCGTTGAGTTCATCAACGAAGAAGCTGCACCGGGCATCAAGCGCGGCGGCGTTCTGACTGCCGTTCGTCCGGAAGTCGAGCTGGTTGTGACCGCAGGTGACATCCCCGAGAAGCTGGTTGTTGACCTGACCGGCCTGAACATCGGCGACACCGTCACCATCTCTTCGGTCACCATGCCGGAAGGCGCCAAGCCGACCATCGACCGTGACTTCGTTGTTGCCAACATCTCCGCTCCGTCCGGCCTCAAGTCCGCTGAGAGCGAAGAAGAAGGCGGCGAAGAAGCTGCAGAAGAATAAGAACACCGCCCATTTGGGTTGTTCTGGGAAACGGGTCCTTCGGGGCCCGTTTTTCGTTTGCCATCCCGCCCCGCCGGTTGTTGCGCTCTGTGCGAGGGCTCAGTAGAAAAAAGAGAGCTCAGATGCAGGACAACGCCAGACCATGAAACTCTTTGTAGGGCTCGGGAACCCGGGCGCGAAATATGCAGGCAATCGCCACAACATCGGCTTTATGGCACTTGATCAGATTGCGGATGACCACGGTTTTTCCCCGTGGAAGAGCAAGTTTCAGGCTCAACTGAGCGAGGGCGTTCTGGGCGGCGAAAAAGTCCTGCTGCTCAAGCCGCAGACCTTCATGAACCTGTCCGGTCAATCGGTCGGAGAAGCGATGCGCTTTTACAAGCTCACTCCGGCCGACGTGATCGTTCTGCACGACGAACTTGACCTGGCCCCCGGCAAAGCCCGCGTCAAACAAGGAGGCGGCCACGCAGGTCACAATGGTCTGCGCTCCATTCACTCCCATATCGGTGCAGATTACGGGCGGGTCCGCCTGGGCATCGGCCATCCGGGCCATAAGGATGCGGTTGCGGGCTATGTGTTGCGCGATTTCGCCAAGGCGGATGAGGCCTGGCTCGACGACCTTCTACGCGGGATTTCGGATGGTGCGGCCTCGCTCGCCAAAGGTGACGGAGGCAAGTTCATGAATGCGGTTGCCCTTCGCGTCGCTCCGCCCCGCAGCTCCACCGGTCAAGCCAAGGCCAAGAGCAAGGGCGGCACGCAGAGCCCCCAGGCTTTGCAAAAAGCCGCATCGAGCGAAGCCCAAGCAGAGGACACGCGCTCTCCGATGGAAAAGCTGCTCGACAAATTCAAGTGATGTCATGGTGCCGCGGCGTCGCCTTTGCGCGCTGCCCCTCCAGCTGACTAGGATCAGCATATTGCAGGAGGATTTTATGCCCAAGTGGCTACGTATTACGTCTATTTTCGTTTTGACGACGTTGGTCTGCGCCGCGTCGGTGGCTCTCTACAAACGAGAGACCATCGCCCGGCTGATCGCGGTGAACACCCTTTTTGACAAAGACAAGATCGTTCACAACTTCTCTCATATGGGAGACGCCTTTCTGACCACCCCGCTGGATCGCGGCCCGCAAGAGCCGAGCGAGTTGCCGCGCGGGGTAGAAATGACGCTGCCAAGCGGCATGCAGGAGTGGATGGAAGAACGATCCGTTACTTCGCTGCTGGTTATGAAAAACGGACAGATCCGGCACGAGAGCTATCACAAGGGCACCGCAGAGACCGATCTGCGCATCTCCTGGTCCATGGCCAAGAGCTACCTTTCCGCCCTCTTTGGTATTCTCTTGGACGAGGGGGCCATCGCCTCGCTCGACGAGAAGGTGGTGACATACGCCCCCTCCCTGCGTGGATCTGCGTATGAAGCGGCGACAATCCGCAATGTGCTGAACATGGCCAGCGGGGTCGAGTTTGATGAAGACTATCTGGACTATGATTCCGATATCAATCGGATGGGCCGCACCCTTGCCCTTGGCGGGACGCTGGACGATTTTGCCGCAGAGCTGAATGGCACGATCGCTGCGCCAGGCGAGATCTGGCAATATGTGTCAATCGACACCCACGTCCTGGGCATGGTTATCCGGGGCGCGACCGGTCGTTCGGTGCCAGAGCTGCTCTCTGAAAGGATCCTCTACCATCTGGGCCTTGAGAAAGCCGGTTACTACCTGACGGATGGTGCGGGGGTCGCCTTTGTCCTTGGCGGCATCAATCAGATGACCCGGGATTTCGCGCGCTTTGGATTGATGATGGCGCAGAACGGGCGATATGGCCGCAAGCAGATCGTCCCGCGCCTTTGGGTTGCACGCTCCACCCGCCCTACTGCACCAACAGAACCGGGCAAGACCGGCTATGGTTACCAATGGTGGATCCCAAGGAACGCAGAGCCCGGTGAATTTCTGGCCAGGGGCGTCTATGGGCAATATATTTATATCCATCAGGGCCGAAATGTCGTGATCGTGGTGACTGCGGCAGACCGCGCCTTTCGTGAATCAGGTGTCTCCCGGCAGAATGTCAGAATGCTGAGAACACTGGCCAAGTCACTTTAGGGTAAAGCGATGGAAAAAGACGCAAGCGTGAATGTGAAGGGGGGCGCCTTGGCCCCCTGTTCAACGGAGCCGATGACCGGGTACTTTCGGGACGGCCATTGTAACACCTGCGCCCAGGATCAGGGCAGTCACACAGTCTGCGCTGTCATGACCGACGAGTTTCTCGCCTTTCCCAAATATGTCGGAAATGACCTGTCGACCCCGAGACCAGAATTCGGCTTTGCCGGACTGAAGGCAGGCGATAGCTGGTGCCTGTGCGCCGGACGGTTCCTGCAGGCCGCAGACGAAGGCTGCGCCCCAAAGGTCAAACTGAGCGCGACCCATATCAAAGCACTGGATATCGTGCCGCTTCATATCCTCGAACAACATGCAAGCGACCCGGCAACCGACTGACCCTGAAAGATTACGTCCAAACGAAAAAAGGCGCCAGCATTTGCGGCGCCTTTTCCTTTGGCATGCATCGACCAATCAGTCGGTGTCGCGCCCTTCTTCTGTGTCGGACATGTCAAACCCAAGGTGACGGGCCACGGTAAAGATGTCTTTGTCGCCACGCCCACACATGTTCATCACGATGATATGGTCCTTCGGCAGATCAGGAGCGATCTTCATCACATGTGCAAGCGCGTGGCTCGGCTCCAGAGCCGGGATAATGCCTTCCATTGCACAGGATAGCTGGAACGCTTCCAGTGCCTCACGGTCGGTGATAGAGACATACTCCGCCCGGCCAATGTCATGCAGCCATGCATGTTCAGGCCCGATACCCGGATAATCCAGCCCCGCAGAGATAGAGAAACCTTCAAGGATCTGACCATCGTCATCCTGCAACAGATAGGTGCGGTTGCCATGCAGCACTCCGGGGCGCCCACCGGTCAGAGACGCGCAATGCTGCATCTTCTCATCAACCCCTTTACCACCTGCTTCGACGCCGATGATATTGACAGATTTGTCATCCAGGAACGGGTAGAACAGGCCCATCGCGTTGGATCCGCCGCCAATCGCTGCGATGACGGTATCCGGCAGGCGGCCTTCGCCTTCCTGCTCTGCCAGCTGCCAGCGGACTTCCTTGCCGATGATCGACTGGAAATCCCGCACCATCGCCGGATAGGGGTGAGGACCGGCAACCGTCCCGATGCAGTAGAAGGTGTCATGGACATTGGTCACCCAATCCCGCAACGCATCGTTCATCGCGTCCTTCAGCGTACCACGACCAGAGGTGACCGGGATGACCTCGGCCCCAAGAAGCCGCATCCGGAACACATTGGGGGCCTGGCGCTTCACGTCGTGCGCCCCCATGTAGACCACGCATTTAAGTCCGAATTTGGCGCAGACGGTTGCTGTCGCAACACCATGCTGCCCCGCACCGGTTTCCGCGATGATACGGGTCTTGCCCATGCGGCGTGCCAGCAGGATCTGGCCCAACACGTTGTTCACCTTGTGGGCGCCTGTATGGTTCAGTTCATCCCGCTTGAGATAGATCTTGGCACCGCCAAGGTGGTTGGTCAGGCGCTCCGCAAAGTAAAGCGGGCTGGGACGACCGACGTAGTGTTTCCACAGATCATCCATCTCTGCCCAGAAGGTCGGGTCATCCTTGGCGCGATCGTATTCCTCTTCCAGGCTGAGAATCAGCGGCATCAAAGTCTCGCTGACAAACCGCCCACCAAAAATACCAAACCGGCCCTGTTCATCGGGGCCATTCATAAAGCTGTTGAATAGATCTTCGGCCATGGTTCATTCCTTCTTCGCGGCGCCCGATATGAGTATAGCGCCCCCCGCGTCGGGTAAAGGGACGCGGAGAGGTTTCTATGATTTGGGACTGATTATCGCGGCTGAGCCGACCTGTCGCTGCGCAGAACAGCAGGGGTCAACGGCGAGGTGCGTTTGCCGCCTCGCAAAACGACTTGATCCGAGCCGGATCCTTTTCGCCCGGCGCGCTCTCGACGCCAGAAGCGACATCAACCTGACGGGCGCCGGTGACCCGGATGGCCTCGGCTACATTTTCCGGATTCAACCCGCCAGCCAGCATCCACGGGGCGCGCCAGTATTTCTTCTGCGCCAGCAGACGCCAGTCGAAGGCAACCCCATTTCCGCCCGGCAGCACCGCGTCCTTGGGCGCCTTGGCATCGACCAGAATTTGATCCGCGACGCCTTCGTATGCATCGATGCGCTGGACGTCCTCAAGCGACGAGACACCCAAAACCTTCATCACAGGCAAGCCGTAGCGTGCCTTGACCTCTGCCACACGTTCCGGGGTTTCCTGGCCGTGCAGTTGGATCATATCCAGGGGAACAACACTGGTGATTTCATCAAGCATGGCGTCATCTGCATTGACCACCAATGCGACCTTGCACATGCCTATGGGCGCCTCAACCGCCAAGGCAGCGGCCTCCTGTGGGGTGACTGACCGTGGGGATTTGGCAAAAAAGTTGAACCCGATGTATGCCGCGCCTGCCTCGGCGGCAGCCGCGATGTCCTGCGGGGTTTTCAGCCCGCAGATCTTGACCCGAATGTCCTGCATGACTGGCTCAGCTCGCCTCGTCCAGAAGGGCGAGAACCTCGTCCTTGCCTTCGTTCTTCTGCTTCTTGAGGCGCGAGACTTCACGCGACAGTTTGCGGGCCTCACGGGCCTTTTGATCCGCTTCGCGACGGTGTTTGTGTTCGCGCAGCCACTCGATGATGAAACCAATGACCAGACCAGCGGCAATACCCCCCAGCACCACAACAAAAAGTGGCAGTTCAATCTGGAAGTTGTAGCCGATCAGTTCGGCCAGAGCCGCTGGCAGAAGTTTCAGTTCGACCAGCCCACGGTTCGCAAGCGAAACCGAGATAAGAGCGATCGCAATGACACCGAGACAGGCGTAGCGAATGTAGCGCATCAAGCTTTTCCGTTCAGGCGGTCCCGCAAGAGCTTCCCAGTCTTGAAGAACGGCACATGTTTTTCTTCAACATGGACCGTTTCACCGGTGCGGGGATTGCGACCAACCCGCGCATCCCGTTGTTTCACCGAAAAGGCTCCAAAGCCTCGCAGCTCAACCCGGTCACCACGCGCCATTGCGTCAGTCACTTCCTCGAACACCGTGTTAACGATCCTCTCCACGTCACGCTGATACAGGTGCGGGTTTTCGTCTGCAATCTTCTGGATCAATTCCGAACGGATCATGTCCAGGCCCTCCCAAGCCAATTTAGGCGAAGTTTATATGCACCAACTATAGGAACAATTCCGGAAACCGTCACCAATTGATACCGGACGCGCCCGCGAATTAGCTAGCGATTGCCTAAGATTAGGCTGATTCCGCGCAGCGCCAAGCAGAAACATTCATAGGTTTCCCCGCAAAAGGCGATTGCACGGCCACACATGTGGCAACTTGATTCGCAGCCAGTTCATTAACGAATGCCCGCACCTCTGAGAAATCAGGCACTGCGGCAAAAGGAAACGGCCCCGCACAGGATGCGAGGCCGTTCCAAATTTTTCAGCCTGTAGCGGCTACTGAAATCAGTCGCCGGACTTCAGTGCTGCGCCCAGGATGTCGCCCAGGGACGCGCCGGAATCGGAGGAGCCATACTGTTCGACGGCTTCTTTTTCTTCCGCGATTTCGCGTGCCTTGATGGACAGGCCCAGACGGCGGGTCTTGGAGTCGACGTTGGTGACGCGAACGTCGACCTTGTCGCCAACCGAGAAACGCTCAGGACGCTGCTCTGCGCGGTCACGGGACAGGTCGGAGCGGCGGATGAAGGACTTCATGCCTTCGTATTCCACTTCGATGCCACCGTCTTCGATCGCGGTCACTTCAACGGTGATCACGGAACCACGCTTCACGCCGCCAACGGCTTCAGCGAACTTGTCGCCGCCCAGGGCTTTGATCGACAGGGAGATACGCTCTTTCTCGACATCCACTTCGGAGACAACGGCCGAAACCATGTCGCCTTTGCGGTAGTTCTGGATCGCATCTTCGCCACGCTCGTCCCAGGACAGGTCGGACAGGTGAACCATGCCGTCGATGTCGCCGTCGAGGCCGATGAACAGACCGAATTCGGTGATGTTCTTGACTTCGCCTTCGACCTGAGTGCCTTCCGGGTGGGTCTCAGCAAAGACTTCCCACGGGTTGCGCATGGTCTGCTTGAGGCCCAGGGAAACGCGGCGCTTGGCACCATCGATTTCCAGAACCATGACGTCGACTTCCTGGGAAGTGGAGACGATTTTGCCCGGGTGGACGTTTTTCTTGGTCCAGGACATTTCGGAGACGTGGACCAGACCTTCGACACCCGGCTCCAGCTCAACAAATGCACCGTAATCGGTGATGTTGGTGACGCGACCCTTGTGCACGGAGGACAGCGGGTACTTGGCGCCAACCAGATCCCACGGATCTTCCTGCAGCTGTTTCATGCCGAGGGAGATACGGTGAGTCTCTTTGTTGATCTTGATGACCTGAACCTTGACGGTTTCGCCAATGGACAGGATCTCGGACGGGTGGTTCACACGGCGCCATGCCATGTCGGTGACGTGCAGCAGGCCGTCAACGCCGCCGAGGTCAACAAACGCACCGTATTCGGTGATGTTCTTGACGACACCGTCCACTGCCTGGCCTTCGGACAGGTTGCCGATGACTTCGGCGCGCTGCTCGGCGCGGGACTCTTCGAGGATCGCACGGCGGGACACAACGATGTTGCCACGACGACGGTCCATCTTCAGGATCTGGAACGGCTGCTTCAGACCCATCAGCGGGCCAGCGTCGCGCACGGGGCGCACGTCAACCTGCGAGCCGGGCAGGAATGCAACAGCGCCGCCCAGGTCGACGGTGAAGCCGCCTTTGACACGACCGAAGATAGCACCTTCGACGCGCTGGTCGTCTGCGTATGCTTTTTCCAGGCGATCCCATGCTTCTTCGCGGCGCGCCATCTCGCGGGAGATGACAGCTTCGCCACGGGCGTTCTCAGCTGCGCGCAGGTAGACTTCTACTTCATCGCCAACAGAGATTTCGGGAGCTTCGCCAGGGTTTGCGAATTCTTTCAGCTCGACGCGGCCTTCCATTTTGTAGCCTACGTCGATGATGGCCTGGCCTGCTTCGATTGCGATGACCTTGCCTTTAACAACGGAACCCTCTTCGGGGGTGTCCATTTCGAAGCTTTCGTTCAGGAGGGCTTCGAATTCCTCCATCGATGTGTTTTGAGCCATGAGGTCTCAGGTTTCCTTTACAAATCGGTTTTATCTGGCCGGGCGGTTGTCTCCGCCGGTCTTGAAGATTGGTCCGTATGGGGCGCAGCACATGCCGGTCTGATCAGACAAACACAAAGGGCCGAGGTGTGCCCCGACCCTGCTCAGAATGCCGCCCGTGCGTTAACCGCCCCTATAGTGACAGGCCGTTTGTTACTGGGATTCCCCATCCCGCGCAAGAGAAACGATACAAACAAGGCGATAACTGGCCCAAAGGTCGCAGGTAGTACCTCGATTGCGTGGGGAATTTACGCCAAAATGATGATCCCAAGCCGCAGAATGGACGATACGACCCTAACGTCGCGCCTCGATCGCTGCGATGGCCATTTCAACGGCCTCTTCGATACTCAGCGTACTGGTGTCGATCTGCACAGCGTCCTGCGCGGGTTTCAGCGGCGCTTCGGAACGGTTCATGTCCCGTGCATCGCGGGCCTTCACATCCTCCAGAACCTCGGCCAGCGTTGTCGGATGACCGGCCGCCAGCAGCTCCTTCAGACGCCGCGTGGCGCGGACTTCTGCACTTGCGGTGACAAAGAGCTTGGCTTGCGCGCGTGGGCAGATCACCGTTCCGATATCGCGGCCATCAAGAACCGCGCCGCCAGCCCGACGCGCAAATGCTCTTTGGAAATCAACAAGCGCTGCACGCACTTCGGCAATGACCGCAACCTTGGAGGCCGCCTGAGCCACCTCCGCGGTGCGCAACTCTGGCCGCTCCAGATCTTCTGGCAACAGCGCCTCAGCCGCAGCGATTGGTTTTTCCCCTGCCAGCATCCGAGCGCCAACAGCACGATAAAGAAGGCCTGTATCGAGATGGGCAAAACCGAAATGCGCGGCTACAGCACGGGAAATCGTGCCCTTACCTGCGGCTGCCGGCCCGTCGACTGCGACCGTGAAGCTCATGATGAGGTCTCAAGCCGGGCGCCAAGGTCGGTCATCAGCGGCGTGAAGATCGGGAAAGACGTGGCGATCGGGGTGCTGTCGTCCACAGTCACCGGGTTTTGCGCCCCCATACCCATCACCATGAAAGACATTGCGATGCGGTGATCAAGGAAGCTTTCGCAAGTGCCGCCACCCGGGACACCATCAGCGCCCATGCCGGTTACGGCCCACCAATCGTCACCCTCTTCGACCATCACGCCATTTGCGCGCAGGCCACGCGCCATCGCGTCAATGCGGTCGCTTTCCTTGACGCGCAGTTCCTTAACGCCTGCCATCATGGTCTTGCCGCTCGCAAAGGAGGCCACAACAGACAGAACGGGATATTCATCAATCATCGAAGCTGCACGTTCCGGCGGGACTTCGATCCCCTTCATGTTGGGGGAGAATTTCGCGCGCAGATCGGCGACCGGCTCGCCGCCTTCCTCGCGCATGTTTTCAAAGGTCAGATCCGCACCCATATCCTGCAGAGTGTAGAACAGACCGGCGCGGGTCGGGTTCAGCCCGATACCTGGCACCAGCACATCAGACCCCGGCGTGATCAGCGCTGCACAGACCGGGAAAGCCGCGCTGGACGGATCGCGGGGCACCGCAATGACCTGCGCCTGCAGCTCGGGCTGTCCAGTCAGCGTAATGACCCGGCCTTCGTCTGTGTCCTCAACCGTGATTTCGGCACCAAAGCCAGCCAGCATCCGCTCTGAATGGTCACGCGTGGCTTCTTTCTCAATCACAACGGTTTTCCCGGGCGCGTTGAGACCCGCAAGCAGAACCGCAGATTTCACCTGAGCCGAGGGCACCGGAACCGTGTAGCGCACAGGTGTCGGCTCTGCCGCGCCCACGATGGTCATCGGCAAACGCCCCCCGGAACGGCCCACGGATTTGGTGCCAAACAGGGCCAGCGGATCGGTAACACGCGCCATCGGCCGTTTATTGAGGCTTGCATCCCCGGTGAAGGTCGCGGTGATTGCAGACGTGGCCATCACCCCCATGATGAGGCGAACGCCGGTGCCCGAATTGCCGCAGTCGATCACCTGATCAGGCTCCGCCAGACCGCCAACGCCCACGCCGTGAACAGACCAGCTGCCGTCGTCATGCTTTGTCACCTCGGCGCCCATTGCGCGCATCGCCTTGGCGGTGTCGAGCACATCTTCGCCTTCCAGCAGGCCCGTGATCTTGGTTTCGCCAACAGCCAGCGCACCCAGAATGATGGAGCGGTGCGAAATGGACTTGTCGCCCGGAACCTCGGCAACCCCTTTCAGGGGGTTCGCGCGGTGGGATGTCATCGGGAGTGGCGTGCCGTGTCCGGACATGAGGAACCTTTCAATGCTAGCGTTCACATCTGGACCTACCCAATCGGTTCGGGTCGGTCCAGCGTGTTTTGCTGCCACATGGGCCCACGAGCATGAGCTCCGAGCGGGAAAATGTGACGGCAGATGGGAAATTACAGACGGCGGAAGGTCATGTAATGCGGGGTCCGTCCCTCGCGCAGCGCCTTTTGCTCGTAGCGCGTGGAGATCCAATCGCCCCATGCGTTGCGCCAATCATCCGGCCCCTCTGCAAGCCATTCGAACCCCGCTTGCGGCACTTCTTCCATGGTTTGGCGGACATAGTCAGGAATGTCAGTTGCCACACGGAAAATGGCGCCGGACTTCAGGCATTTCGCCAAAGGTGCCAGGTGTTCTTGGGTCACAAAACGGCGGCGGTGGTGTCGTGCTTTTGGCCAAGGGTCGGGGTAGAGCAGAAAAGCACGAGAGATCGACTGTTCCGGCAGCACGTCCATCAGGTCACGCGCATCACCCGGATGCACCCGGATGTTATCGGCCCCCGCCCTGCGGATTTTGCCCAGAAGCATGGCAACACCGTTGATGTAGGGTTCTGCGCCGATGATCCCGACATCGGGGTTCGAAACCGCCTGATGAACCAAATGCTCACCACCGCCAAAGCCGACCTCAAGCCAGACGTCACGGCCACCGAACAGGCTGTCCAGATCAAGCAGCGTGCGATCGGGATTTTCATCCCAGCCCACAGCCCCCGGGCTAAGCGCGGCAAGATCTTCGTCAAGATAGCGCTGCTGGCTGTCCTTGAGCTGCTTGCCCTTGAGGCGGCCATAAAAGTTGCGCCAGGGCGCACCGCTCTGATGTTTATCAACCGCGTTGGGCCGGGTGTCCCCAGTCGGCGCCGGGTTGGGTTTGTTGTCATCAGACATCAGATGCGTTTCCTGTAGAGCTGTGAAAAATCTGGCCGCCCATCTGCCTGAACCACAGCGTTGGGTCAAGCCACCAAGCACCCTTCCGATTGCCCGCAACGCAGCTGTGATGGCTTTAGCCGTTAGCCGCCTTCGCGCAGGACACCTGCCGCAATCAACCTCAGCCGAGTTGGAAACCAGATATCATGTGGCGGTGTCTTCAGTGTTTCGATCGCAAACTCCGGGTCAACACCGCGATCCAGCATGTAGTCCAGATGCAGAAACACCTCTGCCTGGGTATCACGATAGATCCAAGAGCCAAACTCAAACGGTGTCGCCCAGTCTTCGTCCTTGCGCCAGCGCCGGTAATAGCCCTGGACTGCCTTTGGCGCCCAATCTCGCTGATGGAACCCGATCTGAGAGCCTAGCGTCATCTGCCGCCCCTCGCCCGCAAGAAAGATATCAACGCAGGCGCTGATGCACTCTCCGACGACCCAGGTATCCAACCCGTGTTCAAGAACGATTTCGGCAATCGTCTCGCCCGCATAGACACTGCCACCACCGCTGTTCAGCTGCAGGCGATCGATGGCAGGATTGGCCGCGAGTATATCGCGAAAGGGTTCGATGTCGTCTTCGGTTATCTCCCAGATTTCAGCTCTTGCACCATCCTTGCCGGTGTTTTCTTCCGGCTCCTCGGTGTCATAGATCAAAGTCTGGCCGTCCACCTTGAATTTCGGCGGCAAGGTGTCTCTCGCTTGTGCGCCCATCGCGATACTGCAGCACAGCACTGTCGCAAGAGTTAGAGAAGATTTGACGCCAAACGAGAGTGACACGGGCTACGTCCATTTTAAGTTCGCAAGCACCTTGCCAGTAATGACACCGCATTACCAATGACTTTCAGAGGGGCTGAAAATGAAAAAAGGGCAGGAAATCTCCCGCCCTTTTCAGATCATGTCGTCCAGATAGGATCAGATCGCTTTTGCCAGCGCATCGACGAGATCGGTGCGTTCCCAGCTGAAACCACCATCGGCGTCAGGTTCGCGGCCAAAGTGGCCATAGGCTGCGGTGCGCTGATAGATCGGCTTGTTCAGACCAAGGTGAGAGCGGATGCCGCGCGGGGTCAGATCCATGATCCGATCAATTGCTGCCTCGATCTTGTCGGCAGGAACGTCACCGGTTCCGTGGGTGTCAGCGTAGATCGACAGCGGCTTTGCCACGCCAATCGCGTAAGACAGCTGGATGGTGCATTTATCGGCCAGGCCTGCAGCGACCACGTTCTTTGCAAGATAACGCGCAGCGTATGCAGCTGAGCGGTCAACCTTGGTCGGATCTTTGCCAGAGAACGCCCCGCCACCGTGAGGCGCTGCGCCACCGTAGGTGTCAACGATGATCTTGCGGCCTGTCAGACCTGCGTCCCCATCCGGGCCGCCGATTACGAACTTGCCAGTTGGGTTCACGTGCCAGACGGTTTCATCGGTCAGCCAGCCATTAGGCAGGGTTTCACGGATGTAGGGCTCGACAATGGCGCGAATGTCGTTTGAGGTCAGCGTCTCGTCCAGATGCTGCGTCGACAGCACCAGAGAGCTGACGCGAACCGGCTTGCCGTTTTCATAGACAACGGACAGCTGCGATTTCGCATCCGGACCAAGCGCAGGTTCGGTGCCATTCTTGCGCACTTCGGCAAGGCGGCGCAGAATTGCGTGGCTGTACTGGATCGGTGCAGGCATCAGAGCCGAGGTTTCGTTGGTTGCAAAACCAAACATGATACCTTGGTCGCCAGCGCCTTCGTCTTTGTCTTCAGCCGCGTCCACACCCTGGGCGATGTGGGCGGATTGTTCGTGCAGCAGGTTGGTGATCTCAACCGTCTCGTGGTGAAACTTGTCCTGCTCGTAGCCGATATCCTTGATGCAGGCGCGGGCGATCTCGTCGATGCGGCCCATGTAGTCCTGCAGTTTTTCCTGATCGGACAGGCCCACTTCACCACCAATGACCACACGATTGGTCGTGGCAAAGGTCTCCGCAGCAACGCGGGCCTCGGGCTCTTCGCTCAGAAAGGCGTCAAGAACAGCATCCGAGATACGGTCACAGACCTTATCGGGGTGGCCCTCGGAAACAGATTCCGAAGTGAAAGTGTAGTTGGGTCGTGTCATGAAAGTGGTGCTCCGTTGGGGGTTCAGCCTGCCACGCCAGGAAGCCGTTGTGGCAGTAATCGGACCGCACTACGCGGACCGGCAGGACTCGTCAATCTATAATCCGCTATGCTTAACGAGCTATGACCTGCGTGCAATACTCTGCGAAAAAGCCATCCCCCCCACACATAGAAGAATGCAGAAGAGAAACACCCAGATATCGCCTGTACGCGCATAGAGTGTGGGGGCCAGCGGTGCTGGAAGGGCCACGTCAATATATCCAGCCACGCCAAGAGGCAGGGAATCAACGATCCGACCGTAGGGATCAATCATCGCGGATATCCCGGTATTGGCGACCCGGATCATAGGCAACCCCTGCTCAAGCGCCCGCATCCGGGCCTGTACGAGATGCTGAAAGGGGCCAGAATATGTCCCGAACCATGCGTCGTTGGTGATCTGTATCAGAACATCCGCTCTTTCCGGCGCGGCGTTTACATCCTGCGGGAACACGGCTTCATAGCAGATCAGGGGCAACGCCTTGCCGATCGGCAGGTCAATCACCTGCGGCCCCGGCCCGGCTGCATAACCCGCCCCTGCCTGCGAGGCAAAGCCGTGAATGCCAAACCGCGCCATCAGATTTCCGGCAGGGACATACTCTCCAAATGGCACCAGATGCGCCTTGTCATAGAT
Organism: Phaeobacter italicus; assembly: GCF_019801785.1. Lineage (NCBI taxonomy): Bacteria > Pseudomonadati > Pseudomonadota > Alphaproteobacteria > Rhodobacterales > Roseobacteraceae > Phaeobacter > Phaeobacter italicus. The sequence goes on along the minus strand of NZ_JAHVIJ010000002.1, from coordinate 264,994 downwards.
CTGGCTTGGCGCGCCCCCCTCTTCCAGCAAAATGGCCGAGTTGAAATACTGGCCCGCCTCACGGCGCTGGATGCCAAGGAATAGCGGCGTCTGGCCCGCGGCAGCAGAGATCTGGGTCAGCACATCTTCCGCGTAATGCAGCATCAGCGGCACAGCCGTTTCGGGCCAAACAATAAGATCAACATCACCGGGCGCGCTTGTGTATTCGACCTGGCGCTGCACAAAAGACCAACGCAAATCAGGGTGCCATTTTTCATCCTGCGGGGCATTGGGCTGCACCAAACGGATGATCTTGTCTGTCATCTCCACAGGCGGAGGCGACGGAACCAGCGCGACACAAAGTGCCGCTACGGCCAGTGGCAGCACCGCCCAAACCGGACGCAAGGACAAAAGCCCCAAAGGGATAAACGCAATCAGGGTCAACACTGCGACCCCTTGAGGACCGATCAATGGCAACATCTGCGCAACTGGCGTATCAATCCAGAACTGCGCAAACGCCGCCCATGGCAACCCCGTCAGCAGATAGGCACGTCCAAACTCCGCCAGCGACAGGGCCGCAATCAGGACAAGGATCCGCGCAGCCCCCCTGCCCCATTTGGTGGCGACGGCAAAGGCAGCGGCCCAAAACAACGCCAAACCAGCCGCCAGACCGACAACCGCAAAAGGTGCCATCCAGGCGTAACGTTCCGCATCAATCTGAAACGGTTCGTAGATCCACACCATCGCGACAGCGAAATAGGACGTCCCCAAGAGCCAGCCGTAGAAAGCCCCTTGTTTCCACCCCTCAAGCGACAATGCCTGCCTGCCGATCAAGCCAAGGCAAAGCGGTGCAAGCCAAATGAAATGGAAGGGCGCAAGCGCAAGCGCCAGTGCGGCGCCCGATGTACAGGCGCCGATCAATCGGGCAGCGGCCCCGCCACGATCGGCAAGGCGGAGGGCCTTTGCCATCAACTCTGGCCGGGAAGACGTACCCGCAACCGTTTGATCCGGCGTGGGTCGGCGTCCATCACTTCGAACTCTGGGCCATCGGGATGCTGGATCACCTCACCCCGCACAGGAACACGACCAGACAGCATGAATACCAATCCGCCAAGCGAGTCGATTTCCTCTCCATCCACATCATCGTGATTGGTCAGGGACCGGCCGATTTCTGTTTCAAACTCTTCCAGAGGGGCGCGGGCTTGGGCGATATAGCACCCCTCTTTTTCGCGAAACCACATCTGGTCTTCGCCCGCATCGTGTTCATCCTCGATCTCACCGACGACCTGTTCAATCAGATCCTCAATGGTCAAAAGGCCATCCACACCGCCGTATTCGTCAATGACCAGCGCCATATGCCGCCGTTCCGCCTGCATTTTGGTCAGCAGAACGCCAATCGTCATGGATGGGGGCACAAACAAAAGCGGCCGCACCATCCCCTGTAGCGAGAAATCGGACTCTTCGCAGTTGAAGCCATGCATCAGCGCAAAGTCCTTGAGGTGGACGAAACCAATTGGCGTGTCCAGCGTGCCCTCATAAACGGGAATGCGCGTAAAGCCGCTTTCCCGGAAGATCTGCACCAGCTCATCTTTGGGGGTAGAGGCAGACACCGCCACGATTTCCGCCGCCGGGATGGCCACATCCTCGACACGCAGACGACGCAGATTGATCATGCCATGAGGTTGCGCTGTGCCGTTGGCATCCGGGACCACGGCCACTTCTTCCTCAGAGTCTGCGGAGCCAAAAGAGCCGAAAATACGCCCCAAAAGCCCTGTTGATTGAGCCGCAACCGCACTATCGCCAGCGCTGCTCCCGTTCTCCAGCGCGCCATGCGCTGCGTTAGAACTGCCGTCTATGTCGCCCATCTTTCCTATCCGATACGCCCGTAATTCGGGCTGTCCTCTACAGTATATGGGTCATCGATACCCATCTTGCCAAGTATCTCGACCTCAAGACCTTCCATCAAAGTGGCATCCGGGTCACGAATGTGATCATAGCCGAGAAGATGCAACAATCCGTGAACGATCAAATGGCGCAGGTGGTCGGCCAGCGGTTTGCCCGCCTCCTGCGCTTCGCGCGCGCAGGTTTCATAGGCAATCGCAATATCGCCCAAGGGAATTTCACCTGTAAAATCAGCCTCAGGAGCCATCGGTGTGCCACCCGGCTCCTCTGCCGCGAGCTCTTCGGCAGGCCAGCTGAGCACATTGGTCGGCTTTGCCTTTTGGCGGAAATCCTCGTTCAAGACGGCGATCCGAGTGTCATCACAGGCCAGCACCGAAATTTCGCACGCCTCAGGGTCAAGTTGGAAATGGGACAGCACCGCCTCGGTTGCCTCGATGACAAGAGGTTCCAGATCCGCCTCTCGCCAGCGATCTTCTTCGATAGAAATGTCGAGGCCCATAGCCGCCTTTTCCGAACCAAAGCGCCCATTGCCAAGCAAGGGCGCCCCGGATCAATTGCAATTTCGTGTTTTGCCCTAGGTGTCAGGCAGGTTTTTCATCCGCCTCATAGGCCTCGATGATGGCCGCCACAAGCGGGTGGCGCACAACGTCGCGGGCCGTGAAGTAGTTGAAGCTGATTTTGGGGATGGATTTCAAAAGGCGCTCTGCATCCGCAAGGCCCGAAGACACCCCACGTGGCAGATCGACCTGGCTACGGTCGCCTGTGATCACCATGCGTGAGCCCTCACCCAGACGGGTCAGGAACATCTTCATCTGCATGGTCGTGGCATTTTGCGCCTCGTCCAGCACGACAAACGCGTTAGAGAGAGTACGTCCCCGCATAAAGGCAAGCGGCGCAATCTCGATCTGTTTTTCCTCGAGCAGCTTCGCGAGCTGTTTTCCCGGCAGGAAATCGTTCAACGCATCATAGAGGGGCTGCATATAAGGATCGACCTTGTCCTTCATGTCGCCGGGCAGATAGCCGAGTTTTTCGCCAGCTTCGACAGCCGGGCGGGACAGGATGATCTTGTCGACGTGGCCAGTGATGAACATGCTCACCCCGACCGCGACGGCAAGATAGGTTTTCCCGGTGCCCGCCGGGCCGATACCAAAGGCCAGTTCGTGTTCGAACAGCGACTGCACATAGGCTTTCTGGGCGTCGGTGCGCGGCTCGACCAATTTCTTGCGGGTCTTGATCTCGACCTTGCCACCGCGGAACATCTCCAGCTGACTGCCGGGTTCGGCCGGTTCTTCTTGTCCCATTCGCAATTCGCGGTCGATATCCCCCGCCTCTACGCTGCGACCTGTTTCCAGTCGATCATAAAGCGCGGCCAGCACCGCTGCGGCCTGTTCCCGCGCGCCATCTTCTCCCAAAACAGACAATTGATTGCCACGTCGGACGATCTGGACCCCCAGCGCCTGCTCGATCGAGGCGAGGTTGCGATCATATTCTCCACAAAGATCGATCAGCAGCCGATTGTCAGGGAATTCAAGCAGTGCCTCATGTGAGCTGCCCTGCTCTTGCGAAGGGGTCAAAGTGCCAATGGCCAATCCCGTCTCCTGTCTTTGACGTTGCAGTTTCAGTGTGCCTTTCCCGCAGCGCAGGCGCAAGCACGAGCCGCGCAATTTCACGCGACTGAAACAAATAGGCCGCCCATTTGGGGGCGGCCTGTCCACTCTTCATGCAGTGTTTGACACCGAGCGTCAGATCACATCTTCAAAACTGGAACCCGACTTGAACGGTCCAACAGCCGTATTCGGAGGCGCCACCCCAGAACAGACCGGACGGCCATCAGGCCCCAGGCGCTGTGACAGGTAGCCCTCGACCCCATCGTCAATAATCCAGTGATCGCATCCTGTTGGATCAACCCAGATACCCGCTTTCAATTGCGACAGGTCCTTGCTGTCAAAGCCTCGGTCAACCGTTTTGTCGACCTTCTCCCCGCAAGCCCCAAGACCAGCTGCCACCGACAGCACCAGAAGTGTTTTGGCCAATTTCATGATCAGATCCCTCAGCGCAGGCAGATGATTTCGACACGGCGGTTTTGCGCCATGTTGGATGCAGAGTCGTTTGGCACACGCGGGTCGCGCTCGCCGTAGCCTCGCGCCTCCAGGATCCGGGCGCCGACGGATTCGCCGACCTCTGCCACTGCATTGGCGCGACGCTGCGACAGGCGCATATTGTATTCGTCAGACGCACGACTGTCGGTATGCCCGGTGATGATGAATGCGCTGGCGTTGGCGGACTGAAAGAACTCCTGAAGGCGTTTCTGTCCTGCTGCGCTGATGCGGTGCTTGTTGGTGGCAAAAAACTGATCGCTTGGCATTACGCCGCAGATGTTGCCACGACGGCAGACCGGTTTGCCATCACGGGTCACATGAGGGGTCATGAACCCTTCGGCTCCGTCGTCCATCACCCAATGCTCACAGCCATCAGGGTCAACCCAGATCGTCGGCACATATCGCTGGCCCGGACCGCCAAAGCCACCGTCCTGCGCCGAGGCTACACCACCCGCACACATCGTGGCCGCGATTGCCGCACCACCGATGACACGCTTAACATTCAACATCGAAAAACCTGCTCCCCTCGCCGATCTGCAGAGCCCATCGTGGCCGGGGCATCCCCGGCGTAAAACTCCGATTTTGACCAATAATCGCAGGTATGGGCCTGCAATTGCAATCAAATGCTTAACCGCGGCCCAGATTTGCAGCCGACTGAAACGCGGATCCCACAGGAGAGCCGCGCCAGTCTGGCATGACAGCAACGGCGCAGATCAGCCGATCAGTTCACCTGCGAGAGAGTTTGGCCCAGAGGAGACAATACGTACACGCGCCAGATCACCGATGTTGCGATCACAATCCGCAACGTGAACGGCGTGGAGATAGTCGGACTTGCCGACCATCTGACCAGGCAGGCGGCCAGCTTTTTCAAACAGAACGCCAACTTCGCGGCCGACCATGCTGTCCTGAACTTCACGCTGCTGTTGGGTCAGCAAAGCCTGCAGCCGCTGCAGACGGTCGTCCGCCGCCGCAGGATCAACCTGTGCGCGCTCTGCAGCCGGTGTGCCGGGGCGGGTTGAGTATTTGAAGGAATAGGCGGTGCCGTACTTAACCTCTTCCACCAGGTCCATTGTGGCTTGGAAGTCCTCTTCGGTCTCTTCCGGGAAGCCGACGATGAAGTCCCCCGAGATCAGGATATCGGGACGCGCGGCACGGATACGCTCGATCAGGCGGATATAGCTTTCCGCCGTATGTGCGCGGTTCATCCGTTTGAGGATCTTGTCAGACCCCGCCTGCACCGGCAGGTGCAGATAGGGCATCAGCTTGGCGCAGGTGCCATGCGCCTCGATCAGGTCGTCCTGCATGTCGTTGGGGTGCGAGGTGGTGAAACGAATACGCTCCAACCCGTCAACCTTGTCCAGCTCCCAGATCAATTGCGCCAGGGTCATGTCACCGTTCGGACCGGCGCCGTGGTAGGCATTCACGTTCTGCCCCAACAGAGTGATCTCGCGCACGCCGCGCTCTACCAGATCGCGTGCTTCGCGCAGGATGCGGTCTGCCGGGCGGCTGACCTCGGCTCCGCGGGTATAGGGCACCACGCAGAAGGCGCAGAACTTGTCGCAGCCTTCCTGCACCGTCAGAAACGCCGTTGGGCCGCGCTTGGCCTTGGGACGGTTTTTCAGTTTCTCGAATTTGTCTTCTTCGGGGAAGTCGGTGTCCAGCACCTTTTCCCCGGTTCGTGCCTTGGCTTCCATCTCCGGCAGGCGGTGATAGCTTTGCGGGCCGACAACCAGATCGACCAGCGGCTGGCGGCGCATGATCTCTTCCCCCTCGGCCTGGGCAACACAGCCCGCAACACCGATCTTGAGGTCCGGCTTGTCGGCCTTCAGCCCCTTGAAGCGGCCCAGCTCGGAATAGACCTTCTCCGCTGCCTTCTCCCGGATATGACATGTGTTCAGGAGGATCATGTCCGCATCGTCGGGCGATTTGGTTTCAACGTAACCTTCACCGCCCAGCGCTTCGGCCATGCGTTCACTGTCATAGACATTCATCTGACAGCCATAGGTCTTGATAAACAGCTTCTTCGGAGCGCTCATGGGGACAACCTTTTCACCGGAGGGGTCGCAACAGCGGCGTGGCATAGCCGGAAACGGCTCTGCTTGCAATGCCAGCCCGATTACCCGAATTTAACAGCAATCGCCAGACACGGAAGCTGGCACTCAAAAATGGGCAGTCGCAGATGATGCATTCCTCACTCGGAGAGTTCTTAAGTCAGGGAACAGAGATCCTGGCTTCCGGGCCTGTTGCCATGATCTTCATCGAAGACCGGGTGGAGATGACCACAACACTGCGCCACCATCTCGATTGTGGTTTTGCCGAGGTCGTCGCCTTTGTGCCTGATGCCTTTGATCTGCCTTATGACGTCGAAAGTCGGATCCATCGTGTACCGTTTGATTGCAGCAGGCGCGAAGCGGTATTCGACGCGATCAATCGGGTGATCGATGTCGCGGCACCCGGATGTTGGCTCTACTACTGCTACAACGCCGAATATTTGTTCTACCCCTTCAGCGAGACCCGCAGTGTCGGCGAAATGCTGACGTTCCACGCCGAAGAGCGCCGTGCCGCAATGCTGACCTACGTAATCGACCTATACGCAGCGAATTTAGAGGCCTACCCGAACGGAGTGTCCCTGGAGGACGCGCATCTTGATAAATCGGGGTACTACGCGCAGGCACGGCTCGATCCGGAAACCGGGCATCCACTAGAGCGGCAATTGGATTTCTTCGGGGGTGTGCGTTGGCGCTACGAAGAGCATATCCCGAAGGTCAGTCGCAAGATTGACCGCATCTCGCTCTTCAGGGCCCGCCCCGGCCTGCGGCTGCTTGAGGATCACCGTTTCAATGAACCGGAATACAACACCTACGCCTGCCCCTGGCATCACAATCTGACAGCTGCTGTCTGCTCTTTCAGAACTGCCAAGGCTTTGAAACGCAACCCGGGCTCGGCCTTTGAGATCGACAGCTTCTACTGGCACAACTCCACCCCATTTGACTGGCAGGCGCGGCAACTTCTGGATCTTGGTCTGATTGAACCGGGCCAGTGGTTCTGACCCAGCCAGCTGGGTCTGAGCCGCAAGAGCCGCTCAGACCGAGTTAGATCACCGCTGCAGCAGGACCGGGAACCAGTCTTCGCGCAGAACCTGGCCCGGTGTCATGTCATGGCCCGGATAGGGCGGAGAGGTACGGCCCGGACGCTCGATATATCGTGCGTCGTCTCCTACCAGGCGCAACGAAAACGCGCGGCGGCGCGTGTCACTCGTGTTGCCACGCGCACCATGAAGCGTCCGGTAGTTGAAAGCGACCGCATCACCGGGCTCCATCTCCCATTCCAGAACCGTCATACCCTCTGCGTCCGGATCCGGAACGGGCATGTATTGCCCCTCATCCGGAAAGAACCCTTCCTCCGACACCCAGCGGGTCGGCAGGACTTCCTTTTCCCAAAGGTGCGAACCCGCCACGCAGCGCAGCGATGCCTCTTTCACCTGATCCAGTGGCGACCAGAAGCTGATGGTCTGCTGCCCTTCGACGAAATAATAGGGTCCATCCTGGTGCCAGGGCGTGGGCATAGAGGTTCCCGGCTCTTTGACCAGGACATGATCATGGAACATCTGCACGCGCTTTGACTGCATCAAATCAGCCGCAACCTCGGCCACGGGCGAGTCGTTGATGGCCTGTTCAAACTGCGAAATGCGGGTCCAGTTGCAATAATCATCAAAGAACCGGCCGGTCTGCCCCTTCTTTTCATTGTTTGACGCATAGGGGCCTGGTTCAGCCATATTGGCCTCAACTCCATCGCGCAGCAGCTCAACCTGATCGGCAAAAAGCCCACGGATCAGGGTCACACCATCGCGCTGAAATTGGTCGATGTGGTCTTGGGTAATGAGGGGATGGGGCATCGCGCTGTCCTTGGTCTCAAATCTTCGGGGTTCCATGATATGGCAGACCCGTTCCAGAGGATCTTGCGCTCAGCCACGGCGAATGCTCAAATAATATCTAAGAATGCGAGCAATAGCCTGATGTTATACCTAACCCTCCGCCACTACGAATATGTCTGCGCAATCGCCCAGCATGGTAGCCTCTCTGCAGCTGCGGCAGCGGCTCATGTCAGCCAGCCGGCGCTATCCAATGCCCTTGCGCGGGTAGAGGAGCACCTCGGCCAGGCCCTGTTCCTGCGCCGCAAGGGGGCGGCGGTTGTGCTGACGCCACAGGGTCGGATCTTTGCTGAACAGGCTCAGGCATTACTCGACCAGGCAGCCCGCCTCGAAGGTCAGAGCGATGAAGATACGTTAGGCCAGAAACTAACGATCGGATGTTTCAGTGATCTGGCCCCATTTGTGCTGGCCCCGGCACTGAAAGCATTGCGGAGCGCACTACCGGAAGTGGCCATCCGATACCGCGTCGATGATTTCGAACCCTTGATTGCAGCGCTGACCGGCGGTGATGTGGATATTGCGATCAGCTATGATCTTGGCGTTGACGGCAGTTTCGCCAGACAAGAGCTGTCGCGCAGAGCCCCCCGTGCACTGGTTCCGCAAACCCATCCGCTCGCACGCCAGCAGGCAGTTACGCTGAGAGAGCTGGCGGGTCATCCGTTGATTCTGTCTGACGAGGGGCTGTCTGTTCGCCATATGCTGGCGCTGTTCAAATCCGTTGCGAGCCTGCCCCGCATCGCACATCGGGCGGCATCAGTCGAACTCCTATGCAGCCTTGCTGCCAACGGTGAAGGGGTCGGCATCACCTACAGCCACCCTCCCGGAAGTAGGTCATATGACGGCAAGCAGCTGGCCGCGGTCCCGATTTCAGACGTCACCGCAGAAGAACCCATCGTCCTGATCAGCCATGCAAAGCCAAGCGCCAACAGCCTGCTTGCGCAGGCGCAGGGCATCTTGAAATCGGTGGTGACCTAGACCTTGCGCAGGCGGATCACCACGTCAACCGACGCGATTTCCACCCCATCAGGTGCGGCAGGCAGGCGCTGGATCACCAGCTGATCAGAGGGCGCGTCGGACAGCCGCCCGTCTTCTTCCCAGAAGAAATGCGGATGGTCATGCGTGTTGGTGTCAAAATAGCTCTTGGAGCCGTCCACCGTAATCTCCTGCAGCACGCCTGCCTCGCAAAACGCACGCAGGGTGTTGTAGACCGTGGCGAGCGACACAGCCGCACCCTTGTCCTTGGCTGCGTCAAACAGGCTCTCGGCGGTGACATGGCGGTGCTTGCCATCCCCGACCAGCAGCTCTGCCAGCGCGACCCGCTGTCGGGTCGGGCGCAGACCGGCCGAAACCAGCCAGTCAGTTGCAATATCTGCGCTTGTTGGCGTCATGAAGCGAGTCCTGCTTGGCGTTGCTGACCGCATATATAGCCAGAGTCGGCGCCTGCATTCAATTCAATTTCCACGCGATCGCATTGCTGCGCCAGCCTGTCACAGCACCTTTACCAAAACGCAACAGCACAAACCGACGCGCTCACACAATGCCCGGAACTCTTGCAGGACACTTGGCGCGGGTGCTACAGGGGGCCAGATAAATGATGACACCACAGGCAGGAGAAGCGCCAGCATGGCCGATTACCCCAGCAGCTTTGACAAAGACGATTTGCTGAAATGTGCACGAGGCGAGCTTTTTGGCCCCGGCAACGCACAGCTGCCTGCTCCGCCGATGCTGATGATGGACCGCATCACCGAGGTCTCCGCAGATGGCGGCGCCCACGGCAAAGGCCACATCATGGCCGAGTTCGACATCACGCCCGACCTGTGGTTCTTTGACTGCCACTTCCCCGGCAACCCGATCATGCCTGGCTGCCTTGGCCTAGATGGTTTGTGGCAGCTGACCGGTTTCAACTTGGGCTGGCGCGGCTGGCAGGGGCGTGGCTACGCCCTTGGTGTGGGTGAAGTCAAACTCACCGGCATGGTTCGCCCGGATCGCAAGATGCTGACCTACAAGGTCGATTTCACCAAGGCCATCCAAACCCGCCGCCTGACCATGGGCGTGGCAGATGGCATCGTCGAAGCGGACGGTGAAGTGATCTATCAGGTCAAAGATATGAAGGTCGCCCTGTCCGAGAGCTGATCCTCCGCTCTATCGGCACCTGAACTAGAAATAGGAGTACGCAACATGCGTCGCGTCGTCGTCACCGGTCTGGGTATTGTCTCCTCGATCGGCAACAATGCCGAAGAGGTCCTTGCCTCGCTTAAAGCCGGGAAATCCGGTATCGAAGCCAGCCCTGAAATGGCTGAACACGGTTTCCGCAGCCAGATTGCCGGGACGCTGAAACTGGATGTCAGCGAACATGTCGACAAGCGCACCCTGCGTTTCATGGGCGCAGGCGCGGCCTATGCCCATATCGCAATGAGCCAGGCGATTGCAGATTCCGGCTTGAGCGAAGACCAGATCGTCAACGAGCGCACAGGTCTTGTTGCAGGCTCCGGTGGCCCGTCCACTTCTGCAATGCTGACGGCGCATCAGACCGTTCTGAAAACCGGTGCGACCAAGCGGATCGGGCCGTTTGCAGTGCCGAAATGCATGTCCTCCACGATCTCGGCCAACCTGGCGACAGCGTTCAAGATCAAAGGCATCAACTACTCCATCACATCGGCCTGCTCGACCTCTCTGCACTGCATTGGCAATGCGGCTGAGCAGATCATGATGGGCAAGCAGGACGTGATGTTTGCCGGCGGTGGCGAGGAACTGGACTGGACGCTGTCCTGCCTGTTCGACGCGATGGGCGCAATGTCGTCAAAGTACAATGACACCCCCGAAAAGGCCTCCCGCGCATTTGATCAGGACCGCGATGGTTTCGTGATTTCCGGTGGTGGCGGCATCGTGGTGCTAGAAGATCTGGAACATGCACTGGCCCGCGGCGCCAAGATCTACGCCGAAGTCACCGGCTTTGCGGCAACCTCTGACGGTCATGATATGGTTGCGCCCTCGGGCGAAGGTGGCGAACGCGCCATGCGTCTCGCGCTCCAGTCCCTGCCGGAAGGCCGCAAGGTGGATTACATCAACGCACACGGCACCTCGACACCGGTTGGTGACGTGGGAGAGGTCGAAGCCGCCCGCCGCGTCTTTGGCGCAGGCAACGTGCCTCCCATTTCCTCAACCAAGTCGATGACAGGCCATGCCCAGGGCGCTGCTGGCGCGCTGGAAGCGATCTTCTGCCTGCTGATGCTGGACAACGACTTCATCGCACCGTCGATCAACGTCGAAACACTCGCAGATGGCATCGAGCCCTCTGAAGTTGCGACCAACTTGGTGGAAAATGCGGGCCTCGATAGCGTCATGACGAACAGCTTTGGCTTTGGTGGCACCAATGGCTCGATGGTGCTGAGCAAATACAAAGGCTGAGCTAAGCCAGCTGTAAAACTGACACTGCGGCCGTGGGATTCACTGAATCCTGCGGCCGTCTTCGTTTCGGATGTGCCGCTTGCGACAGACTAGGCGGCGGCCTCTGCCAACTCCCGGCTCAGCAGCTGCATCAACTCTCCAGCCGACATGGCACGTGCCCGCGTTGCCCCCTGCCCGGCCCATTGCGCTCCGAATCCGGTCTCTCCTGCCGCTTTGGCAGCCTCGTTCAACGCCTTGCCCGCATCATAAGCGATTGGATAGTCCGGCACAGCCAAGGGCGGCTGTTCCTGCCCCCACGCAGTGAAGGAATTTGCAAGGCAACGCGCAGGTCGGCCAGATATGACGGCGGTCATTTCAGTTGCACCGCCACCGTTGAGCAGAGCCGCGCGATAACTAGCGTCTGCACTGCTTTCCGGACAGGCGATGAATGCCGTGCCAAGCTGGGCTGCAGCAGCGCCCGCGCCCAATGCCTCGGCAATATCGGCACCGGTCATGATGCCACCTGCGGCGATCACCGGCACATCCAGTTCATCAACAATCTGTCGGACCAAATCGAGGGTCGACAGTCGCTCGTCCAGCACATCAGGATCAAACACGCCGCGATGACCCCCAGCCTGCCAGCCCTGGGCCACGATGCCATCAATGCCGCTTTCTGCGACCCTCTGCGCCTCAGGCAATGAGGTTGCTGTGGCCAACAGAACGATCCCCAGCGACTTCATCCGCTCAATCACCCCCTGATCCGGCAGGCCAAAATGAAAACTCACAACGTCGGGCCGCTGCGCACACAGCATATCCTGCATGGCGCCATCAGCCGCAAAACTCGTGTAGATCTCGCGAAGATCGCGGGGCGGTTCAGCGCCGAAGCGGGCAAACAATGGCGCCATCCGAGCAAGCCATTCCGCCTCCCTTTCAGGAGAGGGTACTGCGGGGCGATGGCAAAACACGTTGACATTGAAAGGCCCGTCTGTTGCCGCGCGGGTCTTTGCGATCATGGCCTGAGCCACCTCCACATTGGCTGCGCCAATTCCGATGGCGCCCAACCCACCTGCGTTGGTCACGGCAGCCGCCATCTGCGGGGTGCTGACACCTGCCATCGGCGCCTGAAAAATGGGAGTTTGCAGTCCCAGCCGGTCGATCAATTGCGCTGAACGGTCTGACATGGCGGGGGCTCTCCTGCTGCTATCCGATACAGCGCAGAAGACTTGGTTTGGTGAGGCGACGCAAGCCCGCGCCGCCTCAAGCCGGGATCAGTTGACCGAGACCAGCTCGATGTCAAAGATCAGTTCCTTGCCTGCCAGCGGGTGGTTGGCGTCAAGGGTAACGGTTGCCTCGGTCACTTCGACGACAGTCACGGGAAGAACTTCACCGGTCGGCGCCTGCATCTGAAGCTGGGTCCCGATTTCCAGCGGGATTTCTGCAGGAATACCCTCACGCGGGATGGTCTGGCGTGCTTCGTCGTGGCTTGGGCCATAGGCCTGCTCTGCCGGGATATTCAATGTCTTCTTTTCGCCGACGGTCATACCCATCAGGCCTGCGTCCATACCTTCAATGACCTGGCCTGAACCGACGGTGAATTCCAGCGGCTCCCGCCCCTCGGAGCTGTCAAAGACGCTTCCGTCTGTCAGCTTGCCAGTGTAGTGGATGCGCACGGTATCGCCGCTTTTTACCTCGGTCATGGGATCTCCAATTGGGTTCGAGTGTACAAAGTCGCGCACCCTAACGGACATGGCGCTGATGTAAACCCGATGGCTCTAATCCTGCGTGATTGGGCATTTCGCAGTAATGTGGGTGGTATTCACGCCTGTTTTGCGCCTACGCTACCCCAACCAGAGCCAAGCGGAGCGCAGACAGATGGCAATCACCACCTGTATTTTCGATGCCTATGGAACCCTGTTCGACGTGGCAGCCGCGGCCAGGCAGGCCGCACAGGAGCCGGAGTTCCCGCATCTGATCGACAACTGGGCTACCCTGGCAAATCACTGGCGGCTCAAACAGTTGCAATACACCTGGCTGCGCGCCATCACCGGGGCACATACCGATTTCTGGCAGGTCACGCAGGACGGGCTGGATTGGGCGATGGAGGCCACTGGGCTCAGCGGTGATCCGCAGCTTCGCCAACGGCTATTGGATCTTTACTGGCAATTGCAGGCCTATGAGGAAGTTCCCAACATGCTGCGCAGGCTGAAAGAGGCAGGCATGAACACGGCCATTCTGTCGAACGGATCGCCTGATATGCTCAGCGGGGCGGTTCAGTCAGCGGGGCTGTCGGGCGATTTGGACGATGTGCTGTCGGTCGAAAGCGTTGGCGTCTTCAAGCCCGATTCGCGCGTGTATGATCTCGTGGGCGCGCGATTTGCGTGCCAGCCGCAGGAGGTGCTATTTGTGTCCTCAAACGGCTGGGATGCCGCCGGGGCCAGCGGATATGGATTTGAAACGGCTTGGGTCAATCGGGCTTCCGAACCGGTGGACCGCCTTCCATGGACGCCGCAGCATATTCTGAGCGACCTCACATCCATCCCTGATCTCATCAATAGCTGAGGCGCCAATATGTCCGAAGCGACATGGCCGAACCCGGCCTATTTCACCACGTCCGACGGATTGCGCCTTGCCTATGTCGACTGCATGCCGACAGAGCCGGATGGATCCGTCCCCCTGATTTGTCTCGCCGGGCTGACCCGTGACGGGCAGGATTTCCGATATCTTCTACCTCACATGACCGGACGGCGGCTGATCCTGCTGGACGCACGCGGGCGCGGGAGCTCCGATCACGCGGACGATTTCACGACTTACGCTGTGCCAGTCGAAGCACGGGACGTGATAGAGATGCTGGATCATCTCGACATCGCCCGCGCGGCTGTTCTGGGCACCTCGCGCGGCGGTATGGTCGCGATGGTTCTTGCCGCAACCGTAAAGGAACGGCTGGCCGCGGTTGTTCTCAATGATGTTGGGCCTGAAATTCCGGCAGGGGGCGTTGATCGCATCATGGCCTATGTTGGCCGCCGCCCTGCTGCCAAGACCCACCGCGAGGCGGCTAAGGCGCTTTCAGCCCATTTGGGTTCGGACTTTCCCGATGTTCCCCTTCAGCGCTGGCTTGAAGAGGCTCAGACCTATTACGAGCAGACCGACGACGGCCTTGCCTTGCGCTATGACAAACGCATTCGCGACGCTTTGCTGGCGCAGGCAGAGGCCGGCCCGTTCCCGGATCTTTGGCCTTTGTTCATGGCACTGCAGGGCCTGCCCTGTGGCGTTATCAGAGGAGAGAATTCCGATATCTTGAGCCGGGACACCTTCTCTGAGATGCAAAGACGCCTGCCAGAACTGGAGGCTGTCGAAGTTGCCAACCGCGGCCATGTTCCCTTTCTTGACGAACCTGCCGCCCTTGCCCTGATAAAAAACGTATTGGACCAAATTGAATGAGCACTTTCGCCGCCATTTCCAAAGCCGCTGACCGCCTGGCCGGTCACGCCCGCTGTACGCCGCTTTTGTCATCACCATTTCTCGACGACATCGCTGGCCGCCAAGTCTTGGTCAAAGCGGAATGCCTACAGCACACCGGCTCATTCAAGTTCCGCGGCGGATGGGCCGCGCTGTCCGCCCTCACACCAGAACAACGCAGCAAGGGGGTTTTGGCTTACTCCAGCGGCAATCACGCGCAGGGAGTCGCGGCCGCAGCAGCAGCACATGATGCGCCTGCCGTGATTGTCATGCCCCAGGACGCGCCTGCGATCAAAATTGCCAACACCCGCGCCCTTGGTGCCGAAGTGGTGCTGTATGATCGCGCCACCGAGGATCGGGACCAGATCGGCGCGGATCTGGCGCAGGCCCGTGGGTTGACCCTTGTGAAACCCTATGATGACGAACAGGTCATTGCCGGTCAGGGCACTGTGGGGCTTGAAATCGCAGATCAAGCCAAGGCACTGGGCATCACAGAGGCTGATGTGCTCGTCTGTTGTGGTGGCGGAGGTCTGACCGCAGGTGTCTCCATCGCATTGAAGGAACGCGCCCCAGATATGGCCGTTCACCCATGCGAGCCGGAAGGGTTTGATGACGTCACCCGCTCTCTCGCAACGGGAGAGATCTGCCGAAACGCGACAACGTCCGGGTCCATTTGCGATGCGATCCTGACCCCGTCACCAGGTGACTTGACCTTTCCCATTCTGAAACAGACCTGCGCAAGCGGGATCGTCGTGACCGAAGACGAGGCGCTGCATGCGATGGCTCTTGCCTTTACCCGTTTGAAGATCGTGCTGGAGCCGGGAGGCGCGGTGGCCCTTGCGGCTGCGCTGTTCCATCCAGACGCGCTGAGCATGCCGGTGGCAATTGCCGTTGCGACCGGCGGCAATGTCGATCCTGTCATCTTTGCCGAAGCGCTTGGAAAATACGGCTGATACAGGCTTTTGGGACTGCGGTTTGCATCAGGGTCGCGCTGCTTTACCTTGTGATGGGGGCGCGATAATGCTGCCACCAAGCAAGACCGGGAGACCTTTATGCAGATTGCGGACCTGGGCGATGTCCAGCTGAACTATCGTGAAGACGGCAGCCCATCAGGTCGGCCGATCGTTTTTGCAAACTCTCTGGGAACAGATCTGCACCTGTGGGATGAGGTTGTCGACCGCCTCCCCAAAGATCTGCGCATTATTCGATACGATCTGCGCGGGCACGGCCGCTCTTCCGTGCCCCCTGCCCCGTATTCCATGGGCGCGCTGGTCCGTGATGCTGAGCGTCTTCTGGACCAGCTGGAAGTGCGCGACTGCATCTTTGTCGGTCTTTCCATCGGCGGGATGATCGCACAGGGGTTGGCCGTCAAGCGGCTTGACCTGATGCGCGGGCTGGTTTTGTCGAATACAGCTGCGAAAATCGGAACCGCTGCCAACTGGCAAGCGCGAACAGACTCTGTTCGCTCTTCTGGGCTCGACAGTATTGCCGACGCAGTGATGGAGCGTTGGTTCGCCCCCGCCTTTCAGAAATCGGGCCAGGTTCCGAAATGGCGCGATACTCTGCTGCGCCAGTCAAGCGAAGGCTACGTGGGATGCTGTGCGGCGATTGCCGGGACGGACTTCTACACGCCAACCAGCGGATTGCGCCTTCCGACGCTTGGAATAGCGGGATCGGATGATGGCGCCACACCCGCGGATCTGGTTCGCGAAACCGTTGATCTGATCCCAGGGTCGAAATTCGAACTGATCCGACGCGCAGGCCATCTGCCCTGCGTCGAACAACCCGACATTTTCAGCGATCATCTGATCACATTCCTGCGCGAGGTAGGGCACATTGACTGATCTGCTCTTGGTGCATGGATCCTGCCATGGGGCATGGTGCTGGCGGTATCTGATCCCGGCCCTGACAGAACGGGGCATCACCGCCCGAACGCTTGACCTGCCCGGTCATGGCGCAGATCAGACAGAGACAACGGATTTGGCCGCGATTTCGCTGGAGGACACGGCCAAGGCCATTCGCGCCCACACATCGGCCGAGACAATCGTTTTGGGCCATTCATGGGGGGGATACCCCATCACTGCGGCTGCAGATCTGGGCGAGCGGCTTCGTGGATTGATCTATCTCTGCGCCTATGTTCCGAAGCCGGGCCTGTCCATGATCGACATGCGCAAGGCCAGCCCACGGCAGACTTTGACGGGCAAGACCCGGAAATCGCCTGACGGAGCCAGCTATCGCTTTGCGTCTGAGTTTGCTGCCGATCTGCTTTATCACGACTGCTCTGCCGAGGTCGTCGACTATGCGTTGCCGCGCCTGTGCGCCCAGTCGATCATGCCCCAAGACACCCCGTATCATCCCGGCACCACGTGGAAAGAAACCCCAAAGGCGTATATCCGCTGCACGCAGGATCGGGTGATCCCACCAGAGTACCAAGCCCAAATGGTAGCAGACTGGCATCCTGAAACAGTACACGCGCTTGCCCGTTCGCATTCTCCCTTTTTCTCAGCGCCGCAAGAGCTTGCCGGCCTGATTGCCACAATCACGAAAGATATGTAATGGCCGCCTCCCTCTTTGACAGCCAACTTTATGCCAACCTGTTCAAGACAGGAGATGTCTCTCGCCTGTTCTCTGACAGCGCCGAAATCCGGGCTATGCTGCTGGTCGAGGGAGCGTTGGCCAAGGCCCAGGGCGCGATGGGGCTCATTCCCGAGGACAGCGCTGCCGCAATCGGGCGTGCCGTGATGGAGGTCGCGCTTGACCCAGGTGCATTGACCCGTGAAACCGGCAGGAACGGTGTCCCGGTTCCAGCGCTGGTGGCGGCGCTGCGCGAGGAAATGAATGCGCCGGAACATGCGCAATACGTCCATTGGGGCGCCACTTCGCAGGATATCATGGACACGGGCCTGATGTTGCGTCTGCGCCAGGCACTGGCTGCAGTTGAGACGGACCTGAAGGCGATCCTCGCACAACTGGGTCCGATGGCGGAAACATACGCCATGCAGCCGATTGCAGGCCGGACCTACGGGCAGATCGCAACGCCCACCAGTTACGGCGCAGTTGTGGCCGGATGGGGCACGCCGCTCTTGTCGCTGCTCGAGGAACTGGCAACGTTGCGACGCTCTTGCCTGCTGGTGTCCCTGTCAGGCGCCGCAGGAACCGCCAGCGCCCTTGGTCATGAAGCAGCAGACCTGCGCAAGCGCCTGGCTGAGGGTCTCGCGCTCACCGATCCCAAACGCAGCTGGCACAGCGACCGCACACCGGTTTTACGCATCGCGGATTGGTTTGCGCGTGTGTCGGTTTGCCTTGGCAAACTCGGAAACGACGTGATCGGGCTGAGCCAGAGCAGCGTTGGAGAAATCAACCTGTCCTCTGGCGGTGCGTCCTCGACCATGCCGCAAAAGCAAAACCCGGTCTCTGCCTCTGCCCTGGTGGCACTGGCTCATCAAGCGAGCGCACAGCTTTCTGCCTTGCATACCTCGGCCAGCCCTCAGCACCAGCGCGACGGTGCAAGCTGGTTTGGCGAGTGGCTCAGCCTGCCGCAGATCGTGTTCTGCGCCGCGAGTGCCGCCCAAACGGCAAAAGGTCTGACAGGTGAGATTTCCCCAAACACCGGACAGATGGACGCCGTTTTCGAGGGCACTGGCGCAACGATTTTTGCCGAGGCGCTGACCTTTGAACTGGCCCGTGTGATGCGCAGACCAGAGGCACAGGCCGCTGTGAAAACCCTGTGCCAGACTGCACTTTCCACGGGTCGCCCCTTGCAGGATCTGGCAACGGAAGCCTACCCGGACCTTGATCTTGACCCCGTCTTTTCTGCGCAAAATCAGCTTGGACAGGCGCCGCAGGAGGCGCGCAACTTTGCCGAGGCCTGCAAGGTGCTCTAAACGGGCCATCTCTCCCCCGACATGTGCCTGGAACGCCACGGCAGCGGACACGACGCAACGTTGCCTGTTTCAGACTTGCGAGCTGTCCCGCTGCGGTCCACCGTGGCCTCAAACAGGGAGAAGAGCACATGCCGACGATCAAAGCCGCAGTCTGTCACGAATTTGGCGCGCCTCTTGTGATTGAAGAGGTGCAGCTGGCAGCCCCCAAAAGCGGCGAAGTCGA
This sequence comes from Phaeobacter italicus, assembly GCF_019801785.1. NCBI lineage: Bacteria > Pseudomonadati > Pseudomonadota > Alphaproteobacteria > Rhodobacterales > Roseobacteraceae > Phaeobacter > Phaeobacter italicus. Next base: position 246,133 of record NZ_JAHVIJ010000002.1, on the reverse strand, counting down.
GGTCACGCTTGATGCAGTCGCAATCTGTCACAGCGACATTTCCTTCGCCGATGGGGCCTGGGGCGGGTTCCTTCCCGCGGTTTATGGCCACGAGGCCGCCGGAACCGTCAGCGCAGTAGGTGAAGGCGTCACAGGCTTTGGCGAAGGTGACAGTGTTGTGGTGACGCTCATCCGGTCCTGCGGGATATGCCCCAGCTGCGCAGGCGGTGCGCCGACGCTGTGCGAAACGCCTTACGACGACAAGAACGGCCCGCTCAGCACGGTGGATGGCAAGCCGCTGTCGCAAGCGATGGCCTGTGGCGCCTTTGCCGAAAAGGTCGTGGTTGACCACCGCCAAATCGTCAAGATCCCGTCCGACATGGCCAAGGACGTTGCCGCGCTCGTGTCATGCGGGGTCATCACCGGTGTTGGAGCAGCGGTCAATGCAGCGCAGTTGCGGCCAGGTCAGGACGTTGTGGTAATCGGCGCAGGCGGTGTTGGTCTGAATGCAATCCAGGGTGCGCGCATCGCAGGCGCCAGACGGATCATTGCGGTCGACATGAGCGAAGAGAAACTCGAGATCGCCAAGGAATTCGGCGCAACCGACGGCGTGCTTGCCTCGCTCAAATCGCCGTGGAAAGCCAGTTACAAGGCGCTTGGCGGCAAGGGGGCTGAAGTGGTGCTCGTCACCGTCGGGGCTATTCCTGCCTACGAACAGGCGGCCCGTTACATGGGTCGCGGTGGCCGGATGATCATGATCGGCATGCCTCACTCGGGTGAGACCGCGACCTATGAGCCCGTCATCATGGCCGCCATCGGACAAGGCATGATCGGCTCAAAGATGGGCGATGTGGTCATTCAGCGGGACATCCCGTGGATGATCGACCTCTACCAGCAGGGGCGGCTGAAACTGGACGAGCTGATTTCCGGGCGCTGGTCTCTGGAACAGATCAACGAAGCGATCGCCGATACCAAGACAGGCGCGGCCCGCCGCAACGTCATCTTGTTCGATCGCGCGTAAGAATAGCCCCTAATCCCAAGGTTAGACCCTGATGAAACTCCAAGACCTCGACGTGATCATCACCGCCCCACCTGCTCCCGGTTGGGGAGGGCGCTATTGGATTTTGGTCAAATTGACCACGGACACAGGCATCACCGGATGGGGCGAATGCTATGCCGCGACGATTGGTCCAGAGGCCATGCGCCATGTGATCGAAGACGTTTTCGATCGCCATATGCAGGGACAATCCCCAGAAAACATCGAGTGGATGTTCCGTAGGGTCTATTCATCCGGCTTCACACAACGGCCTGATCTTACCGTGATGGGCGCGTTTAGCGGGCTTGAAATCGCGTGTTGGGATATCCTTGGCAAAGACCGTGATCGCCCGGTCCATGCGCTGATGGGCGGGCGAATGAATGATCGCCTGCGCGCATACACGTACCTCTACCCCCAGGACGGCCATGATATCGATGCCTTCTGGAACGACCCGGATCTGGCTGCTGAATCCGCAGCCGCGATGGTCGCCAAGGGCTATACGGCAGTGAAATTTGATCCGGCTGGTCCCTACACGATGCGCGGAGGCCATATGCCTGCCCAAAGCGACATCGCCCAATCCGTTGCCTTTTGCCGTGCCATTCGCGATGCCGTTGGCGAGCGGGCCGATCTGCTGTTTGGCACGCATGGCCAGTTCACCCCGGCTGGCGCAATCCGGCTTGGTCAGGCGCTGGAGCCATATCAGCCGCTGTGGTTCGAAGAGCCCACGCCTCCGGACATGATCGAGGATATGGCCCGCGTTGCAGCCCAGGTGCGTATCCCCGTAGCCACAGGCGAGCGGCTGACCACCAAGGCAGAATTCGCTGCCGTCCTGCGTGCGGGCGCAGCCGAAATTTTGCAACCTGCTCTGGGTCGGGCCGGCGGCCTATGGGAGACCAAGAAGATTGCCGCCATCGCCGAAGTCTTTGGTGCGCAGATGGCGCCACATCTTTATGCAGGTCCGGTCGAATGGGCAGCCAACATTCAACTCGCAGCCTCAATCCCCAATCTGTTGATGATCGAAACCATCGAAACCCCTTTCCATTCTGACCTGATCAAAAACACAATCACGGTAGAAGACGGGTTTGTGATCCCGTCAGATGCCCCCGGATTGGGGATCGACGTGGACGAAGACCTCGCGCGTGCGCACCCGTTCACGGGCGATGACCTGCACCTGAACATGCAGGATGCCCCCTGCAACTATGCCGAGGGAAACACCTTCGTCGGCGGCGCCCCTCCGCCCAAGGATTGAGGCGCAGCCCCCGTCTCTCGGGGCTTGTTGATCAATTGGAGACGTAGCCTGCAACCACCTGCAAAAGTTTGAAGGCGGTTGCGGCGTCGTTTTCCACCACTGCGAGGAACTCTTCCTCGCCGATGCGAAGACAGGTCAGATCCGTCTCTGCCAGCATGCTCAATGCGCGCGGCTCTTTTCGGATCAACCCCAGTTCGCCAACAAGCCGCCCAGGGCCGACCTTTGCAACCAGCCGGTCAGCCCCTTCCTGCGGCAGATACAGACCTGCTTCGCCCTCCAGCACCATATAGGCGCCATCACTCGCCTCATCATCCTTGAGAAACACACTGTCACCAGCTTTGGCGGTGTACCAGCGCGCCCCAAATGCGAGAAGGCGCATCTGGCGGCGGTTCAGGCCAGAAAACAGCTCTGTCTGTTCGAGCGCGCGCAGTTTGCGGGCAAGATCCGCGCTGCCCGCCCCATCCGTAGTGGCCTCCGCAGCAGGCAGTTCGCTGACCAACCGCCCCTGACGCAGTTCGTAATAGCTGTCAAAGACTTCGGGGCTTTCAAAACCGCTTCCAAGATAGATCAACGTGGTTTCAGGTAGCAATTTGCGGAGGTTCTTATGGATCGCAATGCGGGTGTCGAGATCATAGCTCGCCATTGCGCTGTCCAGGATCAGGATGTCAGGGCGCTTGATTGAAGCGCGGGAAAATGCAAGCGGCTCGGCAAAGCTCGCAGCCAGCCCCTGCCCACCCAACGCAATCGGCAGGTCAAAGATCAGCTCTACCACCAGATCGCGCACACCGCTGTCGGCCAGCACTTCCGACACCTTTTTCTGAACTTCCTCAGCCCGTGCGCCCGCAGTGTCGGACACTTTACCAAACAGCGCGTTTTCAAGCACATTCAGGCCCGGCGCGAAACTGGCAGGGTCAAGAGGTTCGAAAATGTCGCCGATGGTATCCATCAGCTGTTTCGAGTGGCTCTTGCGGAATGCGAGAATGCGATCCGCTATCTCGTCACCAAACGCAGCCCCGATCTGTTCGGCGGAAATACTGAAAGGAACGATCAACAACCGCGCCAGTTCCTCGTGGCTCAGTGCGCCGACACCTGCATCGCGGCTCTTGGCGACAAGGGACAACGCCCCCTCATACGCAGATGCCTCAAGCCCCAGTTTGCGAAACAGCGGATGATCCGTGCCATCGATACCGAAGATCTGCCGCAGCATTTCAACGACATCGCGGCTGAGGGCGACAAGGTCGCTATCCAGCTTCAACTCGCGCAGCTGATCGAGGAAGTCATCCTGTTCCCGCAGGACGTCTTCGGTAATCCGAACAGGCGATGTTGCGTAAAGGAGGTTCTCTGCCACCGGCAGTGCGGGGTTATAGGTTTCGCGGTCGAGAAAATGGACATAGGCCGAAAGCCCTGCATCATCGATCGCTCTCTGGACGGTCGGGCGCAGCTCTACCAGCCGCTCTGCCAGCTTCTTGTGGGTCTTCGGATCAAAGCGTTGCTCGACCCCACGCCGGAAAAGAGCCGTATCAGAGCCGATACCCGCGACCAATTTCAGCCACCAATCGCGCAGCTCACTCTCACTTGAGAAGCCGGCCAAAGCGGGATCCAGCCAGGAGGCGTCCAGCGGATCCGGGCTGTTGCCTGCTCGCTGCGCAACATCATATCGCCGTACATCCCGCGCCCCGCTCAGCGGACGTTGCCGGATCGGCATCATTACGTTGTCTCCAAACGACCCCTGAAACAGGACCGGACGGGAGTTGGCGTGGCCGATGCGTGCCGCAATGACGGCCTGATGGATCTCACGCATGTCCTGGCCGCCAATACTGACCTCACCCGCCGAAGGCAGCAGTTCGCGTGTCAGCACTCCCGCCAGCGCCCTGCGATCTTCTTCCGACGGGGCTGCAACGCCTATAACACGACCAGACGGAAAACTCGCGTTCAGATCTTCAAGCACAAGATTGCCGTCAGCGTCGCGGACGTTGACCCCTTTGATGACAATGTCACCGTGCAGGCGTGTGAGCTTATCAGGGGAGCCCGTCATCAGGTCTTCATTCACCATACCGGCCGGGTCGAACCGCTCAAGTATGACTTCCCAGCGCAGGGCCATGTCCTGCGTCTGGTTGTAATAGGCAAGGAGCTCTTTCCAAGGTGAGGCCAGATCCTTGTAGGCCGCCAACGCGGCCACCAGCGCCCCCAATGAAACTTTGCCTTCAAGCACGAGATACCCACCAACTGCGTAAAACAGGAACGGCGTCAGCTGGGTGATGAAGTTATTGAGAAACTTCATGAAGAATTTCTTCTGATAGATCTCGAACCGGATGTCGTAGAGATTGCCGAGCCGATCCGTGATCACCGCCATGCGGTAGCGCCACCCGCCATTAAGCCTCAGCGTGGCGGCCCCAGCAGCACTTTCTCCGATTTCGGACGCAAGCGCCCTGACCTGCTTGATCCGCTTCTTGTTCAGCAGGTTGATCTGCCGTTGAAGCATCGGGATCAGCCATCCCTGCAACGGAATAAGTGCAACCGCTGCAAGTCCGAACCAGACATTCTGCATGAACAGAAAGTAGAGGATGGTCAGCATCTGTCCCGCCTGCAAGACAGGTTGGCTCACCGCATCCCCCATCAAACCACCCATCGGTTCGCTTTCCGAAGTGATCATCGAGACCAGTTCGCCCTGACTTACCCGTTCAAAATAGGGTTGCGGAAAGCGCAGGACCCGCGAGATCAACCGATAGCGAAAGCGGCGTAGCATACGTTCCGCCAGCACGCCCTTCATGGTGTTGATCCGCATCTTCAACAGCCCGTGCGCCAAAACTGCCAGCAGGAAGGCACCACACAAGAGCCACAGATAATGCAGTTGCTCCAGCTCATAGCCAAAGACATCAATCAGGCCACTCTGGGCACCGATCGCGTCATTGATAATCCGCTTTGGCAATTCAAGGGTCAGGTAGAGCAGCGGAAACAGGCAGGCTGTCACAACCAGCAGAACGAGTTGATCGCGCTTGGAGTATTTCCAGATAAACTGAAAGAGTGTGCGTTCTATGGGACCGCTCCGAAGTGGCTGGCGAAACCTATCCCTTCATGGGTAGCCGGATCGCTGTGGACAGGCAATGGTCTGACCGCGACAGCGCCTGTTTCAGATTGCTGCACGATAGCCTGACGGGGCGTCGTTGGTCCAAGACACGAGACGGTGTTTGCCAGTGCTGAAAAAATCCGTAAGGTTTCAGAGTGCGCGAAAGCAAATGAGGCCGGACCCTTGCCAGAACACGTCGGTTCCCTTTTGGGACTAATCTGCTTGTTCCAGATCAAGCACATGTTTGCCGACTTCTATCTGCAAACTCCCAAGATGCTGTCCGGGCGGGGCGAGTATTTCCACGCCGGACGTGCACAGCATGCTGGCGTCCATGCTTTGGGATCAATCCTTGCCTTTGTCATCATGGGGGCGCCGGTTGGGTTCATCCTGATTGTCTGCGCCCTTGAGTGGATCGCGCACTTCAACATCGACTACGGCAAGGCTTGCTATTCTGAAAAGAAATGCCTCTCGCCCAACATGGCCACCTTCTGGCGCGCGATGGGAACAGATCAGGCCCTGCATCAACTGACATATCTCGCGATGGCCGCCGCCTGGGTGTATTTCGTCGCGGCCTAGCCCTGGCCAGCCCGGTCAGGGGCGCACAGGCTTGTCCCGCTTGATCGTGCGCAACACGACATTGGTTTGCGCACTTGCCACCGCAGGCAAGCGAAACAGAAAAGACTCCAGAAAACGGTTGTACGCGTCCAGGTCCGGCGCCAACACACGCAGGTGATAGTCAGCCTGCCCTGTTGTTGCATAACATTCCTGGACCAGATCGTTTGTCTCAACCGCGCGAATGAAATCCGTGAGCTTGTCAGGATCGTGCCGTGTGAGGTGCACATGAACGATGGCATGGAACCCCAACCCCATCGCAGCGGGATTCACAACCGCGCCATATCGTTCGATGACGCCTGCCTCTTCCAGTGCCCGAACACGCCGCCAAAACGCCGACGCCGACATCCCCACGGCCTCTGCCAGCTCCGCGTTAGACGTCCGTGCGTCCTGTTGCAGCAGGGTGAGGATCCTGCGGTCACGATCATCCAAAACAACGGCCATGTGAAAACCTTATCCGAATTCGGCATGCACATCGGAAATTTTATCCGATTTCACGCAAACTGAAACACGATCTGGTGAAATTTTCCACCGAATTCGGGATAGCCTTGCGCAAATTGACCACCACACTCACCTTTGGCGCAAGGGATCTTCGCGATGACCCAGCTCAACCATGACTTCTGCAGCTATCAGCTGGAAGACCGATACAATCTGACCAGTGGCCGGGTTTTCCTGACCGGCACCCAGGCGTTGGCCCGGATCATGTTGGATCAGGCGCGCCGCGACCGTGAGGCCGGTCTGAACACTGCTGGCTTTGTCTCCGGCTACCGTGGATCGCCGCTAGGCGGTGTTGATCTCGAATTCTGGCGCTCAAAAAAGCGGATGGAAGAAAACAAGATCACCTTCATGCCTGCCGTGAATGAAGATCTTGGCGCAACCGCCGTCCTGGGCGCACAACAGGCCATTCTTGATCCGCACTGCGAGGTCGAAGGGGTCTTTTCCATGTGGTACGGCAAAGGACCCGGTGTCGACAGATCCGGCGATGCGCTGAAGCATGGCAACGCCTATGGATCGTCTGAAAAAGGCGGCGTTCTGGTCGTTGCCGGAGACGACCATGGCTGCGTCAGCTCCTCCATGCCGCACCAATCTGATGTGGCTTTCATGTCGTGGTTCATGCCGGTTCTCAATCCGGCGGATGTGGCGGAATTCCTGACTTTCGGTGAATACGGATTTGCTCTGTCGCGCTATTCCGGCACTTGGGTGGGTTTCAAGGCGGTGTCCGAAACAGTCGAGAGTGCGCGCTCTGTCGACCTGCAAGCAGATCGCGCATTCACCTATCCGGAGCTGCCAGATTATCCCGGCGGGCTGCATATTCGCCGGTCCGATCTGCCATCCCCCGAAATTGAGACCCGGATCCATGCCAAACTGCGGGCGGTACGCGCCTTTGCAGAGGCAAATCCGATTGACCGTCGGGTCTATGATATCCCTGATGCACCCTTTGGCTTTGTTACGACAGGCAAGGGGCATCTCGATCTGATGGAGGCCCTGCGACTGCTTGGGCTGGATGAAACGGCCTGCAAACGCCTTGGTATCGACATCTACAAGGTAGGAATGGTCTGGCCGCTCGCTCGCACCGAAGCGCTGCGGTTCGTGAAGGGTAAACAGGAGGTGCTGGTCGTTGAAGAAAAGCGAGGCATCATTGAGAGCCAGTTCAAGGAATATTTCTATGACTGGCCCGGCGACAAACCCCAACGCATGGTTGGCAAACACGACAGCCAGGGCAACCCGCTGATCCCCTGGACCGGGGAGCTGTCACCATTGACCCTTGTTCCGATTGTCGCCGAACGCCTGAACCGCTTCTTTCCGGAAGAAAAGCTGCTGGAAAAGGCACGCGCCCTGACCGAGCGGCCCCCTAAATTGCTGAATATTCCGGGCGCGACCCGTACCCCCTATTTCTGCTCGGGATGCCCGCACAACACCTCGACGAAGCTGCCCGAAGGAAGCAAAGCCAATTCCGGAATTGGCTGCCATGTCATGGCAAGCTGGATGGACCGGGACACGGCAGGCTATGCGCAGATGGGCGGCGAAGGCGTGCCGTGGACGGTTGCTTCGCAATACAACGGGGGCAAGCATGTGTTCCAGAACCTTGGTGAAGGCACCTGGTATCACTCTGGTTCTCTCGCCATCCGCCAAGCCGTCGCCGCAGGCACCAACATAACCTACAAAATCCTTTACAACGACGCTGTTGCAATGACGGGTGGGCAACCTGTGGATGGCCCGGTCAGCGTCTCTGGCATCGCGCAAACCTGCCGCGCCGAGGGCGTTGAGCGCATCGCGTTGGTATCTGACGATATCGCCAAATTCTCGCCTGCCGACTTTCCGGCGAATACCAGCTTTCATGATCGCAGTGAGATGGATGTCCTGCAGCGGGAACTGCGTGACATTCCCGGCGTCACCGTCCTGATCTATGAACAGACCTGCGCCACAGAGAAACGTCGCCGCCGCAAGCGGGGCAAGATGGAGGATCCGAAGAAGTTCGCCTTTATCAATGATCTCGTCTGCGAGGGTTGCGGCGATTGTTCTGTCGAATCCAACTGCCTGAGCGTGGAGCCCAAGGAAACGCCATTTGGGCGTAAGCGCAAAATCAACCTGTCGAGCTGCAACAAGGATTTCTCCTGCCTGAACGGGTTTTGCCCCAGCTTCGTAACCGTTGAGGGCGCTGAGCGGCGAAAGAAACAAATCGCAGATCTCGACGCCAACGCGCTGATCGCCGGGCTGCCGACGCCTCAGCTGCCACGCCTGGATACTCCGTTTGACCTTCTGGTTACCGGCGTTGGCGGAACGGGCGTTGTTACGGTTGGCGCCCTGATCACAATGGCTGCGCATTTGGAGGGCAAGGGAGCAAGTGTTCTGGACTTCACCGGATTTGCGCAAAAGTTCGGCACCGTCTTGGGATATATTCGCCTATCCAACTCTCCCGATACCCTGAATCAGGTGCGCATCGACCAAAGCGCCGCGGACGCAGTGATCGGCTGCGACGTGGTCGTCAGCTCAGCTCCAAAGGCATCGGCTCACTATCGGCCCGGCACAAAGATGGTCTTGAACCATGCCGAGATGCCAACTGGTGATCTGGTCTTGCGTCGGGATGCCGACCTCATGGCATCACTGCGAGAAAGCGAAATTGCCAACGTCATCGGGGCAGAAAACCTGTCGGGGTTTGACGCAAATGAGGCTGCAGAAACGCTGCTCGGCGACGCAGTATTGGCCAACGTGATGATGCTGGGATTTGCCTGGCAGAAGGGACTGGTCCCCGTAAGCGCAGGAGCTTTGGACCAGGCAATCGTTCTGAACGGTGTTGCGATTGAAAAGAACCGTCTGGCCCTCGCCATCGGGCGGGCTCTTGCGGCTGACCCGTCACGCCTTGCCCAGCATTACGCCGAAGAGCCCGCGACAGAAGAATCCTTGAAGGATCTGATCGATCGTCGGGCGACGTTCCTCACCGGATATCAGGATGTGGACTACGCCAGGTCCTACACTGCTGCATTGGACGCCCTCTACACTGCGCTGCCAGAACAGAAGGCAGAGGAGCTGACCACTGCGGCCGCCCGTGCGCTGTTCAAACTGATGGCCTACAAGGACGAGTTCGAAGTCGCCCGCCTGCTGAGCACGGATAGCTTTGCTCACCAGCTCAGCACCGAGTTTGAGGGTGATTTCAAGGTCAAGTACCACCTCGCTCCACCGCTGCTCAGCCGGAAGACAGACGCGCGTGGTCGGCCCAGAAAGATGCAGTTTGGGCAATGGTTGCGCCCGGCACTAAAGGTTCTGTCCAAAGGTCGTCGCCTGCGCAACAGCCGTTTCAATCCCTTTGCCTACCACGAAGAGGCCCGGCTGCATCGCGACCTTCTGCAATGGTACCGGGAGGTCTTGATTGCTGCGGCCAAGCGCTACGATGCCGACAAACACGAAAGCTGGCTGGCGGTGCTCTCCGCCCCTATGGACATTCGAGGCTATGGGCCCGTGCGTATGGAAGCCGCAGAAAAGACCCGCGCCGAGGTCGACGCGCTGCTGGCCGGGCTCTGAGCCCGGTCACCCGCTCAGGCGCGCCAGTATTGTTTGGCGTAGACCGCAAATTCGGCCAGCTCATCCGGGTTAGCCGGTTTGCCGGTGAAAACTTCCAGATAGGATCCGGTCATCGACACCCGCTGTTCATAGGGCTCGTTCAGACCTGCCATATCATAGCCGAGCTGCATGTAATATAGAACCCTGGCACGGGTGCGTGCCTCCAAATCGGGATAGTCAAAACGCCGGAACATATCGGCGAGAGCCTGCACACGGCGGGCGTCTGAGGCATCCAGGAGATTACGCACCGGCCCCGATCTGCGCGACCAGTCGCGGATGGCAAAATCCAGCGCTGTGTTGAACAGTTCAGGGTTCGTGGTACAGCGAAAGACATTGAGGACTGCCGCCGTGATTGTCTCTGCCGGGGTTTCCGCCTGCGTGATCAATCCGGCCGTATTTGTCTGGTCCCAGCTTGTCAGCAAAGCATCAAGCAGCTCTTGGCGGGACTTGAAATACCAATAAAAGGACGAGCGAGACACTCCCATCCGCTCAGCCAAGGTCAGAACCTTTACCTGCTCCACACCGTCGGTGACTAGCACGTCCATCGCAACGTTCAGCCAATCCGTGCGCGTCACCTTGATGTTGCCAATCAGCGGTTCAGCATCTGGATTGTCACGGTGCAAGATCGGTTTTTCGGCCATTTGATGCCTCGTTGTTGTCGAACCAGGCGCACAGGAGGCAGCCCTGCAGTGGTGTTACCACGCAAGAAAGCCCGCTGCAGCGTAAAATTCAGGCAAGGCCAGGGTCTAGAGTGCCGCGCTTGGCCGTTGCGAGATGGTATCGAACCAACGCTGGGTCGCGCTATGCTCTACAGGGATCCGCATCTTGATCACCCTCGCGAAATCCACAAAGACGAAAGCCGAAATATCAGCAAGGCTGAAGAAATTGCCTGCAAGATAGGGGCTATCGCTCAGCCGGGCATCCAGTAGATCAAAGAACCGCGCAACCCGGCGAAAACCACGCTCTGCCAATTCCGGCACTTGGGCATGGTTGTCCGGCCCTGGAATAGCCCGGTTTTCAAATGCGGGATGGCTGTTGCGCAGCGCTTCTGCGATTGGGTGGCCGCCCTGTGCTTCGACGATGACATTCCACATCAGCACCTCCGCTTCCTCACGCGCGGAACTGCCCATCAAAGGCGGGTCTGGATGGAGAAGCTCAAGATATCGCGCAATCGCCAGGTTTTCCGTCAGCGTCGCACCATCGTCCGTCGTCAGAACCGGGATGGTGCCATGTGGATTGATCACAAGGAAATCGGCTGACAATTGTTGTCGCTCCGCGATGGAAATTTCGCGGCTTTCGATCTCTAGCCCCTTTTCGGCAATAAACATCCGGGCGCGTCTGGGGTTTGGGGCTGTGCTGCAATCATAGAAAATCACTGGGATCCTCCCTAGGCTGCGTGCTGCTATGCACAAGATCAGCCTAGGTGCCCGACACTGGCTGGGCCAGTCAATTCAGCGAAAGCTTACCCTACGTCGCCCGAAGTCATTCAATACGAAGATATGTAAAGCAGCGACCCTCAACTGCCCCTTCCGGCAGCGGCTGCTCGACGAGATTTGTAAAATACATCCGATCAGACGACACCATAAGACCACCGGGGGCCAGCAGCGGTTCGATCAGGGGGGACACCATGCGCGCAAAGGCATCGTTCTTCTCACGGCTGTGGCCGCCGAGATCCGCATGGATCAGACTTGCGCCGGTTGGAAAACGATCAAGTGCCGCGGGCAGAGTTTCACGGACATCCCCAAGAATGGTCAGCTCTTCGGCTGGGGTGCTGTCGGGGTGCGACGCAACCGCCCGTTCAAAAACATAGATGTCACGGTCCCGGATCCGCTCGCGCATGTGGTGGAACGTACGGCCATTGCCCAGCCCGAGTTCGAAAACCGGTTCGGTCCGTCCCTTTGTGCGCGCAATCGCATCATCCAGACAGGCCCGTTGTGACACCATGCGATCAATGAATAGATCCAGGCGGGTGATGGATGGCTGCTCGCTCATGTAGGCTCTCCTGATCCGTGCGGTCTGCTCGGGTGTCTTTGCGACAGAAGTGACAGAGATCGTCGCGAATGTGTAGCACATTGACGTTAAATTCAGACAGCACCCTCCATCATGCCAGTGCTCGCGCGGGCTCAATTTTTCGACATCCACGTTGATCGGATCGAAATCGGATTTGACTATTGACCTACTGGCGCGCGACAGTGGGCGAAAAACAGGGATATGGAACCGCTATGGAAGCGCCTCAAGGGCCGGGCGGCGCAGTTTAGATGACGCCACTGCTGTCTGTCGAAAACCTCAGCATCGGGTTCGGCCACGAAGAGCCGGTCGTGCAGGACGTGAATTTTTCGGTTTCTCCGGGAGAGACCATCGCCCTAGTTGGCGAAAGCGGCTCTGGGAAAACCATCAGCTGTCGCGCCGTGTTGCGCATCCTGCCAAAGGCCGCTCAGATCCGAAGCGGCAAGATGATCTGGCGCGGAAGCGGAGGAGCGGCTCGCGACCTGCGCAGCCTACCCGAACGCCAGATGCGGGATCTGCGCGGCAATGAAATCGCCATGATCTTCCAGGAACCCATGCGCTCTCTGTCGCCACTGCATCGGATCGGCAACCAGGTGGGTGAGGTTCTGTGGCTTCACGGTGGCAAAAGCGAAAGCGCCGCCCGCAAGGAAGTGCTGGAATGCTTCGAGCGCGTAGGATTTCCCGACCCTGAGCGCACCTATAAATCCTATCCTTTTGAACTGTCGGGCGGGATGCGTCAGCGCGCGATGATCGCGATGGCCATGGTGGCCAAACCTGATCTCCTGATCGCGGACGAGCCGACAACCGCGCTGGATGTGACCACGCAGGCCCAAGTGCTCGGCCTGATGAAAGAGCTGCAGCAAGAGACCGGGATGGCGATGATCCTGGTGACCCATGACCTTGGGGTCGTGGCAAATATGGCAGAACAAGTGGTCGTCATGCACAAGGGGCGCGTCATGGAGTCCGGGAGCGCTGCCGACGTGCTCGGAGCTCCGGCGCACCCCTACACCCAGGCCCTGTTCAATGCCGCGCCCCAGATCCCCGCGACCCCGACACCAGCGCCCCCTCTCCCCAGGGAGGATTTGATCCTGCAGATGAAAGATGTGTCCAAGACCTACACGCTGCGGGCCGGAAAAGCATGGGCGAAGCCAACCATCGTCAACGCCTGTATGGGGCTCAATCTGTCTCTAACACGCGGGAAAACCCTGGCGATCGTGGGCGAAAGCGGATCAGGCAAGACAACGGCAGCCCGCATCGCACTGGGGGCAGAGCTGCCCGATCCGGGCGGAGAGGTTCTGTTTCGGCCAACCGCGACGGCAGAGCCAGTCGCCGTCCATGCAATGGATCGCGCAACACGCACCGCGTTCCAGCGGGATGCACAGATGGTGTTTCAGGATCCCTACTCGTCCCTGTCCCCGCGGATGCGCGTGCAAGACGCGATGGTGGAGCCGCTTGAGATCCACAATCTCGGAGATCGCAGCAGCCGCAGAGACCGTGCTGCTGAAATGCTCCGCCTGGTCGGCCTGAAGCCAGAGATGCTTCTGCGCTATCCGCATGCCTTTTCCGGCGGGCAGCGTCAACGCCTGTCGATTGCTCGCGCGCTCATGCTCGATCCGTCCCTCATCGTCTGCGACGAGCCAACCTCAGCGCTTGACGTTTCGGTGCAGGAACAAATCCTGCAGCTGCTCGAAGACATTCGCGACCGACAGAATCTGTCCTATCTTTTCATCAGTCATGACCTCGCCGTTGTTGCGCGGATCGCAGATGAAGTGGCGGTGATGCGCCGTGGCATGGTGGTTGAACAGGCCCCGCCGGAGACGCTGTTCTATAATCCTCAGCATCCCTATACAAAGGCACTGATTGCCGCCCAGCCAGAGCCAAGCATCGATCGCCCCATCAATCTCAAGCTGGTTGCCCAGGGCGCCGGATCGCCCGACAGCTGGCCTGATCGTTTCAAATTCTCCGGCATCTCGGCCCCGCCGCTGGTGCAAGTGGAGCCCGGACATAAGGTACGTTGCCATGTTTGACTTGCGCTCGTCGTTTTCATCCCTCGCCCGCGCTGCCGCATTGGCGCCCGCTTTCGTGTCCGCACTGGCATTGTCCGTTGCCGCCGCACCCGATGTGCAGGAAAGCAATTTTTGGTCTGCTGAGGTAAAAGCAGGCGACCTGCCACCAGCAGCCGAACGGATCCCTGAAACCCCGCTGATCGTTGACCTTGAAGCAAAGGGGCGCACACCCGGAGTGCAGGGCGGCACGCTGAACACTATGGTGACCCGTTCCAAGGACATCCGGCAAATGGTGGTCTACGGTTACGCGCGTTTGGCGGGCTATGACGAGAACTACCAACTCCAGCCCGATATTCTTTTGGGGTATGAGGTCGAAGACAACCGCCGCTTTACGCTGAAGCTGCGACCGGGTCACCGCTGGTCAAACGGGGACCCCTTCACATCCGCCGACTTCGAGTACTGGTGGAAGGATGTCGCCAACAATCCTCTGTTGAACCCAACAGGCGCGCCAGATTACCTGCGCGTTGACGGAGAGCTGCCAACCGTCAGCTTTCCCGATGAAACGACAGTCATTTATGAGTGGCAGAGCCCCAATCCCAGCTTTCTTCATTCGCTGGCGCAGGCCGCTCCTCCCTTTATCTACCGCCCGTCTGCCTACCTGAAGCAGTTCCATGCCGACTACGCAGACCCTGAGAAGCTGGCAGAAGAAGTCGACTATGCCCGCGTCAAGAGCTGGGCCGCGCTGCACAACAAGCTCGACAACATGTACAAGTTCGACAATCACGAACTGCCGACTTTGCAGCCCTGGCTAAATGCCACATCCGGCAAGAAAATCCGCCATCAGTTCGTCCGCAACCCGTTCTATCACCGCATCGACAGCAATGGCGTTCAGCTGCCCTATATCGACACGGTCGAAATGGAGATCGTGGCAGGCGGGTTGGTTGCAGCCAAGACCAACGCCGGGGAATCCGAACTGCAGGCCCGCGGCCTTGGGTTTCGCGATATTCCCATCCTGCGCAAAGGTGAAAGCGATGGTGCGGACTACAAGACCTACCTCTGGGGCAATGGCACCGCATCGCAGATTGCAATTTATCCCAACCTCAATGTGAACGATGACCAATGGCGCGCAGTCCTGCGCGACAAGCGGGTGCGCCAGGCCCTTTCGGTTGCGATCAATCGCGCAGGCATCAACAAGGCGCTCTACTTCAAGCTCGCCAAACCCGGTGGGATGACCGTTCTGGAAGCCAGCCCCTTTTTTGATGCCGAGCTGCGGGAAAAGAACGCGCAATATGATCCGGAGCTTGCCAACAAGTTGTTGGACGAGGCAGGCCTTGATCAGCGGGACGGATACGGCATTCGAAAATTGCCAGACGGTCGCCCGATGGAGTTGGTGGTTGAAACCGCTGGTGAGCGCCAGGAGGTGGAGAACGCACTGCAGATCATCTCTGATGACTGGCGCGACGTCGGGGTCAAGCTGGTGATGCGACCGCTGGACCGCGACATTCTGCGAAATCGGGTTTTCTCGGGCACGACGATGGCATCGGTCTGGTATGGCTGGGACAATGGGCTGCCGCAGATCTACACGTCTCCGGCCTATCTCGCCCCGACTGACCAGGTGTTCCTGTCCTGGCCCAAGTGGGGCCAATATCACCAGACTGGCGGCGATGTTGGGGAAGCCCCCGACATGGAGGCCGCCAAGAGATTGATGGATCTTTGGCACGCCTGGGAAGCTGCACAAACCGACGAAGAGCGCACCGCTGCATGGACCGAAATGCTGCAAATCCACGCCGAGGAAGTTTTTGCCATCGGTATCGTCGCAGGCGCGCCGCAGCCCGTTGTCGTCAGCAACCGCCTGCGCAATGTCCCGGAAAAAGGCATCTGGGCCTGGGATCCCGGCGCACATTTCGGCATTTATCGGCCGGATGAGTTTTACTTTGTCGATGGCAAAGGCTGAGGGGGCGCCACCTGATGGAGATCCTGCGCTACGCCATCTATCGGTTTGGAACCATGCTGCTGACCTTGCTCGTGGTTTCGGTGCTGATCTTTGTCATCATCAACCTGCCCCCTGGCGACTACTTGTCGAACCAGATCGCGGAACTGCGGGCTTCAGGCCAGTCATCTGGCGTGGAAAAGGCCGAATTCCTGCGTAAGGAATACGCGCTGGATAAGCCACTATGGCAGCAATACATGATCTGGATGGGGTTCATGCCCGGCCCGCATGGGTTTTCCGGCATGATCCAGGGCAACTTTGGCTGGTCCTTCGAATTTGACCGCCCAGTGGCCGAGATCGTTGGCGAAAGCCTATGGCTTACTGTTTTGGTCAATGTAGCTGCGGTTCTGTTTGTCTACCTGGTCGCGCTGCCTCTGGGTGTTCTGGCCGCTGCGCGCGCCCGAACCTGGGTGGACTACACATCGGCCTTTGTTGGCTATCTGGGCCTTGCGACACCGAATTTCCTGCTCGCGTTGATCCTGTTCTACTACGGCCACAAATACTTCGACTTGCCCATCGGCGGCTTGATGGATCCCGCGATGGAAGGCGAGCCGATGAGTTGGGAAAAGGTGAAGTCCATCCTGATCCACTTGATCGTTCCGACATTTGTGATCGGCACATCAGGCGCCTCTGCCATGATGCAGCGGTTGCGCGCCAATATGCTGGATGAACTGGGTAAACCCTATGTGGAAACCGCAGTTGCAAAAGGCATGTCGCCCTCACGCATGCTGACAAAATATCCACTGCGCGTGGCCTTCAATCCTTTTGTCGCCGATATCGGAAACCTGCTACCTGCCATGATCTCAGGGTCAGTTTTGGTGTCCGTGGTTCTGGGACTGCAGACAATCGGCCCCACCTTGCTGACCGCGCTCAAGACCCAGGACATGTTCCTGTCAGGTTTTGTTTTGATGTTTGTCGCCCTGTTGACCCTTATCGGAACCATGATTTCAGATGTATTGCTCGTGATGCTGGACCCGCGCATCCGCTATGAGGAACGCCAGCGATGAGCACCCAGCCAGATAACCGATTTGTCGATACGCGCCCCTACGACCCCAATGCAGCCCTGCAGGAGCTGGAGCGCAAGGATCTGGATGCGCCCAACTGGGTATTGATCTGGCGAAAATTCAAGACGCACAAGCTGGGGCTCACATCAGGTGTCTTCCTGCTTGTCTGCTATCTCCTGCTGCCGGTTGTGGGTTTCATCGCCCCCTATGGACCGAACGAACGGGACAGCGAACATATCTACTCTCCACCGCAGTCAGTGAATATCTTTCACAATGGCGAGCTGCGGGCGCCATTCATCTATCCGATGACGTCCGAGGCAGATCTGGAAACCTTTCAATGGGTCTTCAAACCCGACCTGGAGAACCCGCAATCTCTGCAGTACTTTTGTGAAGGTGCCACCTACAAGATTGCCGGCCTGATCGAGTCGAACACCCATCTGTTCTGCGCCCCCGAAGGCGCGACATTGTTTCTGTGGGGGTCGGATCGGCTGGGCCGGGACGTCTTCAGCCGCATCCTTTATGGGGCACAGTTGTCTTTGACCGTCGGTCTGATCGGGATCACTGTTTCCTTCGTGCTTGGGATCTTCTTTGGATCGTTGGCAGGTTACTTCGGGGGGAAACTGGACTGGACCATCAACCGCATGATCGAGATCCTGAGGTCGCTGCCAGAGCTGCCTTTATGGCTGGCGCTCTCGGCTGCGGTGCCGTCCAACTGGTCGCCCGTCGCGGTCTTTTTTATCATTTCGGTGATCCTTGGCATTTTGGATTGGCCCGGCCTCGCACGATCCGTGCGCGCCAAGTTCCTGTCCTTGCGGGAAGAGGAATACGTCCGCGCCGCAGAAATGATGGGGGCCTCCTCCGGGCGGGTTATACGTAAGCATCTGCTGCCAAACTTCATGTCCCACCTGATAGCATCTGCGGCACTGTCCATTCCTGCGATGATCCTTGGGGAAACTGCGCTGTCCTTCCTCGGTCTTGGTCTTCGTGCCCCGGCGGTGAGCTGGGGGGTCATGCTGAATGATGCCCAAAACCTTGCCTCAATTGAGATCTATCCCTGGACGGCGATTCCGATGCTGCCAATCGTCGTTGTGGTCCTCGCCTTCAACTTCCTCGGTGATGGCCTGCGGGACAGTCTTGATCCGTATCAGCACTAGGCATTTCAAGCCGCCCCTGCCCCGTAACCATCGGAGAGCACATGCAGAACCTTGCAATTCCACAAGGCGTTTCAGTCGTGACCCCTGCCCGCTGGGCAAGCTGCTATGCCGTTGACCAACTGGCAAACCGATCGGTTGCGGCAGTTGGAGATGCGCTGGCTGAGCTGATGGTGGCGACGGCTCTTTGTTCCGAACGGCCCCAGATCACGGTCGACCAGCGGCTCACAGCGCTCTGGTTCAAATACAGCTTCCGCCCGAGCGGGTGGGAGATGCCTGCGCTTTGGGATCCGCTGGCAGGAGATTACCCGACGCAGGACGGCTGGATCCGTCTTCATACCAACCTGCCCCATCACCGTGACGCCGCCCTCCATGCGCTTGGCTGTGAGGCCCGGCCAGAGGCTGTCAGGACGGCCGTTGCAGGATGGGGCTCCGATGCGTTGGAGCACGAAGTGGTCAAGCACGGCGGCGTGGCAGCCGCCATGCGCAGCGAAGCCGCTTGGGCCGCCCATCCACAAGGGCAGGCCGTTGCAAAGGAGCCGCTGATTGCGTGGCAAGATCCGCGCCACATCGCATTGCGTCCACGGCCAGAGGCAACCCCTGCCCGCCCGCTGGCAGGGTTACGCGTTCTGGACCTGACCCGTGTCCTGGCCGGCCCTGTCGCGACGCGCACCCTTGCCGGTTTTGGCGCCACGGTTTTGCGAATTGATCCGCCAGGCTGGGACGAACCCGGCGTCTTGACCGACGTCGCCCTGGGCAAACATATGGCCGCACTGGACCTGAGGACCACCGATGGAAAGACGACACTGGAACGCTTGCTGAGCGAGGCCGATGTTTTGGTCCACGGCTACCGACCGGGAGCCTTGGACGCGTTGGGGTTCACAACAGAGACACTAAGGCAGATTGCTCCGCACCTGATTGACGTGCGCCTGAATGCCTATGGCTGGACTGGACCTTGGGCCAAGCGGCGTGGGTTCGACAGCCTCGTACAGATGAGCAGTGGCATTGCGGATCGCGGACGCTACTGGGCGGCAGGCGCCACCGCGCCACCCAGCGATGCCCGCCCCAATCCCCTGCCGGTACAGGCGCTGGACCATGCCACGGGCTATCTGATGGCCGCCGCCGTGCTGCGTGCGCTTGGCTCGGCGGCACGAGGCGACAAGGTGGCTGATGCGCGACTTTCCCTTGCGCGAACGGCCCAAGCGCTGAAGGATCTGAGTAGCGGACCCGATGACGCCACAGGCGCAGTGCTGACAGGGGCTGAAGACCGAGACTACTGCGAGGAAACGGAAGACACCAGCTGGGGTGCAGGCCAGCGGCTACGTTCCCCTCTCACCGTCGGGTCCGCATCGTTGCTCTGGGATCATCCTGCCAAGGCTTCGGGCTCGGCAAAGGCGCGGTGGCCCTAGCCACCACGCCATACGGTTCTTAGCGGTCGTCCCCACCACCGTCATTGAAATCCATCAGATCCTCGTCGATCGCCGCCTGAACAGCGCCTACCGCCAGGTCTTTCTTGTCCTTTGGCGCGTCACCCGCTTGATCCTCCGCCAGTCGAACCGTGACCTCACGGTGGGCGAACTTGATGCCTTCACGCGCAAACAGATCCCGGATTTCCTGGAACACCTTCTTGCGGACCAACCACTGGTCACCCGGCTTGGTCATGAACTTGACGCGGATAATCATTGCCGAGTCCTGCATCTCGATCACGCCCTGAGATTTCAGAGGCTGAATGAAGGTGTCCCCAATCACGGGATCATCCAAGAGCTCCTGGCCGAGTTTCTTGATGAGCTTACGAACCTTTTCGACATCGGTGTCATAGGTCACCCGCAAAGGCAGCTTCATCATCACCCAGTCCCGCGAATAGTTCGTCAACACCCGGATTTCCCCAAACGGGATGGTGTGCAATGCGCCAAGGTGATGGCGCAGCTGGAAAGATCTCACTGAGATCCGCTCAACGGTGCCTTTCACGTCCCCAATGTCGATGTACTCGCCCTTGCGAAAGGCATCGTCCACGAGGAAGAAGGCTCCGGAAAAGATATCCCGCACCAGAGTTTGCGAGCCAAAACCAACGGCCAGACCGACAACACCCGCACCGGCAAACAGCGGGCTGACATTGATCCCCAGTTCAAGCAGAACGATCAGAATTATCGACACCACGACCACGGCAAGGATGGCACCGCGAAATAGCGGCAGCAGCGTGGCCAGTCGGCTGGCGCCTCCCGCACCGCCTTCGTCGCCCAGTTCTCCAACCGGCATGTCGCCGACCTCTTCGTCGATCTTGCTGTCGATCCAGATGCGCGCCATGTGGTAGACGATATACCCGATGAAGAGGATGACGATGATATCGCGAACGCGGTCCACCCGGCTGTCCTCCATCCAGGCTGAATCCGGATTCCAGATCCCGATCAGGGCAAAGAAGCCAACCGTAAATGCCAAAATCCCCGCGATCCTCCGGGCCAGATCTTCGTAGGTGCTGATCGGGTGGCGAACGGGTTCCGGGGCCATTTCAGCCTCGTCTTCCATGTCGTCATCAGTTTCTTCACCGTCCTCAGAAGGCGCGATCACAGGCAGTTTGGAACGGTTGAAATAGCGTTCAATGACATAGTTGATGATGCCATAAACCACGAGGATCGACGTCAGAACGGAATAGGTTCCCGCCATCAACGGCAGCGACATATCGCGTTCCAGAACCAGATCGAATGCCAGCTCCAGCCAGCCAAAGGTGATGTAGACAACAACAGCCGGCGCCCAGGCCAGCGAGAGAAAGCGCACCAGCCAGGAACAGTCTTCCTTGCTGCGCCCGGCCCGGATGGCATTGGAAATCGCACCAGCATTGACAACAACCATCAACAGGTTGCCGAATGTCCCGACCAGGGCAAGCACGCCATAGACCAATGCGTAGACATTGTAGTTCAGGCCAAAGTCACCCACCCAGGTCGCAAAGAGAACCGAACAGATATCGTATGTCGCAAGGGCAGATGCCCAGAAATACAACTTGCGTGCATCCCCGTCCGAAAAGATCGGAATCCGGTACTGGCTCAGATAGGGGGACAGCACCATCCGCCACAGATCCGACACCGTGCGTGACAGGAAAAACGCGGTGTAGATTGCCGTGACCGTGAACTGCACCGAGGAATTCTCGGACCTGCCAAAGATCAGGTACGAGGTCAGCAAGGCGAACACCATCGCAAAGATGGTCCCCCCCACACCCATCAGAAAGCGGAAGACCAAGAAAGGCATCTTGTCCTCGTAGCCTTCGGGGGCTTCCTTGATACGCGCCACTACATGGCGCTTGGCGATCCGCTTGCCGTAGATCTCGACCGAAAGCCAACGCCCGATGAAGAGGAACAACAGGCTCCAGCCGAGGACTTTGACATATGTGATGATGCGTCCATCGGGGCTGGTTTGCCGCAGGATATACTGCACTTCAAAGATGGAATAAGGCATCGCCTCCAGACGGCTGCGCAGGGCTTCGCCGAACTGATCTACCTCCGACTGCGCTTTCATCAGGGCAGAGGCACCCTCCATCTTGTCGGTCCCGGGAACGACGTTTGCGTCGCTTGGCGTGTCGCCCGCACCGACCAACTGGCCGCGGCTGTCGACAATGATGACACCGACACCACTGTCGGCTGCCTGTTCAATGGCCTTGGCGAGGGGATCAGCTTCGCTGCTGCTTTGGGCTATCGCAGACCCGCCAGTCGCAGCCGCCAGCACGAGCGCAACAAATGCAGATATCAGAAATCGTGAAACAAACTGCAGCACCAAAACGCGCCCTCCCCTATCTGTCTTGTCTTTCACCAAGTCAGCAAAATCCCCAAAATATCAAGCCTGAGGGTCGAAATGGCAGCTCTGCACCACAAAAAGGCGAGGATTGCAGCGCTTGATTGCAACTGACCGTGCCCCACGCTATAGAAAATCAGCGTGACTATGAGCAGGTTTAGACAGCTTCGGGGCCATCCGTGCCACCACGTTGTTTGCCTCCTGCACGTAGACGCAGTGATGACCAGTGCCTTGGCCCTTTGCGTGTCAGGCCGCGCAACCTGAGGCGAGACCATGCTGAGGCGGAAGACAGCCGAGCAGACACGCACCCCCGCAGGCTCTGCGGACCTGTTGCGATGGGTCCAGCAAAATGCACAGTGGCATCTCTCCCCTCTTTCACAGACGCAGGCCCCGCAATGACAAGCAACGCCCCCAAGAGCGCAACACGCGGTGCGCGCGTCATGCTTTATAGCCACGACACCTTTGGTCTCGGCCATCTGCGTCGCTCGCGCGCGCTTGCCAGTGCGATCACGTCAGCCGATCCAAGTGCGTCCGCACTCATCCTGACCGGCTCTCCGGTTGCTGGCCGGTTTGCGTTTCCCTCGCGGGTGGACCACGTGCGTCTGCCCGGCGTCATCAAACGGTCTGACGGGTCATACGCCTCGCGGACCATGGGCATGTCGATTGAAGAGACCACGACGCTGCGGGCCGAACTGATCCGCTCTACCGCCCGCCAATACGCACCTGACGTGCTGATCGTGGACAAGGAGCCAACCGGTTTTCGCGGCGAATTGCTGCCAACCCTGCAAGATCTGCAGGAATGTGGTGGCACACAGATGGTGCTTGGGTTGCGCGATGTTCTGGATGAGCCGGATGTTCTTGCCGCCGAATGGCAACGCAAAGACGCGGTTTCCGCTACAGAAACCTACTATGACGAGATCTGGGTCTATGGCACCCGCTCGGTTTATGATCCGACTGCGGGCCTGCCGCTCAGCCCCGAGGCCCACGCGCGGATGCACTGGACAGGCTATCTGCGCCGGGATCTGGGGGAACTGGGCACCCCACCTGAACAACCGTATGTTTTGATCACTCCCGGTGGTGGCGGTGATGGGGCAATGATGGTCGATCTTGTCCTGACCGCATATGAACGTGACCCCGACCTCGCCCCGCGGGCGATGCTGGTTTACGGCCCGTTCCTGTCGGGTGACACCCGAACTGAATTTGAAACTCGCGTCGCTGCGCTCAATGGGCGGGTAACGGCCGTTGGGTTTGAATCCCAGATCGAAACCTTGTTTGCCGGGGCACAGGGTGTTGTCTGCATGGGTGGCTACAACACGTTCTGCGAGGTTCTGTCGTTTGACAAGCCCGCGGTGATCGTGCCGCGCACAACCCCGCGTCTGGAACAATGGATCCGCGCCAGCCGGGCCGAAGAACTGGGTCTGACTGCAATGCTGGACGAAAACCGTGATGGCTGGACCCCCGAAGCAATGGTGCGTGCCATCCGCGCGCTCGCAGACCAGCCACCGCCGTCTGCTGCTATCCCGGACGGGCTGCTGGACGGGCTCGACTACGTGACAGACCGCGTGGATGCATTGCTGCACGCCCAAGCCGGAAAGACCACGAAATGACCAACCAAGGCCGCCCCCCTCTTGCCGTCATCGTCAAGGGCTGGCCCCGTCTGTCAGAGACCTTTATCGCCCAGGAGCTGGTCGCGCTTGAGGATGCAGGGCAGAGTTTCGAAATATGGTCGCTGCGCCACCCAACTGATCGCAAACGGCATCCACTACATGATCGCCTGCAGGCAGCCGTGCGCTATCTGCCGGAATACCTCTATCAAGAGCCGGACAGGGTCTGGGCCGCACGGCAGAAGGCCCACAAGATGCCCGGCTACCAGACGGCCTATCGGATCTGGCGAGAGGATCTGCGTCGCGATCCCAGCCGCAACCGCATTCGCCGCTTTGGTCAGGCCTGTGTTCTGGCAGCAGAGATGCCGGATGAGGTGCTGGGGCTTTATGCTCATTTCCTGCACACGCCCTCCTCAGTCGCCCGATATGCCGCCATCATGCGGGGACTACCATGGAGCTTTTCCGCCCACGCCAAGGACATCTGGACCTCTCCGGAATGGGAACTGCGGGAAAAACTGTCTGCCGATCACCACGGCGCAGTTTTTGGGGCAACATGCACGGGCTTTGGCGCAAAACACCTGCAGGACCTCGCGGACCGGCGTGATCGGGTCGATTTGATCTACCATGGACTGGATCTCAGCCGCTTCCCTGCTCCGCCACAGCGCAAGTACCGCGCGCCGGGTGATCCGCTGCATCTGATGTCGGTCGGTCGCCTGGTTGAGAAAAAGGGCTTTGATCGGCTGATCGGTGCTCTGGCTCTGCTGCCTGCGACGCTGGACTGGCACTGGACCCACATCGGAGGTGGGGACATGGGAGATCTGCTGCAGGGCATGGCCGAGGATGCTGGCGTTGCAGATCGGATCACCTGGCGTGGTGCCTGTGATCAGCCCGAAGTCATCGCAGCGATGCGCGCCTCGGACATTTTTGTTTTGCCCAGCCGCATTGCCAAGGATGGTGACCGTGATGGTCTGCCCAACGTCCTGATGGAAGCGGCCTCTCAGCGGCTCCCCATTCTTTCGACTGCCGTTTCGGCCATCCCGGAATTCATCGACAGTGGCACTCATGGGTTGTTGAGCGACGACAGCCCAGACGCGCTGGCAGAGGCGATCCTCTACCTGAGCCAGAACCCCGAAACTGCAGCAGATATGGCCGAAGCCGCCCTGATGCGTTTGCGCCGGGATTTTGGAATGGACCCAGGCATTGCCCGTCTGTCCGAACGTCTCACATCCATGATGCAGCGCGCATGAAAAATGGCGCGGGCCACAGGATTGCCTTTTACGCGCCGATGAAATCTCCGCGCCACCCCGTTCCTTCTGGTGATCGGGAAATGGCGCGCAATCTGATGACCCGGTTGGAAGCAACGGGTGCTGCAGTCAGCCTCTGCAGCGAGCTACGCATATTCGACAAAACCGGCTCTGCCCAAACCCAAGAGACGCTGCGCGCAAAAGCCCAAGCCGAAATCGACCAGATCCTCACGGAACTGAGCAACACACCACAGGAAACACGCCCACAGCTTTGGCTCACATACCACAACTACTATAAGGCGCCGGATCTGATCGGCCCGGTCATCGCTAAACAGCTCGCCATTCCATATGTACAGGTTGAATCGACCCGTGCTCGCAAGCGGTTGACCGGACCGTGGTCTGGGTTCGCACAGGCTGCCCATCAGGCGGCAGATGCGGCAGATGCGATTTTTTATCTTACTGAGCAGGATCACGAAACGCTGCTACGGGATCGTGCCGGGCAACAGCGCCTGATCCATCTTGCCCCCTTTCTGCCCTACGACCACCTCCCGAAACAAAGTGACCTTACCGGGCCGATGTTGGCTGTGGGGATGATGCGCGCAGGGGACAAACTTGCGTCATATGCGCTCCTTGCCGAGGCTCTGACGACCCTTCAAGAAGACTGGTCGCTACAGATCGTCGGTGACGGCCCTGCCCGTTCTGAGGTCGAAGCACTGATGGCAAAGTTCGGCCCGCGGGTGCAGTTCTTGGGCCAGCTTGACCGTGACGCCCTGCAACACGTCTACGAAAGCGCCAGCCTGTTCGTCTGGCCCGGCGTGAACGAGGCCTTCGGCATGGTCTATCTGGAGGCGCAATCTCATGGCGTCCCGGTCCTGGCACAAGACCGACCTGGGTTGCGGGATGTGGTTGCGCCATGGAGCGATCCATACATGATGCCCAAACCTGATCTTGGCGCCGCCGCTTATAGCGCAGCCCTGCGCCTGGCACTGGCCGATCCCGCCAAACGGCGCAGTCAGGCCGAGCGATCGAGACAACGCATAGCAGCGCGCCACCTTGCCCCGGCCGCCACCGAAACCCTGTGGCACACCCTAACCCAACTGATGGAGCAGACACCATGATCCGCCTTGCCCTCTTGCGCCACGGCCACACACCCTGGAACCGCGCAGGCCGCATTCAGGGGCGCAGCGATATCGCGTTGGACGAAGATGCCCGCGCCGAGCTCGCGGCCCAGACCCTGCCCACTCCCTGGGACAAGGCCGAACTCTGGGCCAGCCCTCTGATGCGGGCCGCAGAAACCGCAGAACTGGTCGCAGGCCACGCGCCCAAGACCTCCGCCGCTCTGATTGAAATGAACTGGGGGGATTGGGAAGGCAAACAAGGTGTCGACCTCAAGGCCGATCCTGACAGCGGGTTTCGCGATATCGAGGACTGGGGCTGGCACTATCGCCCACCCAATGGCGAAAGCCCGCAGGATGTCTGGGACAGGATCGAGCCCTGGCTCGCAGGCCTGACCCGTGACAGCGTAGCAGTCTGTCATATCGGCATCATGCGTATGATCCTGGCCAAGGCACATGGCTGGAATTTTGACGGGCCCGCACCGTTTCGGATCAAACGAAACCGGCTGTTCATCGTGGAGCTGGACGGCAGCAGCCTCCGCCCTGTCGAAGAGCCCGTGCGCCTGCTGAAGCGGGACGCTTCATGAACGTCCTGATCGCTGTGACCCACCTCTTGGGCACCGGGCATCTGGCCCGGGCCCTGACACTTGCGCGCGCTTTTGTTGCCCAGGGTCACAAGGTGCAGATTCTGTCAGGAGGCGGCCCCGCGCCCCAGCTTGACCACTCCGGTGTGGATCTCTTGCAGCTGCCGCCGCTGCGATCGGACGGGGTGGATTTCACCCGCCTCCTCACGCCGGATGGCAGTGTCGCGGACGAGTTTTACCACCACTCCCGGCGCGACATGGCCTGCGCAGCGTTGCAGACCATGCAGCCAGACGTCTTGATAACCGAGCTCTACCCCTTTGGGCGGCGCAGTCTGCGAGCTGAGTTCAATGCCCTGCTTGAGGCCGCACATCGCCTGCCCCGTCGCCCGATCGTGCTCGCCTCTATCCGCGATATTCTGGCGCCACCCTCCAAGCCCAAAAAGGCAGAACAGGCCGAAGAGATCATCTCGCGCTATTATGACGGCGTTCTTGTGCATTCCGACCCCCAAGCCACCCGGCTGGAGGTGTCCTGGCCCGTTAGCCCGGCCCTTGCTGCAAAATTGCATTACACCGGCTACGTTGCCCCCGCAGCGCCGACACCTCATCCGGATGGTGCAGGAGCAGGCGAAATTCTGGTCAGCGCAGGGGGCGGCAGCGTTGGTGATGCGCTGTACCGTGCGGCAATCGAGGCCTCCACCTTGCGGCCTGATCTGACATGGCGTCTGCTTGTCGGCGGGGCGGATGCCAAGTCGCGGATTGATGATCTGAAAGACCCGACCGCCCCCGCTATTCTGGAACCGGCCCGCCCGGATTTTCGTCAGATGCTGTGCCACGCCAAAGCCTCTGTCAGCATGTGCGGCTACAACACCGCATTGGACCTGCTGCAGACCGGATTGCCCGCCGTCATTGTGCCCTTCGATGCAGGAAACGAGGTCGAGCAATCTCTGCGCGCCCAAAGCCTCGCGCCGCTTGACGGGTTCGCGGCGCTGCGCGCCAAGGATCTGACGGGCAAGACCCTTTGCCAATCGCTGGACAGCGTGCTCGCAGCCCCTGTGCGGAACTGCGACAGCTTCCGGTTTGACGGCGCCGTCCGAACGGTAGAGATTGCCGCCAACATGGCACAGGAGCGCGCATGACACCGGACTGGACTGCTTTGGATCAGGAGCTTGCTCGCTGGCAGGAGGCGGGGATGACCCTTCCGATCTGGTGGCGCGATGACGACGCGATTGCCCCGACACCACAGTTGGAGCAGTTGTTGGCTTTGTCAGAACAGCTTTCACTTCCCGTTCACCTTGCAATCATCCCCCGTGACGCGACGCCCGAACTTGCAAAGCGCCTGTCAGGAACTGCTGCTGCAATTCCGGTTGTGCACGGCTGGGCTCATGAAAACCACGCCCCCCCCGACCAGAAGAAATCCGAATTCGGTGCGGATCGGGTGGTGGATGACGCTCTTGATGACGCAGAGCGTGGCCTGAAAACGCTGGAGCGTCTCTTTGGCTCAGGGCTGCAACCGATGTTCGTCCCCCCTTGGAACCGCCTGTCAGAGGATCTGGAACCGTGGCTTGCCGGGCTTGGCTATAGCGCGCTGTCGACCTTTACCCCCCGCAGCCAGGCCAAGGCGGCTCCGGGGCTCTTGCGGGTAAACACGCATCTTGACCCGATCGACTGGAAGGGAACCCGTTCACTGGTCGCGCCTGCCCTCTTGCTGTCTCAGCTGGTCAAACAATTGGCCGATCGCAGGCTTGGTAAGGCCGACAATGATGAGCCCTATGGCATCCTCACCCACCATCTTGTCCACGATGACGCCATCTGGGCCTTTTGCGAGGATCTCTTGCGTCGCCTGCTGGCAGGCCCTGCCCGGCCCTGGGTGTTTGAAGAAAGGAAAAGCTGACATGAGCCGACTGGATTCCATGTTGCGTCGACTGACAGCACAACGCGACGGTCTCAACTGGGCAGCTGCACAAGTCGCCGACCTCAAAGGCGATGTTCTTGATATCGGCCTGGGCAATGGGCGCACCTACGATCATTTGCGCGAAACACTACCCGACCGCAGGGTTCGCGTCATTGACCGGGTGCTGCAATGTCATCCCTCCTGCGTGCCGCCGGAGGCGGATTTCCTACAGGGTGAGGCCCGCCCGATGCTGGAACAGCTTGCACAGGAAAACAAACCTGTTGTGCTGGCCCACTACGATCTGGGATTTGGTGTCAAGGAAAAGGATGTGGCAGAAGCCGCAGCGCTCTCTCCTGCGATTGCAGCAGTGATGGCGCCAGGTGGCATCATCGTCTCTGGCCAGCCACTCGTCGGGTTTGAGGAGCTGAGCGGCCCAGAAGGCATCCCGCCGGGTCGCTATCTTTTTTATCGCGCAGGCTAGTCCGCGGTCGAAAAATTCAGACGCCCCGGCCAAAGGTTCGGGGCGTTTCTTGTTTCAGCTTTCGCAGCAATCAAGCCACCCGATTGCCACGCGACCAGACTGCCCGCAGTGCAGGAACTCCGGCCCGCATACGGAAACGGATCAAATCTGCGCGTTTCCCGATGTCGATCCGTCCGCGATCTGCCAGTTTCACAGCATCCGCAGGTGCTGCGGTGACTGTTGCCAGCCCTCTGGCCATATCGCCCCAGATCTCGCCCAGCTGCGCTGCGGCCAGCAGCAAAGCCGCAGGCACGTAGTCAGACGACAGGATATCGAGCAGTTCCAGCTCGGCCAGCTCACGTGCGGCGACGTTTCCGGAATGGGACCCGCCACGAATGAGGTTGGGCGCCCCCATCATGACCTTGATCTCATGGTCGTGACAGGCGCGCGCGGCCTCAACCGTTGTTGGGAACTCTGCCAGATGGATGCCGTGCCCGGCGGAAACTGCGACCTGCGCTTCGGTCGTGTCATCGTGGCTTGCCAGGACAGCACCAAAACGACGCGCAGCCTTGACTGCCTCCACCTCGTGCAGATCGCCATAGGTGTCCCGCATTCGCTTTAGCCCAGCAACATGCGCCTTGAACCCCTCGTCATCGAACCCGTGCTTGCCTTTGACGTAGGCTTCCAGTTTGGACATGTCGCGAAACTGACGCTGGCCTGGTGTGTGATCCATCAAAGAAACAAGCCCCACGCGATCGGCATCACCAAACTCATCCAGTTCGGCTACCAGCGTCTCTGAACAGACCTCCGCGCGCAGATGTAGGAAGTGGCTGATTTTCAACGCATCCTGGTGCCTCAGCTCCAGCAATTCGCTTGCAAGGCTTCGGGCATAGGCGCCGTAGCGGGACTCTGCGGCCTTGATCGACCCCACCCGCATCGCATCAAACACCGTCGTGATTCCGGTGCCGGCCAGTTCCGCATCATGGGCAATGATGGCAGCGGCATGGGGCCAGTCGACCTTTGGACGGGGCTGGATGTGACGTTCAAGATTGTCGGTGTGCAGCTCTACCAGACCGGGACTGACATAGTCCCCCTCCATGTCCACAGCACCGGCAGGGACGGAAGTGCCGTCAGCAATATCGGTGATCAGCCCATCTTTCAGCGTGATGGAACCTGTACGGGTCTCTCCCGGCAGAACAAGCGTGGCATTGGCAAGGATCAAAGGTTCTGTCATCTGACTTTCACACGATTTGAGCTATAGAACGGGCCACACCTAGGAGGCCATTGTGACATTCACGCGATACGCGATCTATTATGTGCCGCCCAAACAGGCGGAATGGAGCCGATTTGCATCCAGCTGGCTGGGCTGGGATCTGCATGAGGGGCAACCGCTGGATCACCCGACGGGCACCGATCTGGATGTGGCGGCCATTGCCGAGGTGCCGCGCAAATACGGGCTGCACGCGACGATCAAACCGCCGTTTCGGCTGGCTGCAGGCATGAGTGCCGATGGATTGGCAGACCGTTTTGCCGATTTCGCGGCGCAGACCGCACCGGTCACGTTGGAAGGGCTGTCGCTGACCCGGCTTGGCCGTTTTCTTGCGCTTTGCCCGACCGGGGATCAGCTGGCGCTGAACAGGCTGGCATTCAACTGCGTGCGGGATCTGGACGAGTTTCGCGCTCCTGCCTCGACGGCAGAGCTGGAAAAGCGGCGCGCAGGTGGTCTGAGCGCGGCGCAGGAACAGGCGCTGGTGTCCTGGGGCTATCCCTATGTTGGCGACAGTTTCCGCTTTCACATCACGCTGAGCGGCAAACGCCCGAAGGCCGAATTGCCGGCAATCGAAGCGTTCCTGCAGGAACGTCTGCTTCCCGAAATTCCGACACCTCTTGTCATCGATGATCTCGCCTTGGTCGGCGAAGACAGCAACGGTCGATTCCACCTTATCCATCGTCAGGCCCTCTCTGGCTGAAGCCAGGGGGTCAGGGCCGCCTCGGCGGCCGCTACTGCGGCGTCAAGCGGGCCGCTGTTGTCGATCTCGACCACATGCAGGAGCCCCGCAGGGAGCGGCGTCGACGCGCGGGCAAGCCTACGCTCGACCTCCGCACGATCTTCGCGCCCGCGCGCATTCAGCCGGGCAGCCAATACCTCTGGCGTGGCTGTTACCGACAGCACAATCAATGTGCTGAAAACATCCTGCGCCTCCAAAAGCGCTTTGCGGGACAGGTTGACGACGACGCCGGATGCCGAGCGGCGCAAGACGTCAATCTCACGCGGGATCGCATAATAGAGCCCATGCGCCTGCCAGTGCAGCGCAAAACTGCGCTCAGCACAAAGGTCTGCAAACTGTGTCTCGCTCACAGCCACATAGTCTTCGCCCCCAAGCTCCGGTGCGCGGGTGATGACCCGGCGCTGTTTCTTCAAACCGGGAATGCGTGTCAGCATCGCATCCATCAGGCTGTCTTTGCCGACACCGGATGGCCCAACAACTGCGATGACTGGCGCTTTGACGGGTCGCGGGCTCATGCTGCAACCTTTGGAGTGAAGGCCGACACATCAACACATCGATCGCAGACCTGCTCGCGCGCAGCCTCGTCGTGGAAAATTCCGATGATGGCGGCACCGCGCGCCTTGGCTTCCTCGATCAACCGCAGAACCGTAGCTCTGTTCTGAGCGTCCAGACTGGCGGTCGGCTCATCCAGCAGCATTGCCGGATAGCTATGTGCAAATCCCCGCGCGATATTGACCCGCTGTTGCTCGCCGCCAGAAAACGTCGTCGGGCTCAACTGCCACAGCCGTTCCGGGATGTTCAGCCCTGCCAACAACGTCGCGGCGCGGTCCCGCGCGGCATCAGGCGCAACGCTCACCGCAAGCAGAGGCTCTGCCACGACATCCAACGTCGGCACCCGTGGCACGACGCGCAAGAACTGGCTCACATAGCCAAGTGTCTCGCGACGCAACGCCAGAATGTCACGCGGCGCCGCCTTGGCGACGTCGACGCCACCCACCATCACACGGCCGGATGCTGCGAGGTAATTTCCATAAATCACCCGCATCAGGGTCGATTTCCCGGCCCCCGAGGCACCGGTCAAACCAATGCACTCTCCCGGCGCGACGCTGAGACTTGCCCCCTCCATCACCGGGATGACGGCGCCGCCCTGATTGTGCAGGGTAAAGCTCTTGCTCACGTTTTGTAGTTCAATCATCTCGGATCCTCAGACCTGAAGAACGCTGGAAACCAGCAACTGGGTGTAGGCGTGCTGCGGATCATCCAGCACCTGATCGGTGAGACCGGTTTCCACGACATGGCCATCTTTCATCACCATCAGCCGATCCGCCAAAAGACGCACCACCGCGAGATCATGGGTCACGATGATCGCGCTCAATCCCATTTCGCGCACAAGGTTACGCAGCAGATCCAAAAGCCGCGCCTGAACCGAAACATCCAGCCCGCCCGTCGGCTCATCCATAAAGACAAGCCGCGGCCCGGTGACGAGGTTGCGGGCAATCTGCAATCGCTGCTGCATCCCACCGGAGAAAGCGGAAGGGCGATCATCAATCCGACTTTCGGCAATCTCGACACGGCCCAGCCAATCGGCTGCGCGGGCGCGGATGTTGCCATAGTTGCGATCCCCCACTGCCATCAGCCGTTCCCCGATATTGCCACCAGCTGACACAGACATCCGCAACCCATCGCGGGCGTGCTGATGCACAAAGGCCCAATCCGTGCGCCCCAACATGCGGCGTGCCGGTTCGGACATGGTCATTGTGTCCACAGGCCCGTCTGCCCGGGTGTCAAAAATCACTTCGCCGCGATCCGGTGTCAGATGCCCGGCCATGCTGTTCAGCAGCGTCGATTTGCCCGACCCGCTTTCCCCAACGATGCCCATGACCTCGCCCGGATAAAGGTCAAAGCTCACATCCGTGCAGCCAATCCGGGCACCATACATCTTGGCCAGGTTCTTTACTTGCAACAGCGGCGTCATCACGCGGCCTCCTCACTCAGGCGACCCATATGGCCCGCATCGCGCCGGGACCGGCAATAATCCGTATCCGAGCAGACAAACATCCGGTTCCCCGCATCATCCAGGATCACCTCATCCAGATAGCTGTCCTCTGCCGCGCAGAGATCACAGGGATGATCGGCCTTGCTGGCCTCGAACGGGAAATCCTCAAAATCAAGCGAGACGACCTCGGTGTAAGGCGGCACTGCATAGATCCGCTGTTCACGTCCCGCGCCAAACAGTTGGATCGCAGCCATGTTCATTTTCGGATTGTCGAATTTCGGGATCGGCGAGGGGTCCATCACATAGCGACCCGCGACCTTCACCGGATACGCATATGAGGTGGCAATGGCGCCATGCTGGCTGATGTCTTCGTAGAGTTTCACGTGCATCAGCCCATATTCCTGCAAGGCGTGCATCTTGCGGGTTTCAGTTTCACGCGGCTCAAGAAAGCGCAGCGGCTCCGGGATCGGGACCTGATAGACAAGGATCTGATCCTCACTCAGCTCGGCCTCCGGAATCCTGTGCCGGGTCTGGATCACACTGGCCTTTTCGGTTTCTTCGGTGGTGGCCACGCCAGCGGTGTTTTCAAAGAACTTGCGGATTGAAACCGCATTCGTGGTGTCATCGGCACCCTGATCAATGACCTTCAGCGTATCATCCGGTGTCAATGTCGCAGCCGATACCTGCACGCCCCCCGTGCCCCAGCCGTAGGGCATGGGCATTTCACGGCTGGCAAAAGGGACCTGATAGCCCGGCACCGCCAGCCCCTTCAGGATTGCCCTGCGGATCATCCGCTTGGTCTGTTCGTCAAGATAAGCAAAGTTGTAGTCAGACATCTTGGGCACCTTTCGTGAAATTGGCCCTTTGGCATACGCCGTTCATTGTGCCGCCTCCCTTGCGGCCATTTGTTCCGCCAGTTCTGTCGCCTCGCGGCGCAGTTTGCGCACCAGTTCCAGTTCGGACTGGAAATCCACGTAATGCGGCAGCTTGATATGCTCGAGGAAACCGGTGGCCTGGATGTTGTCGGCGTGGCTCAGGACGAATTCTTCATCCTGCGCAGGGGCACCAAGGTTGTCTTCGCCCAGCTCCTCCCACCTCAGGGCGCGATCGACCAGCGCCATGGCAATGGATTTTCGCTCTGACTGACCGAACACCAGCCCGTAGCCGCGGGTAAACTGTGGCGGCACTGTCTTGGAGCCTTTGAACTGGTTCACGGTCTCGCATTCGGTCAGCTCTATCTCGCCGATCTCGATGGCAAAGCCGAGCTCCGGGATCTCCATTTCCACCGGCACGCTGCCGATCCGCAACTCGCCAACAAAGGCATGGTTGCGGGCGTAGCCGCGCTGCGTGGAATAGGCCATGCCTAGAATAAAGCCCTCATCTCCGCGGGTCAGCGACTGCAAACGCACCGCCCGCCCGGCAGGAAAGGACATTGGTTCACGGGTCAAATCGCCCGGCTCTGCGTCCGTCCGTGGTTCCTGTTCGATGATGTTCTCGCCATCCAGAAACGACAGGATATGTGGTGTGTCTTCGCTACGCGGCTCAGCGGTCTGGGCCTCAGGCAGATCTTCGCGGTCGCTCTCGGCTGCCAATTTGAAATCCAGCAAACGATGGGTGTAATCGAACGTCGGCCCAAGAACCTGCCCGCCGGGCGCATCCTTGAAGGTGGCTGAGATCCGGCGGTCACAGCTCATGCGGCCGGTGTCCACCGGGTCAGATGCGCCGAAACGCGGCAGGGTGGTGCGATAGGCGCGGATCAGGAAAATCGCTTCAATCAGATCCCCACGCGCCTGCTTGATCGCCAGCGCCGCGAGATCCGGATCATAAAGCGAGCCCTCGGCCATCACGCGGTTTACCGCGAGACTCAGTTGTTCGCGGATCTGTGCGAGGCTGAGTTCGGCAATCGAAGTATCTCCCCGGCGCTCCTCGGCCAGCCAGGCGTGGGCATTGTCAATCGCCCGCTCGCCCCCTTTTACGGCAACATACATCTCTCAGCCCTCCTTCATGAGCAGCGGTTCGATCCGGCTGGATCGTGGCAACGCGCAGATGTCACTGGCGGCAGTGAAATAGGTGTCAAAGCCCAGCGGAAACAGCGCGGCATTGGCCTGCAGCACTTCGATATCGGGCAGCATGATTTCGGCACGTGTCTTGATGCCCGGTCCGCTCAATTCGGCATTCGGGGCATCAAAGGACGGCAGTTCAACAATCAGTGTGGCGGAGCGGTCGGGATATTCAGACGTCCCGATGCGGAAGCGATCAAACGGGGCCAGCGCGGCCCATCCCCCAACCGCAAAATCCGCATCTTGCGCAGGAACAAATGGGGCGCCCGTGTGGAAGGTGATCCAGTCCCGTACGGCCGGATGATCGACATCAGGCGCAAGATAGAGACTGGTTTCAGGGTCACACAGCGTCAACAGAAGACAACCAGCCGCAATCGACAAACCCTCTGGCGGGGTCGCACCCTTGATCGGTTTGATCTCACCCGGGCGCGCCATTGCAGTCATCGCAGCACGAAACGCGTGGGACGATTGAATGGCCGGATCACTGAAGCCGCCTGAAAAATGCGAATTTGATGTCTGCGCGGTCATCAGTCCTCTCCCCGCACCATTGTGAAAAAATCAACCTTGGTTGCAGCGGCTTTGGCAGCGCGTCGCATCCGGTGGTCTTCCTTGGCTTTCAGGAGCGGCACGAGAATGGTCCGGTGCAGGTCATCTGCAGCATCGGTCTGCATCATCGCGTCGATCTTGGCGGCGATTTCCGCCTTGGCCTTGCTGCGACCTTGGACGTAGCCGTGCCCAACCGTTCCGTCGGCCAAGGTCAAGGCGCAGCGGGTTACAGTCATTTCACCCAGATTGAATGGCGCGCCTGCAGCTCCCATTCGCCCCCGCACCATGACGCCGCCCGCTTCTGGGGCCCGCAGCCAACTGTGATCGGGGTTCCGGTCAAAACCCGCCCAGAGATCACGCAGACGCGCTTCATCCGCTGTTGCGAGGAGGCTCATCCAGCTTTTGCGGCTTTGCCGCAGCTCGGCGCCGCTCGCCGTCATGTCATTTTCGTTGGTCATACTCTCAAAGCCTCTTGGCCGATTTGTCTACATGATCTATACAACTAGACAAATATTAACTGAGTCTCCCAAGACCGCGCAACGCTTACCTTGTGAAAGTTTCGTGACATGGCCCGCACCCCTGTTTGGAAGTCCATCGCCATCGCCCTGACCGACGACATCGGACAGCATCGCTACCAGACCGGGGACAAGCTGCCTTCTGAGGCGCAGCTGGCCAGTCGCTTTGGTGTCAACCGCCACACGGTCCGCAGAGCGCTGGCTGAGATGGCCGAAGAAGGTCTGTTGCACGCGCGCAGAGGTGCAGGCGTGTTTGTGGCCTCGCGGCCCACAGACTACCCGATCGGCAAAAGGGTGAGGTTTCACCAGAACCTCGGGCGTCTTGGCCGCACGCCCGCCAAGAAAATCCTGTCTATGGAAACCCGTGCGGCGGGTCCACGAGAGGGCGAGGCCCTGGATCTGGATCCGGGTGCGCTTGTCCATGTCTACGACGGGCTGTCCCTGGCCGACGATCAGCCAATCGCCCTGTTTCAGAGCGTGTTCCCCGCAGAACGGTTTCCCGATCTGCCCGCTGCCCTGACAGAGACACGATCCGTGACCGCAGCGCTAAGCAGATGCGGAGTCGAGGACTACACTCGCGTACAGACCCGCATCACCGCCAAGCTCGCTACTGCGACGCAGGCGCTGCATCTGCAGATATCAGAGGGCAGCCCCATCCTGCGGACCACAGGGGTCAATGCTGATCCGGATGGTGTGCCCGTCGAATTTGGCCGGACATGGTTTGCAGGCGATCGTGTCACCCTCACTGTCGGTGAGGACGGTGATCTGGGCTAGACTGCAATCCCCCCCTCGCAATTGGCGAAAAGGGTGCCCCTCTCAGGCGTATTTTTCCAGGAATGCCTCCGC
The DNA here is from genome assembly GCF_019801785.1 of Phaeobacter italicus. NCBI lineage: Bacteria > Pseudomonadati > Pseudomonadota > Alphaproteobacteria > Rhodobacterales > Roseobacteraceae > Phaeobacter > Phaeobacter italicus. The sequence goes on along the minus strand of NZ_JAHVIJ010000002.1, from coordinate 209,323 downwards.
ACTCAACGCGCGAAAATCCGGTACAGCCGCCTTGATCCGGTCATTGTCCCAGTCCCACCATGCCAGCTCCATCATTCTTGCAGCGACCGCATCGGTATATCGGCGACGGATGAGGCGGGCGGTGTTGCCACCGACAATGGTATAGGGCGCGACATCCTTGGTCACGACACTGCCAGAGGCGACGACGGCGCCATGGCCGATTGTCACCTCGGGTTTGATCAGTGCACCGTGACCGATCCATGTGTCATGGCCTATGTACGCCAGCCTGCTGGCCCGGTGCTGAAACCATTCTGCATCATCCTCGATATCATCCCAGTAGCTGGATGAGCGGTAGAGGAAATGGTGCAGCGATGCCTTCTCCAGCGGATGATCGGTCGCACCGATCCGGGTTGCACTGGCGATGTTGGAGAACTTTCCAATCCGGGCGTTGGCAATATCACAGCCCCTGTCGCAATAGCTGTAGTCCCCGAACTCGCTGTTGAGAATGCGGGTGTCGGCACCGATTTCGACATAGGCGCCAAACACGCTGCTGGTGATCTGGCTGTTTGGATGAAACACCGGAGTATCGGCAGATAGGCGCGGCATGTGACGTTCTCGCATCAGGCATGGGGACAGCGGACAGCTGGCAAACATACGCCAGCTGTCCGGGACCGAGTGGGGATCAGGGCAGCAGTAGGGCTTTGCCCGATTTGGTTTTGCGTCCCTTGCGGCCTTGTTCGCCCTTGATCAGGCGGCTGCGCAACCAGCCAGACAACCAGTCCATCAGCATGACCATCAAAATGATCAGGACAATGTAGTAAGCAACTTCTTCCCAGTCTTTCTGGGTGATGATCGCCTGCGTCAGCAGCAGACCGATGCCGCCCCCCGTGATGGCACCGATAATGGTGGCAGATCGGGTGTTGGATTCAAGAAAGTAGAGAAGCTGGCTCAGCAGAATTGGCGTGATCTGTGGGATAACACCAAACCGATAGCGTTGCGCGGGCTTTGCCCCGGTAGAGGCCACCCCTTCGATCTGCTTCTGGTCGACGTTTTCCAACGCCTCAGAGAAGATCTTGCCGAAGGTGCCGGTGTCCGTCACCAAAATGGCCAGCGCGCCGGTCAGCGGGCCGGGGCCAAAGGCGCGGGCCAGAACAACCGTCCAGATCAGAGAGTCGACGCCGCGCACAAAGTCGAACAGCCGCCGGGTCGCAAAACGGATGGTGCGCAGCGGCATGAAGTTCCGGGTGGCCGCAAAGGCCAGAGGCAAGGCGATCATGCCTGCCCCCATTGTGCCCAGAAAGGCCATCAGAAGGGTTTCGAAAATTGCCCAGGCCACGTCCTGATGGCGCCACATCTTGTTGGTCCAGAAGTCGTGGAAGATTGCGCCAGCTTCTCCGGTCGCAGCCAATGTCATCAGCTTGCCCAAACCCATACCGTGGTAGGGGCTGTCCAACGTGAAGAAGAACAGTTCCCAGCCTGCGAAGTAGCGAAAGACCTCGGCCCGGTTGCGGGTCACAGTCAGGCGACCCGCCTCTGTCGTGATTGCAAGGCGGTTCTTGGAGGCATTGATCCAATCCGGCAGATCGCCTGCGGGAAATTCTGCCTGAACACCCGCACTCCGACTGGGGGTTGCACGGATCGTTCCATAGCCGGGGATGTCAAACTCAACCGTTTCAGATCCGAAACGAACCACATAGCCGTCCTCCAGATCAATTGTGGTGACATCTGAGGACGCGGTGGCCAGCTGGACCCATTCCGGTGCTTCACCCTGCGGATAGGCACCCTTGCGCTCGCCTTCGATGGCGACACTGACCTCTCCGCTGCGATTGTCCCTGGTGACGTGGGTCTTGTAGCTGTAGCTGTCCGCCACCAAGGTGCGGGCGTTCTGGGGGTTCAGCCGCTCAGCAAGGCCGGGAACGTCAAAGGCAAAAAAGACGTAGACCAGATAGGCCAGAATGATCAGCGGAAAGGCCAGGCTCACCAATCGCTTGCGCAGGAACAGCCGTTCCATGTCCAGCTTGCGCAGTGTCGGCGGAACGGACGTATCAAAAGTGGTCATGACTGGGCTCCATAGGTCAGCCGGTCACGCAGTTTGCCGGACAGTTGATCGACCAAAACGATGGTCAGGAACAAAAGCAGGAAAATGGCCGCAGCCTCGTCATAGCGGCCCTGCCCCCAGGACATCGCATTGCGCAGCTCGTAGCCGATGCCGCCCGCGCCCACGAAGCCGAGGATCGCTGAGGCGCGGATGTTGATCTCAAACCGCAAGAGCGCGTAGCTGACGTAGTTCGGGCCAACCTGCGGGAAGACGCCCAAAACCATCCGCTGTGCCCAACTGGCACCAACCGATGACAGCCCCTCAACCGGCTTCAACGACGCGTTCTCGTTCACCTCGGAAAAGAGCTTGCCCAGGGCGCCAGCCGTGTGGATCGCAATGGCGATCATGGCCGGGACCGGCCCGCCCCCGAGAAGGAAGATCAGCACGAGTGCGATGACGATCTCCGGAATGGCACGGCAGATATCCAGCACCCTGCGGAACAGCGGAATAAGGGACGGCCAGCGGGCCAGGCCACGGGTTGCAAGCAACGACAGAACCGTGCCTGCGATTGCCCCCAGCAGCGTCGCCGCCGCTGCAATATTCAGCGTCTCGACCAAAGCTGGAAAGAAGGTCATGACATGGCCCGGCAGCTGTGCCGCTTTTTCAGTGGCCTCGCTCAGCACTTCTCCGGGGTAGTCGAAGATCCGGGTGAACCCATCGCTGAAGGATCCTGCGTTGCGATCATCTGCAACACGAAAGCCCGCCACCATCATGGCAACGAACACTGCAAGCAGCGCCCCGCCATATAGTCGCTTGCGCTGGATCAGCGCGGCGTAGTCTGCCCGGATATCGGCCACATTCGGGGCCTCGGCACTTACATCTGTCATGAGGGAAACCTGCGTCGTGCTGGACATGTCAGCCCTGGCAGGCAGGATCTGGGCAAATGCCGTCAGATGAACCTGCCGTTTGGAACTGATCTGTCGAAAAATGGCGGGGTCCGGCACTCACGCTCCGAACCCCGCACGCCTTGGTGCTAAAATTAGTTGGACTTCAGCTTACGCGCTTCGATGATGACTTCGTATGCGTCGTGCGTGATCGGCATGAAACCTTTCGCCTCGCCCGCGGCCACACCGTAGAAGCAGTCTGCATCCATGGACTTCAAGGACGCCATCAGGCCGGTCATCTTCAGTTTGACGTCTTCGGGCAGATCGCGACGCAGAACAACCGGACCTTCGGGGATCGGCTTGGACTGCCAGATCTGCACCATGTCGTTCATGTCAACGAGACCGGCATCAACCGCGCGGCGCAGCGCGCCCGAGTTGTAGCCATCTTCCCATTCGCCCAGACCATCGGCCCAGGTGACACCCGCGTCCACGTCACCGTTGTTCACAGCAACAATCGTCTGTTCGTGGCCACCGGTGAATTTCACCTCACCAAAGTAGTCACCGGATGTCATGGTCGCGCCAATGGCGTTGGGGATCTCGATGGAGGGGATCAGGAAGCCGGAAGTCGAATTCGGATCACCGAAACCAAAGACTTTGCCTTTGACATCTTCCAGAGAGGTAATTCCGCTGTCCTTGCGGGCAAAGCCAACTGAGTAGTAGCCGTAGCCGCCATCGTTGTTCACTTTCACGAGGATCGGCTCAACCGCTTCGGGGTCCGACAGGTAGGTTTTGGCGTAACCGGATGCACCAAGCCAAGCCATGTCGATGGTGCCGCCAAGCAGACCCTGGATGACACCGTTGTAGTCAGCCGGAGCAAACAGCTTGGTTTCGACACCCAGCAGCGCTTCAGTGCGCTCGCGCAGACATTCATTGTTGTTCAGACGGTCCTGGGCGTTCTCGCCGCCAAGGATACCGATGCGGAATTCCTTGATTTCAGTGGTCTCAGCAACAGCCGGAGCAGTCATCGCAGTGGTGGCCAGAATGGCAGCAAACAGACGTTTCATGATGTCATCTCTCTGATTGAAAATCCCGGCACGACCGTGACCGGGCGTGGTGGGAAAGGGCTCACAAAACCGCAACAGGCTCTTTGCGAGGGTGCGTGCGGTTCAGGGTTTCAATTTCGGTTGACGTCGCCGCCTCGGAGAAGTCGGCTCCAGCGCCATAGATTTCGCGGGCAACGCCGGTGGTCAGCTGCTCAGGCAAGCCATCAAAAACGATCCGCCCGTCGCGCATGCCAACCACCCGGTCGCAGTAACGGCGGGCAGTATCCAGCGTATGAAGGTTGGCAATGACAGTGCGGCCGTCTTCTTCGTGAATGCGGCGGAGGGCCTCCATCACGGTTTGGGCGTTCATCGGATCAAGCGAGGCGATCGGTTCATCCGCCAGAATGATTGATGGATCCTGCATCAAGGCCCGCGCAATCGCGACCCGCTGCTGTTGACCCCCAGACAAAGCCTCGGCCCGCTTTGCGGCGTGTTCGGCAATTCCGAGACGATCGAGAATATCGATGGCGCGGTGGATGTCGTCCATCGGGTAAAGATTGAAGAGGGTCGCAAGTGTCGAGCGCCGGTTCAGCGTGCCATGCAGTACGTTGGAGACAACATCCATACGCGGCACCAGATTGAACTGCTGAAAGATCATCGCGCACTCAGACTGCCAGGCCCGCTTTTCCTTGCCGCGCAGCTGGGTGACGTCCCGACCGTCGAAAAGGATCCGGCCTTCGCTGGCATCGCCCAGTCGGTTGATCATCCGAAGCAGAGTGGATTTGCCAGCACCAGAGCGGCCAATGATGCCGATCATGCAGGGCTTGTCGATGTCCAGCGTCGCAGTGTCCACCGCAACCTTGTCACCGAATCTCTTGGTCAGTTTGTCAATTCGCAGCACGTCGGGCTCCCGTCTCTTTGGACAGGGGGATATGCCAGCGGATCAAAGGTTCTGTGTCAGGGCGGTGAAAGTTTTGTAACGCCCCTTGCCCGATCAGCCTTGCCCCCCTAGGCGCGCAGGGCCGAAGCCGCTATATGGCGCCAAGACGCTCTTCCATTGAACCAAGGAAACCGCTGCAATGTCTTTCGACCGTCAGATCAAGATTGCGCCTTCAATCCTGTCCGCCGACTTCGCCAACTTTGGCCAGGAAATCCAAGCCATCGAAGCCCAGGGGGCCGACTGGGTCCATGTGGATGTGATGGATGGCCACTTTGTGCCGAACCTCACATTTGGCCCGATGGCCGTGAAAGCGTTCCGCCCGCATGTGAAAACCGTTATGGACGTGCACCTGATGATCGCCCCGGTCGATCCCTACATTGACGCCTACGCCGATGCAGGCGCTGACGTTCTGACCGCCCATGTAGAGGCAGGCCCGCATATTCACCGCACCCTGCAGGCCATCCGCGGTGCTGGCATGAAGGCCGGCGTTGCGCTCAACCCCGGCACCCCGGCCGAGGCAGTTGCCCATCTTCTCGACCTGACCGATCTGATCTGCGTGATGACCGTGAACCCCGGATTCGGTGGTCAGAAATTCATCGACATGACCGGCAAGATCCGTGCGCTGCGCGATATGATCGGCGATCGTCCGATCCACATTGAAATCGACGGTGGCGTCGATCCGAAAACCGCACCGCTGGTTGCCGAAGCCGGTGCCGACGTTCTGGTTGCAGGCTCCGCTGTCTTCAAAGGGGGCTCTGTCGACAACCCAGAGGCCTACGGCGAGAACATTCGCAACATCCGCGCCGCAGCAAACGGCGTCTGGGCCTAAGTCCCCGCGGGCAGATCACCTAATAGAGAGGCGTCCGCCCGGGCGCCTCTTTCTTTTGCGGGATCACGTGGCAGGTAGCCGATCTGCAAAATGTCCCAGCAACCTGTGTTTCAGGAGTTTACCGGTAGGCGCAGCAGGCAGCGCGAGGGTCAGGACAATATGGGCCGGTCGTTTGTACCCGGCCAGACGCTCTGCCACGAAAGAGCGCAGTTCCATCACATCAGGGGTATCGCCCGCCGCGTGCTGCACAAAGGCGATGACCTCTTCATCACCCTTGATAGGACGGCCGACAACAGCGGATTGCACCACCTGTGGATGGGCATTCAGAGCGGCTTCCACCTCTGGCGGAAACACATTGAAACCGCCGTGGATGATCAGTTCCTTGGATCGCCCATCGATATGCAAATGCCCTGCCGCATCCATCCAGCCCATATCCCCGCTGCGCAACCAGCCATCTGCGCTCAGCACCTCTGCCGTAGCGGCGGGGTTGCGGAAATATCCAAGCATCACGTTGTCTCCGCGCAGGCACACCTCCCCCAGCCCATCGCCGCCACCTGACACAGTCTGGTCCAAGCGCACTTCTACCCCCGGCAGGGGCGGGCCAACAGAGACATCGGGATCACCAATTGCACTGCGTGTAGCGCAGATGCCCGCGGTTGCTTCGGTCATGCCGTAGCCGTTTTGCAAGGCGACACCATAAAATGCCTCTGCACGGGTTTTCCAATCCGGATCGAGAGGCGCCGCGCCAGAGGACACATACCGCAGGTCGGGGCTGCCCAGACTTTGTAGCCCCTGCTCTTTGGCATATTGCATCACCAGCGCATGCATCTGCGGCACTGCCGAGACGAGGGTGATACCTGAGCGCAGCGCCTCATAGAACTTCTGCGCCGAAAACCGGGCTTCCAACCGCACCTCAGCACCGATCATGACAGATGCCGTCAAAACCGAGGCCAGACCAAACACATGGCTAAGCGGCAGCGTCCCATAGACCACATCCCTAGCGGTCATATCCCTCAACTGGGCCGACGCGCCGCCACCAAAGGCCAGGTTCCGGTGGCTCAGCATCACGCCCTTGGGGTCGCCGGTTGTTCCTGTGGTGTAAAGAAGAACCGCAAGATCCTGTGGAACATCGCCGCCATCCGTGGCCCCTGTTTCGGGAAGAAAAGCAACGTCGAGACAGCCAAAACACCCCTCCCATCGGGTGCCTCCATGCGCGGCCTGCAGGCGTTTGGCGTGATCCTCTGCCTCCTTGGAGGCGGCGGATGTCATCAGCATGATCCGTGGCGCCGCATGGCTGAGGATCCGGTCGATCTCGGCCCCCTGCATTCGGGCATTCACCGGAACAGCAACCGCTCCCAGCCGGGCAATCGCAAAGAGGGCTGCGACGGTGACACAGGCGTTTTCGCACAACACAACCACCCGATCACGCGGACGGACACCAGCGGATGCAAGCAGCTCAGCCAGATCTCCGCAGGCGCGATCAATTGCGGCAAAGCTCCAGATCTCCCCCAGGCTGTCACGAAATGCGATAGCCTCTGGCCGGTCCCGTAAATGCGGCTCCAGATGAGCATGCCATGCTGTCATTGTGATCCTCCCGGCTTGCCGTAGTCCCGTAGTTTTTGCTCTCTTGATAATCGTCTGCCCGCGCCGCTAGCGCTTGATGCGTTTGAAGACCCCACTTGCCGTCGCCAACAACGTGCCATCCTCGCCATGAAGCGCGCCACTGACATATGCGAGCGACGCCCCGCCCCCCTGCGCAGCGGCCGTTGCGCGAACGCGTCCCGCCTGAACAGCCGCGACATAGGACAGGGTGAGCGAAACCGTGACCACGGGTGGATGCGCTTGCTGGTCGAAATGTTGCGATGCCGTGTTTCCGCAGACCACATCCATGAGAGTGGCGACGATCCCGCCGTGCAGGAGCCCGTTGCGATTGAGATGCTGCGGGCCAAGGTCCAGCGTCACCGCGCAATTGCCCGTCGCCAGATCGATCTCTGTTCTGTAGCCAACCATCTGCTGACACCCCGGATCATCAATGAGCCGGATTTGCGCGTCAGGCTGCCGAGAGGTCAATGAACCGCTCCAATTGCGTATCAGCATCGCCGAACCGGTGCTCTGCCAGAATGATCCGCTTGGCAAAATGGGCCAGTTCGTATTCAGCGGTCATTGCGATCCCACCGTGCAGCTGGATCGCTTCCTCTGCAATCTTGCGACCAGCCCGCGCAATAAGATTGCGGGCCGCCGCGATGTGCCGATCCCGCACAGCGGGCTGTTCTTCCAAGTGGCCAGCTGCATTGATCACGGCAGAGCGGGCCTGCTCCAACTCGATCAACATATCTGCCACCCGATGCTGAAGCGCCTGAAAGCTGCCAATCGGGCGACCGAACTGCTGGCGGGTTCCAAGGTAGTCTATAGTCAGCTGTGTGGCGGTTTCCATCGCCCCAAGCGTCTCTGCCGCCAGCGCAACCTCGGCAGCTGCCAAAGCCGCCTCGATCATTTCAGAGGCACCACCAGCAGGACCGATACGAGCAGAGGACGGAATGCGCAAATTGTCGAAATCGATTTCCGCGGCACAGCCCCCGGCCATGAGGGCCGAGCTGCGCATCTGCAAGCCCTCGGCCTTGGTGTCGACAAGGAACAGCGAAAGCCCCTCACGATCATCGGTGTCCCCGCTTTCGCGGGCTGAAACGATCAGGTGATCGGCCCCTGCAGCGTTTACGACAACGGATTTCCGGCCAATCAGCACGATATCATCGCCGTAAGCAGAGGCGCGGGTCTCGACCCATAGTCGTTCATATCGGCTGTTTACTTCACCATGGGCAAAGGCCAGCTGCACGTTGCCCGCAATCAGACCCTCGATCAGCGCAGCACCCTTCCCTTGCGGATCTGATGCCAACAACGTCCCGCACAAGACAGCCGTATCCAGAACCGGTTCCACAACACCTGCGCGGCCCAGTTCCTCAAACACGGTCGACAGATCAAAACCTTTACCGCCGTATCCGCCGACATCTTCCGGCAGCAACGCGCCAAGGATCCCAAGATCTGCGAGCTGCGCCCAAATCTGCGGCGCAAACCCGATTGCATTGCTGACGCTTTCGTCGCGTTGGGCGGCAGAATAACGGTCGGCCAGAAACCGGCGCAGACTGTCCTGCATCATCTGACGCTCTTCGCTCAGCTGAAAGTTCATGTCCGACCTCCCAGTTTGACCTTGGCGATAATGTTCTTCTGGATCTCGTTGGAGCCCCCAAAAATCGACAGTTTGCGATTGTTGAAATACTGAGCGGAGACGGCGGCGGTCCCCTCGGGCTGGACAAGGTTGCTGTTGTCGCCCTCTAGCGCCTCAGAGGCAAAGGGCATGGCATAAGCCCCTGCTGCCCGCCTTGCCAGATCGTTGATCTCCTGGCGGATTTCAGTGCCTTTGACCTTCAGCATCGAACTTTCGACACCCGGTGCCTGCCCTGCAGCCGCCGCCGAAATGATCCGCAAGTTCGTTGTCGCCATCGCCATCAGGTCAATTTCGACTTGGGCAAGCCGCGCCGCGAAATGTGGGTTCTCGGCAAGAGGTCGTCCACGGTGCATTTGTTGGCGGGCAAGGCGTTTGACGGCATCCAACCCGGCCTGACTAAAACCAACACCGGCAATGTTGGTCCGTTCGTGGGTCAACAGATATTTGGCGTATGTCCAACCTTGGTTTTCCTCACCCACGAGGTTTTCAACCGGCACCCGCACATCCGTGAACCAGACTTCGTTTACCTCATGCGTGCCGTCCAGCAAGATGATCGGCCGTACCTCGATGCCCGGCGTGTCCATGTCGATCAGCAGAAAGGAAATGCCCTCCTGCTGCTTTGCGTCAGGGTCTGTCCGCACGAGGCAGAAAATCCAATTGGCGTATTGGCCCAATGTGGTCCAGGTCTTTTGGCCGTTAACGACGTAGTGGTCGCCATCACGCACGGCCCGCGTCCGCAAGCTGGCGAGATCAGAACCCGCGCCGGGCTCCGAATAACCCTGACACCACCAGTGCTCTCCCGACAGGATGCGGGGCAGAAAATAGTCACGCTGCGCGTCAGAGCCAAATTTCTGCAAGACGGGACCAAGCATGGTCAGACCAAAAGGCACGATGCGCGGCGCATGGGCGCGGCAGCATTCTTCTTCAAAAATATGCCGCTGCACGGCGTTCCACGCACAGCCACCGTAGGCGCGAGGCCAGTTCGGAGCAAGCCAGCCACGGGCATTAAGAATGCTGTGCCAGCGCTCGTGCCCCTCTTTGCCGATGCTGCGCCCCTCGCGAACGGCATCGGACAGATCCGTCGGCAGCTCTTCTCGCAGAAATTCGCGGACCTCTTCGCGGAAGGCCAGTTCTTCGGCCGAATAGTTCAGATCCATACCGCATGCACCTCCCTGTGCCTTGGCTTTGTGTTCGTCCCCTTTTTGCGGTCTCTCCCCAAGACCGGCCCTGCCCCGATACGTCAGGGCAGGTGATCGCTGTCTTGTTTGTCAGTAGATTTCAAACAGGCCTGCAGCGCCCATTCCGCCGCCGATACACATGGTGACTACACCCAGTTTCGCGCCGCGGCGGCTTCCCTCGCGCAGGATGTGGCCAACCATACGGGCCCCAGTCATGCCAAAGGGGTGGCCGATCGCAATTGAACCACCGTTCACGTTGCAGATCTCGTCCGGAATGCCCAGTGTGTCACGACAATAAAGCGCCTGACTGGCGAAGGCTTCGTTCAGTTCCCACAGATCAATGTCCTCGACCTTGAGCCCATGACGCTCCAGAAGGCGCGGCACAGCGTAGACAGGCCCGATCCCCATTTCATCCGGCGCACATCCTGCAACGCAAAATCCACGAAACGCACCCATCGGTTCCAGCCCCCGGCGGCTCGCCTCATCTGCTTCCATCATGACAACGGCAGCGGCCCCGTCAGACAGCTGGCTGGCGTTGCCTGCGGTGATGAATTTCTCGGGACCTCGTACTGGCTCCAGCGCGGCCAGCCCGTCCAGCGTCGTCTGAGGGCGGTTGCATTCGTCCCGGTCCACCACGACGTCGCGGGTGCTGACCTCTCCGGTTTCCTTATCCTTGACGGCCATGGTTGTGCTCATAGGTACGATTTCATCGGCAAAATGACCACCTGCCTGAGCCGCAGCGATCCTCTGCTGGCTGCGCAGACCATAGGCGTCCTGCGCCTCGCGGCTGATCCCATAACGGTCTGCGACCACATCGGCTGTGTCGATCATCGTCATGTAGACTTCGGGCCGGTGTTCACGCAGCCAAGGGTCCTGGATCTGTTTGACGTTGGGCTGGACCATCGAAATGCTCTCGACTCCACCCGCGACCATCGGACCTGCGCCCTCTGCGGTGATCTGCTGTGCCGCGAGGGCAATCGTCTGCAAACCCGAAGCGCAAAACCGGTTGACGGTCATACCGGACGCACTGTCCGGCAAGCCCGCCCGCAGCGCGATCTGGCGACCGATGTTATGACCTGTGGCGCCTTCCGGAAATCCACAGCCGATGATGCAGTCTTCGACCGCTCCTCCCTCAAGCCCCGCGCGCTCGACAGCGGCCTTTACCACATGGCCCCCCATTGCAGCGCCGTGTGTCTGATTGAACGATCCTCGAAAGGATTTCGCGAGACCGGTCCGTGCGGCAGAGACAATGACAGCTTGCTTCACGTTATTTCTCCGCCTTGTTGAGATCATCAAAACAACGCCCCTCAGCCACCAGCGTCTGCAACAGCGGGGCAGGTTGCCAGAAATAGGGGTCTTCTTTGGCGTAGGTTTCGATATCTGCCAGGATACCGGCCAACCCCTGCAAATCAGCCCATTTGAGCGGGCCACCGTGATAGCGCGGGAAACCGTAGCCAAAGAGCAGAACCATATCGACATCCAGTGGACGCCGCGCGATGCCCTCTCCAACCACCTTGGCGGCTTCATTCACCATCGCGCACATATAGCGGCGCAGGATCTCGGCATCTGAGAACTCGCGCGGACTGACACCCTGATCGGCCTGATCCTGGGCAATGTACTTTTCGACATCGGGATTTGGCGTACCACCGCGTTTGCCTGCCTCGTAGACATAAAACCCTTTGCCAGTCTTCTGGCCAAAGTCGCCACCTTCGCACAGAATATCCGCGAAATGCACAACCCGTTCACGCGGATCCCGGTGTGGCGCACGGCGCTTACGCGCAGCCCAGCCAATATCGAGCCCGGCAAGGTCACCCACGGCGAAAGGCCCCATTGCAAACCCAAACCCGGTCATCACCCGGTCAATCTGATAGGGAGAGGCCCCGTCCAAAACCATGTAGTCCGCCGCCTTGCGGTAGGCGTTCATGATCCGGTTGCCGATGAAACCATCACATACCCCGGAGCGGACAGAGATCTTGCGCAGCCGTTTTCCCAGCGCGAAACCCGTCGCCACCACGTCAGGATCGGTCTGGTCCGCCACCACGACTTCCAGCAGTTTCATGACATGTGCAGGCGAGAAAAAATGCAGCCCGATCACATCCTGTGGGCGGCTGGTGGCGGCCGCGATCTCGTTGATATCAAGATACGACGTGTTGCTTGCAAGAATTGCGCCAGGCTTGCAGTTGGCATCAAGCGCCTTAAAGACCTCGCGCTTGACGTCCATGTCCTCAAAGACCGCTTCGATGACCAGATCGACCTGCCCCAGTGCGCCATACTCGGTTGCCAGTTCCAGCGCCTCGCCGGTCATTGTGTCGAACTGGTCCTGGCTGATCTTGCCGCGCTTGAGAGCTCCGCTCAGATTGCCACTGATGCGCTGGCCTGCGGCCTCTGCTGCGGATGCGTCGCGCTCTATCAGAACCACCGACACCCCCGCCAGCAAAGCAGCGGTTGCGATACCAGCCCCCATTGTGCCGCCGCCGATGACACCGACAGAGGCCACATCGCGTGGTGTGACATCTGCCAGTTCAGGCAGCTTGCTCACCGCCCGCTCTGAGAAAAACGCGTGGATCAGACCCTGACGCTGATCGCTTTCCATCAATTCGGTGAACAGCTCGCGTTCACGGCGCAGCCCCTCAAGGAAGCTCGCAGCCTCGCAGGCAGCCTGAACAGCCCGGACAGCTGTTGCAGGAGACAATTGACCACGTCCTTTTGCGAGGGTCTTTTCATAGACCGCATCAAAATCCACCGCCGCCGGAGCTGGCATATCGCAGACGGGGCGGCGCGGTGCGCCCTGGTCCAACAGTTCACGCGCGTAGGCCAGACCGATCTCGCTAGGCTCGCCCTCCTGCACCCGGTCGATCACACCCTTCTCAAGTGCCTCCGCCGCGCCAAAATGGCGCCCTGACGTGATCATGTCCAAGGCCGCCTCGGTCCCGGCAACCCTTGGCAGTCGCTGCGTCCCACCGGCACCCGGCAAAATTCCAAGATGCACCTCTGGCAGCCCCATCTTGGCGCTCGGCACCGCGATACGGTAATGCGATGACAATGCAACCTCGAGCCCCCCACCAAGAGCGGTGCCATGCAGGGCCGACACAACGATCAGATCCGCCGCCTCGATACGATTGCAAAGATCAGGCAGGCCCGGATCTTTCATCGGCTTGCCGAATTCGCGAATGTCCGCCCCGGCAAAAAACGTCCGACCATCGCCATAGATCAGAACAGCACGTGCACCCTCTGCCTCGGCTCGTTCGATCCCGGCAAGAAGTCCCAGCCGCACGTCGATCCCCAGCGCATTGACCGGTGGGTTCTGCGCCTTCAGGATCGCGATGTCGTCGACACGTTCATAGTGGATGGCATGCGTCATGGATCTGTCCTCCTCTTCGAGGTCACCATCTGCGTCAGCGGTTGGACGGCAGCGCAACACGAACAGAGCATCCTGTCCATGACTGCAAACCTCGTGAATTTCGCAAAGCGGAACTTAATTCCGCAAATATGCGCCAGACCCTAAGTCCCGCCCCAGCAGCTGGCAAGTCCCATGATGCCGCGCCCCAGCCGCGTTTGCCAAGCCCGGCCCGGTTGCGTCAGCCTGTTACGGTGCGTCGATAATCCCTTCTGCCAGCCACCGGTCAAAGATCTGCAGCACATGATCGACAAATGCGGGATCATTGATGTGGCAGGACAGGCGGTGCACTTCGGCTGACGTGGGGCTGGCCGCTTCCAGTACGTCGCAAAATACCCGAAGCCCTTCAGCGTCATGCAGATCCGCATCTGGCCGGTCCCATTCATGACAGCCCCCATCTGGAATAATCACTGCCACTGCCCCCTGCGCGCCGGACAACTTGCGCCCGATCTCCTGCGCCACCTGCTCCCGCTCTGCCGGGGACAGGACCGCTGAACTCAGCAAACGATTATGGGCATGCATCGGTCGCCCCTCCAGCTGCGGGGGCACCGCTTGCCAACCAACAAAATCCACCAGATCATGGCAGCCGGGCGCAATCATCTGTGGTGTCGCGGCCTTGCCTGCCCCTGTCATTCGGCTTTCACCGGCAGAAAGCCCGCCAAACAGATGATTGCTCACCTCTTGCGGTGCGAAATCCATTACCGCAGCAAAGGCACCTGCCGCCGCAAGACTTTCGAAAGCACGCCCCCCCATGCCGGTGGCATGGAAGACAGCCACATCAAAACCGCGCGCCTCAAGTTCGGGTTTCAACGTGACCATGTAGCGCAGAACCGTCTTGCCAAATGACGTCATGCCGATCAGCGGGCGATCCCTGGTCGGCGGCTCAACCGCCCTCGCCGCGCCAAGAACCGCACCCGCCGCCTGCGACAGAGACGCCTTGCAAATCCCGTTCAACCCATAGAGCCCACCTGCCCACAGGATCATCTGAACGTCTGCAGGGAGCCGATCGGGCGGCAGCAACGGCGAAAAGGCCACTGTTGAGACGATGTACTTCGGCACCCCGATCGGCAGAGCAGAGCATAGATCAAGGGCCAGATCGGTTCCCATGGTGCCGCCCAGAACGATAACGCCATCAATGCGCCCCTCTCGATGCAGTTCCAGTGCCTTTGTCGCCGCCCCTGCTCCCATGATCTGCATGGCGGTGTTTTCATCCCCAGACGCAATCGCCATCTCGATTGAACTGCCACCAGCCTGGGCCACCTCATGTTTGCTGATGTCCGTCGGCAAACGCGGGTCACCCAGCACGCTGACATCCATCGTCAGAACCTGCCCGCCTTGATTGCGGATCACCTCGGCCAAGTAGCCCAGTTCGTCATCCTTGGTGTCATATGTGCCTGCAATCAGAATGGTCTTGTCCGTCAATGCCTCGCCTCCCTCACGCTCACTGACGCGCGCCCGCGCTGTCATCTTTCCCAAAATACTCTCGCCGAAGGCTGCGGGTTTTGCCGTTGCAAAATCCGCATCACAACTGGATCCACGCGGTTTTCAGATCGACATATTTGTCGAGCGCGTGCAGCGATTTGTCATGACCATTGCCGGACTGCCCGACACCACCGAGAGGAACAGTGTTGTCCGCACCGCCATAGGTGTTCACGTGAACGACACCTGCACGGATCCTCGCAACACAGCGGTGCGCGCGCGACAGATCGGCGGTCCAGACCCCAGCCGCGAGCCCATAGTCGGTCGCATTGGCCAGCTGCAGGGCCTGGTCTTCGGTTTCAAATGGCGTCACTGACAAAACCGGCCCAAACACTTCCTTTTGGAACAGGCTGGCCTGCTGCTTGACGCCTGTCGCGATGGTTGGTGCCATGTAGCTGCCGCCTGTCTCTGTCAGGATCCGGTCTCCGCCACAAACAACCTCTCCCCCCTCCGCGACTGCTTTTGCGACATGGGCCAGGTTTGCGGCCAATTGGCCCTCAGAATTCACCGCCCCGATCTGACTGGACAAGTCCAGCGGATCGCCCACCTTCAAAGCCTCTGCATGAGTTTTGAGACGCTCGACAAATTCGTCGTGGATAGACGCCTCCACCAGCAGACGTGAGCCCGCAACGCAGACCTGACCGGAATTTCGGAAGATACCCATGGCGGACACCTTTGCCGCGTGGTCGAGATCCCTGGTATCGGCGAACACGATATTGGGAGACTTGCCGCCCAACTCCAGATAGCACCGCTTGAGATTGGATCTTGCAGAGGCCTCCAACAAGCGTCGGCCGGTCACACCGGACCCGGTGAAGACCATCACATCGACATCCATATGTTCAGCCAATGCTGCACCGGTTTGCGCGCCACTTCCGGTCACGACATTCAAGACACCATCCGGCAAACCGCAATCTGCGCAGATCTCAGCCAAGCGAAGGAGAGACAGAGAGGCGCTTTCTGCAGGTTTCAAGACCACGGAATTGCCCATCGCAAGCGCAGGCGCGAGTTTCCATGCACCAATCATCAGAGGGAAATTCCAAGGCACGATCGCAGCCACCACGCCGACGGGCGCCCGCTGGACAAGGCCCAGGACGTCCGCCGCGGTAGGGGCAACTTCGCCTGCGACCTTATCCAACGCTTCTGCATAGTAGCGGAACGTTCCAGCTGCGGACCCCGGCTCTGCCTTGAGCGCCATGTTGAGTTCCGTGCCATTGTCACGAACACCCAGCACCGCCAGCTCAAGTGCTTCCGCTTCGATCCGCTCAGCAATCCGCATCAGAACCTTTTTGCGCGCTGCTGGCGACTGCGCAGACCAGCGGCCATCCTCAAACGCGCGTCGGGCCGAGGCGACGGCCCGGTCCACATCAGCAGCTGAAGCCCCGGAAAGCGTCGTCAGAACAGTCCCGTCAATCGGCGAAGTAACCTCGAGTGGCGCGCCCGTACCTTCTTGCCATGCGCCTTCAAGAAAGAGTTTCTGCGGCGCCACATCAGCGCGCCGAAGCTGGTTGATGCGGTCTTGGTCTGCCATTCGGCCTCCTTTAGGCTCAGGCGGTCTTTGCGCACCCGCAAGACGTGCGCCACAAGCACAATGATGATGAGAGAAAAGAGTATGAACGCCACCGGGCGGTCAATGAAATCAAAGGGCGTCTTGATCCGCGCCATGGCCGCGCGCAGTTTGACCTCCATGATGCCACCAAGAACCATTCCAAGGATGATCGGCACCGCCGGAAGCGACAGTCGCTTCAGGACAAACCCAAACACCCCGAAACCAGCTGCCAAAAGGCAATCGGTGACGGAGTTGCGCAGCGAATAGACCCCCACAAAGCTGAGCGTCAGAATGCAGACCCCGAGGAAACGATTGGGAATGCGGACGACCTGAACAAGCGCGCCGGTTGCGAACAGCAAGAAAACCAGAACCAGAACATTGAGGATCAGAAGGGCCAGATAAAGCGCCACGACGAAATCCATGTCATTCTGGAACAATCCGGGACCGGGCACCACGTTGTGGACATAGAACACCGACAACATCATCGCGGTAAGCGCCTCTCCCGGAATTCCCAGCGCCAGAAGCGGAACCATCGCTGCGGCCGGAACAGCGTTGTTCGACGTTTCTGCCGCGATCAACCCCTCCGACGATCCGCGCCCAAAATCCTGCGGCCGCTTGGATGTCTTTTGCGCATAGGTATAGGACATGAACTGGGCTGTGAACTCACCTACACCGGGGATCATTCCCATCAACACCCCAAAGCTCGCGGATACACCGGCAACACGGGGGTGACGTGCCAGTTCACGCAGCCCTTGAAACAGCCCACCGCGCAACCGGCTGACACGGATTTTTTCGTCCTCATCCGTGAGCAGCACAAATGCCTGTGACAAGGCAAATAGGCCCAGCACCACAACGATAAGGTTGATACCGCCGCCCAGAAAGTCCTGCCCGAACGTGTAGCGTTGGGTGTATTTGACCGGCTCCATCCCAATCGTGTTCAGGAAAATGCCCAGACAGGCCAGCGCCCCTGCGATCAAAGTCTGGCCCCGATGAGCAACCACAACAAGGATCAACCCCAAGAGCGCGGCAAGAAAGATCTCACGAGAGCCAAACATCGGCGCGACCTTGGCCAGAACCGGCGCAAACAGGATAAGGCACACGACGGAAAACACTCCGCCGAAGAAACTGGCTGAATACGCAAGGCTGAGCGCCCTCCGCGGCTCACCCCGTGCAGTCATTGGATGACCATCATAGGTGGTCAGCGCGTTGACCGCGGTTCCAGGCGTGTTGATCAGGATGGCCGGGATAGCACCGCCGTACATGGAAGATCCATAGATCCCCAGCAACACGGTCAGACCGACAATCGGATCCAGGGAAAACGTCGCGGGCAACAGAATGGCGATTGCCACCGCGGGGCCAACCCCCGGAATCGCACCAATCAGAACACCACCAACAGACCCTGCCAGCAGAGCCAGCGCAACGTCCCAACGCAGCAGGATATCAAATGCAGAAATCAGGAGGTCCATCTGTCACTCGTCTGGTTGATAAGGTCCGCCACAAAGGACGCCCTTAGAGGTACAGGATGGCAAAGCTGCGCAGTGCCGACGGGAAATATTCATAGAGCATTGCACCCGGTATTCGGACCGCCAGAACCGCCTTGAACAGGATCACGACAGCAACGGCAAAAACCACGCTAAGCAACAGCATCCCCCGGCTGCGATACCCCATGCGCCATGCCAAGGCGGGTACGAAAACCACTGTCACGGGAAGATAGCCAATAACCGGGACCATGATCACATAGGCCATGAACCAGCCCGCATATTCGACAGCTTCGCTCCACTTGCGGACTTCGCGCATGTCGTAGCGGCTCACTCTTTTCCAGGGCAGGCGATAAAGATGCAGCGCCGCAAACAGCGCCATTCCCCCAAGGGCGACGGCAGGCCAGAACCGTGGTTGCGCAAAGAGCTTCGTCTTTTTGGTCCAGGCGGTCTGCTCTGGCAGCATGACCAGCAACAGCGCGGACAGCGCGACGAACATCGCTGCAAACACCAGCTGTCCACGGCGCGGGCCCACAAAACGGCGCTCTCGTTCCGTTGTCATCTTGCGGCTCACCCTTTTCAGATCAAAGCATCATCGGAAGGATGGCCCTGCCCAACCCTCATGACGTCACATGAGATCGATCAGACAGGGCCACCGGGGGGCATCTCAGTCGTTACTCGAGCAGCGCACCGATGCGCCCCATTGTGTCGATATCCCCAGCCACGCGCGCAGCACTGTCGTCGGCGTTCTGCCAGTAGACCAAAGCACCCGTTTCTTTGGCGACTGCCTGGGCGCGTTCGCTCATCATGGTTTTCTCTGCCACCGCGATGATCTTTTCGCGCACATCCTGCGGGGTGTCCTTGGTCACGAAAAGCCCATTCCACAGTGCAATGTTCAGGCTTTCGTCCAGCTCACCAATGGTTGGCGCATCCGGCACAAGCGGAATACGTTCATCGGTGATCGACACCAGCACCTTGACCTGATCAAGGCAGGGCAGGATCAGCTGCAAAGTCGTGTTGATGACATCTGCGTCACCAGAAGCCAGCGTATTGCAATCCAGTGCATCAAACGCCGCGTCAGAGCCCCACTCAAAACCCGCGTTTTTGGCATAGGCCTTGGTAACTTGGGTCGGAGTGAGGACATCCCCGAAATGGCCAAGCGCCACATCGTTGTCCTGAGCATAGGCCGCCAACTCGTCCATTGTGGCATATGGCGCATCCCCCGAGGTGGCGATCACAAAGGGATAGGTCAGGAAAATCCCCAGCGGATCAAATTTCGCAGGGGTGAGCGGGGGGATCTCGATTTGATGCCCCATCACAGGCACGCCAATCACAAAGGAGCCGATCGTATAGCCATCACTTGGGGCATTGGCGACTTCGATTGCGCCCGGAAATGGCCCACCGCCACCACCCGGCTTGTTCACCACTGCGGCGGCAACCCCGTATTCCTGCTGAAAGTCTTCGGCGATCATGCGGGTCAGTACGTCCTCCAGATCACCGGGGGGCCACGGAACAATGAAGTTCACCGGCTTTTCCGGGTACTCCGCTGCGGCCTCGCCGGGGGCCCAACCGGCCCCCATCACCATCGCTGCGCACAGCACGGCGCCCGTCATGCATCTTGTCAGTCTCATAGGTCTCTCCCGGTCGGTATGTCGGTTCATTATTTGAACCATTGGTTTGATTTTAGATTGACGCTCCCTCGCTTATCTGTCAACAAAAATGAAAATCGCCCCGCAAGCTGCGGGTTTCTCCACCTGACATCCCCCTCGGAGGACAAAAAGACAGATCATGGGAACCGTATCCAAAGCCCTGTCTTTGTTGACTTATTTCAACCACGGCCGCACTGAGATCGGGCTGAGCGATCTGACGCGGCTGTCTGGCATGAACAAGGCCACTGTCTTTCGCCTGATGACCGAATTGCAGGACTGCGGCTTTGTCGAACAAGCCGAGGGAGACCGATCTTACAGGCTGGGCCCGCAGGTTTTGCGCCTCGCAGCGCTGCGAGAGGCGTCTGTGCCGATTCTCTCTGTATCTCGGCGCGTCTTACGCGATCTCAGCGACGAAACAGGCGAGACGACCCACCTGTCCCTGTTGCAGGGAACACAGCTCAGTTCATTGTCGCATGCCTATTCGCCACGCCATGCCACCAAGGTCATGATGGAAGATGCAGAGGTGCTGACCTATCACGGTACATCCTCGGGGCTGGCCGTTCTGGCGTATGCCGAGCCAGCCTTTGTCGAGACTGCTCTCACCCAGCCGCTTGAAGCACACACGCCCGCGACCATCACCGATCCAGAGACGGTACGCAGCCAGCTGGACGAGGTTCGCAGAGACGGCATGGCACAGTCCATCGGCGGGTTCGAGGCAGACGTCCATTCGCATGCTGTGCCAATTTTCGGACCAGACCGGCAAGTCATCGGCGCCCTCGCGGTTGCAGCCCCCGTTTCACGCATGAGCGAACAACAGAAACTGCACATTCCCGCTGCCCTACGGCGAGCTGGCGCAACACTCATTCACCGTATTGGCGGCTCTGTCCCTGCGAACTATCCGCAGATCGAGCCGACCTGACCCATTTGCAGGCCAATCGGCCCATCAAGGAGCTTATGCCATGAAAGACTCCAACTTCCTCAAAGAGCACAACGCCAAATCCATCTGGCATCCGATGGCACACCCAGCCGACAGCCAGGCCAATCCCCCCACCATCGTGACCCGGGCTCAGGGGGTTCGCATCACCGATCTGGATGGGCATGAAACCGTCGACGCGGTCGGGGGCCTATGGAATGTGAACCTCGGGTTTTCCTGCCAGCCGGTGAAGGACGCCATCGCGGGACAGCTCGATACGCTGCCCTACTACTCAACCTTTCGGGGTACCAGCAACGATCAGGTAATCCAACTTGCAGAAGAGCTGCGCCGGTTTTTCACCCCTGACGGGCTGACACGGGCGTTCTTCACCTCTGGCGGATCGGATTCCGTCGAAACGGCGCTTCGTCTCGCGCGTCAGTACCACAAGATTCGCGGCGAGGCCGGACGCACCAAGTTTCTCAGCCTCAAGAAGGGCTACCACGGCACCCATATGGGCGGGGCCTCTGTAAACGGCAATGCAAACTTCAGGACGCAATACGAACCCTTGTTGCCCGGATGCCATCATATTCCGGCGCCATACACCTATCGCAACCCGTTCAACGAAAGCGATCCCGCCCGACTGGCCCAACTGTGCCT
This sequence comes from Phaeobacter italicus, assembly GCF_019801785.1. Taxonomy (NCBI): domain Bacteria; kingdom Pseudomonadati; phylum Pseudomonadota; class Alphaproteobacteria; order Rhodobacterales; family Roseobacteraceae; genus Phaeobacter; species Phaeobacter italicus. The sequence goes on along the minus strand of NZ_JAHVIJ010000002.1, from coordinate 188,090 downwards.
GCAGGCGCTGGAGGATGAAATCGCCTTTCAGGGCTCCGGAACCATTGCCGCTTTCATCATGGAACCGATCCTGGGCGCGGGTGGTGTGATCCCACCGCATGAGAGTTTTATGCCGGGAGTGCGGGACATCTGCACGAAACACGGCATTCTGCTTATCGCGGATGAGGTCATCACAGCCTTTGGACGCACCGGCAGTTGGTCAGGCTCGCGTCACTGGGGTGTGCAGCCGGATCTGATGGCGACGGCCAAAGCAATCACCAACGGTTACTTCCCGTTTGGTGCGGTCATGATCACAGGCAGCGTGGCTGAGGTGTTTGAAAACGACCGCACAGGTGCTGCGGCCATCGGGCATGGCTACACCTATTCGGGCCATCCGGTTGGCGCAGCGGCCGCACTGGCGTGCCTGGCGGAGACGGAAAAACTGAACGTGCCAGAAAACGCTGCTACACGTGGAACACAGCTCCATCGGGGCCTATTGGACCTGCGCGACAAGCATTCCCTGATCGGAGATGTGCGCGGCGGACATGGTCTGATGTGTGCGCTCGAACTCGTTTCTGACCGCGAAAGCAAAACGCCAATTGACAAGGCGACCATCGGCACCGTTCAAGAGGTCGCCTATCGATCCGGCGCCATGGTGCGCGTATCAGGCCCAAATATCATCCTGTCGCCGCCCCTGATCCTGACCGAGGAAGATGCCGATGTAATCCTCGGTGCGCTGGATGATGGTCTCACGGCGGCGGCGCGCTGACCCTAGCGGAAGCTGGCGACTGACGTCAGCTTTCCTGCGCGTCTTGTACAGCGCCTTGGCGCACGCAGGTCCAGACCGTCCGCGTAGAGACAGCCTCCTCCTTCGCAAACCCAGCGTCTCGCAACACCCGCTTGCAGGCCCGCATCCCCGGAACGCCATAGACCTCTGGATGGAACTCAAGGATCACAGCGCGAAACGGGCTGAGGTCCATGTGTTGCAACAAATCCAGCTCTCCACCTTCGATATCCATCACAAGCACCGTCGGCTTCAACGCCTCACAGACCTGCGCCAGGTCTTCGGTCGGCACTTCGACTACGCGTGACGGCCTTTCCGACGGGTTCAAAAGCGAGGATCCCAAATAGCTGCTGCGCAAATGAAACGGCATTGTGGCAGGTCGTTCCGGCCCGCTGACCAACACCGCATTGCGCACCGAAATCCGCTCCTGCAAACCGTTCATCTCATAAAGCTGCCGGATGACCGGGATCAGCTCCGGATTGGCCTCAAAGGACGCAACTTTCTGTGGCTTTGCGATATTGGCGATGATGGCACCGACCAGTCCGATCCCGGCCCCGATCTCCAACACCCTGTCGTCAGGCCGCACGACATGCAGTGCCCCGGTGATTTCCTGCCCCTCGTAGCGCCCTGCGTTGATGCGCCGGATCCGCGTGTCGCTGAGGAACCGGCTCGCGGGCACATTCACCCCGTGGCAACTGGCAGCAACCTCGAGTGAGCCGTCGGCGGTTTCAGCGACAGGGCCATCATCAATGGGTGTCTCATTGTTGGTCATACCTTGCCTTTCGCCCTCGCCCCAATCCACCAGCGGAACCAAACCGCACTGGATCGCGCTATCATTGAAGACAGCTGTGCCGCTTTACAAGGACCGGCGCAAGGGGCCGCATCGCAAGGATAAACCTGTCACCAAGACAGCACGCCACATCCGACCCAGGACAGTTGGCTTGCCGAACTCAGATGAAATGCACGTAGAAATCTCGCAGGGCTTCCCCTTCGAGATCACGGGTTTTACGCACCTCTTTGCGCTTCATATAGACGTGGTTGGCCACCAGTTCGGCTCCGACCGCTTCTGCCAGCACAGCGTCTGCCTCAAGATCCGCAACCGCCCCCTTCAGGTCGATGGCGGTGCCCTCTCTGGCATCGGTGCGGTCAAAACCGTCGCCTGTTTCCATCGGTGGCAGTGCATAGCCGTTTTGCACACCGAGCCGCGAGGCCTGCAACACTGCGGCGACGGTCGTGTATGGGTTGGAGGACGCATCCGCCATTCGGTGCTCCAGCCGCGCCTTTGCCCCGCCTTCAGAGCTGATCCGGGTCGTGACGTTGCGATGATCACCACCCCAATTCTGCCAATACCCCGATAGCGAGCCAGGCTGCAGCCGCATGTAACTGTTCGACGTTGGCGCGATCAGCCCGGCAAGCCCCTTATGATGGTGCAAAAGCCCGGCAAGACACCCGCGAGCCAGGTCGTTCATATGCTCCGGCCCTCCCCTCGCCCCGGATGAGACGGCATTGCCGCCTGTTTCATCCACGAAGGAAAAGTTCACGTGCATGCCAGAGCCACCACCCTCGGGAACTGGCTTGGGCATGAAGGTCAGGACAATGCCATATTCAAGCGCGATCTCTCGCGCCATCAACCGAAACAGAACGATGTCATCAACGGCCTTCACCGCGTCATCAAACGTCAGCGTGTATTCGAACTGGGGGCTGTCAAATTCGGCCGTGATCATATCCAGCGCAAAGCCCATCTCGTCAGCCATCGCCCAGATACGATCGTTAAAGCGCAGCGGATCTGCGAAGGGGCCAGTGCCATAGACAACCCCGCCGGGCGCATCATAGGGCTGCAGCCGGCCTGCTTCATCACCCTGCATGGCATAGGCTTCCAGCTCGATGCCCACCTTGGGCGTCAAGCCCAGCGCCTGCCAATCGGCAACCGCGCGCTTCAGCGCGCCCCGCGGACAAAGCGGCAAGGGGTGTCCTGCGTCGTCGTAAAGGTCGCCCAAAACGATCTTGGTATCCTGATGCCAACTGTCGCGGATATCATCATGCCGCCAGCGCAGCTCCATATCCGGCAGACCCTGTTTGACCATTGCGCCAGGCGCATCAAGCAGATCCTTGTCGTAATGTGTCCCAAACACAGACCTGCAAAACCGGGTACTGTCATCGCCAATCTTGCCCTCGGGGAGGTATTTGCCTCGCATGATACTCAGATGATCGCAAAACAACGCGCGCAGACGGGGCTTCATGAGGTTATCCTTCCTGTTGAAAGGGCGTTGGCATCTTTGGCGTGCGGATGGCCCCTGTCTTGATACGATTTGGCCGCAGCGGTTGCGGCTGCCGTGACTGTGATCCTACGCAGCCTCGATGCGGACCGGCAATTCTTTGATGCCGCCAACAAAGTTGGATCGCAAAAACCTGTGGGGGCCGACTGGCTCGATATGGCGAATGCGTTTGGCGAGCTCTTGAAACAGTACGGTCACTTCCAGCCGTGCCAACCACATTCCCAGGCAAACATGCGGACCAAACTGCCCAAATGACAGATGTCGGTTCGGGCTGCGCATCAGATCAACCTGAAATGGATCGTCAAAATAGCTGTCGTCGCGGTTGGCGGAGGCAAACCAATACAGCACCTTGTCACCGGCGCGGATGGTTTTGCCGTGCATTTCAACGTCGCGGGTGGCAGTGCGGCGGAAATAGAGCGCAGGCGTCGCCCATCGGATGATCTCATCCGCTGCCGTCTCCCAGACCGCGCCCCCGCGCTGCATCTGCGCCAGCAACTCAGGCTGGTGGCACAGAGCCTGGATGCCTGCCGCAATCGAATACCGCGTGGTGTCATTTCCCGCCGCCACCAACAGGCAAAAGAAATTGCGAAACTCTGTCTCCGTAATGACAGAGCCATCGCGAGCAGGTTGCAAAATCATATTGAGTACGCCTGAGGTATCCCCTGCCTTCTCTTTTGCCTCCATCAACTCCTTGGCATAGACATACAGCTCCGCTCCGGCTGGCGAATTGAAGGGCATCATCCGGAACGCGTCAGTATCCATCTTGTCCAGAACGTGGGAGGTGAAATCAGGGTCTGTATTGGCAATAAGCGCATCACCCTTTTCCACCAACCAAGGCAAATCATCATCCGGCAGACCTACCACCCGGCCAAGCATCCGCATCGGAAGCTGGCGGGCAATATCCTTGGTCGCATCAAAACTGCCCTTGGCGAGCGCCTGGTCCAGTATTTCGGCACAAAGGGTACGGATGTCCTCCTCGTATTGCGCCATAGTGGTCTTGGAAAACGCTTTCAGCAACTTCATGCGAACCTGGGAATGTTCTGGCGGATCCGTTTCCTGGAAGGTACGGCGGGCCAGATATTCCTCGTAGGTCTGATCCTCCATCCGGATCCCGCGCGCAGAAGAAAACACCTCTGTGTTCTTGTTCATCTTGGTGATGTCATCATAGCGCGTAACGGACCAGAAATTCGCCCCGCCCTCATATTCAGTCCAATGCAGCGGATCCTCGCGGCGCAGTCGCGAAAAGGTGTTGTGGGGGGCTCCATCTGCAAAGGCGTCATGACTGCTCAGATCTGCGTAGCCATCGTCCAATGGTGTCCAGACAGTCATTTGCACTTCTCCCCTTCGGCTCATTTGTATATTATTGGCGCTCATAAATATGTAAACAAAAATTACACGGGGTCCGCAAATGCATCTGGCAATCCTGATGACCAACACAGATCACAGTGACTTTGCCGCGGCCCATCCGCGAGATGGCGAGAAGTTCACGCAGCTTATCCGCATGGTCCGCCCGGACTGGGCTTGCAGCGTGATCGATATTCAAGCGGGTCAACTGCCCCGAGACCTCGCAGATTTTGACGGTGCAATGATCACCGGCAGCCCCTCTTCCGTGCACGACCCTCTGCCGTGGATTGCCCCATTCCTGAGCCTTATTCGCCAACTGAACAGCGCCAAGTTCCCATTGTTCGGGGCCTGTTTCGGCCATCAGGCCATTGCGCTCGCGCTGGGAGGGGAGGTCTCAATTTCACCACAGGGCTGGGTGCAGGGTCTCAGCCTCAATGAGCAGCGATCCAAAACCGCCTGGACAATGGATCTGCCGACACCATTGAGGCTCTATGCCTCTCACAAGGAATATGTGAGCCGACTGCCCGATGAAGCGACAGAACTGACCCGTTGCAACGGGCTCATCAGTGGATTTGCAATCGGTAATCACGTCTATACCACGCAACACCATCCAGAGATGTCACACCACTTCATCACCGCGCTGACAGAGTTGATGGCACCCACGCTAGGCCCGACCGCCTACACCGAGGCGATGAACAGCCTGCGGGAACGCGCAGATCAGGATGCCTTTGCCGAAAGTGTTGCGCAGTTCTTTGAACAGGCCGCGCAGTAGGCTCAGGCCGTTTCCAGTGCGGCCAGCAGATCCATCACGGTGACCTGGTCGAAATGTACATGCCGGGTCATCGCCCGTTCGGCACCATCGCGATCATGATCAAAGATGAGCTGCGCGATTTCGCGATGCTCCCTTGCGGACTGTCCAATCACACCAGGGTACCGGTACCGCGCCCGGTAGTAGGCCATCAGCTTTCGCGCATTGGTTTTGATCATCTCAACCAGAAACGGATTGCCGGAGCCTTCCGCGACGCAGGCGTGAAATCGCAGGTTCAACTGATAATACCCAGCCGGGTCGCTGTCGCCTTTCTCTGCGGCGTGCCTCTCACAGGCCAACACCGCATTTTCCAGCTCACGTGCCTGTGCGGGCGCAAGCCGTCTTGCGGCAAGGCCAGCCGCCTGCCCCTCAAGTCGCGCATGAACCTCAAGGATGGCGAGGAATTCTTCGAGAGTGGGTTTGAACAAGACCGCGCCTTTGCGGGGAAGCCGCCGGATGAGGCCAATCGCCTCCAATTGGATGAAGGCTTCCCTCACGGGGGTGCGCGAAACGCCATGCCGCTCGACCAGCTCGCTTTCCTCCAATTGGGCGCCAGGCACCAATCGACCGGATTCGATATCTGCGAGGACGGCATTCAAAACCTGATCCGTCTGTCCTGCCATCATCGCCCCCAACTCACCGCAGCGCCAATTTAGGCGGGGGACGACGCCGTGGCAATCCGATCCTCTGCGCCCCAAGACGTCAACGGCACAGAAAGGGGGCGCTGCCCCCGCCCTGGCGGGCTCCCCCGGAGTATTTCGGGAAGGTGAAGGGCCGGGCTGACCTATTTGGGCACCGGACCGCGATATTTCTCTGTCAGGGCCGGGGCAAGTTCATCAGCCTCATAGACCCCCAGCAAAATCCCCTTGCGCCCAGACGTCCCACGGCGCGCCTTGATCTGTGCGTCAGACAATGTGATCCGCTGCGACATTCTGAGCCCCCATTTCAAGAGACGGTCATACATCATGTCGATGACCTCCTGATGGTCATCAGCCTTTGCCAGGTCGACCAGTTCATCCGGGTCGTTTTCCATGTCAAACAGCATCGGCCTGAGCCCGCCCTCGGCGTGCATGAACTTCCAGCGTTTGTCCGTGACCATGAACAACCGTGCGTCCTTTGGCTCCAGCCCCAGTTTCTCGCACAGCGGCATGGTGGAATAGTCGAACTCGGCAATCGCATAATCCCGCCAGTCCGGGATCTCGCCGCGCAGGAAGGGCATCAGCGAGCGCCCCTCCAGAATATGCGACGCGGGCTCACCGCCTGCGGCCTCCAGAAAGGTCGGCAAGAGGTCGATTGCCTCCACCAGTTCATCACAAGTGGTGCCGCGAGTGGCGTCGGCCTCTGCGCGCGGATCATAGATGATCAGCGGCACCTTGATCGAAGGTTCGTGGAACAGGTTCTTTTCGCCCAACCAGTGATCGCCCAAATAGTCGCCGTGGTCCGAGGTCACCACAATCATCGTGTCCTGCATCCGGCCTGTTTCTTCCAGCCAGTTGAACAGCCGCCCCATCTGATCGTCGGCCTGTTTGATCAGCCCCATATAGGCAGGGATCACCTTTGCCCGCACCTCATCACGGCTGAAGGTCTTGCCGATCTGATTGTTCATCATCCCATTGAAGACAGGATGAGCATCCTCGCGTTCCGCATCCGAGCGCACCACCGGCAGCACGTGCTCTGCCCCGTACATGTCGTGGTATGGCGCAGGCACGATATAGGGCCAGTGCGGCTTGATATAGCTCAGATGCGCGCACCACGGACCCTCTGCCTGCTGGATAAATTCCATTGCCTGCGTGGTCAGCCAAGGCGTTTCGCTGTCTTCCTCGGCGATATTGGCAGGCTTGTCCGCATTGACCATGAACCAGCCAGAGGCGATGTCGTCGCCCTCAATCCCTGCATTGGCAAAGTCGTTCCAAGGGTTCTCGCCCGGATAGCCCTTGTCCTTGAGGTATTCATTATAGGGACTGCGCTTGCTGTCGTAGAAGCCGTCCGGCCCTTCTGCCCACAATCCATCATCGCGGATCCAGGGGTCGAACCCGCATTCCGACTGGCGCACCCCGATCACACTGTCGGGCGCCAAACCCAGCCGCTGCATCCCCTCGGCATCCGCAACCATATGTGTCTTGCCGATCAGGTGGCAGCCCATCCCTGCCTTGCGCAGATGGTCCCCCATCGTCCACTCGCCCACCCGCAAGGGATAGCTGTTGAACTGCACCCCGTGACTGGAAGGATAGCGCCCGGTGTAGCTCGACATCCGGGAGGATCCGCAGGTGGGAGATTGAACATAAGCGCGGGTGAATCGCATGCCCCTGGCGGCCAGCGCGTCGATATGTGGCGTCTGCAGATGCGGGTGACCTGCACAGCTGAGGTAATCAAAACGCAGCTGGTCAAACATGATGTAGAGAATATTCATTCCGCTCCCCCTCCCCTTCTGGGTGCAGTGCCGATTGCACGCCGCTGGCCACGGATAGTCAACATGTAAAGTACCGAGTCGGCCACCAATGCGTTACACAAATAGCTAGATATACATTTTTTGGTTACGTATCTCTTGCCTCGAATCAGCCACAGGAGTATCACCGACTATATGGTCGGCTTATCCGCCGCCGTGACAGGAGACGCGAACACCCATGGATGCTTTCATCTGCGATGCCACCCGCACCCCGATCGGCCGCTACGGCGGCGCGCTGAGCCAGGTGCGTACTGATGATCTTGCCGCCCTCCCGATTGCGGCACTCGCCGCGCGCAACCCGGACGTGGACTGGGGCGCCCTTGACGATGTGATCTTTGGCGACGCCAACCAGGCCGGTGAAAGCAACCGCAACGTGGCCCGCATGGCGGCCCTGCTTGCGGGCCTGCCCACCACTGTGCCCGGCACCACCATCAACCGCCTCTGCGCCTCCGGCATGGATGCGGTCGGCATGGCGTCCCGCGGGATCAAGGCGGGCGATTACGACATGGCCATTGCCGGCGGCGTCGAAAGCATGAGCCGCGCGCCCTTCGTGATGCCCAAGGCCACATCCGCCTTCACCCGCGCCAATGCGGTCTATGACACCACCATCGGCTGGCGCTTCGTGAACAAGAAGATGCACGAGATGTACGGCACCGACTCGATGCCCCAGACCGCTGACAACGTGGCCGAGGATTACGGCGTCAGCCGCGAGGATCAGGACGCATTCGCCGCCCGCAGCCAGGCCCGCTGGGCTGCCGCGCATGAGGCTGGCATTTTCAAGGACGAAATCACCACGGTCACCATCCCCCAGCGCAAGGGCGATGACATCGTGGTGGACACCGACGAACACCCCCGCCCCGGCACCTCGGCGGAGAAGCTGTCAGGCCTCAAGGGCGTCAATGGCCCGGACAAGACCGTCACCGCAGGCAATGCCTCCGGCGTCAATGACGGTGCCGCGGCGATCCTGATGGCGAATGAGGCTGCGGCCGCGAAAAACGGCCTCAAGCCGATGGCCCGCATCGTCGGCATGGCCGCCGCAGGCGTCGAGCCGCGCATCATGGGCATCGGACCGGTCCCCGCCACCCGCAAGGTGCTGGCCCGTACCGGCCTGACCATCGAACAGATGGATGTGATCGAGTTGAACGAGGCATTCGCCTCCCAGGGTCTTGCCACCCTGCGCGAACTTGGCGTCGCGGATGATGCGCCCCATGTTAATCCCAACGGCGGTGCAATTGCACTGGGCCACCCGCTCGGCATGTCCGGGGCGCGGCTGGTGCTGACCGCCGCCTACCAATTGCAGCGCACCGGCGGGCGGTATGCCCTTTGCACCATGTGCGTCGGCGTCGGACAGGGCACCGCCCTGATCCTCGAACGCGTGTAACGAACTCTAGGGAGGTCCCAGACATGTATGCTCAGATGATCAAATCCGAGGCGACCCAGGACGATCCGGAAAAGCTGGCCGCCTTTCAGGCGCGCATCGACGCGGGCGAAAAGATTGAGCCCAAGGACTGGATGCCCGAAGGCTACCGCAAGACGCTGATCCGCCAGATCGGCCAGCACGCACATTCGGAAATCGTCGGCCAGCTGCCCGAGGGCAACTGGATCACCCGCGCGCCCACGCTGGAGCGCAAGGCGATCCTGCTCGCTAAGGTGCAGGATGAGGCCGGTCACGGCCTCTACCTCTACTGCGCGGCGGAAACCCTTGGCGTCTCCCGTGACGAAATCACCGAGATGCTGCTGGATGGCCGCATGAAGTATTCGTCGATCTTCAACTACCCGACGCTGAACTGGGCCGACATCGGCGCGGTGGGCTGGCTGGTGGATGGCGCCGCGATCATGAACCAGGTGCCTCTGCAGCGGACCTCCTTCGGTCCCTACTCTCGCGCGATGATCCGAATCTGCAAGGAAGAGAGCTTCCATCAGCGTCAGGGCTATGACGCGATCCGCAAGATGGCCGAGGGCACGCCAGAGCAGAAGAAGATGGCGCAGGATGCACTGAACCGCCTCTGGTATCCGTCGCTGATGATGTTCGGCCCCTCCGACAAGGACTCTGTCCATTCCGCGCAGTCGATGGCCTGGAAGATCAAGATGAACACCAACGACGAGCTGCGTCAGAAATTCGTCGACCAGACCGTACCGCAAGCCGAATATCTGGGCCTGACGATCCCCGACCCGGACCTGAAATGGAACGAGGAACGCGGCCACTACGACTACACCGACCCGGACTGGAGCGAGTTCTTTGAAGTGATCAAAGGCAACGGCCCCTGCAACGTGGACCGCCTCGCCGCCCGCAACAAAGCCTGGGACGACGGTGCCTGGGTCCGCGATGGCCTCTTGGCCCACGCCAAGAAGAAAGCCACGCGCCAGCACGCCGCCGAATAACCCCAAGCATTCCGGCGCCCTGCCCCAGCTACGGCGCCCCCTCAGCCAGGAGGATTAGAGACATGAAAAACGAATGGCCCCTCTGGGAAATCTTCATCCGCGGCCAGCACGGCATGAGCCACCGCCACGTCGGATCCCTGCATGCGCCGGACGCCGAAATGGCGATCAAGAACGCCCGCGACGTCTATACCCGCCGCAACGAAGGCGTGTCGATCTGGGTGGTTGAGGCGAACCACATCTCCGCCTCCTCGCCCAGCGACAAAGGTCCGCTTTATGAGCCGTCGGAAAGCAAGGTTTACCGCCACCCGACCTTCTTCGACATCCCCGAAGAAGTGGGGGCGATGTAATGACGACCCCTGTTAACAAGGACGACGCGTTTAGCCAGTTCCTGCTGCGGATGGGGGACAACACCCTGATCCTTGGCCACCGGGTCAGCGAATGGTGCGGCCACGCACCGGTGCTGGAAGAGGACATCGCGCTGGCCAACACCGCGCTGGACCTTATCGGCCAAACCCAGATGTGGCTTGGCCTTGCCGGTGAAGTGCAGGGCGAAGGCAAGTCCGCCGACGATCTCGCCTTCCTGCGCGACGCCTGGGATTTCCGCAATGTGCTGCTGTGCGAGGTTCCGAACGGCGACTTCGGCCGCACCCTGATGCGCCAGTTTCTATTCGACGCCTGGCATTCGATCCAGCTAGGTCGGCTGATGAAATCCTCGGACGAGCGGGTCGCCGCAATTGCCGAGAAAGCTTCGAAGGAAGTGGCCTATCACCTGGAACGCTCCGCTGACACGGTCGTGGGCCTGGGCGATGGCACCGAGGAGAGCCACCGCCGGATGCAGAAGGCGCTGGACTATCTGTGGCCCTATGTGGGCGAGATGTTCCAGTCCGACGATGTGGATGCGGAGATGGTCAAGGCAGGCATTGCCCCCGATCCAGCCTCCCTGCGCGAAGAGTACGACGTGCTGGTGTCCCGCATCCTGACTGAGGCGACACTTACCATTCCGGAGAGCCGTTTTGCCCACAAGGGCGGGCGCAATGGTGCGATGCACACTGAGCATCTCGGCCACCTGCTGACCCAGATGCAGTGGCTGCAGCGCGCCTATCCCGGCGCCAAGTGGTAAGGCAGCACATAAAACACTGAGGGCTGGCCCCGTCCTTGGGTGGCGGCTGGCCCCCTCCCGAGGCGGAGGTCGGGGGCTGCCCGGCCTATCGTCCGGGCGGAGCAGGCGAAGAGGAAACCCGCATGAGCCAAGCGATAGCTCAGCCAAACATCGACCAGATCTGGGAGTGGCTCGACGCCGTGCCCGACCCGGAGATCCCGGTGATCTCTCTGGTGGACCTTGGCATCATCCGCGATGTGGCCTGGGAGGGCGAGACTTTGGTGGTCACCGTCACCCCGACCTATTCCGGCTGCCCGGCCACCTCTGTCATCGCTATGGATATTGAGACCGCCCTGCGCGACCGCGGCATCACTGATCTGCGGCTCAAAACGCAGATTTCGCCGGCCTGGACCACCGATTGGCTGTCGGAAAAAGGCCGCACCAAGCTGGAGACTTACGGCATCGCCCCGCCCCAGCCTGCGGGTGGCCCGGAAAAATGCCCGCACTGCGGCAGCACACATGTCACGAAAGTCAGCCAGTTCGGCTCGACCCCCTGCAAGGCCCACTGGCGCTGCCAGGACTGCCTCGAACCCTTTGATTATTTCAAGTGCATCTGAGGAGACCCTGATGGCGCGCTTTCACGACCTTGAAGTCACCGATGTCCGCAAAACCATCCGCGATGCGGTGGTTGTTACCCTGAAGCCCGTGAACGGCGCGGCTGAGGAGTTTGATTTCACCCAAGGCCAGTACCTGACCTTCCGCCGCGACTTCGACGGCGAAGAGTTGCGCCGCAGCTACTCGATCTGCGCCGGCAAGGACGAAGGCATCCTGCAGGTCGGCATCAAGCGCGTTGACGGCGGTGCGTTCTCGACATGGGCTAACACCGAGCTGAAGGCGGGCGACACCCTGCAAGCGATGCCGCCGATGGGGACCTTCTTTACTGCACTCGAGGCAGGCGCCGAGAAAAACTATCTGGGCTTTGCCGGCGGTTCTGGGATCACCCCTGTGCTGTCGATCCTCAAGACCACGCTGGACGCGGAACCCAACTCGTCCTTCACGCTGGTCTATGCCAACAAGGGCGTGAACACGATCATGTTCCGCGAGGAGCTGGAAGATCTGAAAAACCTCTACATGGGCCGCTTCAACGTGATCCATATTCTGGAGTCGGACGCGCAGGAAATCGACCTCTTTACCGGTCTGGTGACCGAAGAGAAATGCGCCCAGCTGTTTCAACACTGGATCGACATCCAGTCCGTCGACACCGCCTTCATCTGCGGCCCAGAGCCGATGATGCTGGGCATCGCCGCCGCACTGCGCACTGCTGGTCTGAGCGATAGCCAGATCAAGTTCGAACTCTTCGCCTCTGCCCAACCGGGCCGCGCCAAACGCAAGGCCACAGCCACTGGAACAGGGGCAAGTGCCAACCAGACGAAGGCAGCGATTACGCTGGACGGTTCAACCCAGACCGTTGAGATGGGTAAGGACATGACGCTGCTGGACGCCGCGCTGGAAAACGCGATGGACGCGCCCTACGCATGCAAGGCCGGCGTCTGCTCCACCTGTCGCTGCAAGGTGCTTGAGGGCGAGGTCGAAATGGTCGCCAATCACGCATTGGAAGACTACGAGGTCGAAAAGGGCTACGTTCTGTCCTGTCAGGCCTATCCGGTCAGCGACAAGGTTGTTGTCGACTACGATCAATAAGGGTCAGAACGCCAAAGAGTGGTTTTAGCAAAAGGGATATTGGACGATGGCAGACGAGATGAGCATTGAAAGCTACCTGGCCGCCGGAGGGGTTCTGAGCAATCCGACCAATGTCCCACCGCGCTATCGCGCCGAACTCCTGAAATTGATGGCAACATTTGTTGACAGCGCGCTTGCCGGTGCTGCGGGCTTTGTCGACATCATCAACGAAGGACCGGGCATTAAATCCCGCATGGCCGCTGCACGCATTGTTCTGGAAAAGACGTCCAATGCAGATCGTGTCCTGCAGGTGATGGCCGATTTTGGCGCCGATACAGAGCGCTATGTCGATCATCACCCTTGGACCGCGCGCCTACCCCGTGAAGCAGCGGTCGACACTGCAAGATCAAAGCACGACATGCGGCTGGCGGTTTTCAACTATCCGATCGAGGGCTGGGCCGATGCGGTTGTCATGAACCTTTTGATGGGACGTGCGGTTGCAATTCAGTTGGCTGAACTGTCAATGGTGTCCTATCAACCCCTCGCCGAAGCCTTCCGCGCCATCGCCCCGATTGAGGCAGATCATGTCCGCTTGGCAAACGAGGGGCTCGCACGGCTGGTGCAGGAGGGCGGCACAGAGATGCTGCAGGAATCGATATCCTACTGGTGGCCGCGGGTTGCGATGAGCTTCGGCAGTGAGAGCTCCGAGAAACTGGACATGCTCACCGGTTTTGGCCTGCGCCACCGCAGCAATGGCGATCTGCGCGCCCGCTGGATCAGCGAGACCCGCGCAGCCCTGCGAGAGTTGGGTCTGGATGCCCCCGAAGCAGGATAAAGGAAACGCCTTGTCGGGGCTTATCACGTCTGTACTGGGAGCGTGAAAAGGTCTGGACCTCTGACCCATTGCTACCTAGGCTCTGGCCAACCGATACCTTTTTCTTACCTTCGACGAGGCCCGACATGGCGATCAGCAGCACCATCCGCACCTACTTCAACGGCAGCTGGCATGAAGGTGATGTTGCGATCATGAAGGCGGCAGATCACGCCTCCTGGCTTGGCTCCTCCGTGTTTGACGGCGCGCGTCTGTTCGATGGGGTCACCCCGGATCTTGATCTGCATTGTGCCCGCGCCAACGCGTCTGCCCGTGCGTTGATGATGGAACCCACCGTCAACACCCAGGACATGGTGGACATCGCCAAGGAAGGTCTGGCGCAGTTTGGCGCAGGTGCCGCTGTTTACATCCGCCCGATGTACTGGGCAGCCGATGGGGATGCCACCACGATTGCCCCCGCCCCCGAATCTACCCGATTTGCTCTGTGCCTCGAAGAAATCCCGATGGCGGCCCCCACAGCGGCCGCGACACTGACCCGCACATCGTTCCGGCGACCGGTTCTGGAAAATGCCGTGGTCAACGCCAAGGCCGGCTGTCTTTATCCCAACAACGCCCGCATGCTGCGCGAAGCTAGGGCGAAAGGCTTCAGCAACGCACTGGCGCTGGATGCCATGGGCAATGTTGCCGAAACCGCGACGGCCAATATCTTTATGGTACGTGATGGCGAGGTGTTCACACCCATCGCCAACGGCACCTTCCTTGCTGGGATTACCCGTGCACGCCACATCGCCAACCTGCGTGCTGACGGCGTTACCGTGCATGAAACCGTACTGGGTTACGCAGATTTCGAGGCCGCAGATGAGGTCTTTATGTCCGGCAACATGAGCAAAGTCACCCCGGTCACCGCGTTCGACGATCGTCAATACCAGATCGGGCCCGTGACCCGGCGGGTGCGCGAGCTGTATTGGGACTGGGCAACCAGCGAAGGCGCGGCGTAAACAGCTGACATTTCACCGGGCTTGCAGGTCTATTGCGCCGCGCAGTCGCTTGCGCCATGATCCGTTCGGAACAACCTGAGGATCATTATGCGCAAATTTCTTGTGGTACTGGATGACAGCCGTGAGTGTCTGAACGCAATGCGCTTTGCCGCAATGCGCGCCGCCAACACAGGCGGCGGTGTCGAGATCCTGTCGGTGATTCCACCAGATGAGTTCAACCACTGGATCGGTGTTGGCGAAGTGATGCGCGAAGAGGCCCGTGAACGGATCCACGCCCATTTCGAGGTTTTCGCCAAGTGGATGCGCGACCGTCAGGGGATTGAACCCGAACTTGTCATTCGCGAAGGTGAAGCCGTTCCCGAAATCATCGCTCAGATCGAGGCAGACCCCGAAATCGGCGTTTTGGTCTTGGGCGCAGGAGATGATCGCAAAGGCCCGGGTCCACTGGTAACACAGCTCAGCCGTTCTTCGGGCAGCCTACCTGTTCCGATCACCATCGTTCCCGGTGATCTCTCCAAGGAAAAACTCGAAGCCATCACATGAAATGGCACCTGCCTGCCCTCACGATTTAGAATCGTTCCAAAACTTGACTTAGGCGCATCAGAGGCGCATATCTCTGCCACGCTTTAAGGAGGCCCGACATGTTCATTCAGACCGAATCCACGCCCAACCCGGCGACGCTGAAATTCCTGCCGGGCCAGACCGTACTGGAGATGGGCACCGCCGACTTCCCCAGTGCAGAGGCTGCTGGCTCTTCGCCGCTGGCGCAGCGCATCTTTGCTGTGTCCGGAGTTACCGGTGTCTTCTTCGGCAATGATTTCGTCACCGTGACGAAAGCAGACGGAGTAGAGTGGGACCACATCAAACCTGCGATCCTGGGTGCCGTGATGGAGCACTTCCAATCCGGCCAACCGGTAATCTCCGAAGGTGGGGAACAGACCTCTGGTCACGCTGAGCACACAGGTGAAGACGGCGAAATCGTCAATCAGATCAAAGAACTGCTGGACAGCCGTGTGCGCCCTGCTGTGGCGCAGGATGGTGGTGACATCACCTTCCACGGCTTTGACCGTGGTGTTGTCTATCTGCACATGCAGGGGGCCTGCGCAGGCTGTCCGTCTTCGACGCTGACCCTGAAGATGGGTATCGAAAACCTGCTGCGCCACTACATCCCCGAAGTCACAGAGGTACGCCCCGTTGCCGTCTGACGCACTCGTCCTGGGTTTTGACACATCGGCCGCGCATTGCGCGGCCGCTTTGCTACGTGGCGACGTCATCCTCGCAGAGTGCTGCGAAGAGATGGGCCGTGGTCAGGCAGAGCGCCTGATGCCATTGCTGGAAGAGGTTCTGAACGCAGGCAATGCAGTTTGGTCAGATCTTGATGCCATCGGTGTAGGAATCGGCCCCGGCAACTTCACCGGCATTCGCATCGCAGTCTCGGCTGCGCGCGGGCTTGCGTTGGGGCTTGGGATACCTGCGGTTGGCGTGGATGGGTTCGAAAGCCGCGAGAAAACAGGGACACTCGCCGCCGTGCCTGCCCCGCGCGAGCAGGTCTACACCACGCCTCCGGGGGCTGCACCGCAGCTGATGCCACGGGCAGAGGCCGAAGTCATAGCCCGTGACAACGGGCTCACCCTGGTGGCTGAGGCAACGCCCGCGGGCCTTGCCGCTGCGATCGCACGCGCGGCTGCTGGCCGCTATCAGTCGGACGCCACGCCCCCCGCACCAATGTATCTGCGTGCAGCTGATGCGGCCCCGGCGAAAGATGCTCCTCCAAGCCTGATCGACGGCTGAACGCAATGCAGACCCCGACCGCTAAAACACCCCTCGCCTTGTCGCCGCGGGAAATGGCCGTAGTTCACGCTGCCGCCTTCACGAACGCGCGCCCCTGGTCAGAGGCAGAGTTTAGCTCGCTGCTGGACAGCCGGTTTGTTTTTGCCGTGGGGGACCGTCGCAGCTTTGCCCTGGGGCGGGTCATTGCGGGCGAGGCGGAATTGCTGACAATCGCAACGCGCCCAGACTGTTGGCGACAGGGGCTGGGCCGTGCCACGCTGCAAGCCTGGGTGGCAGAGGCCGTGGCCCGTGATGCAACGGAGGGTTTCCTGGAGGTGGCCGAAGACAACCGGGCAGCCCACACCCTGTACGTTGCGCATGGATTCGCAGAGACCGGCCGACGCCCCGGATATTACGCAAGAGACGATGGGCCAGCGGTGGATGCTGTGCTAATGACGGCGACGTTACGCAAGGCCCTAGGCGCAGAATAACACCAAATGGTCAAAAAACGGTTGACCCTTTCGACCCGCTGCGGCCTAAATTGTCGCACCTTTTTTCCAGCACACGGGTTGGAACGGTCAATTTGATCGTAACAAGAAAAACAAATTGGGAGTACCCCTGATGACCCTGATGAAATCCCTGATGAGCGCTGCAGCCGCTGTAGCGCTGAGTGCAGGTGCAGCTCTGGCAGAACCGGCGCTGATCTTTGACCTCGGCGGCAAGTTCGACAAATCCTTCAACGAGGCGGCCTTTACCGGCGCGCAGCGTTGGGCAGAAGAAACCGGCGAGAGCTTCCGTGAAATCGAACTGCAGTCCGAAGCACAGCGCGAGCAGGCCCTGCGCCGTTTCGCAGAAGCTGGCGCTAACCCGATCGTGATGGCAGGCTTTGCCTTTGCTGATGCGCTGGGTCAGGTTGCCGGTGATTATCCGGACACCAAATTCGTCATCATCGACATGGTTGTTGATGCACCGAACGTCCGTTCTGTTGTCTTCAACGAGCACGAAGGCTCTTATCTGGTTGGCATGCTGGCAGCCAAGGCATCCAAGTCCGGCACCGTTGGTTTCATCGGTGGCATGGACATCCCGCTGATCCGCAAGTTCGCCTGCGGCTACGCCGAAGGCGTAAAAGCCGTGAACCCGGACGCCACCGTGATCGCCAACATGACCGGCACCACCCCGGCAGCATGGAACGACCCGGTCAAGGGCTCCGAGCTGACCAAGGCACAGATCAGCCAGGGCGCTGACGTTGTCTATGCAGCGGCAGGCGGCACCGGTGTTGGCGTTCTGCAAACCGCAGCAGACGAAGGCATCCTGTCCATCGGCGTTGACAGCAACCAGAACCACCTGCATCCGGGCAAGGTTCTGACCTCCATGATGAAGCGCGTCGACAACGCTGTTTTCCAGGCATTCTCTGATGGCCCGGATCTGCAGACCGGCTTCTCTGTCATGGGGCTCTCCAACGGTGGTGTTGGTTTCGCAGTTGACGAAAACAACGCATCGCTGATCACCGATGAGATGCAGGCAGCCGCTGATGATGCAGCCGCCAAAATCGCAACCGGTGAAATCTCCGTGCACGACTACATGTCCGACGACAGCTGCCCGGCTCTGTCGTTCTGATATCTGAACAGCACCCCCGGCCCACCCGTGATCGTTTCGAGATCGTGGTGGTGTCCGGGGGTTTCAAATTGCCCGGAGGCGGTGCCACGACTGCCTCCGGGTTTGGTTTTTCCTAGGTTGCTAAAACTTGCACAAGTTAACCAGTCACATGTGACTGGTGGGGCCTGTCAGTTGCACCAGGATGGAAAGGGGAGCCCGAATGACGGCACCAGCAATTGAACTAAAAGGCATCTCCAAGGCCTTTGGCCCGGTACAGGCCAACAAGGACATCTCGATCCGTGTTTCCCCCGGCACGATTCACGGGATCATCGGCGAGAACGGTGCTGGCAAATCAACGTTGATGAGCATCCTTTATGGGTTTTACAAAGCCGATAAGGGAGAGATCTGGATTCACGGGAAACGGACAGAGATCCCGGACAGTCAGGCGGCGATTGCTGCCGGTATAGGCATGGTGTTCCAGCACTTCAAACTGGTCGAAAACTTTACAGTTCTTGAGAACATCATCCTCGGCGCAGAGGACGGTGGGCTGTTGAACCCCTCGCTGAGCAAAGCCCGCAAAACCCTGCAGGAGCTGGCACGCGAGTATGAACTGAACGTCGATCCAGACGCCCGCATCGACGAAATCGGCGTCGGCATGCAGCAGCGTGTTGAGATCCTCAAGGCGCTGTATCGGCAGGCAGATATCCTCATTCTCGACGAACCCACCGGGGTTCTGACACCTTCTGAGGCAGACCAGCTGTTCCGGATTCTGGACCGTCTGCGGGCTGAAGGCAAAACCATCATCCTGATCACGCACAAGCTGCGTGAGATCATGGAATACACCGACACGGTGTCGGTGATGCGCCGCGGTCAGATGACTGCGACGGTCAAAACCGCCGAAACCAACCCCGAACATCTCGCCGAGCTGATGGTTGGCCGCAAGGTTCTCCTGCGCGTAGACAAAGTGCCCGCAGCCCCCGGCAAGCCTATCCTCGAGATCGAGAACCTCAATGTGGTCGACGAGGCCGGAGTGGCCCGCGTCAAGAACCTGAACCTGACCGTCCGGGCAGGTGAAATTGTTGGTATTGCCGGTGTTGCCGGGAACGGCCAGTCTGAACTGCTTGAGGTTCTGGGTGGCATGCGTGAAGGCCAGGGAACCATCCGTCTGAATGGCAACCCTCTCCCGCTGTCCGGCAAAGGATCTGATGCACGGGCGCGACGGGCCTCTCATGTGGCCCACGTCCCCGAAGACCGCCAGCGTGAAGGTCTCATCATGGATTTCCACGCCTGGGAAAACGTGGCCTTCGGCTATCACCATGCTTCGGAATACCAGAGCGGGCTGTTGATGAACAACGCGGCCCTGCGCGCTGACACCGAGGCCAAGATGGAGAAATTCGACGTGCGCCCGCCAGACCCGTGGTTGGCGGCCAAGAACTTCTCTGGTGGCAACCAGCAAAAGATTGTCGTTGCGCGCGAGATCGAACGCAACCCTGACCTTTTGCTGATTGGTCAGCCAACGCGTGGTGTCGACATCGGCGCGATTGAATTCATTCACAAGCAAATCGTGGAACTCCGCGACCAGGGCAAAGCTGTCCTGCTGGTGTCTGTGGAACTGGAAGAGATCCTGTCTCTGTCCGACCGGGTTGCTGTGATGTTTGACGGGATGATCATGGGCGAGCGCCCGGCCGATCAGACCGATGAGAAAGAGCTCGGCCTGTTGATGGCCGGTGTCGCGGGGGAGGCCGCGTAAATGGATAAGATGCCTAAATGGGCCGACGTGGTGCTGATCCCGCTGATCAGCCTCATCCTGGCCGCACTTCTGTCTGCCCTGGTGATCCTGGGCATTGGCGAAGACCCGATCGCCGCCGTCAAACTCATGGTGTCCGGCGCGCTGGGGTCGACCTATGGCTGGGGCTACACGCTCTATTATGCCACAAACTTCCTGTTCACGGGCCTTGCGGTCTCTGTCGCGTTTCACGCCCGCCTGTTCAACATCGGTGGCGAAGGTCAGGCGATGCTTGGTGGTCTGGGTGTGGCACTCGTCTGCCTCTACATTCCCTGGCCCCACTGGTCGCTGGCGCTGATCTTTGCCAGCCTTGGTGCAGCCCTGTTCGGTGCAGCATGGGCCGCCATTCCGGCCTATCTGCAAGCAAAGCGCGGTAGCCACATCGTTATCACTACCATCATGTTCAATTTCATCGCTGCTGCGGTGTTGAACTATGTGCTGGTGAACCTTCTGCGTCCCGTGGGCTCTATGGATCCGGCGACTGCGCGCTTTCCCGAAGCGGTGCACCTGCCGTCGCTGCATGAACTTCTGGCCCCTCTTGGGATCGCATTCTCTAAATCTGCACCAGCCAACGTCAGCTTTGTGCTGGCGATCGTTGCCTGCTTTGCAGTTTGGCTGCTGATCTGGCGCACCAAGCTCGGCTACGAAATCCGCGCCTACGGCAACTCTGAACCCGGCGCGCTTTATGCCGGGATCTCGCCGGTCAAGATCACCATGATTGCGATGCTCATCTCTGGTGGTCTCGCTGGCATGATGGCCACCAACAACGTGATGGGTGAGGCAGAGCGCCTGGTTCTGAATTCCACCGAGGGTGCGGGCTTTATCGGGATTGCGGTTGCCTTGATGGGCCGCAGCCATCCCTTTGGCGTGTTCCTGGCCGCGATCCTCTTTGGTTTCCTTTATCAGGGTGGCGCCGAACTCGCGCTGTGGACCTCCATTCCGCGCGAACTCATCGTCGTCATTCAGGCTCTCGTGATCCTGTTCACGGGTGCGCTGGACAACATGGTTCGCGTACCGCTTGAAAAGGCGTTCCTTGCACTGCGTCGGGAGAAAGCATGATGGATTTTCTGACTCTGATCCAAGTGCTGGACAGCACCGTCCGTCTGGCAACGCCGCTGCTTCTGGCCTGTCTGGCTGGTCTGTTCTCTGAACGTGCCGGCATCTTTGACATCGGCCTTGAAGGCAAAATGCTGATGGCTGCGTTTTTCTCAGCCGCTGTGGCCGCGACGACTGGCAACGTATGGCTTGGGCTTATGGCCGGCATTGCCTCTTCGCTGGTTCTGGCTGGCCTGCACGGGCTTGCCTCCATCACCTTCCGAGGCAATCAGCTGATCTCGGGCGTTGCGATCAACTTCCTTGCTGCGGGTATGACAGTCTTGATCGCACAAGACTGGTTCCAGCAGGGCGGGCGTACACCCTCGCTGATCTCAGGGGGGCGGTTTGAACCGATCACCCTGCCCTTTGCCAACGCTGTCGAAGGGGTTCCAGTTCTTGGCCCGATCTACAGCGAACTGCTGTCGGGGCATTCCATTCTGGTCTATCTCGCTTTCCTCGCTGTTCCTGCGACTGCTTGGATCCTGTTTGGCACCCGCTTTGGTCTGCGCCTGCGCGCCGTGGGCGAAAACCCCGCAGCGGTCGATACAGCAGGCGTTTCCGTGGTGGGCCTGCGCTATGCAGCCGTGATGATCTGCGGCCTGCTCTGCGGTATCGCTGGCGCATATCTTGCCACAGCGCTGCAGGCAGGGTTCGTGAAGGACATGACCGCTGGCCGTGGCTTTATCGCACTGGCTGCCCTGATCTTTGCCAAGTGGCGCCCGTGGCACGCGCTTGGTGCCTGTCTGCTGTTTGGTCTGTTGCAGGCCGTGGCCCTGCGGTTCCAGAACATCGAGCTGGGTTCGATCGTGATCCCGGTGCAGTTCATGGACGCCCTGCCCTACATCCTGACCGTCGTGATCCTCGCCGGTTTTGTCGGCAAGGCAATCCCACCCAAGGCAGGTGGCGAACCCTACGTGAAGGAACGCTGAGACCGGGTGCGAGCCCATGTCTCCAATCGCGACAAAACGCCCGGCATCGTCCGGGCGTTTTCTTTTGACCACCAGCTATCCGTGCCTTCCCTGCCTGCAACGCAGGCGATGAGACGGCACATAGGTCCAGTTTTTTCCTGTTAGTCAGTCCTGTTTTCTGCGCAGCGGCATCGGCAGTTGATTTTGGTCTGGGCCTGCGCTCTAACACAGGTATGCAGATCTATCTCCCCATCGCCGAAGTTTCGGTCAACGCGTTCTTGCTCTTGGGCCTTGGCGGCATGGTCGGAATCCTCTCCGGCATGTTTGGCGTGGGCGGCGGTTTTCTTATGACACCGCTTCTGTTCTTTATCGGCATCCCCCCTGCGGTCGCTGTCGCAACCGAGGCAAACCAGATCGTCGCGTCGTCCTTTTCCGGTGTCCTCGCACATTTCCGAAGACGAACTGTCGACATCAAGATGGGGTTAGTCCTGCAGGTGGGCGGCCTGATAGGCGCGGCGCTCGGCGTGGTGGTCTTCAACTACCTCAAGGCGCTTGGCCAAGTCGATCTGCTGGTCAAACTGTGCTATGTCGTGTTCCTCGGCGTTGTTGGCGCCTTGATGTTCATCGAAAGCCTGAACGCCATCCGCAAATCCAAGAAGGCGGGCGGCACAGCACCAGTAGCGCGTCGTCAGCGGGGCTGGGTTCACGCGCTGCCGTTCAAGATGCGGTTCCGCACCTCCGGGCTCTATATCTCTGTGATTCCACCGATCCTTGTTGGGGTCTGCGTCGGTATCCTTGCCGCGATCATGGGTGTAGGCGGCGGTTTCATCATGGTGCCCGCAATGATCTATATCCTCGGCATGCCGACCAAAGTTGTCGTCGGCACGTCGCTGTTCCAGATCATCCTGGTGACTGCCTTTACGACGATGCTCCACGCTACCACGAACTACACGGTTGATATCGTTCTCGCGGTCCTTCTGCTCATCGGGGGCGTGATCGGCGCGCAAATCGGGACGCGGATCGGCGTTTATCTCAAGGCAGAACAACTGCGCATTCTGCTTGCGATCATGGTTCTGGCCGTTTGCATCAAACTTGGTCTCGACCTATTGCTGATGCCATCCGAGCTGTACTCGCTCGGCAGCGAAGGGGGGCACTGAAATGGCCCGCAGCTCCCGTCTCTGCAATGTTCTGAGCAACGCAAAGCATCATCTGATTGCAGCGGTGACATTGGCCTCTTTCACTCTTGCAGCGCCGCTGGCCGCTCAGAACAAATCCGGCTCGACCGGCGAAGAGGTTGTGCTTGGTCTCAGCAAGGACCGGGTGGCGATCACCGCAACCTTTGATGGCTCCGAAATCCTCGTCTTTGGCGCCGTCAAACGTGAAACGCCAATTCCGACCGGCGCGCCGCTGCAAGTCGTCGTGGCAGTGTCTGGCCCTGCCTCACCTGTCATGGTTCGGCGCAAGGAAAAAAAGCTCGGCATCTGGGTTAACACCGACAGCGTGCTGGTGGACTCGGCCCCCAGCTTTTACGCCATCGCCACAAGCGCGCCATTCTCGGATGTCCTGACAGATACCGAGGATCTGCGCTATCGCGTCTCGATCGAGCGGGCTATTCGCTCAGTCGGGGCCGGCATGCATATTCGCGGCGCCCAGGATTTTGCCGAAGCGGTCATCCGTATCCGAACCCAGGATGATCTCTACTCGCTGCGGGAAAACACCGTCGCAGTGGACGAAGAAACCCTGTTCCGCACCGCAATCGACATGCCTGCCAATCTGACAGAAGGGGCCTATCGCACGCGAATTTACCTGACGCGTGGCGGCGAGGTTGTCGCGCAATACGAGACGACCATTGACGTTGATAAGGTCGGGCTGGAGCGTTTTCTATACTCCATGTCGCGGGAACAGCCGTTTCTTTACGGTCTGATGTCACTGGCCATTGCAATCGCCGCCGGCTGGGGGGCTTCGGCCGCGTTCAGATTGCTGCGCAACAGCTGAACCGTCAGCCCCGCCCGATATAGGGCATCTTTGTTGCCATCACCGTCATGAACTGCACGTTGGCTTCCAGGGGCAGCTTGGCCATGTGCAGGACCGACCGCGCAGCATCCGCAACATCGAAACTGTGCATCGGCTCTGCGTCCGGATTGGCCTCGGCATGGCGCCTCGCCAGATCGTCCACCATCGGTGTGCTGGCATTGCCGATGTCAATCTGTCCGCAAGCGATGTCAAACGGGCGACCATCCAGAGACAGGCTCCTGGTCAGACCGGTGATGGCGGCCTTGGTCGCTGCGTAAGGCGCAGAGTTGGGGCGCGGAACATAGGCCGCGATAGAACCGTTGTTGATGATCCGGCCGCCGCCAGGTGATTGCTGACGCATCTGACGAAATGCGGCCCGAGCGGCCAGAAACATTCCATTGAGGTTCACATTCACAGAAGCGAACCAATCCTCCAGCGGGATTTCATCAATCGTGCCCGGAGGTGTGAAGATCCCCGCATTGTTGAACAAGACGTCGATCCGTCCCGTTTTTTCGACGAACCGGGCGAATGCCGCATCGACAGCGGCAACATCTGTCACGTCCGCAGGCAGAACATGCGCACCGGAATGGCCTGCCGCAATCTCTTCCAGTTTGTCTGCTCTACGGGCCAGCAGCCCGACCTGCCATCCCTCGTTCAGGAACTCTTCTGCCACCGCACGGCCAATGCCTGAGCTTGCGCCGGTGACAAGAATGCTCCCCTTGGATCCCGATACGGTCGTCATTCTGCGCTTTCCTCTTGCATCTCCAACGTCAGCGCACCGGCCGGAACCGCCCGCAGGTCATCGACCTGCAACGGCCCGGTGGGCTTTGCCAAACGGTTGCGGACCACCCAGATCAGCCGCTCCTGCGCGCGTGTGATCGCCACATATGCGAGCCGCTTCCACAAGGGTTGACCTGCCTCGACCCGCCCCATCCGCGCCGCGGCGTAGATATCGGGGGCAAAGACCTGCGCGGTCGGCCACTGCGAGCCTTGCGCCTTGTGGATCGTGACCGCAGCGCCGTGCAGAAAGGCCGCGCCCATCCTGGCAGCAAATGGGATGAAGGGCTCTTCCTCGTCCGGTTTTTCAATCTTGACGATGGACGCCGCAGAGACCTGCGGGTCTTCGGCCCCCATCACATGCAGTCGAGAAAATCCCGGTTTGCGACCTGGGCCGAGATAGATCACCTGCGCCCCTTTGATGAGGCCACGAGCCTCAAGATCCAGACGTTTTTTGCGATGCTTCATTGGAAGCTCAATACCGTCGCAGATCAACGGCTCACCTGCCAACAGGCTGTCTTCTGGCGCGCCGTGCACTGCGCGAAAGGCATTGATCAGCCGGATCCGCGTGTTGTTGCGCCAAACCAGAACAGGCGACCGCGCCATCAGATCCACCTCAACCCGCTGCCCCCAGACCACACGCTCATCCTGGCGCGACAGATCCTCGACCATGCGTTCGAAATCCTCAAAGCCCAGCTGCGGGTCAGCCAGCGCATGCGCGAGATCAAGAATGGGGTTGCCCGCCTCCTGCCGATGGATGCGGTTCAAAACCAACTTTCGGTCGTCCGGCAGTGTTTCAAAAACCATAGCCCCGGATTGATTGACCGGCGCGAGCTGCGCGGGATCGCCAAACAACAACAGTGTCGGAAAGATCTCCTTCAAATCCTGAAACTGCCGGTCATCCAGCATCGAGGCTTCGTCGATGAAGCCGATATCCAACGGCTCGTCCCTGCGTTTCCAGCCCGTGATAAAATCTGAGCCCCGCAACCCCGCAGCCGCCAACGCGCCCGGAATGGATTTGTTCTTTTCATAGAACGCCTTGGCCCGCTCCAGTGCTTCCTCGGTCAGACCTTCTATCTCCGGCTGGTCCCCGGTTCCGGCCAGCCATTCCGCAATTTTTTCGTACTCCGGGTCATAGACCGGCGTATAGAGAATGCGGTGGATGGTGGTCGCGGGCACTCCCCTGAGCCGCAGAACGCTCGCGGCCTTGTTGGTTGGTGCAAGGATGGCAAGGGTGCGCCGGTCTTCGCTTTTTTTGCGACTTTCATAGTCGCCCGAAACGACATCAACCCCGGCATTTTCCAACGCCTTGTACAGTTCTGCCAAAAGCAGGGTCTTACCGGAGCCCGCCTTGCCGATCACGGCCATGGCCCCGCCATCCCCGCGCGGTGGATGAAGCAGGTCGTCTTCGAGATCGACCCCTGCATCATGCAGGAGCGCACTGACCCGATCAAAGGCAACGGCCTGATCGTCGGAGAATTGAATGGGTGTCGCGTTCATGGCGCGACCCTACAGTTGCGGGGGCGTCTGCACCAGAGCTGACGCCTCCCAACCACTGCTCTTTACGCTTAGCCAACCATCGCGACCGGGCCCGGCATCCCGATCCCGCCAAAGGACAGATCAAACCACAGGGTCGAGAGTTCGGTTGTCAATCCCGCACGCAGAGCCACACGTTGGTAGGCCTCCAGCGAATAGTCCCAAAGCCCCAGGCAAATTCTGTCGCGGCCCTGCCCCATTGTGCCGACAACCTCGGGGCTGAACCCAAGCGACCGGTAGATGCGGACCATTCGTCGGTCAAAAACACCAGCGAAATGGGCGATGTTGAAATTGCGCATGATCTCAAGGCCGCCCAACGTCAAGGCACCAGCCACGTTGCCGCTGCTCTCTCGCGATAGACAAAAACGGGTACATTCCCAGATCAACGGACTGCAGATCGGCTGATTGCCAGTCAGCTGTGGGAATACATCGTTTACCATGATTGGGCCGGTTGATGGCAAAAACCGCATCGATCCACCGTGGGTTCCGTTCGAATTTTCCCAAATCACATAAAGCGGGTTGAGCGCATCATAAGAGTCGCGCTCTTCTCCCGCGTCATCGACATCCACATCCCACCCCAACCGGGTTTTGAACTGATCGGCGCGGTCCTGAAACATGGATTGAGCGAGTTTCGGATGGCGTGGCAGGTCGTGCGCATAGACGTAACGAAGCATAACTAGTCCCCTTTTAATAGAAAAGTGAGACAAGGTTACGCCCATTACGGGATTTCAACTATAAGGCTAATAAAAGTTAACCAGCACACCGGCCTAGATGATGATCAGACCCAGACTCAGAGCCCGCGCAATCGCGTGTGTGGTGTTGATTGCGCCAAGTTTGAAACGCGCGCTCTCGATATAGACACGCAATGTATGCTCGGAAATCGACAGCGTCTGCGCCACCTGCGCCCGGCTGTATCCCATTGCCAGCAGGGTCAACGCATCAATTTCGCGCGGCGACAGGGGTTGAACCTGACCAGGCCCGCGGTCTGGTTCGAATTCCAGCACCTTGCGGTTCAGATAGTGGCCCATCAGGATCAGGTCACGACTGTGGCGTTCGATAAAACTGTCCCAAGTCGTGTCATCACAATTGTTGCTGACCGTGAACAGGGCAAACTGACCCTTTGGCCCACGGATCGGGATAGAATAGCCTTGGTTCCCGACATCGTGGTCACGGGCATCCTGCATGAACTCGCGCGCGGGTTTTGAAGACCAATCAAGCCGCCGCCAATCCACCGGGTGAAATCTCTGGTAGCAGCCGATGATGACTGGATCGACGCGGACATAGGATTTTTCCTGATACCGCGCCACCCACTCATCCTTGTAGGTGCCGAAGTAATAGTGATCGCCAGCACTATCGACCCAGTGGTACATAGCATGATCCACGCCAAAACTCTCGCAGACCCGCTCAACAATCTCGCGCAGACCATCCACAGTGGAGGCTGCGTCCAGCATCTCAAGAATGAAATCCAGGTTAACTTTGGGTGCCATCAGGTTTCAGCGTTCTCATTTTGGGCCACCAATCAGCGGCGTAGAATCTCACACCCTCATTCTAGAAGAGTTGCGGGACTTAAAGTAGGGCCAGGAGTCCTTCCGCGGCGGCAACGGGTCAGCTTTGGCATGAAAAACCAGAGCCTTTCAGCACACTTAGACCAAAACATACCAATCCGCGCCACCCTCCTACGACCAAAGTACCATCTCTTGTCAGAAACGTCATTCTGCCTGCAATAAAGCGGCATTTCTCGGCGCACCGAAAGGAAATGCCACAGATTGCGCATGGCAACCCGTGGCAACAATGTTTGCAAAGCGGGAGAGGCGACGGGATCGCCTCAACCGGGATTAGCTTTCCAGGACGTCTTCCAGTGTCCGCAGCCCCGTTTTCGGGGCCTGAACCAGCACCGACATGTTGCCCGGGAGATGCTCGTTGCGCAGCATCTTCATGTGCGCCTCAGGCAGGTCTTTCCACGTGAACACCTCGGACATGCAGGGATCGAGACGACGCTCGCACATAAGTTTGTTCGCTGCAGCGGCCTGCTTGAGGTGGGCGAAATGCGAGCCCTGCAGGCGTTTCTGGTGCATCCACATGTAACGCACGTCAAAGGTCAGATTGTAACCGGTGGTCCCGGCGCAGATCACGACCATACCACCCTTTTTCACCACGAAGGTCGAAACGGGGAAGGTGCTTTCGCCAGGGTGTTCGAACACCATGTCGACATTGTTGCCCTTGCCGGTGATGTCCCAGATCGCCTTGCCGAACTTGCGCGCCTCTTTGAACCACTCGGCATATTCCGGCGTGTTCACTGTCGGCAGCTGCCCCCAGCAGTTGAAGTCCTTGCGGTTCAGAACACCCTTGGCACCCAGCCCCATGACAAAGTCACGCTTGCTTTCGTCCGAGATCACGCCGATGGCGTTGGCGCCAGCCGTGTTGATCAGCTGGATCGCATAGGATCCAAGGCCACCCGAGGCGCCCCAGACCAGAACGTTCTGGCCCGGCTTCAGGTCGTGCGGCTCATGGCCGAACAGCATCCGGTAGGCGGTGGCCAGCGTCAGCGTGTAGCAGGCGCTTTCTTCCCAGGTCAGGTGCTTGGGGCGCGGCATCAGCTGCTGGGCCTGCACATTGGTGAACTGCGCAAAGGAGCCATCGGGGGTTTCGTACCCCCAGATCCGCTGGCTGGGGGAATACATCGGGTCGCCGCCATTGCATTCCTCGTCGTCGCCATCGTCTTGGTTGCAATGGATGACCACCTCATCGCCCACTTTCCAGCGGGTGACTTTGGACCCGACGGCCCAGACGATGCCAGAGGCATCAGACCCAGCGATATGATACGGGGCTTTGTGGCCGTCGAACGGAGAAATCGGTTTGCCCAAGGCCGCCCAAACGCCGTTGTAGTTGACCCCGGCAGCCATCACGAGAACCAGTACTTCGTGGCTGTCCAGCTCCGGCACATCGACGACTTCCTGAACCATCGCAGTGTCTGGTGTGCCGTGGCGTTCTTGACGGATTGCCCAGGCGTACATCTTCTTGGGCACATATCCCATCGGGGGGATTTCACCGATCTCGTAAAGCTCTTTCTCAGGGGCCTCGTAGGTGAGAGCGCCGTTTTGCGTGTCCAAAGCCATGCTGGCCTCCTTTTCATCCGCTGTTGCCGCGATGCAGAATCGCAGCTGCTACCTAGGGGATAAAATCCACCAAGCAACATTGCAACACAAATTATGCCAATTGGGTAATTTTATAACCGAGCGAACGCAGCGTGATATTTTGCAAACGCAGCATTTCAGCCTGTCATGCTTGCTCGTCCCGGATGAGGTGAGCAATGGAATTGGCATAGAAGGCCAGCATGTCACGTTGCGTCTCTTTGACCTTGTAGGTCCCGCGCAGCTCTTCCAGAACGCCATGATCCACCAACTGACGCAGCCCAACTTCTATAGCGTAGCTGCGGTTATCTCTGGGGGTATGCACATGGGCCGAGGGCATACGAGCCAGTAGATCGCTCACTGCGTGTTCGACCGCGGACCTGCTCATGCCCTCGCCTTTGTCCGCGAAGTTCGCAATGGCCGAGGCCACCAGAGGTACGGGCAACACTGGGACCGCCTCTCCGATGCGGTTCATCAACTCAATCGCCAGATCTGTCGGGGAGTTCGCCTCCGCCCGCCCGAGGGCAAAGTCACGCATGCTCAGCGGACGGCCAAAGCTCACGGCAGCATAGCCAAAACGCTTGTAGCGGCCTGTGATCCACAACCATAACTGCCGCAGGATTCGGATCGCAACAACATGAATGCGTGCTCTGAACCGGCGGTCCCCCGCACGCGCCGCAGACGTCAGGATCTTGTCCTCCAAAACCCTGTCGTAGTTGAGCGCGACGGGAACGAAAACCACATCACGGCCCTCTTCTCCCTCTTCCAGCTGGCCGTCGACTATGTACTTAAGCAATCCCACCTTCGGTTCAGCCAGCGCGCCATCCAGGCTCAATCCGCCCTCCGGAAACATGGCCTGGGTGACCCCGTTCTGGGTTGCCAGCCGAACATAAGTCGCCAAAACCCTGCGGTAGAGATCATTACGCGAGCGCCTGCGAATGAAATACGCGCCCATCGCTCGGATCAGCCGGGACAGCGGCCAGACACGCGCCCATTCCCCCACGGCATAGGACAGCGCAGAGTGATCCGCTGCAAGATAGGTGATCAACACGTAGTCCATGTTGGACCTGTGGTTCATCACATAGACCACTGTCGCCTCTGGATCGATGCCATCCACCGCCTGCTTGTCCAGATGGGCCAGCCTCACCCGAAACAAGGCGTTCGACAGAAATCGCGCGAGGCGAATCGCGATGCTGAAATAAGCCACGGCTGAAAACGATGGGACGATTTCACGGGCATATCGTCGGGCTTCTTCAAAGGCGACATTTTCCGGGATGCCATTTGCCTTGGCATGGTCTGCCATCGCTTGGGCCACTTGCGGATCGTAGATCAACCGCTGGATCATGTCGTATCGGCGCGCCAACTTGAACGGCTGGATCGGCCGCTGCAACCGCCGGTTCAACCGCACCACGGCCCGCTCCAGCCTACGCCTAAAAAACCACCGCACCGATGGGAACAGGAAGTGCGACGCAAATGTGACCGCTGCAAACAGCAAGATCAGCCCAAAAAGCCAAAGCGGAAGTTCCACCGTCTGCGTCATGCGAGGACAGTCGCCCAGCTTAGGCTGCAACACAAGGCAATTGCGTGCGCCCCGGCACTGCGCGCCAGCTGCTTCCCGACTTGTGACCACAAGAAATGGGAACAGGAAACAAGCTGTGACGCGCCATGCCGCAACGCAGCGAATTGACAAGGGTCTAAAATTACGATCTAGATCTGATCGGAGAAATATTATTACCCATATGTTTGACGGAGCCTGAACATGCCGCAGATGCAAAAAGACCGCCCCTGGCTGATCCGCACCTATGCCGGCCACTCCACAGCTGCCGCATCCAACGCGCTTTACCGCGCCAACCTGGCCAAGGGGCAGACCGGCCTTTCGGTCGCCTTCGATCTGCCGACCCAGACCGGCTATGACAGCGATCACGTGCTGGCGCGCGGCGAAGTGGGCAAGGTTGGCGTGCCCGTCTGCCATCTCGGCGACATGCGGACCCTGTTCAATGAAATCCCGCTGGAGCAGATGAATACCTCAATGACCATCAACGCCACCGCCCCATGGTTGCTGGCGCTGTACATTGCGGTGGCTGAGGAACAGGGCGCGGATGTCTCGAAACTGCAGGGCACTGTGCAGAACGACCTGATCAAAGAATATCTGAGCCGCGGCACCTATGTCTGCCCGCCCAAGCCCAGCCTCAAGATGATCGCGGATGTGGCAGAGTACTGCTACACCAACGTGCCCAAGTGGAACCCGATGAACGTCTGCTCCTACCACCTGCAGGAGGCCGGCGCGACGCCGGAGCAGGAACTGGCCTTTGCCCTGGCGACCGCGCAAGCGGTGCTAGATGAGCTGAAGCCGCGCATCGCGCCAGAGGACTTCCCGGCGATGGTCGGCCGCATCTCCTTCTTCGTGAACGCAGGCATCCGGTTCGTGACCGAAATGTGCAAGATGCGCGCCTTTGTCGATCTGTGGGATGAAATCTGTGAGAAACGCTATGGCGTTGCCGACCCCAAGTTCCGTCGCTTCCGCTATGGCGTGCAGGTGAACTCGCTGGGGCTGACCGAACAGCAGCCAGAAAACAACGTCTACCGCATCCTGATCGAGATGCTGGCGGTGACGCTGTCGAAAAAGGCCCGCGCCCGGGCAGTACAGCTGCCCGCCTGGAACGAGGCGCTTGGCCTGCCCCGCCCCTGGGACCAGCAATGGTCCATGCGAATGCAACAGATCCTGGCCTATGAAACCGACCTGCTGGAATACGGTGACCTGTTCGACGGCAACCCGGCAGTGGACGCCAAGGTGGAAGAGCTGAAGGAAGGCGCCCGCGCCGAGCTCGCCAACCTGGAATCCATGGGCGGCGCAGTCGCGTCGATTGAATATATGAAAGGCCGTTTGGTTGACTCCAACGCCGAGCGCCTGAACCGGATCGAGAAGAACGAAACAGTGGTGGTCGGCGTCAACAAATGGACAGAGGGCGAGCCCTCACCACTGCAGACCGAGGATGGCGGCATCATGGTGGTCGATCCGGCGGTGGAACAGGAGCAGATCGCGCGGCTGAACACGTGGCGCGGCGCGCGTGACAATGACGCGGTACAGTCAGCACTCGCAGCTCTGCGCGCGGCGGCCCGTGATGGCACGAACATCATGGAACCTTCGATTGCCGCGGCGAAGGCCGGCGTCACCACCGGTGAATGGGCCGAAGAAATGCGAAAGGCCTATGGCACCTACCGCGGGCCAACCGGTGTGTCGACATCAGTCTCCAATCGGACGGACGGGCTGGACGATCTGCGAAACGAAGTTAACGCCGTCAGTGACCAACTGGGGCGGCGGTTGAAATTCCTTATCGGCAAGCCCGGTCTCGACGGTCATTCGAACGGCGCAGAACAGATCGCATCGCGGGCACGCGATTGCGGAATGGATATAACGTATGACGGAATACGCATGACCCCAGAGGAACTGGTCGCTTCGGCCTTGGCGGACGATGCACATGTTGTCGGCCTGTCCATCCTCTCGGGGAGCCATATTCCCCTGGTCGAAGATCTGATGATCCGGATGGAAAAGGCAGGGCTCACCCATATTCCCGTAATTGTCGGGGGAATCATTCCTGATGACGATGCAGAAAAGCTCCGTAAAATGGGGGTCGCGCGCATTTACACGCCCAAGGATTTCGAACTGAACGCAATCATGGGGGATATCGTTCAGCTGGCAAAACAACCCAAAACCGTGTCCGCTTAGCGAATTTCCGCAAATTGCAATAATCAATGCAATTTTCTGGCTGAAACAGGTCTGGAAAAAAAGCCATAATTCGATCACTTCTCGTTCTGGGCGAGGAGTGATCATTTATGGAGAAACATTATGTCCTTTGACTTGACCGCGATGTCGCGCAAAGAGCTATTGGAATTGCAAGGCGCTGTTGAAAAGGCCCTCAAGGATGCTGAACAACGTGAGCGTATCGAAGCCCTGAAAGCGGCTGAGGAAGCTGCGGCGAAATATGGTTTCTCGCTTGAAGAAATCGCTGGCAACGGTCGCGCGGCAACCAAAAAGAACAAAGCGGCGCCGAAATACCGCAATCCACAGAACCCGGAAGAAACCTGGACTGGCCGTGGCCGCAAACCCCATTGGGTGCACGCCGCACTGACCGCAGGTGTCGATATTTCCGATCTCGAAATCTGATTTCGAATACTGAGAGCTACGAAATGACCGTCCATATTGGTGCCGAAAAAGGCGAAATTGCGGAAACTGTCCTGCTTCCTGGTGACCCATATCGCGCGAAATGGGCTGCTGAAACCTTTCTGAAAGATGTCCGGCTCGTCAATGAAGTGCGCGGCATGCTGGGTTTCACCGGAACCTGGAATGGCCACCCTGTAACCATTCAGGGCAGCGGCATGGGTATGCCGTCGCTTTCCATCTATGTGAATGAGCTGATCCGCGACTATGGCGCCAAAACACTGATCCGTATCGGATCCTGTGGTGGCATGCAGAAAAAGGTCAAAATCAGGGATGTCATCCTCGCGATGACAGCCACAACCCTCAGCACGCCGTCCCGTGGCATTTTCAAGGAGGTGAACTTCGCCCCCTGTGCAGACTGGTCACTTCTCCAGGCCGCTGCAAATGCTGCAGCCAGTCGCGATTTGGCTCCGCACGTCGGCGGGATCTACTCCTCCGATGTTTTCTATGACGAGCGCCCCGATCTGAATGAACAGATGGTGCGTCATGGCATTCTGGGCGTCGAAATGGAGGCAGCCGAGCTTTACACTCTCGCAGCCCGTTACGACTGCCGCGCCCTGGCCGTGCTGACCGTCTCGGACCATCTGCAAACGGGCGAGGCCCTGCCCTCTGATCAACGCGAGCGCAGCTTTGGCGATATGGTCGAAATCGCCCTTGAGGCGGCTTTTGCCTGATTAGGCTGACCTCTCAGCAATCAAAAAAGGCAGCGTCCAGCGCTGCCTTTTTTCGTTCACCCGCGCCCGTGGCTACGGTCATATCCGTTTTGGGCTGGGGGCTCCCACCCCGCCAACGCACCTTCCTTGGGGGCAAAGGTCTCAACCAACAGGGGGTGGCACGGGGCTGTATCGCTTGTGTGCTCCGACCCGCAGTCGCCACCAGGGCAGGCGCTCAGCGCGCCAAGCAGATCGATCTCTGCAAAGAATTCCAGATAATCGCCGGGTCTGACCGGGCTCGCCTTCATGAAATATTGGCCAGTGTCACGGGTAAAGCCGGTACACATGAAAACGTTCAACACATCATGGACATGGGGCTCTGCCTCGGCCAGGGGGATTCCCAGATGATCCGCCAGCGCCCGCGTCAGATTTGAATGACAGCAATAGTGATAGTCATCCCCGGACAGCAGATTGCCAGTGTAGGGATCACACCGGGTGCCGATCACATCGTGGACAGATCCACCATAGCTGTCGATTCCGTACCACCCCAGCGTATCCTCAGTAATCGTGGCCATCGGGCGCAGATATGGAAGACTGCTCCACAGACGCTCCCCACGTGTCACATGGGTTCCATGCAGGGCACGGGTTTTGCCCGAGAAAAACCGCTCACTCAGGTCATTCAGGTTCCAGAGGTTCAGATCACCTACTTGGGATCCCTCAACGGATGAAATCCGGAAAAAATGTCCTGCCGGGACAGTGAAACATGCCGCATCACGCGGCTGAACCAGAACTTCCCCGGTTTTCACCGCACCGCTTCGGGCAGCCTGATACAGGTCCAGATCCGGTTTCGGGAGTGTTTCGTTGGGATAGCAGATCACGGGTTTAACCGCGCGGCGCTCTGCCGCGTCTGCTGGCGCCTCAGCCGCTGAGACGGGCTGGGTGTGTTGAGACATGGGCGCAAACCTTCCTGTTGTTTGCGCCCATCAAATCCTCAGATGCCACCAGAGACAAGTGATTGTTCCCAAAGCGACCATCGGGAACAGTCACAATCAGATGACCACAACATCCAGCGGGGGGAAGCCGTTGAAGCCAACGGTCGAATAGGTGCTGGTGTAGGCGCCACATGCGTGGATCACCACACGATCTCCAGCTTTCAGAGCCAGCGGCAGTTGGTACAGCTGTTTTTCGTACAGCACATCGGCACTGTCGCAGGACGGTCCGGCCAAAATGCAGGGGCCAGTCTGCGCCTCACCATGGTCAGTGGTGATCCTGTAACGGATCGCTTCGTCCATGGTTTCGGCAAGGCCAGAGAATTTGCCAATATCGAGATAGACCCAACGATGCAGGTCATCCGCGTCCTTGCGCGACACCAGCAAAACTTCGGCAGCAATCGCGCCCGCCTCAGCAACCAGGCCACGACCCGGCTCTGCCATGATCTCGGCCGCATCCGGAAAGCGAGCGTTGACCAGCTCCATCACTTCCCGGGCATATTGGTTGGGTGCCATCACCTCGGTGCCATAGCTGGCCGGGAAACCGCCACCAATGTTCAGCAGGCGCAGGTCATGACCAGCGTCTTTTGCGGCTTTCCAAACCGCGGCAACCTGATCAAGCGTATCAGCCCACATCTGAGGTTCGCGAGTTTGCGAGCCCACGTGGAAGGACAGGCCAGAGACCTCCAGTCCAAGATCACGTGCCTCGTCCATCAGGCTCAGCGCCATTGCGGCGGAGCAGCCAAATTTCCGGCTCAGCGGCCAGTCGGCGCCAGTTGCCTCTACCAGCAGACGAATACACACATGCGCGCCCGGGGCGTGCTGAGCCAGCTTTTCCAGCTCGGCTGTTGCATCGGCCGCAAAATGGGTGATCCCGATCTCATGAGCAAAAGCAATATCAGCGGGTCGCTTGATGGTGTTGCCAAAGGTGATCTGTGCAGGTTTTGCACCAGCCGCGAGACACAGCTCGATCTCGGCGCGGCTGGCGGCATCGAAATTGGCACCCATGCGGGTCAACCGGCGCAGGATCTGCGGAGCCGGGTTGGCCTTGACGGCATAGTGGATGCGGGCGCGGCCGAGGCCTTGCGCGAGTGCGGCGTATTGCCGGGCAACAGCTTGGCTGTCAACAACCAGTGTCGGGCGTTCAAACGCGGTCTGTGCGATGTAAGACAGGTGGCGAGAAACGGGGACAATAGCATCTTGACGGGCAAGTTGCCCGGTTACGTTTGCGTTCATGGTCATCTCCAAAAGACCCGGCCATCTATGACCGCTCACTTCAATCAGAGACGTTACCGTCGCTACGTAACCATGGGGGATAACCCTTGGGACAGAGGCGCGTGCGTTGGCGTCTGTGCGCCATATCCATCAAACGCACGAGTCGATCAAGTGTTTTTTTTGCGCGGAACCCCCTTATTTTTATGGCTGAATTTGATCAGATTTCAGCCATGCGCATTTTGCAGGGCTCAGGCTTTTTTCTGCGGTTTCAAACACACGCGTGGAATGTCGTCACCAGCCTGCACCGCACCACAGGACGCGCATCGCCACTGTCCGGCCGACCTTTCCTGCCGCCAGCGGCAGTCCCGACTAAGGGAGGACGTATTGTGGCGCCAAAGGAAATACCCCATGACGCCAACAAGCAGAATGAGAATAAGGATGGGCATGTCGCCTATCTAAAGTGCGGCCAAATCAGCTGCAACCAGCCTATTTTGTTATGCGGCAGCGAAATAGTCGACCACCCCATCTGTGTCTTCATCGCGGACCGGCGCAACGGTTTCGGGGGTGTAATAAGCCCAGGCTTGCTCAAGATGAGCCAGCGCTTCGGCGGCAGCGGATGGCTTCGGAGCCTCGGTCGAATTGGCGGCTTGCGGCAGGAGGGATTGGGTCATCTGTTCGGTCCTATGCAGGGGTTATCTCTTCCCTGCCCCCAATTTAGACCCGCCTTCACCCGTCTGCAGCAGCCACCTTGGCAAAACCGTCATGCGCAGGGTGCAACCCAAGCCCCTAGCCCAGCATCAACTCTCCCGCGAGGCCAAGGGCAAACCCCGCCACACCACCAAGAGCTGGCCAGCTGGCACGGTCAGCATGGGCCTTGGGCGCGACATCCTGAAACAGCAGATAGAGAATTCCACCGGCTGCAAAGATCATGATTCCACCAAGCACATCCGGCATGTCCGCAAGCCAGACCAGACCTGCAATGGCACAAAAAGGCCCCAGCGCTGCAAGGCCGACAAAGACCATCAAAACCTGCAGCGCAGATCTGTCCCGCTGCCACATGTCACGAAAGGCCGCAAAGCCCTCTGGAAGGTTCTGAAGAAAGATCATGACCGCCAGCAATATTGCCGTGCTGCTTTGACTGACCAGCATTGCCCCCAAGGCCATCGCCTCAGGGAGGAAATCCAGGACCATCGCCAAAAGCAAGGCGCCACTGCCACCGATCCGGTTCAGCGTGGTGTCGACCCAGGCAAAGACCAGCCCGCCTGCTGCCAAAAGGGATAAAGCCACCAGTGGTGAGAGGGCCTCTGCCCCGTGAGGCACCAAAACCAGTGCCACAGCAGATAGCAGGGCACCGCCGCCAAATGCTGTAATTGCATGCAGTATGCCATCGCGCAGACGTGCGTCGCTAATATGCTCCCACCGGGCAAGCAGCCCGCCAAGTGGCATCGAAAGCCCGGCCAGACCAGCCAGCAGAATAGCAGTAAGAAGTGGCGACATTCCGGAACGTTAGCAGACAAAAGCGCGGTGGCAACCGGCACAAACAAAAACGCCGCCTGCGATCGACAGGCGGCGTTTTGTCATTCTGTGCAGATCTGATCAGACCGCGCGATCAACCATCATTTGCTTGATGTGCGAAATCGCCTTCGCCGGGTTCAAACCTTTGGGGCAGGTCTTGGCGCAGTTCATGATGGTATGGCAGCGATACAGCTTGAAGGGATCTTCCAGCTCATCCAGACGTTCGCCCGTCGCCTCATCGCGGCTGTCGATGATCCAACGATAGGCGTGCAGCAGCGCGGCCGGCCCGAGATAGCGATCGCCATTCCACCAGTAGGACGGGCAGGAGGTAGAGCAGGACGCACACATCACGCACTCATACAGACCATCAAGCTTTTTGCGGTCTTCAATGGACTGCTTCCACTCTTTTGCGGGCCGGTTGGTCTTGGTTTCCAGCCACGGCATGATCGAGGCATGCTGCGCATAGAAATGGGTGAGGTCCGGGATCAGGTCTTTCACCACCGGCATGTGCGGCAGCGGGTAGATTTTGACATCGCCCTTGATCTCATCAAGACCATAGATACAGGCCAGCGTGTTGATCCCATCAATGTTCATCGCACAGGATCCACAAATGCCTTCCCGACAGGACCGGCGGAAGGTCAGGGTCGGATCAATCTCGTTCTTGATCTTGATCAGCGCGTCCAGAACCATCGGGCCGCATTTGTCCATATCGACGAAATAGGTATCCACACGCGGGTTTTTCCCATCGTCCGGGTTCCAGCGGTAGATGCTGAACTTGCGCACATTGGTTGCGCCTTCGGGCTTGGGCCAGGTTTTACCCGTGGTGATCTTGGAATTTTTCGGAAGTGCGAATTCGACCATAGATCGTTCTCCTTGCTTAGCTGCCCACCAGACGCAGGCGGCACGCGCTGCGACGGCAGGAGATCGGTGTACCCGCCCCGGCAGCCAAGCCGGAACGAAGGTCAGTCAGTGTGTCGGCCCGAAGGTCCGAAAATGCATATGTGCTGAAGGTCATTGCAACAGCCCCTCTGCCGGGGTCAGCTTGTGATGCGTCAGCCCCGCGAGACGCGCAGCGTCATCGGGATACCTGCGAGAAAGCCCCCGCATCAGCGCCTCGTCACGGGCGGCAAGGTGCAGGATTGCCAGATATTCGCCGTCATCCATCATGCGCTGCCAGCGCTGGTCAGTCCGAAGGCCAAAGGCACTGCCAGAGGCCTGTTCGTCAAAAGATGACCCGCCACCGTAGCTCTGGACCACCCCCAGCGAATTGTCCCTTACCAACAGCCCCAGTCGGCCAAGACACGCCGCGCGGTAGGCCTCGTCTTTGACCCATTGGTCGTAGTCGATGACCACAAGGGCGAGCGCATCGGCCTCGGCTGCGAGGTCAAGCATCTTGCGGTAACTGTCGATGGCACGCATCACCACACCACTGCGATGTGCTAGCGAGAAATCCGGGTTGCGCTGCAACTTCTTCACCAGAGACGCCGACCAGTTCAGAAAGCCGCGCAGCAGGATGACATCTGCTGAAATCAGGGTTTCATCCAGATCCCCGGACACAGGGCGCGACAGACAGTGATCCGATGGAACGACATCCTCATAAGACAACAGCATCAAACCGCCCTGCCCCATTCCGGCGCCAAGCACGGACAAATCGCTACTGTCCTGACGCGAAACCCGCTGCCCGTTTTTTTCCACGCCATGATGGTGCGCAAACGGCGTGCGCGCTGCCTTGCAGTTGTTGAAAAACAACGCCTGCCCCTTGGGGGCATTGCGCTGCAGCCAGTTCGCAACCGCGTGGTTTCCGCATCGACGCATGCCGAACATCCGCAGCACCGTATCAGGCTGCCAGCTGCCAAGCGGCCACTGTGCAGGTGAAACCATGCGGGTCGGACTATCCGCAACCGTCATCATGCGACGCCCCGCCCGTGCGCGATCAGCCCCCGAAAACGGGAGCTGATGCAGTAAGGGTATGCCGGGGCACATCGCAGCACGGTCTTAGAAGGTCCGTGCCTTAGGTGCGATCTTCGCCTCGCTGATGCCACCTTCTGCTTCGGTGGTCAGCGGGTCGAGGATCACCGGGCGATAGGTCAGATCAACCTTGTTGCCTTCAATCCGGCTGACGGTGTGGACGCGCCAGTTTTCGTCGTCACGGGTGGTGAAGTCCTCATGCGCGTGGGCACCCCGGCTTTCCTTGCGTGCCTCAGCGCCAACGATCGTGGCCAGCGCATTGGGCATCAGGTTGGTCAGCTCCAGCGTTTCCATCAGGTCAGAGTTCCAGACCAGAGACCGGTCGGTCACGGCCAGATCATCCATCTTGGCCGCAATCGCGGTCATCTTCTCTACGCCCTCTGCCATGGTTTCGGAGGTCCGGAAGACGGCAGCGTCACTCTGCATGGTGCGCTGCATTTCCAAGCGCAGATCTGCAGTCGGGATCCCACCCTTGGCGTGGCGCAGTGTGTCGAACCGGTCAAACGCCTTGTCGACCTGAGCCTGATTGAGCTCGGGGTTGGGGGTGTTCGGATCAACAACCTTGCCCGCACGGATCGCAGCCGCGCGGCCAAACACCACGAGATCGATCAGCGAGTTGGAGCCAAGGCGGTTTGCGCCATGCACCGAGGCACAGCCTGCTTCACCCACGGCCATCAGACCCGGAACAACTGCGTTGGGATCCTCTGCCGTCGGGTTCAGCACTTCGCCCCAATAGTTGGTCGGAATGCCGCCCATGTTGTAGTGCACGGTGGGCAGAACCGGGATCGGTTCTTTGGTCACGTCAACACCGGCAAAGATCTTGGCGCTTTCCGAAATACCCGGCAGACGCTCTGCTAGTGCTTCGGCCGGCAGGTGACTCAGGTTCAGGTGGATATGGTCCCCGTGCTCGCCCACGCCGCGACCTTCGCGGATCTCCATTGTCATGGAGCGGCTGACGTAATCGCGCGGCGCCAGATCCTTGTACTGGGGCGCATAGCGCTCCATGAAGCGTTCGCCTTCAGAGTTGGTCAGGTAGCCACCCTCGCCACGCGCACCTTCCGTGATCAGACAGCCAGAGCCGTAGATGCCAGTTGGGTGGAACTGCACGAATTCCATATCCTGAAGCGCCAGGCCCGCACGCGCCACCATGCCGCCGCCGTCGCCGGTGCAGGTATGCGCCGATGTGGCAGAGAAATAGGCGCGGCCGTAGCCGCCGGTCGCCAGCACAACCATCTTGGCGTTGAAGACATGCATGGTGCCGTCATCAAGCTTCCAGCAGACAACGCCCTGGCATTGCCCGTCTTCGGACATGATCAGGTCGATGGCGAAATACTCGATGTAGAACTCGGCGTTGTTCTTCAGCGACTGGCCATACAACGTGTGCAGGATGGCGTGGCCGGTCCGGTCAGCAGCGGCACAGGTGCGCTGCACTGCGGGGCCTTCGCCGAACTCGGTGGTGTGGCCGCCGAACGGGCGCTGATAGATCTTGCCTTCCTCGGTACGCGAGAACGGCACGCCGTAGTGCTCCAGCTCGTAAACTGCCTTGGGCGCCTCACGTGCGAGGTATTCCATTGCGTCGGTGTCGCCCAGCCAGTCGGAGCCTTTGACGGTGTCATACATGTGCCACTGCCAGTGGTCGGGGCCCATGTTGGCCAGCGACGCGGCGATGCCGCCCTGCGCTGCAACCGTGTGGGAACGGGTCGGGAAGACCTTGGTCACACAGGCCGTGCGCAGACCCTGTTCCGCCATCCCCAGCGTCGCGCGCAGACCCGCGCCACCTGCGCCTACAACAACAACGTCGTAGTCGTGGGTTTCGTATTCATATGCTGCTGTCATCATCAGTTTCCTTTTGCGCGCAGAGCTCAGAGGGCCAGCTTGATCAGGGCGAGCAGCCCCGCAGCAATCAAAGAATATGCAAACGCGGTCGCGGCGATCGTTGCCATCCGCTCGGACACGCCGTGCATGTAGTCCTCAATCGCCTCACGCACTTCGTGCAGTGTGTGCAGCACGATCACGATCATGCTCAGCGCAGTGAGAATTGCGGGAACCGGACGGGAGAAATAGGCCAGAACCTCTTCGTAGGTTCCGCCCAGCCCTGCGCCAACGGTAAAGACGAACACCGGAACAGCGGGCACTAAGAGCGTCGAGGTGACAATCGCGTTCCAGTGGGTTTTCGTGCCAGTGCGGCCAGATCCAAGCCCCTGAGCGCGTTTGCGGTCTGTCAGATACTGCATCCCTTGCTCCTTACAACACAATCGCGGTGAAAACGGTCAGCGCCGTCGCCGCGATGAACATGCCCTGGCCCATCTTCTCAGATGTCTCAACATCAAGGCAGTGACCGAAATCCCAGATGACGTGGCGCAAACGGCCAAGCATCAGGTACCAGATCGACCATGTCGCGCCGAGCAGGATGATATCGCCCAGCCAGCCGCGCAGTAGGCCGTCGATGAACCCGAATGCCGCTTCGGAGGTCGCGGCGGCAAGCAACCACCAGACAGCAAGCAGCATGAGGAAGAAAATCGCGATACCTGTTGCCCGCACAAAGATCGACGAAGCAGACGTCAGCTGAGGGCGGTAGATTTGCAAGTGTGGCGAAAGCGGGCGATTGCCCCGATTTACATCGGCCATGTTGGCTCCTTTCCGGTTGGCTGACGACGTTTTAGCGGTTTTTTGCGTCGTGTCACGCAAACGAGGGGTAAAAATGCGCAGTTATTCCTGCAAATGCCAGGAAAACCACATTTTGTGATCACTTAGATCAAGCGCGTGATCACAAATTATTTTTCCCTTAATTTCTTACAGAATCAGACAGGGTTCGGTTTTTCAGTTGCGACGCAGATCCTCCCCTAGCAGTCCAGCAGTCTGCTCTGCCACTTCCCGCAGGAGTTTCTGGCGAATTGCATCCGGATATTCTTCAAAGGTTGCAGCGGTTTGCACGAAGGCCCCTTCGCCTGTGATCACTTTTTCAAAGAAGTAGTCCGTCAGGGCGGGCTCGCTGTCTTCAATCGCCAGCGCATTGACCGTCACGCCAGCCGCGCGCAACGCTGGATGCACATCACCGGGGGCCACCCCTTCGTTCGAAAACCCATCGCCCGAAACATCGATCAGACGCCTGCGACAATCCGGCACGGCAGAAAACTGAGCCAAAGCCAGTTCGAGCGCCTCTCCGATACCTGTTGCAAAGTTCCGCCAAGGACGCGGCAGGCCCGAGATCTCGTTGGACAATCGATCCACATCGCTGAAGTCCGAGATGGCGACCCAAGGGAGAGACAGCTCCTGGCGACCGCTTCC
Source organism: Phaeobacter italicus (assembly GCF_019801785.1). Classification (NCBI taxonomy): domain Bacteria; kingdom Pseudomonadati; phylum Pseudomonadota; class Alphaproteobacteria; order Rhodobacterales; family Roseobacteraceae; genus Phaeobacter; species Phaeobacter italicus. The sequence continues at coordinate 145,003 of NZ_JAHVIJ010000002.1, read as the reverse complement.
TGACCACTGGATGACCGCCACGCGCGCCTCACCCCGCACCAGTGCCTCGGCGATGATCCCATCTCGAAGCGCTGCCGCAAGCCCGTCCATCTGGATGCGGTATTCGTCGATGTCGACGCTGCCGGAAACATCGACAGCCAACACAAGCGCAAGATCACAGGCACGCAGCATACGCGCGCCAAAAACAAGGTGCAGGCAGGTCAGAACAAGAAAAAGGCGCGTCATCTGCATAGGCCCAGCCTAGCGGCCCGGCTTGATCCGCCCTACTCTTTTTCCCGTGAGGCCGCTACCGCGCGATCTCTTCTCCTGCAAAGAGACGCTCCATGACTGCCCAACGGGCGAGCGGGCGGCGTGCCTTGCGGCTGTAGGCAAACCAGCATCCGCCACCTGCGAGCTGGTCCCATTGTCGGCTGATCGGGAGCCCCGCCAACGCACAATAAAGGAGTGTTCCAACTGCACCGTGGCCACAAATGATCAGCGCATGGCCGTCATGATCAGCTTCGGCTGCCATTACTTCTCGCAGGATGCGCGCCTGAGCATCGCTCGCCGCCTCCCATCCGCGCATTGATCTATCGGGATTGGCAAAGAACGCGTCCGCCTGCGCCTCAAACAGCGGTGGAGCCAGAAACCCGGTGCTGGAGCGATCATTCTCATGGGTACCAGGCCGGACGTCGACGCGCGTACCAAGTGCGGCGGCAAGTGGCGCAGCGGTTTCGACCGCCTTGCGTTCCGCGCTGGCGACAACAGCCACAGCGCCGCCCAGATCCGCTGCCGAAATGTGGTCAGCCAACGCATCAACCCTTTGCCGCCCTTCCACAGACAGCTGCCAGTTGGGAACCGGCACATCCGGGTCAATCAAAACCTGCGGATGGGTCAGGTAGATCACCATGTCAGGGCTGAGCGTGGCCAAGGTGATCCTCCCGTAATCCGCCGATCAATCAGACCGGCATCAGCGCCCAATAGTCCAGATCAAGCAACACCTCCGGCAGATATTTGCCGTCATCGCCCCGCAGCGCGAACGGCTCGCCGCCGCTGGTCGCAACCAGACGCAGGCGGATCGCACCAACACCCGGCACGCCGGTTTCGGCCTTGTCCAAAACCTCAGACCACGCCCGGATCGTCATGCCCGACGTACAGGGGTTCGCATGGGCGCCCCCGTTCAGACCAACGATCATCTGTGCATTTGCGAGACCATTGAACGACAGAGCCCTCGCCATCGAGATCACATGGCCCCCATAGATCAGCCGCGATCCATCAGGCCGGGCTGTGGTGTCGAAATGGACCTTTGCCGTATTCTGCCACAGGCGCGTTGCCAGCATGTGCTCGGCCTCTTCGACCGTCACGCCATCCACGTGATCGATCTGCTCGCCAATTTCATAGTCCGCCAAACGGTGGGCTTCACCGGCCTGCACAAAGTCGTAGCTGTCAAACTGCAGGCCTGCACGAACCACCAGATCTTCGGCTCGGATCACATTTTGGAGCTCCGGGATGACCGTCTGCGGGGCAGGCGCATCCAGATCACCTTTGCGCACCATGACCCAGCGCACGTAGTCCAGCACCAGATCATCACGCTGGTTCAACCCACGGGTCCGGACATACACAACACCGGATTTCCCGTTGGAGTTCTGCTTGACCCCGATCACCTCACTCTCGGCGCGCAGGGTGTCCCCGGCGTAAACCGGTCGATGCCACCGTCCCTCTGCATAGCCAAGATTAGCCACTGCGTTCAGCGACACATCCGGCACGGTCTTTCCAAAGACCAGATGAAACGCCGCCAGATCGTCCAGCGGCGCCTCGGGCAGACCACATCCGCGCGCGAATTCATCCGAGGAATACAGGGCGTGTCGCGCCGGGTAGAGCGCGTGATACAAGGCTCGCTCTCCCCCCGACACCGTGCGAGGGACCGCGTGCCGCAGCACATCCCCCACAGCGTAATCCTCAAAAAACCGGCCCGGATTGGTCTTGGCCATCAGTGCTCTCCCAGCTTGGTATCAGGGGTGTAGGTGCCCGGCACATCCTTCACGACGGATTGACCGCAGCGCATGATCCCTTTCACCGGATCAAAGGTCTGGGTGGGGCTACCATACAGCTCCCAGCCCTTGTTGAGCGCGTCAGTCACCTTGTGGCAAAATGCCGATGTGTCGTCTTCCGACAAAAAACGATAGAGTTTCATGCGTTAGCCTCCGAATGGCGAGGGGCCGACGAGCCCGTGGATATAGCCGATCACACCCATCAGAATGATCGAGGCGACAAAGAACATGCCGTCCTTGGCATAGCTGCCTTTGGGGCCCGGTGCCCAGGTTGGCTCTGCCCGGTTGATCAGCATGATCTGGACCGGCACATAGGCCAGCAGACCACCAAACAGAATGATCGACGCCAGATCACCGTTCACCAGCAGGTGCGCAATCGCCCAGAGCGCAAACCCCGTCAGCATCGGATGCCGCATCCCATTCAAGAGCGCCCCCTTCTTGGGCGCGGGCGACATCAGGAACAAGGCGATCAGAACCAGCGTGTTGTTGATGTGCACCATGAAAGATGGCGGCGCCCAAACATAGATGAACTCCATGCTGCGATAGCCGAGCACCATCAAAACGATCGCAGCAACCAATGCCAGTGCGACCAGCCCCTTGCCCTTTTCCCCAAGTCTCGCCCGCTGCTCAGGCATGAGGCGTTTGAAGAAATGTGCCCCCCACCAGATCAGGATGCCTAAAAGCAATACTGCCATGTCAGTCTCCTACAGATATTTGACTGACTAAACGCCTAGGCGGAAACGGCCGCGATTGCATCAGCTTTCGCAAGGATCTCGCGGGCGGTTGCCACATGCAGGTTCTCGACAATCTTGCCATCCACAACAGCGACCCCCTGACCGGCGGCCTCTGCCTCCTCAAATGCCGCGATCTGGCGGCGGGACAGGTCGATTTCCGCCTCAGACGGAGCAAAGGCCGCATTCGCCACATCCACCTGCGCGGGATGGATCAGCGTCTTTCCATCAAAACCCATGTCTCGGCCCTGTTCGCATTCTGCGGCCAAACCCTCTGCGTCTTTGAAAGCGTTGTACACACCATCGACGATGATGATGCCTTCCGCCTTGGCCGCGAGCAGACATTGCCCCAAGCCCGCCATCAGAGGAAGCCGGTCGGGACGAAACCGCACCTGCAGCTCCTTAGCGAGATCATTGGTGCCCATCACCATCCCCTGCAGCAGCGGGTGCGCCGCAATCGCCGCCGCGTTCAGCATACCCCGAGGCGTTTCCATCATCGCCCAGATCGGCAGATCACCGGTAATGGCGGCAAGCGCATTGAGATCATCAGGCGATGACACCTTTGGCAAAAGGACCGCATCACAGGCCATCTTGGTGACAGCTTCTGCATCCGATCGGCCCCATGTGGTATCCAATCCATTGATGCGCACAATCTTCATTCGGGCGCCATATCCACCCTCTGCAAGGGCCGCCGCAAGCGTGTCGCGCGCGTTGACCTTTTCATCTGCAGAGACCGCATCCTCCAGGTCAAAGATGATCGCATCCACCGGCAGTCCGCGCGCCTTTTCCAGCGCACGTGGTTTGGATCCGGGAATATAAAGAACCGAACGGTACGGACGTGTGCGCGGATCCATATGCGATCTCCTCTGGGTCATTTTGTTTCAAGAACAGCTAGAATATAGAAATTAAACTATCAAGTGAAATTATGCCGCAATGCAGAAATCATGTATGCGACAGCAGAAAGAACGCCCGTGGCGCAACATCTAAACCGCTGAGAAACATCCGGAAAGCCAGCAAAACAAGGGGCAGAACGCTGCGTTAATGGCTTATCAGGAAAGATTTGCCACTCTTATCAGGGCAGCGAACAGGTCCAAAACGGATCCCGCTACCGCAGGTAAATCGCCTGCCAGACGATGACGCGAAATTGGTGCGATGCAAGGCCTGCACAGGTCCGGACCACATGACCTGTCAGGGTGCCCGCGCCGGAGCTTCCGGAAAGGGTAAAACCCATGATGAAGACGACGTTCAAGTTGAAGACCATGTTGCGCGCGGCCGTAATTGCCTCTCTCGCGGTACCGCTCATGTCCGCCATGCCCGCGGTCGGGCAAACCAGTTCCAGCTGCGCCCCGCGCGATCAGGTGATCAAACGGCTTGCCGAACGCTACGGCGAAAGCAGGCAAAGCATCGGCATCGGCCAACGTGGCATGGTGATGGAAACCTTTGCATCAGCGGATACCGGCAGCTGGACGATCACTGTAACCAACCCTTCTGGTGTGACGTGCCTCGTGGCGTCTGGACAATCCTACGAAATGCTGGCCGAGGCTCTGCCGAATACCGACAGCGACGTGTGATGTGGCAGACGCACTTTTCGCCTTGCGGAGGGGAGCCCGCAGGCACAGTCTTCTACACAGCCGTCTAAGTCAGCCCGTCCCAGATCAGCTTGGTCCCCGTGACCATCAGCAGCACGTAGGTGAGCCCAAAAAACAGCCGCTCGGGCACACGGTGGTGCAGTTTCACGCCGATCCAGGTGCCGATCAGCGCAAAAGGTGCAAGCATCAGATCCAGCGTCAAGGATGCAGGCGTCACCAATCCAAAGGCCGCATAAGGCAGAAATTTCGCGGCATTCAGCACCCCGAAGACCAGAACCGTACTGGCCTGATATTCGGTTTTGCTCATCCGCCGACCGAGCAAATAGACAGCCGCAGGCGGGCCGCCTGCATGGCTCACGAAGCTGGTGAAGCCTGCAACAACGCCAGCAATCAGCCCGACGGCATTTGCCCTGTCGCGAGGCTGAGACAATCGCGCCCTTAGCCCCTCTGACAACTGCCAGACAACAAATCCAACGGATAGAACGCCGATCAGCACCCGCATTCCATCCGCATCAACCGAGCGATAAAACACCGCGCCAAGACCCACCCCAGGCAATCCCCCGGCAATCAGCAACAGCGACTCTCTCAGCCGCCATCGCCCCCAGTAGGGCCGCAGTGATGCGACATCAATCAACATCAACAGGGGCAGCATGAACGCCAGCGCGACCCCCGGCTCCACAATCAGAGCAAGAATCGAAGACGAGGCAAAGGCCGCACCTGATCCAAAGCCACCTTTTGAGATGCCCGCAAAAGTGACAGCCAAAACAGCCACGACAAAAAACATAACCGTGATTTCAGGCATCAGCAGAAACCTTCTAAGCCCCTCAAATGTCGCCTCTTTAGCGCTTATCGTCGGATTCGAATAGCCTGCGGCACATTCCCCCTGCCCCCGCATGGATCTTGCGCGACGGGACGGAACGCCGTAGTCCTCGCGGCAATCACAACCGGACCGGAGATAAATTCCAATGGCTCGACCCAAAATCGCCCTGATTGGCGCAGGTCAGATCGGTGGCACACTTGCCCACCTCGCAGCACTGAAAGAACTCGGCGACGTCGTCCTGTTCGACATTGCCGAAGGCATCCCAGAAGGCAAGGCACTGGACATCGCAGAATCCGGTCCTTCGGAAGGCTTTGACGCAAGCCTCAAGGGCACTCAGTCCTACGAGGACATCGCAGGCGCAGACGTCTGCATCGTCACCGCCGGTGTACCGCGCAAGCCCGGCATGAGCCGCGATGACCTGCTGGGTATCAACCTCAAGGTCATGAAATCCGTTGGCGAAGGCATCCGTGACCACGCGCCGAACGCATTTGTTATCTGCATCACCAACCCGCTGGATGCGATGGTCTGGGCGCTGCGCGAATTCTCTGGTCTGCCCCATGAGAAAGTTTGCGGCATGGCAGGCGTTCTGGACTCCGCCCGCTTCCGTCACTTCCTGGCCGAAGAATTCAACGTCTCGATGAAGGACGTTACCGCCTTTGTTCTGGGCGGCCACGGCGACACCATGGTTCCGCTGACCCGCTATTCCACCGTGGCAGGCATTCCTTTGCCCGACCTGGTGAAAATGGGCTGGACCAGCCAGGAGAAGCTGGACGCCATCGTTCAGCGCACCCGTGATGGCGGCGCCGAGATCGTTGGCCTGCTGAAGACCGGTTCTGCATTCTATGCACCTGCGACCTCTGCCATCGAAATGGCCGAAGCCTACCTGAAAGACCAGAAGCGCGTTCTGCCCTGCGCGGCCTATGTTGATGGCGCCCTGGGTCTGAACGGCATGTATGTCGGCGTCCCGACCGTGATCGGCGCTGGTGGCATTGAGCGTATCATCGACATCAAGATGACCGCCGACGAACAGGCCATGTTCGACAACTCTGTCAACGCGGTGAAGGGCCTGGTTGAAGCCTGCAAAGGTATCGACGGTTCCCTGGCCTAATCGGCCTGACACGATCAAGCTCTGTACAAAGGCCCACCTCTCGAGGTGGGCCTTTGTCATTTCAGCGCCGGGCATATGATGCCGCATTTGGCGGCTTGGTTGTCGGCACTGACCTGTTTGAGACGGTGAAATTTGTTCTTCAGCCGTTCTCGAATCAAATCCGTTCACGATTGATAAATTTGTGATCACACGCTGGAAACCCGTGATCACAAATTAGAGAAATCTTCGGGATTTCTTTACCAGCCCACAGAAAACCCTTTAAACATTGGCCTGATAACGGCGTATTAGTCACGACAATTGCAGCCAGACGGGACAGTTTCAGATGAACATCCACGAATATCAGGCCAAGGCCCTCCTCCGCAGCTACGGCGCGCCGGTTTCCGACGGGCGCGTGGTTCTCAAGGCGGAAGACGCCAAAACAGCAGCTGGTGAACTGGACGGGCCCCTCTGGGTGGTCAAGGCCCAGATCCACGCAGGTGGCCGCGGCAAAGGCTCCTTCAAGGAAGCCGACGCAGGTGAAAAGGGCGGTGTGCGCCTGACCAAATCGGTCGAAGAAGCCGCCGAAGAAGCCAAGAAAATGCTGGGCCGCACCCTTGTGACCCACCAGACCGGCCCGGCCGGCAAGCAGGTGAACCGCATCTACATCGAAGCCGGCTCCGGCATCCAGACCGAGCTGTACCTCGCTCTGTTGGTGGATCGCCAGACCTCGCGCATCTCTTTTGTGTGCTCCACCGAAGGCGGCATGGACATCGAGGAAGTGGCCGAAGCCACCCCCGAAAAGATCCTGTCGTTCTCCGTTGATCCGGCAACTGGCTACCAGGCGTTCCACGGTCGCCGCATTGCCTTCTCGCTTGGTCTTGAAGGCGCGCAGGTCAAACAATGCGTTCAGCTGATGGGCCAGCTTTACAAGGCATTTGTCGAAAAAGACATGGAAATGCTGGAGATCAACCCGCTGATCATCGCCGATGACGGCAACCTCAAGGTGCTGGACGCCAAGGTCGGCTTTGACGGCAACGCGGTCTACCGCCACGCCGATATCTCCGAACTGCGCGACACCACCGAGGAAGATCCCAAGGAACTGGAAGCCTCCAAATACGACCTGAACTACATCGCACTCGACGGTGAGATCGGCTGCATGGTGAACGGTGCGGGTCTGGCGATGGCCACCATGGACATCATCAAACTCTACGGCGCTGAGCCTGCGAACTTCCTCGACGTGGGTGGCGGCGCCACCAAGGAGAAAGTGACCGAGGCGTTCAAGATCATCACCTCTGACCCCAACGTCAAAGGCATCCTGGTCAACATCTTCGGCGGCATCATGCGCTGCGACGTCATCGCCGAAGGCGTGGTTGCCGCGGTGAAAGAGGTCGGCCTGAAGGTTCCGCTGGTTGTCCGTCTCGAGGGCACCAACGTGGAAGCCGGCAAAGACATCATCAACAACTCCGGTCTTGATGTCATCGCAGCCGACAACCTGTCCGACGGCGCCGAGAAGATCGTGAAAGCGGTTAAGGGTTAAATCGGAATGTTGCGCTTTGCTCTGCTTTCAGTGGCATTTCTTGCGGCGGCAAATCCTGCGTCAGCCGCCACTTTCTTTGCCGAGAATGTAGACGGAGCTCAGACGCTTGAAGTGTTGGATGCCCCTAATTTCTGGTCTCCAGAAACCGCAGACGCAACGATCTTCCTTTACCCCGAAATTGAAGTTCATTCGCAACTTGGAACGATGACGCTGGCGATGACCTGCATCATCCCCAAGAGCTCAAATTCGAATGTGGAACTGGCGCTCTCCTTCACCGGAGAAGGCATTCTTGGCTACAAACGCGCGATCTCATCGGTCGGCAATAGCCGCACAATGTTTGCCACGTTCTCAACACCGTTTAAGTAACAGGAGACTCCCCAAATGGCAGTCCTCATCGACGAAAACACCAAGGTCATCTGTCAGGGCTTTACCGGCTCGCAGGGCACATTCCACTCTGAACAGGCCATTGCCTATGGCACCAAAATGGTCGGCGGCGTCACGCCCGGCAAGGGTGGCCAGACCCACCTGAACCTGCCGGTCTTCAACTCCGTGCATGAAGCCAAGCACGTGACCGAAGCCAATGCCTCTGTGATCTACGTGCCGCCGCCCTTTGCTGCGGACTCCATCCTCGAGGCGATCGACGCCGAGATGGAGCTGATCGTCTGCATCACCGAAGGCATCCCGGTGCTGGACATGATGAAAGTGAAGCGCGCGCTGGAAGACAGCAAATCGCGCCTGATCGGCCCGAACTGCCCCGGTGTGATTACCCCGGATGCCTGCAAGATCGGCATTATGCCCGGCCACATCCACAAACGTGGCTCGGTCGGTGTTGTGTCCCGCTCGGGCACCCTGACCTATGAGGCGGTAAAGCAGACTGCAGACATCGGTCTTGGCCAGTCCACTGCGGTTGGCATCGGCGGCGACCCGATCAAAGGCACCGAGCACATCGACGTGCTGGACATGTTCCTGGACGATCCGGAAACCGAATCCATCATCATGATCGGTGAAATCGGCGGCTCTGCCGAAGAGGAAGCTGCAGAATTCCTCGCCGAGCAGAAGAAAAAAGGTCGCTGGAAGCCGGTTGCCGGTTTCATCGCAGGCCGCACCGCCCCTCCGGGCCGTCGCATGGGCCATGCCGGTGCGATCGTCGCAGGCGGCAAAGGTGGCGCCGAGGACAAGATCGAAGCGATGAAGTCCGCTGGTATCGTTGTCGCCGACAGCCCCGCCACCCTGGGCGAAGCTGTTCTGAAGGCCATCGGCAAATAATGCCAGAGGCTGCCCCATACGGCACCCAAGATCTCTTTCCGGACGGGCCTGAACCGTCTGTCCGGAAAATGAGCGCCTGTAACGGGCGCTCTTCTTCCCGTTTCAGGGATCCTTTTGTCGATAGGATTGTTACCTCCAGAGGCCGATCTTATCTGCTGCAGGATTCCGCAGGCGTTTTACTCTTCCGAAACGCCTTCTGATCAGGCTGCAACACATTGACCCTTGGTCGCACCAAAACCGGTCCCAACCCGCAAGAGGTACATACATGACCGACCAGAGCCCAAATGAACTCTTCCATGCTTCCTCCTTCATGCAGGGGCACAACGCTGAGTATCTGGAGCAGCTCTATGCCCAATACGCCAACGATCCCAACGCGGTCGATGCAGCCTGGGCCGAGTTTTTCCGCCAGATGGGAGACGCAGAGCTCGATGTGAAGGCAGAAGCAGCCGGCCCCTCCTGGGCCCGCGCCGACTGGCCACCTGCCCCGAATGACGATCTGACGGCCGCGCTGACAGGAGAATGGCCTGCCCCGGCAGAGGCCAAAGGTGCAGGCAAGAAGATCAAGGAACAGGCTGCGGCCAAAGGCGTCGAAGTAACCGACGATCAGGTCCAGCGCGCTGTTCTGGATTCGATCCGCGCCCTGATGCTGATCCGCGCCTACCGGATCCGCGGTCATCTGGCAGCCAATCTGGATCCGCTTGGCATGCGCGAAGATGCGCAGCACCCGGAACTGGACCCACGCACCTATGGCTTTGGCGAATCCGACATGGACCGCCCGATCTTCATCGACAACGTTCTGGGCCTGCAGGTTGCGTCCATGCGCCAGATCGTCGACATCGTGAAACGCACCTACTGCGGCACCTTCGCCCTGCAGTACATGCATATTTCCGACCCTGAACAGTCCAGCTGGCTGAAAGAGCGGATCGAAGGCTACGGCAAGGAAATCCAGTTCACCCGCGAAGGTCGCAAGGCGATCCTCAACAAGATGGTTGAGGCCGAGGGTTTCGAGAAATTCCTACACGTCAAATACATGGGCACCAAGCGCTTTGGCCTTGATGGGGGCGAAAGCCTGATCCCCGCGATGGAGCAGATCATCAAACGCGGTGGCAATCTCGGTGTTCAGGAAATCGTCATCGGCATGCCCCACCGGGGGCGTCTGTCGGTGCTCGCCAACGTGATGCAGAAACCCTATCGGGCGATCTTCAACGAATTCCAGGGCGGCAGCTTCAAACCAGAAGACGTGGATGGTTCCGGCGACGTGAAATACCACCTCGGCGCCTCCTCCGATCGTGAATTTGATGGCAACTCCGTCCACCTGTCGCTGACAGCCAACCCCTCGCACCTTGAGGCGGTGAACCCGGTTGTCCTGGGCAAGGTGCGTGCCAAACAGGATCAGCTGAACGATGCAGACCGCAGCAAGGTCCTGCCAATCCTGCTGCACGGCGATGCTGCCTTTGCGGGTCAGGGCGTTGTGGCCGAATGCTTTGCCCTGTCCGGTCTTCGCGGTCACAAGGCCGGCGGCACCATCCATATCGTCGTGAACAACCAGATCGGCTTTACCACAGCGCCGCATTTCTCGCGCTCCTCGCCCTATCCCACCGACAACGCGCTGGTGGTAGAGGCGCCGATCTTCCACGTGAACGGTGACGATCCGGAAGCCGTGGTTCATGCCGCCAAGGTGGCCACCGAATTCCGTCAGAAATTCCACAAGGATGTCGTGATCGACATCTTCTGCTACCGCCGGTTTGGTCACAACGAGGGCGATGAGCCCATGTTCACCAACCCGCTCATGTACAAGAAGATCAAGGGTCACAAGACCACCCTGTCGCTGTACACCGAGCGCCTGGTCAAGGACGGTCTGATCCCGGAAGGCGAAATCGAAGACATGAAGGCCGCATTCCAGGCGCGCCTGAACGAAGAATTCGAAGCCGGCAAGGAATACAAACCGAACAAAGCCGACTGGCTGGATGGCCGCTGGTCTCACCTCGACAAGAAGGAAGAGGACTATCAGCGCGGTCAAACCGCCATCACTCCTGAAACCTTCAAGGAAGTCGGCACCGCGCTGACGCGCGTACCAGAGGGATTCGCCGTCCATAAAACCATCGGCCGCTTCCTCGATTCCCGTGCCAAGATGATCGAGAACGGCGAAGGCATCGATTGGGCAACCGGCGAGGCACTGGCCTATGGTTCGTTGCTCACCGAAGGCTACCCCGTGCGCCTGGCCGGTCAGGACGCAACCCGCGGCACCTTCTCGCAGCGCCATTCCGGCATCGTCAATCAGGACACCGAGGAACGGTTCTATCCGCTGAACAACATCCGCAGCGGTCAGTCCCAGTATGAGGTGATCGACTCCGCGCTCTCCGAATATGCTGTGCTCGGCTTCGAATACGGCTACTCACTCGCTGAGCCGAACGCCTTGACCCTCTGGGAAGCGCAGTTTGGCGACTTCGCCAACGGTGCGCAGATCATGTTCGATCAGTTCATCTCCTCCGGCGAAAGCAAATGGTTGCGGATGTCCGGTCTGGTCTGCCTGCTGCCGCACGGTTTTGAGGGCCAAGGACCAGAGCACTCCTCTGCGCGTCTCGAACGCTTCCTGCAGATGTGTGGTCAGGACAACTGGATCGTGGCGAACTGCACGACACCGGCCAACTACTTCCACATCCTGCGCCGCCAGCTGCACCGCACCTTCCGCAAGCCGCTGATCCTGGTCACGCCGAAATCCCTGCTGCGCCACAAACTGGCCGTCAGCAAGGCCGAGGAGTTCACCACTGGCTCGTCCTTCCACCGTGTTCTGTGGGATGATGCCCAGCATGGCAACTCCGACACCAAGCTGGTCGCGGATGACAAAATCAAGCGCGTGGTGCTCTGCTCGGGCAAGGTCTATTACGACCTGCTGGAAGAACGCGACGCGCGCGGCATCGATGATGTCTATCTGATGCGGATCGAACAATATTACCCGTTCCCGGCCATCTCTCTGGTCAAGGAGCTTGAGCGCTTCAAAGGCGCCGAGATGGTCTGGTGTCAGGAAGAGCCCAAGAACCAGGGCGCCTGGAGCTTCATCGAACCAAACATCGAATGGGTGCTGACGCGCATCGGCGCCAAGCACAGCCGCCCGACCTATGTCGGTCGTGCCACTTCGGCTTCGCCCGCAACGGGCCTGGCCAGCGAACACAAAGCCCAACAAGCTGCGCTCGTGAACGAAGCGCTGAGCATCGAAGGATAACACCCCATGACCACCGAAGTTCGCGTGCCCACCCTGGGCGAATCCGTGACCGAAGCCACCGTCGCCACCTGGTTCAAGAAACCCGGCGATGCCGTTGCCGCAGACGAAATGCTCTGCGAGCTGGAAACCGATAAGGTCACCGTTGAAGTTCCGGCCCCTGCTGCCGGTACTCTGGGCGAGATCGTTGCAGGTGAAGGCGAAACCGTAGGTGTTGACGCGCTTCTGGCGACCATCACCGAAGGCGGCTCAGCCGCCGCCTCCGCACCTGCGGCGTCTGCCCCGGCAGCGACCAGCGACGCCCCCGCAGGCGATGCCGGCGCCGCCACCGATGTCATGGTTCCCACCCTCGGCGAATCCGTGAGCGAGGCCACGGTCTCCACATGGTTCAAGAAGGTCGGTGACAGCGTCGCACAGGACGAAATGCTCTGCGAACTGGAAACCGATAAGGTCTCGGTTGAAGTCCCCTCGCCAGTTGCGGGCGTTCTGACCGAAATCACCGCTGCAGAGGGCAGCACCGTAGATGCCTCTGCCAAGCTTGGCGTGATCTCCGGCGGTGCCTCTGGTGCCGTGACCCCGACACCCACCAAGGATGAGACCGCAGGTGGTGCCCAGTACACCACGCCCCCCGCAGGTCAGGGTGGCCCGGCCAAGGACGTTGCAAATGCGCCCTCTGCTGAAAAGGCAATGGCAGAGGCCGGTCTGTCCGCTGATCAGGTTCAGGGCACCGGCCGAGATGGTCGCATCATGAAAGATGACGTCGCCCGCGCCGTGGCCGCAGCCGCTGCCGCCCCAGCTGCGAGCACATCTGCACCGGCCGCCGCCGCGCCAGTGCGCGCACCTGTCGCCGCAGACGACGCAGCCCGCGAAGAGCGGGTGAAAATGACCCGCCTTCGCCAGACCATCGCCAAGCGCCTGAAGGACAGCCAGAACACCGCTGCCATGCTCACCACCTACAACGAGGTCGACATGACCGAGGTGATGGCGCTGCGCAACGAGTACAAGGACCTGTTCCTGAAGAAGCACGGCGTGAAACTGGGCTTCATGTCCTTCTTCACCAAGGCCTGCTGCCACGCGCTGAAGGAAGTGCCCGAGGTCAACGCCGAGATCGACGGCACCGACATCGTCTACAAGAACTTCGTTCACATGGGCATCGCCGCAGGCACGCCCACGGGTCTGGTGGTTCCGGTCATCCGCGACGCAGATGCAATGTCGTTCGCTGACATCGAAAAAGCGATTGCCGAAAAAGGCGCCCGCGCCCGTGACGGAAAACTGTCGATGGCTGAAATGCAGGGCGGCACCTTCACCATCTCCAACGGCGGCGTCTACGGCTCGCTGATGTCCTCGCCGATCCTGAACCCGCCGCAATCCGGTATCCTGGGCATGCACAAGATCCAGGACCGCCCAATGGCGATCAATGGCAAGGTGGAAATCCGCCCGATGATGTATCTGGCGCTGTCCTATGACCACCGCATCGTCGACGGCAAAGGCGCCGTGACCTTCCTCGTGCGCGTTAAGGAAGCGCTGGAAGACCCCCGCCGCCTGCTGATGGATCTGTAAAAGCACTGGGTTCGCCCGACCTACCGGGCGAACCCCTTCCTTTTGCGACGCGCGTCGCAAGGGCACCAAATTGGCAGAATTTGTTTTGACCAAATGACCCCAGAACTCACCGCCCTCACCCTCGCCGCGCTCTTGCAGGTGTTTCAGATCGCTCTGATGGCCGTGCCTGCAAACTTGGAGCTGGGCCAAGGAAAGACGCTCGGTCCGCGCGACCGGGACAGGCTGGGCGGTGATCTGCGCGATCAGCTCTCTACCCGCACTGCGCGTCTGCACCGGGCAATGTCGAACCATTTCGAGGGGCTGATCCTCTTTGCCGTCGCCTGCGTGGTTCTCGCCATTGCAGACAAATCCTCTGCCCTGACCACGGCCTGTGCCTATGCATATCTGGCCGCACGGGTCCTCTACATTCCGGCCTACGCTTTTGGCTGGGTTCCCTGGCGGTCTCTGATCTGGGCCGTCGGTTATCTGGCCACCACCCTCATGTTGATTGCGGCCCTGACATGAGCCGTCATCTTTCCCGAAATACTCCGGGGGAGGCGCATGGCGCCGGGGGCAGCGCCCCCTCTCCCGTTCAACCCAAAAGGAGCACATCCAAATGGCATCCTATGACGTGATCATCATCGGCGCGGGCCCCGGCGGCTATGTCAGCGCCATCCGCTGCGCCCAGCTGGGCCTGAAAACCGCGATCGTCGAGGGCCGCGAAACCCTCGGCGGGACCTGCCTGAACGTGGGTTGCATCCCCTCCAAGGCGCTCTTGCACGCGACTCACTCCCTGCACGAGGCAGAGCACAACTTTGCCAAGATGGGCCTGAAGGGGAAATCTCCGTCGGTCGATTGGGACCAGATGAAGGCCTACAAGGATGATGTCATCGGCCAGAACACCGGCGGCGTCGAGTTCCTGATGAAAAAGAACAAGATCGACTGGCTGAAAGGCTGGGCCTCCATCCCCGAAGCAGGCAAGGTCAAGGTCGGCGATGATGTCCACGAGACAAAGAACATCGTGATCGCATCGGGTTCTGTTCCGTCTGCCCTGCCGGGCGTTGAGGTCGACAACGACAAGGGCATCGTCGTGGACAGCACCGGCGCGCTGGAGCTGCCGAAGATTCCAAAGAAAATGGTCGTGATCGGCGCTGGCGTGATCGGGCTCGAACTGGGTTCGGTCTATGCACGCCTCGGCTCTGAGGTGACGGTCGTTGAATACATGGATGCCGTCTGCCCGGGCATGGACAAGGACGTACAGCGCACCTTTAAGCGGATCCTTGAAAAGCAGGGGCTGAACTTCATTATGGGGGCGGCTGTTCAGGGTGTGGAGACCACCAAAACCAAGGGCAAGGTCAAATACGCGCTGAAGAAGAAGCCTGATGAAGAGCAGACACTCGACGCGGATGTGGTG
The DNA here is from genome assembly GCF_019801785.1 of Phaeobacter italicus. NCBI lineage: Bacteria > Pseudomonadati > Pseudomonadota > Alphaproteobacteria > Rhodobacterales > Roseobacteraceae > Phaeobacter > Phaeobacter italicus. Next base: position 129,770 of record NZ_JAHVIJ010000002.1, on the reverse strand, counting down.
CTGGTGGCAACAGGGCGCAAACCCTATGCCGAAGGTCTGGGTCTTGATGCACTTGGCATCAAAATGACCGAGCGCGGCCAGATCGCCACCGACGCACATTGGGCGACCAACGTCAAAGGCATCTATGCAATCGGCGATGTCATCGAAGGTCCGATGCTGGCGCACAAAGCCGAGGATGAAGGCATGGCCGTTGCCGAGGTCATCGCAGGCAAGCATGGCCATGTGAACTACGGCGTCATTCCCGGCGTGGTCTACACCACTCCCGAGGTTGCGAATGTCGGCGCGACCGAAGACGCGCTCAAGGCCGAAGGTCGCAAGATCAAGGTTGGCAAGTTCAACTTCATGGGCAATGGCCGCGCCAAAGCGGTGCATCAGGGCGATGGCTTTGTGAAGCTGATCGTTGATGGCGAAACCGACCGTATTCTCGGCGCGTCGATCATTGGCCCGGCAGCCGGCGACCTCATCCATGAGATCTGTGTCGCGATGGAATTCGGGGCCTCCGCCGAGGATCTGGCCCTCACCTGCCATGCCCACCCGACCTATTCCGAGGCCGTCCGCGAAGCCGCCCTTGCCTGCGGTGACGGCGCGATCCACAGCTGATGATCTGGCAGGAAATAGGGTGCCTTGCGCCTTGATCTCCTGCTAGACAGCAACAACACCAAAGCGGCCCCCATTGGTGGGCCGCTTTCTCATGAGGAGGAAGCCCCGCGATGACCGTCAGCCTGCAAGTGATCTACCCTGCATCCGAAGATGCGACATTTGACTTTGACTACTACGAGAAGACCCATCTTCCCCTTGTGGAGGAACACTGGGGCGATCTGATGGACACGGTCGAAGCGTCGCGCGGGATTGCCAGCGGTCCGGACGTACCGCCAGCATTTCTGCTGATCGCAACAATCACCTTTCCGGATATGGAAACGCTCGACACTGCGATGGCGGAAAAGGGTGGACCAATCATCGATGATGTCGCGAATTTCACCAACATCCGCCCACAGATCCTTATCGGTGACGTGCTGATGAGCTGATGTGATTTGGATAAGGCACCGTTTCTGAGATGGTGCCTTGTTCCTGCCTGCTCACCACATGGTTTTGGCGGCACGCGGTGCCCATGCCTCATCGTAGGCCTGGCCGCCTTCTTCACCTGCGGTTTGCTCGGCGAGGATGTCGCCCATCGAGGGCAGGCCTTCGCTCTCGTCGCCCGACGTCCAGGTGCGGGCGCGCATAAGGGCGCGGGCGCATTGGCTGTAGATCTCGCGGATTTTGATGACAATCACCGTTCGCGGCTGCTTGCCTGCCTTTTCAAACCGAGCCAGCAAATCCGGGTCCGCAGTCACCTGCGCCATCCCGTTGACCCGCACGACATTGTTGGATCCGGGCACCAGAAACATCAAAGATACCCGCCCATCACGGACGATATTGCGCAAACTGTCGATACGGTTGTTGCCTCGCCAATCCGGCAGAGCCAGCGTGCCCGGATCAAGTTCAAGCACCACGGGACCATCATCGCCGCGGGGGCTGTCGTCTGTGCCTTCAGGGCCGACAGTGGCTAACATGCACAGTCGCGAGGCCATGATCCACTTACGATAAAGCGGCGTCATCTGGCCCGCAACTTTGCGCAGCGAAGGCGCCCCCGGTGTCCCGTAGAGCGCCTCCAGGTCTTCAACGGTTGTCAGAAACTCCATCGCGCACGAACCCCGCTTCCTGCATCAAAGCATCAGACCGCGTCTCTACGCGCTCTTCCAATGTCGTCATGAAGGTGTCGCGCTCAAGCCCCGGTTCAATCGGTTCCAGGAACTCCACCACCGCCACACCCGGTTTGCGCATGATACCCTTGCGCGGCCACAGAACGCCGACATTTGTGGCTACCGGCACACAGGGCTGATTCAGCTGTTCATAGAGAATGGCGGTGCCAACCTTGTATTCCTTTTGCGCGCCGGGGGCGACGCGTGTGCCTTGGGGGTAGATGACCAGCTGGCCTGCATCCTGCCGTCCGGCTTCGACCTCCTGCACCATTTTCTGAATGGCCGCCCCACGCTTGCCGCGATCAACCGCCACGCAGTCCAGAAGTTTGGCATATTGGCCAATCACCGGCGTCCGCAGGATTTCCTTTTTCATGATGAACTTTGCGGTCGGAAGCGCGGTAAAGATCATCATGATATCAAGAAAAGACTGGTGTTTTGCGGCAATCAGCACCTCTCCCTGCGGGACCGGTCCACGGACTTCGCAGCGGATGCCGACCATCAGGCGGGCAGTCCAGAACACATAGCGGGAATAGCTTTTGCAGCAGACCCGTGCGCCCCGTTTGCTGAAAATCGCCCAAGGTGCGAAGACCAGGCCAAAGATCGGCATCATCAGATAGATCTGAAAAACAAAAATGGCCGAAATCAGCCAGCGAAATGCAGTCTTCACGCCAAATCTCCAAGACGTTTGTTGGCCGCACGAGTGGTTGCGGCAAAGGCGACGATGGCGCCAAGTAGCGGAATGAGCAACGGCAGCAACCAGGTCCAGCCCTGAAAGCCCAGACCCGTCAGGAAACCGCCCTCGCGTGAGGCTTCGGGCATCAGCCAGACGCCGACCATGCCAAGCGCAATCCCAACAGACGCCCCCACCAGAGCCCGAAGGGTGAAGCGGCGAATGAATGCCTGCGCAATATAGCTGTCCAGTGCGCCGACCAGACGAAGGACCTCGATCACCTGCGCATTGGCCGCAAGCGCCGCGTTGGCGGCAAGGGTAATCATCGCGGCAGTTGCCCCACCAATCAGCAGGATGGACACCCACGCGAGACGGCGCAGCGCCTGCGCAGCGTCGACAAGCGGCGCACGCCAACGCGTGTGGTCATCCAGGATCGCGCCCGGCACCTCGGCCTGCAAGCGCAGCCGCAGACCGGTTGCGTCATACCCTGGCTCGCCCTCGATGACTTCGATCAGTTGAGGAACCGGCAGGTTGTCCAACGGCAGTTCAGCCCCGAACCAGGGCGCCAGCAAAGCCGCCTGCTCTTCCCGGCTGAGCGCACGAGCAGAGGCCACGCCCGGTGTCTGGTCCAGAATAGCCAGGGCTGCTTCGGTTTGTGCCGCGCGCTGTTCTGCCGGAGCGTTGATCCGCAGGGTTGCGGCGCGGGCCAATTCATCCGCCCAGCGGTCGGCGAGACGGCCAGAGGCAAGCGACAGGGCTAGGGCGAAAACCGCGAGGAAAGCCATCGCACCAGACACAAAGAGAGTGAGCTGCGCGGTAAATCCGCTGGGCGGCACAACCCGGTCGGCCTGGGCATCCCCGATGATCAGATTACGCAAACGGCTCAGGCTCATAGATCTGCTCCTGCCTGCTGCAACTGACGGTTTGAAATCCGCAAAACCCGTGCCTGGACCTGCTTCTTGGCCGCACGGATCAGCGATAGATCATGGGTCGCGACCAGCACTGTCTTGCCCATATGGTTCAGCTCGACCAGCAACTGGAGAAGCCGCTGGGACATTTCCCAGTCCACATTCCCCGTCGGTTCATCCGCGATAATGACGTCCGGCGACAGGATCACCGACCGCGCCAAAGCCGCGCGCTGGCGCTCGCCGCCGGACAGTTCGGGGGGCGTCGCATGGGCGCGTTCTGACAGGCCAACCCAAGTCAGAAGTTCCCGCAGATTGGCCTCTTCCTGCGTTATGTCACGGCCGGAAACCGTCAGTGGCAAGGCGATGTTCTCCAGCACAGACAGGTGATCCAGAAAGCGACAGTCCTGATGGACAACCCCGACACGGCGGCGCAGGAATGCCATCTGATCGCGGTCCAAGCCATTGATATCCATGTTGAATGCACGGGCACGCCCAGATGTGGGTGTCAGCGCACCGTAGCACAGCTTAAGCAATGTGGTCTTGCCTGCGCCAGATGGCCCTGTCAGGAAATGAAACGATCCCGGTGCCAGTTTGACTGACACGTTGCTCAGCAGTTCACCGCCGCCGTAGTTATACCCCACATTGTCCAGCTCGATCACGGCGGCCCCCTCTTGGTCTTGGCTGTTTTGCCCGACTGTGCCGACAGTTTCAATGCCTGCGCTGTTGCCAGCACACAGCGGTTGCATCACGCCGATGCGACCCTGCGCGATTGGCTCTTCCTTGAAAGCCCGGAACTGCCTATGATTATTAAACAATCATCCGCCGACAGCCGCCCGGACCCCCCCCGGAGCCACCCAGGTCCCAAGGAGTGACCCATGCGACTGACATGTCCGAATTGTGCCGCCCAGTATGAGGTGCCCGATGACGTGATCCCGGACGAGGGGCGGGATGTGCAATGTTCGAACTGCGGACAGACCTGGTTTCAGGCAGGCGCGAACACCCAAGGGGCTGCGATCGCGTCTCCCCCGCTGGCGGATCAGCAGGCTTGGGTTGAGGACGATGAACAGCGCGCTGATCTCCCGTCTGAAGAGATCCAGACAGAACGCGCCGCCACTGCTACAAGCGCATCCGCAGACGAAGATACTGTGGAAACGGATCCCGGGCTGGATCATGAGGCGGACGTTGCTGATACAGCCACGACCGAAGAGCATGCCGATGACGTAGATGAGCCCGGTCCAGAGGAGACAGAGACCACCGCTCCCGCTCCGCGTGGGTTGGATCCTGCGATCAGCGATATTCTGCGCGAAGAGGCCGAGCGCGAAGCCAACCTGCGCGCGGCAGAGGCCAACAGCCTGCAAAGCCAACCTGACCTCGGTCTCGATTCCCTGCCGGAAGAAGCCTCTGCCCGCCGGGCCAGAGAGGCACGAGAGCAGATGGCCCGCATGCGCGGCGAAGATCCGCAACAGCTCGCCAATGAGGACACGGAATCGCGGCGGGGCCTCCTGCCGAATATCGACGAAATCAACTCCACACTGCGCTCTGGCGAGACCAGCACAGCCGCCATCGCACCGCCCGTTGACGCCCCCGCACCAAGGAAAAAGCGCAGCTTTACTCGCGGTTTTGCATTGGCGATCCTCGTCGCTCTTGCATTGGCAATGGCCTATGACAACGCCCCGTTGATTGCGCAAAAGGTGCCACAGGCCGACCCGTATCTGTCCAGCTATGTGGCCAAAGTGGATGCCGCCAGATTGTGGCTGGATACGCAGGTGCGGGCCTTCACGGTCCAACAGTGATGCGCTGACAGGCCTGCGGGCCTAAACCGGCTTCAGAACCTGTCCAGCAGGCGCTCCAGATAGCTGCGTTCGGTGTCACTGCGCTCGCGCTCTCCTGCGCGCCTGCGAATTTCCTCAAGCAGATCCCAGGCCCGGCGATAGGCCTGACCTTCACTAAAGGCCCCATCCGCCGATCCGCCATCGCCGTTTTCGCCATTGCGCCGACCCAGCGGATCAAGGCCATTGCCCTGACTGGAAGTTGCTGCGCGCCCCTGCCCCTGCTGTTGGCCAGGTTGCTGTTGGTTCGCCAGCGCATCCCCCAAGGCGCGCATGCCTTCACGCAGGGCTTCCATTGCCTCGGACTGGCGATCGATCGCCTCTGCCAGATCTCCCTCCCTCAGCGCTTCTTCAGCGCCTTCCATGGCGCGACCTGCCTGATCAAGCGCGTCCTCAGCGGCCTGCCCTGCCGCGCCACCGCCCTCCGGAAGGCCTTGCTGCTGAGAGCGCAACTGGTCGCGCAGCGCCTGCTGGCGGTCGGCAAGTGATCCGCCCCCTTGTTGGCGGTCACCCGGCTGGCCTGACTGACCGCCGCCTTCTGCGCCACCGCTTTCACCGCGTGTCCCGCCGTTCTCGCCGGGTTGTCGCGGACCTTCGGAATTGCCAGAACCGGGCCGATCTCCCTGACCGCCCTGATTGCCCTGACCACCCTCATGGGATTGCCCCCGACCAAGCCCGCCATTCCGCCCCTCATTGCCCTGGCTCTCGCCGCGGCGGGCACCGGGGTTGAATTGCTCCTGCAAGTCGCGAAAGGCCTGATCGGACAAACCTTGCTGTTCACGCAAGGTTTCTGCCAAGTCTTCCATGCTTTGTTGGCCCGGCTCTCCGCCCTCGCCCTGCTGGCCTTGGGTGACCTGCATATTTTCCATCATCTGCTGAAATTCACGCAGAGCCTGTTCCGCCTCCGCCATTCGGCCCTGTTCCATCAGCTCCTGGATGCGATCCATCATGGATTGCAGATCCTGCTGGCTCAGGGTCATGGCGTTTTCGTTCTGGCCGGTGTCCGGCCTGTCTGTCCCGTCGCCCTCCTGCTGGGCCTGGCGCTGCAGCTGACGCAGGTAGTCCTGGGTCGCATCGCGCAGCTGTTGCATAAGGCGCGCGATTTCTTCGTCACTGGCCCCGTCACGCATCGCCTGGCTCAGCTGTTCCTGTGCACGCTGCATCCGCGCAAGCGCATCCCCAACATCGCCTTCTTCCAGATGAATGGCGAGTTCCCACAGCGCCTCGGCCAGTTCTTCCTGACGCTCTGACGTCAGGGCGTCTTCTGCCGTGGCCCGTTCCAGCCGACGCAGGATTGTGCGCAGACGCAGGTAGTCGCCATGATCACGGAAAACCTCTGCTGGATAGGTCGACAGCGTGCGAAGGATCTGCGCAACCCTCGGTGCATTGGCCCGCGCCCACAGAAGATCTCGGCGTTGCTCTGCAATGGCGGCAGCCATCGGATCAAAGAACCGTCGCGTCACCAGCGGCGCCTTCAGCACCTCAGCGAGGGCTGTTTGCCCCGCGGCATCCTCTACCGTCATGTTGTATGTGACAGGCAGGTTGGCCCACGGATGCTTGGCAAAGGCATCAATCATCTGCTCTTCAAACGCGGTGCGATCACCAGTCAGCGGCAGGGGCAGGTCGAGCAAGATGGGCTCTCGCGGGTCGGGAGCAACTGCAAACCCGTGCTGCCTTTCCAATGCCGCCTGATCAAGCGTGATCTCAACCCGACCACCTGCTACGCCATAATCGTCGCTGGCCTCGAAGCTGAGAGAAGTGGTGTCATCACCTTCCAACTGCGGAGTTCCGGTTATCGTCACAGCGGGCGGACGATCGTCGATAACAGACACGGCCCATGCGCGCCCGCCGGGTCCGTTGATCGCCATGTCTCCCGACTGGGTGACTTCAAAACTCTGCTCCGGCTCGGCTGCAGACGGCAGATCGCCTGTGCGACCAGATACGGTTTCATCCAGCGTCAGATCCCCGACCTCACCGTAAAACCGCAACGTGATGCGGCTTCCCTCCGGAACGGACAGCGCGGGGTCGCTCTGATCGTTCAGGTACAGCACCGGCAGGCCGGTGTAGCGAGGGGGTTCGACCCAGCCCTCCCAGGTCGGACCTGCAGCAGCCGCAGCGGCACCTGGCGCCATCTCACCAATGCTCCCCGCCCGCCAGATGGATCCGAACAGCAGGGCGGCCGTCAACATAAGAAGAGCAACATAGCGCAATGCAAATGGGTCGGCCCGGCGGACAGAAAGATCCGGGACCGGAGCAACCGCTGTTGCCGCACGCGCCTGCATCCTGCGCTGATGCGCCGACCAGAGGGCCTGTGACGCCGGATCATCCCCACCGATGCCCTGGGTATCAAGAATTGCAGCAATAGGATGCCCCGGAAGCGTCGCATCCAGGCGGGCAAGCGCATCGCCTGAATTTGGCAAGCTGAATTGCCACATCCCGTAGCCTGCGGCGCCCAATCCAGCCAGAACCGTCAGAACAGCACCGGTCCAGACCAGCTCAACAGGCAACTGTTCGTGCAACCCCAGCATGAGGGTCGCAAGGGCAAGCATCACGATAGAAACAAGGGGCCAGAACGCGTGCACCAGCCGCTCTGCCAAAAGCCCCAGCCAAGTGAGCCGCAAAGGCCACTTTAACGAAGCAAGACGCGGATCAGAAAGCCGGATGCGCCCAGAGCCTGACGGACCGGACACCTTAGGGTGCCCGGATGTCGATGTCATCTCCGTTTCGGCCTTGCGGCGGAACTCTGCATCATTGGCCATTGCGGCGGCGCCTCCGATAAGCCCTGTGCCGCGTCAGCTGCCGCGAAATACCTCAGAGCCACTCGGGGATGGTATCGCGGTTTATCATTTCGTCAAAGTCCGGGCGTCGGCGGATAACCGCGAATTGATCGCCGTGAACCAGAACTTCCGGGATCAGGGGGCGAGAGTTGTATTCGCTCGCCATCACCGCGCCATAGGCCCCGGCACTGCGAAACGCCACCAGATCATTGGCCGACAGGGGCGGCATCAGGCGAGCCTTTGCAAAGGTATCACCCGTTTCACAAACTGGCCCGACGATATCATAGGGGCGCGGCTCTAAACCGGGTTCTGGTTCGACAACCGGAACAATGTCGTGGTGCGCTTCGTACATCGCCGGGCGGATCAGGTCGTTCATTGCGCCATCCAGAATAAGGAAGTCACGCCCTTCCCCCTCTTTCACATAGATGACCTTTGACACCATCAGCCCGGCGTTGCCCGCAATCAGACGTCCCGGCTCGATCTCGATCTCGACGTTCAGATGCCCAAGCGTATCCTTGATGAGCTGACCATATTCGACAGGCAGAGGCGGTGCCTCGTTGGAGCGGGTGTAGGGAATGCCCAAACCACCGCCCAGATCAAGACGGCGGATATCATGGCCGTCAGCTCGCAGGGTCTCTGTCAGCTCAGCCACCTTCTGATAAGCAAGGCGGAATGGTTCCAGTTCAGTCAGCTGGGAGCCGATGTGCACGTCGATCCCGATAACATCCAGCCCCTTCAGCGTGGCGGCATGCGCATAGACCTCGCGCGCCTTGGCAATGGGGATGCCAAACTTGTTTTCGGATTTGCCCGTCGCGATCTTGGCATGGGTTTTGGCATCTACGTCCGGGTTGACCCGCACGGTGATCGGCGCAACCACCCCCAGATCAAGAGCGACCGCATTGATCACTTCCATCTCCGGTTCGCTTTCGACGTTGAACTGGCGAATACCACCGCTGAGCGCAGTGCGGATTTCCTCAGCGGTCTTGCCTACACCCGAAAATACGATCTTGTCACCGGGAACACCTGCGGCCTTGGCACGTAGATATTCCCCTTGGCTGACAACATCCATTCCCGCCCCGGCCTGCGCGAGGGTTTTGAGGATCGCCTGGTTTGACGCCGCTTTCATCGCGTAGCAAACAAGGTGGTCCATTCCCGCCAGCGCATCGTCAAATAGCTGGAAATGCCGCAACAACGTTGCAGTGGAATAGACGTAGAAAGGGGTGCCAACGGCAGCCGCAATCTCGGCCACCGGAACGTCCTCGGCGAAAAGCGCGCCGTCGCGGTAGAGAAAATGATCCATGCGTTCGCACCTAAGGCAAAAGCCCCCCGAGGATCAATGAATTTGCGCAGCCTCGGGGGTCGCAACTTCAGAAGGTTGTCGAAACACCGACACGCACCTCGCCTGACACGGATATCCCGCTTTTCTGAGCGGGCGGCTGTTCTGGCGGGGTTTCTGCCTGTCGGACCGGTTCACAAGCAGCCAGCCCTACAAATGTCACCAGCAGGCAAATCACTTTCTTCATGTCGCGTTCCTAAAAAAGAAAAAGCGCCCGCGGATGCGTGCGCTTTTAGGATGGCGTTCGAGCCTCCCGGTTTCAAGAAGGCCAGCCGAGGTTTTGCCGTTCGGGTCAAAGACCGAGCGAAACGCTCAGTGGCCCTTTGCTGAGCCCGACAGACCCGCCAGCATGAACGCCGCTGCTGGAAACACCAATGCCCGCATTCAGGCTGGGACGTACCGGTTCGCCGTCCACACCGCAGGCGGCAACTACAAGGGTCAATCCAAGGGCGAACAGAATGCGGGTCATGTTGTCATCTCCTGAAAAGGCTCAGCCCAGCAGCTCGGTCCAGCGGGCCACCTGTGCACGCACCTGCGCGGGCGCGGTGCCGCCATAAGACATCCGCGAGTTTACCGAATTTTCGACACCCAGCACAGAGAAGATATCCTCGGTGATGCCTGCGTGAACGCCCTGCATGTCTTCGAGGCTGAGATCCGGCAGGTCGCAACCGCGGCTTTCGGCCATGGCCACCAGCGTGCCAGTGACGTGGTGGGCGTCGCGGAACGGCACCTTCAGAACCCGCACCAGCCAGTCGGCCAGATCGGTGGCGGTGGAGAAGCCGGAGCCCGCAGCAGCGGCCAGCGCCTCGCGGTTGCCGGTCATGTCCTTGACCATGCCCTCCATTGCCGCCAGCGCCAGCATCCAGTTGTCGGCAGCGTCAAAGACCTGTTCCTTGTCTTCCTGCATGTCCTTGGAATAGGCGAGTGGCAGGCCCTTCATCACCATCATCAGCGCGGTATTGGCACCATAGATCCGGCCCACTTTGGCACGGATCAGCTCTGCGGCGTCCGGGTTCTTCTTCTGCGGCATGATCGACGAGCCGGTAGAGAAGCGGTCGGACAGTGTCACGAAACGGAACTGAGCAGAGGACCAGATCACTAGCTCTTCGGCAAAGCGGGAAAGGTGCACGGCACAAATCGAGGCGGTGCTGAGGAACTCCAACGCGAAGTCACGGTCAGACACTGCATCCAGCGAGTTGGCGGCAGGGCGGTCAAAGCCCAGCGCCTTAGCCGTCATCTCACGGTCGATCGGGAAGGAGGTGCCGGCCAGCGCCGCAGCGCCCAGCGGCGATTCGTTCATCCGCGCGCGGGCGTCACGCACGCGGCTGAGATCACGGCCAAACATTTCCACATAGGCCATCATGTGGTGGCCCCAGGTCACCGGCTGCGCGGTCTGAAGGTGGGTAAAGCCCGGCATCACCCAGTCTGCCCCCGCCTCTGCCTGTGCCAGCAGGGCACGGATCAGTGCCAAAAGGCCACTTTCCGCTGCATCAAACTGATCGCGGACCCAGAGTTTGAAATCTGTCGCCACTTGGTCATTGCGCGACCGGCCCGTGTGCAGGCGGCCCGCAGGTTCACCGATGATCTCTTTCAGGCGGGCCTCGACGTTCATGTGAATGTCTTCGAGGGCCGTCGAAAATTCGAAAGTCCCGCCCTCGATCTCTGACAAAACGGTGAGCAGACCTTCACGAATGGCCTCGGCGTCACTATCCGTAATGACACCGGTCGCGGCGAGCATCGCCGCATGAGCCCGAGAGCCAGCAATATCCTGCGCTGCCATGCGCTGGTCGAACCCGATAGAGGCATTGATCGCCTCCATGATCGCGTCCGGTCCGGCGGCAAAGCGGCCGCCCCACATCTGGTTCGAGGTCTTGTCTGTCATGGCCCAACCCTGGAGATACTATGCGTCTGTTTCGTCAGCTTACCCTTTATATGGCCCTTGCCCTCGGTGCAAATGCCGCCTTTGCCGCGGACACAGCGGCCTTGTCCGAGCTCCGCGAAGGCGACATGCGCCGCCTGATCCTGCATTCCGAAGCCAAACCAACCTCTACCAACAGCTTTGAGCTGGAAGACGGCAAGGGCAGCGCATCGCTTGCCGATTACGAAGGGAAAATCGTTCTGTTGAACTTCTGGGCGACCTGGTGTGCCCCGTGCCGCAAGGAAATGCCGATGCTTTCCGAACTGCAAAGCGAATTCGGCGGAGATGACTTTGAGGTTCTGACCCTGGCCACTGGACGGAATTCCCCCGGCGGCATCCAGAAGTTCTTTGATGACACCGGCATCACAAACCTGCCCCGCCATCAGGATCCAAAGGGCGCGCTGGCCAAGGAAATGGCCGTGTTCGGCCTACCGATGACGATGATTTTGGATCGCGATGGCAATGAAATCGGCCGTCTGCGTGGCGACGCGGAATGGAACTCCGACAGTGCCAAGGCGATCCTGCAGGCCCTGATCGACGCCAAGTAAGACATAGCTGCCCGACCATGATTGCAGGCTGCGGCGCCACGCGTCGCGGCCTTTTCTTTTGCCACTCTGTTGACCCTACGCCACCTTTGACAGCGGGTGGTCGCACTCTTCACACTCACAACAGGGAGGAGCGCCATGCCGCTGGAGATACTGGTGACGATGGTCGTATGCGGCGTCGTTGCCATCGCCATCATCTTGCACATGTCCGGACGATCCGCGGTTGTCCCGCTGACCGAGGACAGCGCGACCCGCGCGTGGCTGCGCCATTCGCCTGACAGTGCCGTGCAATCTGCACGACCTGCAGCAACCGGACACGCTGCCCTGATCACGACAGAGCAGGGTATGGGAATCGTCTGGTGCTTTGGCGCAGACACAATTGCCCGACCCCTAGATACTGCCAAGATTGAACCCCACCCCAAGGGGCTTTGCCTGCGGTTTGCGGATTTCTCCACACCCTCCGTAACCGTTATCCTCAGCAGCGAAGAACGCGCTGTCTGGAAGGATGCCATCACCGCTGCGCCCTCCCCCACCGCCCTTTCGCAAAAGACAGGTTGAGCCAATGTCAGACACGCTGAATTATCCCGATGTCACACAATGGGCCGTGCCGTTTTTCATCGCAGCTATTCTGGCAGAGTTTCTTTGGATCGCCATCAAGGGGCGCGGTGGCCGCTATGAAACCCGCGATGCTGTCACCTCTTTGATCATGGGGGCAGGCAGCGTCGCATCGGGTCTGGCGCTTGGCGTGATCGCGTGGGGCTTTTTCATGATCCTCTGGCAGATCACACCACTGGATCTGGGCACATCGGTTTGGGTGATCCTGCTATGCTTTGTCCTTGATGACTTGCGGTACTACTGGGTGCATCGCCTGGGTCACCGGGTCCGCTGGGTCTGGGCCAGTCACGTCAACCACCATTCAAGCCAGCACTACAATCTGACCACCGCCCTCCGACAGACCTGGACCGGCACATTCTCCTTTATCATGATCGTCCGTGCGCCGCTGATCCTGCTGGGGTTTCATCCGGCAATGGTGCTGTTCGTGGGCGGCATCAATCTGGTCTATCAATTCTGGATTCACACCGAAGCCATCGGCAAAATGCCGCGTTGGTTTGAGGGGGTGATGAACACGCCAAGCCATCATCGCGTTCATCACGGGCGCAACCCCAGATATCTGGACTGCAATTATGCCGGTGTCTTTATCATCTGGGATCGGCTGTTTGGCACCTTTGTCCCAGAGCAGGCGCATGATCGCCCGGATTATGGGCTGGTGCACAACATTGGCACGTTCAATCCCATCAGGGTCGCATTTCATGAATGGGTCAGTATTTTCAAAGACATGACCCAGCCGGGCCTCTCTCTGAAGCAGCGGTTTCTATATGCGGTTGCCCCACCCGGTTACAGCCATGATGGCAGCCGGGACGATTCGGCCACCATCCGGGCCAAGCATCTTAAACGCCACCCGGAGGATCAGGGCACGGCAGGGTTTGACCGACGCTGATCAGGGCGATCAGACCTGCCTGCAACGCCTGCTGGATTGGCCAGTTCGACAGGCATGGCCCGGACCACAAAGAGCGCCAAGTGAATTTGGCTAAAATTGTAACCTTAATCCCTGAGCAACCCTTTTGCGCGAGAGTGCTGGCCTAAGCCATAGTAACCCCATCACCCCAGCGCCAAGGGACACCGCAGTGAAGAAAAAGCACAAGGTCATGGCCGATATGCCAGAGGGGGGAGAGAACCCTCTGTCCTCTGCCGTTGTTACGCGAGATCGCTCCACGCTCGACATGGTGGGCGAGGCGATCAAACACGACCAGACCATGCTGGCCTACCAACCCGTCATGCAGGCTGTCGGATCTCAGTCCGTCGCCTTCTACGAGGGGTACATCCGGGTGCTGGATGCCACTGGTCGCGTGATCCCCGCACGGGAATTCATGCCGCATGTCGAAGAGACCGAGCTGGGGCGTGAACTGGATTGTCTGGCGTTGGAACACGGGCTGAAGGCGCTGTCCCGCAGCCCCGGCATCCGCCTCTCCATCAATATGTCCGCTCGCTCCATCGGCTATCGTCGTTGGATGCAGGTCCTGGAACGTCACCTCAAACGGGACGCAACCTTGGGGGAACGGCTGGTTCTGGAGATCACTGAAGCCTCGGCCATGGCCGCGCCGGAACTGGTGATCGACTTTATGGATCGGATGCAAAAGCACGGGATTGCCTTTGCGCTCGACAACTTTGGTGCCGCGGCAACAGCGATCAGCAAATTCCGCAATTTCTTTTTTGATGCCGTCAAGATCGATGGGCAATTCGTCCGCAATGTCCACACCAGCTATGACAACCAAGCGGTGGTTCGCGCCCTTGTTGGCATAGCCAAGCAGTTTGACATGCTGGTCGTCGCCGAATCGGTCGAGACCCCGGCAGATGCGGAGTTTCTAATTTCGATCGGGGTTGATTGCCTTCAGGGGTATCTGTTTGGCGCCCCGTCGGTGAATCCGCCGTGGTTGGAAGAACTACGCGAACGCAGCCGCGCCTGACGCGGCCAACCCCTACCCCACCAAGGACTTTCCAACCCTATCCTACCGTCGATTCCGTCCAGCCCACCGCGCCGTTCGGGGGCGGATGACCTGTACGCAGCTGACGCAATTGCGATGCCAACTGCCGTGAAACTGACCAAAGGAGAGTTGACAGACGCTCTGCCTTCGGGACACGTTGCGTGTGCTGCAACTGCAGCAAAGTTTAGCGCCTTTTTCAAAAAGGCAGGGGGATCCGGACTGCTGCAGCTGCAAAGCGCTGCGCCCTCGTGCCCCCGGAGGAAGACTGACAGAGGATCCAAGAAGATGACCAATGTTGTAATTGCATCCGCCGCGCGCACCGCCGTCGGCAGTTTTGGCGGCTCATTCGCCAAAACCCCCGCCCACGATCTGGGCACCGCCGTGCTGGAAGCCGTGGTCGCACGCGCAGGCGTCGACAAAAGCGAGGTGTCTGAGACCATCATGGGTCAGGTTCTGACCGCGGCCCAGGGCCAGAACCCTGCGCGTCAGGCCCATATCAACGCGGGCTTCCCGCAAGAGGCCTCTGCCTGGGGCATCAATCAGGTGTGCGGTTCGGGTCTGCGCGCTGTCGCACTCGGTGCCCAGCACATCCAACTTGGCGACGCCTCTATCGTCTGTGCTGGCGGTCAGGAAAACATGACCCTGTCCCCCCATGCCGCCAATTTGCGGGCCGGTCACAAGATGGGTGACATGAGCTACATCGACACCATGATCCGCGACGGTTTGTGGGATGCGTTCAACGGCTACCACATGGGCCAGACGGCTGAAAATGTTGCCAACAAATGGCAGATCAGCCGCGATATGCAGGACGAATTCGCCGTCGCCAGCCAGAACAAGGCCGAAGCCGCCCAAAAGGCTGGCCGCTTTGCGGATGAAATCACCCCCTTTACCGTCAAAACCCGCAAAGGCGACATCATCGTCGATCAGGATGAATACATCCGTCACGGTGCAACCATCGAGGCGATGCAGAAACTGCGCCCCGCGTTCACCAAGGATGGCTCTGTCACCGCAGCCAATGCCTCTGGCTTGAACGACGGCGCGGCCGCCACCCTTTTGATGAGCGCAGACGAAGCCGAACGCCGCGGTATTGAGCCACTGGCGCGCATTGCCTCTTATGCGACAGCAGGTCTGGACCCGTCGATCATGGGCGTCGGCCCGATCTACGCGTCGCGCAAAGCGCTCGACAAGGCAGGTTGGTCCGTTGGTGATCTGGATCTGGTGGAAGCCAACGAAGCCTTTGCCGCGCAGGCCTGTGCCGTGAACAAGGACATGGGCTGGGATCCGGCCATCGTGAACGTCAACGGTGGCGCAATCGCCATCGGCCACCCCATCGGCGCCTCTGGCTGCCGCGTTCTGAACACGCTTCTGTTCGAGATGAAGCGCCGGGGCGCCAAGAAAGGCCTCGCCACGCTTTGCATCGGTGGCGGCATGGGCGTCGCCATGTGCGTGGAGCGCCCGTAAGGCGCGGCACTGTCGGAATACCAAAGGGCGCCTTCGTGGCGCCCTTTTCTTTGATGCGCCCCAGTTTCACGATGACGTCACGCGAAGAGGCGATGCATAGTAGATGGGCATAGAGTCGCAGGTGCAATCAAATATCGAATTTCACCGCGCAATATAATTGTGCATTTGACGTCAAAATAGTAGCAAGATTACCAAGGTAATTACGGAGGACTACCCACATGGCACGTATCGCACTCGTCACCGGCGGCTCCCGCGGCATCGGCGCAGCAATTTCTCAGGCGCTGAAGGCCGAAGGTTATACCGTGGCGGCGACCTATGCCGGCAATGACGAAGCCGCAGCGAAATTCACCGAAGAAACCGGCATCAAAACCTACAAGTGGAACGTCGCCAGCTATGAGGAAAGCAAGGCCGGCATCGAACAAGTCGAGGCCGATCTCGGCCCGATCGACATTGTGGTTGCCAATGCAGGCATCACCCGCGACGCACCGTTCCACAAAATGACACCAGAGCAATGGCAGCAGGTGATCGACACCAACCTGACCGGCGTATTCAACACCGTTCACCCGGTCTGGCCCGGCATGCGCGAACGCGGTTTTGGCCGCATCGTCGTTATCAGCTCCATCAACGGCCAAAAGGGTCAGTTTGCCCAGGTGAACTATGCGGCAACCAAGGCGGGCGATCTCGGCATCGTTAAGTCGCTGGCTCAGGAAGGCGCCGCCAAGGGCATCACTGCCAATGCGATCTG
Organism: Phaeobacter italicus; assembly: GCF_019801785.1. NCBI lineage: Bacteria > Pseudomonadati > Pseudomonadota > Alphaproteobacteria > Rhodobacterales > Roseobacteraceae > Phaeobacter > Phaeobacter italicus. Next base: position 113,296 of record NZ_JAHVIJ010000002.1, on the reverse strand, counting down.
CCCCGGCTATATAGCTACTGAAATGGTGATGGCTGTCCCCGAAAAAGTTCGGGACTCGATCATCGGTCAGATCCCGGCCGGCCGTCTTGGCGAACCTGAAGAAATCGCCCGCTGCGTGGCATTCCTTGTGTCGGATGACGCGCAGTTCATCAACGGTTCGACCATTTCGGCCAATGGTGGCCAATTCTTCGTCTGATCGCGACAACCCCCGAAAACGGCAAGGGCCGACCCGGCGGGTCGGCCCTTTTCCAATCCCGTAAGGACATGCGCGCTATGCCCAGCGGGAAATTCCAGTCTGCAGAACACCCGCACGGCGGGGGGCAAACAACCTGGCCCAGAACGCCCGCATCGCGCGGCCGCGCTCTTCATGTGCGCGTTCCATGGCCTGTTTCACGGCAGCAGTGGCTGTATATTCCATTTCTTCGGCCTCCATTCAGATCAACATCATTAACTTGACCTCAATATGATCCCCTACACACAGGCTGACAAACGAGACTTTTCAGAAGGTCAGTTAAGTATTACTTATGTGATATGTCTGATCGTCTTCCCCCTCTCACCGCCCTTCGCGCTTTTGAAGCAGCGGCCCGCCACATGTCCTTTGCCCGTGCGGCAGAGGAGCTGAATGTCACCCCTGCCGCCCTTTCGTTTCAGATCAAATCTCTGGAGGAACACCTCGGCACCCCTGTTTTTCGTCGGCTGAACCGGGCAGTCGAGCTGACAGAGGCAGGGCAGGTTCTGGCCCCCGGCACTTCAGATGCCTTTCAGGCGCTCAGCACAGCCTGGCGCGCAGCATTGCGGCTTCAGGACGAAGGCGCGCTGACCGTGACCGCGGGGCCTGCCTTTACCGCCAAATGGCTGGCGCCACGGTTTTATGAATTTGCCCGCGCCCACCCAGAAATCGACCTTCGGTTCTCCGCCAGCCTGCGACGCGTTGACTTGGCCCGGGATGAGGTGGATGTTGCGATCCGCTTTGGATATGGCCCCTATCCGGATGTCTACTCGATGCGCCTGCCAGAGGAGTGGGTCATGCCGGTCATGACACCGGACATGGCACGCCAGTATGGCACCATCGAGGCATTGAAGAGCGCGCCGTTCATCCATGACGATTCGCTCAATTTCATGAATCCGCGACTGGATTGGCCCGCGTGGTTCCGCGCCGTCGGAGAGAGTTTTGAGCCCGCGCATGGCGCGCGCTTTTCAAACGCGGATCATGCGGTTGATGCAGCCCTCGCAGGGGCCGGCGTTGTTCTTGGCCGAAGGGCCCTGGTGGTCAAGGATCTGGCAGAGGGGCGCCTGGTTGCACCGTTCAAAACAGCCTTGACGGGCAAGGCGCATTTCAGCTTTCTCTGCCAGAAGGGGTCAGAAAACCGCCCGCAAATCGTGGCATTCCGCGACTGGATCCTGGCCGAAATCGAAAAGACTGCCGCCGTTTCCGAGGGGTTGAACATCGTGCCTGTGGTGACCGAAGAATGACCCGCCAACGCGCAACAGCCATCGGCTTTATCGCCGTCCTCCTTTGGGCGCTGCTTGCAGTGTTGACTGTTGGGACCGCCCCGGTTCCGCCACTGTTGCTCAATGCCATGTGCTTTACCCTTGGCGGCGGGCTTGGTCTGATCTGGTGCTGGCGAAGCGGTGGGTTGAGCCAGCTGAAATATGTCCCGTGGCGTGTCTATGCCTTTGGCAGCATCGGGTTGTTTGGTTATCACGCGCTCTATTTCTCCGCGCTCCGCCTTGCGCCCGCAGCCGAAGCCGGTCTCATTGCGTACCTCTGGCCACTGCTGATCGTATTGTTTTCAGGACTACTGCCTGGAGAGACGCTGCGGGCGGGGCATCTATTGGGAGCAGCTCTCGGCTTTGCTGGCGCGGCGACGATCATCACCGGAGGCGGCGCGAGCTTCGATCCTGCCGCTCTGCCCGGTTATGGGCTTGCACTGCTTTGCGCGCTAACCTGGTCAGGATACTCGGTTCTGGCTCGCAGGCTTGGCTCTGCACCAACCAGCACGGTTGCCGTATTCTGCGTTGTGACCGCCCTGGCCTCATGGATCATGCACTTCGCGCTTGAGGAAACACTGTGGCCGCAGGGCGCACTCGGATGGGGCTCGACCCTGGCGCTCGGACTGGGGCCTGTTGGCCTGGCATTTTACGTCTGGGACATCGGCGTCAAACAAGGCGACATTCAAATGCTCGGAACCAGCTCATATGCTGCGCCCTTGTTGTCGACTCTGGTGTTGGTTCTGGTTGGCATTGCCAGCCCCTCATGGACGCTCGCGATTGCCGCCTGCCTCATTACCGGCGGTGCGCTCCTCGCCGCTCGGGCCAGTGCGGCCAAACCTGCCTGACCCTGCTATCTGTCCCATGCAAAAGGGCCATCAGCCGCGCTGATGACCCTTCACCTATCCTTCGTCTGTTTTCAGGGTGCACAGCCTTGCGGATCAGCCACCCCGACAGATTGTCAAAGCCCGCGCCTTAGGACGCTGTGAGACGCTCGATCTCTTCCTTCAGCTTCAACTTCTGCTTTTTCATTGATGCGATTTCCAATCGATCCGTCGAGGGCGATCGTTGGGCGTCTTCGACTACCATGCTCAGGTGCTCGTGTTTTTTCTTGAGTTCGGTCAGATGCGAGCTGAGGCTCATGTCATTCCTCCTTGTGAGCGTGTTGCGTACGGAACGAGTGGATCACAAGAAAATTGCGCTGTCACGCTGCAGGCGCATATATTTTGTCGCAAAACCGTCAAATAGGCGTGTCCTCGCCGATCTGCCCTGAAATCACATCCATACAGAGGGGCGCGCTCGTCGCATCACTTCGGCCAAGGCAGCGCGGCCCCCTCTCTCAGAACAGCCCGGATTTCAGGAACATAGCTTTCACGATCATCGGTGTGCCGGGCCCCTTCGTGCAGGACAAGCGGCGCATGCAAGCGAAAGTTGGCCCGCCCGCCTTTGCGCGCCCGCAAAAGCACCAGCTCCGCACCACGGCCAACCCGCGGGGAAAGCGGCAGCACCTCGACTGACCCCAATCGACCCAGACAGGCTGCAAGCATTTCCGGCAGGCGATCGGCCCTCTGGATCATATGCAGATAGCCCTTGTGCCCCAGCCGTCGGGCCGCAGCATCGAACCACAACTCAAGCGGGGTATCGCCACCCAAAGCAATCTGCCGACCCGCATCCTGAGCCGGACTATGCGCGCCTGCCCGATAATAGGGCGGATTGGCAATCACGTGATCGAACTGCTGGTGTCGCAAATCAACGGGCAACGCGGACAGGTCGCCCTCAAACACTGACAGATCTGCTGCATTCAGCGCGGCATTGCGTCGCGCCAGATCGGCGTAGTTGGCCTGCAGCTCCAGACCGCTGAGCGCCAACCCCGGCACCCGCGCCGCGAGGCACAGCAGCGCCTGCCCGCCCCCGCAGCCCAGTTCCAACACCCGCATACCCGACCGCGCAGGCACAGCCGCCGCCAACAACACCGGATCAACCCCGGCACGGTATCCCTGGCGCGGCTGCAATAGGCGAACCCGCCCGCCGAGGAAGTCGTCCTGGCTCAGCTCTTCAGCAGAAAATCCGGCCATCACCGCAATGGGATTTCATTATCACGCATCACGCGCTCAGCCTGTGCATGATCTTCCTCCCGCACCATCAATCTTCGCGGGAAAATACCGATACCACCTTCAAGGATGCTCATATTTACGTCCATTTGAAAGCAGTCTATATCCTCTCCCTCAAGAAGGGCGGTGGCAAAGGCCATGATGGTTGGGTCGGTGCTGCGCAAAAGTTCCTTCATAGGGATGGATCTAAGGGCAAGGCCCGCGCCTTGTCGAGCCTTGCAAGCGGGAAAACGATGAATCAAATCCTGACGCAAAAGCCGCACGATATGCTGGCCGCGACACTCAGCGAAGAAATGGCAGCGGTTAACACGCTGATCCGGACGCGCATGGCGTCAAAACACGCGCCTCGCATTCCCGAGGTGACAGCCCATCTGGTCGAGGCCGGCGGCAAACGCCTGCGCCCGATGCTGACCCTCGCCGCTGCCCGCCTGTGTGGCTACAGCGGCGACAACCACGTCAAGCTGGCGGCAACGGTGGAGTTCATCCACACCGCGACCCTGCTTCATGATGACGTGGTAGACGAAAGCGGCCAACGACGTGGCCGTCCGACCGCAAACCTGCTGTGGGACAACAAAAGCTCGGTTCTGGTGGGTGACTATCTGTTCGCCCGCAGTTTTCAGTTGATGGTCGAAACCGGTTCTTTGCGGGTTCTGGACATTCTGGCGAACGCCTCCGCCACCATTGCGGAAGGTGAAGTGCTGCAAATGACAGCCGCAAGTGACCTCGCCACGGATGAAGACATCTACCTGCAAGTTGTCCGCGGGAAGACCGCAGCGCTGTTTTCCGCCGCAACCCAGGCAGGTGGCGTCATCGCCGAGGCCAGCGAAGCCGAAGTTGATGCGCTTTATGCTTACGGGGATGCGCTCGGGATTGCGTTTCAGATCGCGGACGATCTTCTCGACTATCAAGGCGACAGCTCTGCAACCGGCAAAAACGTTGGTGACGATTTCCGCGAGCGCAAGCTGACGCTGCCGGTCATCAAGGCAGTTGCACAGGCCACAGCCGAAGAACGCGCTTTTTGGGTTCGCACCATCGAAAAGGGACGGCAAGACGAGGGTGATCTGGATCACGCGCTGGCACTGATGGACAAATACGACACGCTTGGCGCAACTCGCCGTGATGCAATGGCTTGGGTGGCCAACGCGCAGGATGCGCTGACTGCGCTGCCAGAGGATCCCATCCGTCAGATGCTGCATGATCTGGCCGACTATGTGGTGGCTCGGCTCGCCTGACCCAGTCCCTGTGACAGGCACAGAAATCAAAAAAGCCAGCGCATCTGCGCTGGCTTTTTCATTTGAAACTGTGGTCGCTCAGCGCAGCAACCGGCCTGCCCGCGCCCACCATTCGGGATGATCAGCAAGCACGGCAGCACGTGCCGCATTTGCCGTTGCATCGTCGGCATAGAGACCATAGCAGGTCGCCCCCGAACCCGACATTGCGTGAAACAGTGCAGGCGTTGCAGCCAACGTCGCCAGCGCCTCGCCGATTATCGGCTCCAGGGCGACGGCGGGACCTTGAAGATCATTGCGTTGTGCACGCAACCAATCAGCCAGCGCCTCTGCGGTTTGCCAAACTGGCAGCACATCTGCCATCGCAGGATTGTGACGGTTCTCCATCGCCCGAAAAATCGCAGGCGTCGCGACAGACACACCGGGATTGACCAGTACAATCGCGCAATCAGGCAAGGGCGGTAGCGCGTGCAACTCTTCCCCGATCCCCCGCATCCGCTGTGTTCGCGGTGTCATGCAAACCGGCAGGTCCGCCCCAAGCGAAAGCACATCTGCGGTTTCCGGCAGCGGCAGATCCCACACCTCACACAAAGCCCGAAGGGTTGCCGCCGCATCGGAGGACCCCCCGCCAATGCCCGAAGCCGGCGGCAGGTGTTTTTCCAACGTCAGCGCCGCACCCCGGCCAGCAGCAAGCAGTTCAGCGGCCTTCATCATCAGGTTGCTGCCGTCCGTCGGCACCCCTGCCGCCATCGGGCCAGCCACCTGCAGGCTCAGCCCATCAGCGGGAGAGGCAGAAATCCAGTCTCCGATGTCAGCAAAGCCAACCAGCGAATCCAGCAGATGATATCCATCTGCACGCTGGCCGGTGACATGAAGGGTTAGATTGATCTTGGCGGGGGCAAAGGCCTCAACCGTCATTCGCAACCTTCAGCGGCTCGGCGCCTTCTTCCAGGAGAACCGCATCCAGACCGATCTCAAGCTTTCTGCGAATGCGTTCGGGGTCGGCCTCGCCGTCTGTATCTTCAGGGTCGATAAAGGAAAGCGCGCGTTTCCACTGGAATTCCGCTTCGCGGGCCCGCCCGACAGCCCAGTAGACATCGCCCAGATGGTCATTCACCACCGGATCCACCGGCATCAGTTCAACCGCGGTTTCCATATGCCCCACCGCATCCTCGTACCGGCCAAGGCGGTAAAGCACCCAACCGAGGCTATCAACGATGTAGCCTGCATCTGGACGGGCGTCGACGGCCCGCTCGATCATCGAGAGCGCCTCATCCAGCTTGATCTGCTTTTCCACCAGAGAGTAACCAAGATAGTTCAGCACCTGCGGCTGGTCTGGACGGATTGCAAGAGCTGCGCGGAAATCGGCCTCTGCCTGGTCCCAATTCTTGAGCCGCTCATGACAGATGCCACGGGCATAAAGCAGGAACCAGCGGCCATCCTGTGCCTCGTCAATCAGGCCAAGGGCTGTGTCATAGGCCTTCACCGCACCGGCATAGTCCTCTTGCTGGCGCAGCAGATCGCCAAGGTTGGTGTAAACCGGTGCCTCATTGGGGAAGTCGCGGGCAAGTTGCTGAAGCACTTCTGCGGCGGCATCCGGCTTCGCTGCACGGCGCAGCGCCTCTGCCCGGCCCAGTTCAGCGGCGTGATAGTCCGGGTGGCCACGGGGCACCATCTTGTAGAGATCAATCGACAAGGCATAGCGGCCCAGCTTGTCGAACAGTTCAGCCGCCAAAAGGATCGCATCAACGTGATCTTCGCGCAGTGCAGCCGCAACACGGGCATACATCAGCACGTAGTCGTCAGCCATCTCCCCATTCAGCGCAGCCCCCATGGTAAAGAAAACCTCTGCGATACCGTCGCGAGGTGTGGCAGCCAGGGTGAAGGGCAGCGTCTCTCCCGCGTGCAGACGGTCCGACAGAGCCGTCAAACCAGGGTCCAGCTGCCCGTCAAAAGCATCCGCCATGACCTGCAGCGCCTGCTCGTTTCGGCCAAGCTGAGACAGGATTTCCAGTCGCGCGATGACAGCCCGGCGGGAGGTATTGGTCAATTGACCATCGTCAGCTGCAAACAGCGCCTCAGCGCCTTCGTAATCCCCGACAGAGGCAAGCGCCAAGGCACGGTGATATCGGGCAAAGAGGCCAAGACCGTCTTTCTTGCCCAGTTCATCAAACTGTGCGAGCGCCGCGCTGACGGACCCAGCCCCAAGATGCGCCCACCCCAAAATCAGGCCATCGACCAAACCGTTGATCTCGTATTGCGCGCCTTTGCGGTCGATGATGGCCTGAAAATCCTCTTTCAGGACTGTATCGGCGGCCATCACGATATTGGCGACCTGGCTGCGGGCGCCCAATTCCCACAGGCGCGCGGCAACGGGCGCAGCACCTGCAACATCACCAAGAGCCAGTCGGGCAAATACCACGTGCTCCATCAGCAACGGATTTTGCGGATCCCTGACCAAAGCCCGGTTGTAGTAATCTGCCGATGCCTCGAAATCACTGTCGAGCGTTGCCGCCCGTGCGGCCAGATATGACCCCGCAAGACCATCCGCCTGCGCGATGGATGGCAGGGGCAAAGCGGCCGCAAGCGCGGCGGCACAGGTCAGGCTGCGAAGAACTGGGACGGGCACGCGGGGCCTCCTTCTTGGTGACTGGTCAATTTCTGCCTCGGCCCAAAGCGTAGAACGCCACCCCCTGACACGCAATGGGGCAGCCCGAAGGCTGCCCCCATATTACCGGCAATTCCTTGCCGAAACCATTCGCGCGGCGATCACATGTTCGGGTAGTTTGGCCCGTCACCACCTTGGGGCGTCGTCCAGGTGATGTTCTGCGACGGATCCTTGATGTCGCAGGTCTTGCAGTGAACGCAGTTCTGGAAGTTGACCACAAACTCTGGTTTGCCGTCTTTTTCGACCACTTCATACACACCCGCCGGGCAATAGCGCTGCGCCGGTTCCGCGTATTTCGGCAGGTTCACCTGAATCGGTGTATCCTGATTGCCAAGGCGCAGGTGGCAGGGCTGGCTTTCCTCGTGGTTGGTGGCCGCAAATGCCACGTTGGTCAGGCGGTCAAAGGACAGGACGCCATCGGGCTTGGGGTAGTCGATCGGTTTGTGCTGATCTGCAGGCTCGGTCGCCTCAGCATCGTTCTTGCCGTGACCAATCGTTCCGAACAGGGAAAAACCAAATGTGTTGGTCCACATATCCAGACCACCCAGCATCAGGGACGCAGTCAGCCCCCACTTGGACCACATCGGTTTGACATTGCGCACCTTCTTGAGGTCCGCGCCAATCGCACCGTCACGCACGCTGACTTCGTAGGCGGCCAGCTCGTCGCCCGAACGCTCTGCCTTGATGGCGTCATAGGCCGCTTCGGCGGCGGCTTTGCCGGACAGCATGGCGTTATGGTTGCCCTTGATGCGCGGCACGTTGACCATACCCGCAGAACACCCCAGAAGCGCGACGCCTGGCGCCACCAGCTTGGGCATGGACTGATAACCGCCTTCGGTGATCGCACGGGCACCATAAGCGACGCGTTTGCCACCCTTCAGCAGCTCTGCCACCATCGGGTGATGCTTGAAGCGCTGGAACTCCATGTAGGGATAGAGATGCGGGTTCTTGTAGTTCAGGTGAACCACAAAGCCGACATAAACCTGATTGTTGTCCAGGTGGTAGATGAACGAGCCACCGCCAGCATTGGAGCCAAGCGGCCAGCCCATGGTGTGGGTAACAGACCCCTCTTTGTGCTTGGCTGGATCGATCTCCCAGATCTCTTTCATGCCAACGCCGTATTTCTGCGGCTCCTTGCCATCAGACAGGCCGTATTTGGCGATCACTTCCTTGGACAGCGAACCGCGCACCCCCTCGGAGAGGAACACGTATTTGCCATGCAGCTCCATCCCCGGCTCGGTGTTGGGACCGTAGGAGCCATCAGCCTCCAAGCCGAAGACACCGGCAACCACGCCTTTGACTTCACCGTTGTCGCCGTAAACCAGCTCGGAACAGGCCATGCCCGGGAAGATCTCGACACCCAGCTCTTCTGCCTGCTCTGCCATCCAACGGCAGACATTGCCCATGGAGACAATATAGTTGCCGTGGTTGTTCATCAGCGGTGGCATGGGGAAGTTCGGGATGCGGATCTGACCCGCTTCACCCAGCATGTAGAAATTGTCGTCCTTGACCGGCACGTTCAGCGGTGCGCCTTTTTCCTTCCAGTCAGGGATCAGCGCATCCAGACCACATGGGTCGAGCACTGCGCCTGACAGGATGTGCGCGCCCACTTCGGACCCTTTTTCCAGCACCACAACCTGCAGGTCGCTGTCCAGTTGCTTCAGTCGGATCGCAGCAGACAGACCAGCCGGGCCTGCCCCAACGATCACAACGTCGTATTCCATTGCTTCGCGTTCAATCTCGGCCATAGAAGGCTCCTTAGGCTGTGGCTCAGGACCAACCCATGCGGGCTGTGCGTCCTTGGCGTAATTTTCTTTCGCGGTTGCTTAGCGGGTGGCAGAGGTTCTGGTCAATCCAAACTCTACGTTACGGTGATCTAGAAACCTCAATTGCGACAAATGGTGCGTCAAATATCGTCATTTGGCGTTCTGTTCCCGTCTTTGGTCAAATCCGACGGCCGATCCCCCATCAAATAGCGTGGCCCCTGCCCGTTTTGGGCTGCCGCATCGTCGGGATTGTACAACTTGCAATTGGGCAGAGACAGGCAACCGCATCCGATGCAGCCATCAAGATTGTCCCGCAGACGCTCCAGCGTCTCGATTCGGGCATTCAGATGATCGCGAAACTGCGCAGACAGGCGTGCCCAATCGGCCTTTGTCGGTGTCCGCCCACCCGGCAGACTTTTGAGAAAACCGTGGATCTCTGGCAGCGAGAAGCCAAACTTTTGCGCAACCATGACAAAGCTCAGCCGCCGCAGGTCGGCACGATGGAACCTCCGCTGTCCACCTGCATTGCGCCAGGGCTCAACCAGTCCCTGTGCCTCGTAGTAGCGAATTGCCGACACTGCGAGCCCGGTTCGCTCTGCCAGATAGCCGATCGACACACCTGCTGATTTCGCCATGACAGCCTCCCGCTCTATTAAAGATCTGTAATATAACGTCTATTCCCTATTCACTTGACGCTCAAGAAAATGCTTGATCTCAAGTTAGGTTGAGAAATTAGCCTACAGGCAATCGATCCAAACTGACAAGCATCGGAGCCTGATATGACTGTACGTCTTGAACACGCAAACATCACTGTGACCTCGCCAAAAGCCACCGCAGCCTGGATGCAGGATGTGTTCGGCTGGACCATCCGCTGGCAGGGGGAGGCAATCAACGGCGGCTACAGCCTGCACGTGGGCGAAGCCGACAGCTACCTGGCCCTCTACTGCCCGCCAGAGCCACTGGCAAAGGCCCCAACCAGCTATGGTGTAAACGGTGGGCTCAATCACATTGCCGTTGTGGTGGATGATCTGGATGCGGTCGAGACACGTGTGCGCGCGGCCGGTTTCACCCCCGGTGAGCATCACGATTATGAGCCGGGTCGCCGGTTCTATTTCCGCGACCGCGACAACATCGAATTTGAGGTGGTGGAATATGATGCTTGATCTTCTCTGGCACAGCAGTCGCCCCCGCCGCGTTCTGCCCTTTCGCATCGAACAGACCCAGTCCGACACGCATCTGCAGTCCAACAGCCATATCAAGGCGCTTCGCGTCCGGCAGCCGATTGCAATATCGCTTGGCAAGATGTTTGCCACGCTACGTCGGTTTGATCCGCGACCACGGGTGTCGCGCCACGGCTGGACGGGCCGCAGACCCGTCCCACCGCATGGCTAGGCCCACGACACCCAGCCCACACCAACGGTCAGGGCGGCAGGTTTTCGCCCTGCCACAACCACGGCTGACACCATGCCCGACAGCTGGGGGCAGACCGTAAGTCGGTGCAGAAATGAGGCGATTTCCGCCGGCCTGAGCGAAAACGCTGTGGACAGTGCCTCTGGCCCCCTTGCAATCGACCGCCAGATTAGGTCAGGTATTTGGGACACAACCGGTTTGTCCTGCTGCCGTCACGGCGGTGGGACAACCGGTTTTCCTATAGACGCGAACCGCCAGGGATGCTGGCAAAACCTGACACGCTATTCTGGACACAGACATGGAAAAGATCCCGATGACCCCCACGGGTCACGCCGCCCTTGAAGCAGAGCTGAAAAACCTGAAGTCGGTGGAACGCCCCGCCATCATCCAGGCCATCGCCGAAGCCCGAGAGCTGGGCGATTTGTCCGAGAACGCTGAATACCATTCTGCGCGCGAAAAGCAGTCCTTCATCGAAGGCCGCATCAAGGAGCTGGAAGGCATCCTGTCGCTCGCAGATGTCATCAACCCGGCAAAACTGAGCGGATCGATCAAATTCGGCGCCAAGGTGACTGTGGTTGACGAAGATACCGACGAAGAAAAAACCTGGCAGATTGTTGGCGAGCATGAAGCCAACATCGAAGCCGGTCTTCTCAACATCAAATCCCCTATCGCCCGCGCCCTGATCGGCAAGGAAGAAGGCGACAGCGTCGAGGTCCGCACCCCGGGCGGGGAACGTTCTTACGAGATCCTGACGATCGTCTACGCCTAAGGCGTCTACACCCGTTGATGCCCGACACCAGCATCGGGCATCAGCACATTTCATCTGGCCCGTTTCCGAGCAACCGTTATGACCCGTTCCAACGCCACCTCTGCACCGCCGCCAACCAGTGCTCTTGAGAGCCCACCGGATCGGCCGGTTATCGGCGGGATCGAGGCGGCTGCCATCGGCATCAGCGCGATCTGGTTCCTGGTGGTTGTTGCGATCTACGTGCTTGGCGGCGATAGCCAGACGCCTGCGCAGGAACCGGCCAGCTGGTCGGATCATGTGCTTCTGGCCTCTGCCATCCTGCTGCCCGCCTTGCTGATCTGGGTCGGCGCTGTGGCGCTACGCTCATCTCAGGTGATGCGCGATGAATCCCAGCGCCTGCATGCCGCAATCGACGGGATGCGAAAAACCTATATCACCCACGCCCAGCAAGCGGCCTCTGTCGCCGAACCTTCTGTCACCCAAAAGCTGGAGGAAATCGCTGCCGCGACCCGCAAGACGGAAACCGCGCTCGCCACATTCCAAACCAGCCGACGCGACCGTCCGATCCCGGGCATGGCGATGCGCCCCAACGACAGCAGCGAAGCAACCGATCAGGGGCTGTTGGCGCTCGGCACCACGGCAGAGGATATAGCGGCCCCGCTGCCCTCTGCCCAGCTGATCCGCGCTCTGAACTTCCCTGAAACAGCCGAGGACGAAGAGGGCTTTGCAGCCCTGCGCCTCGCACTTCAGGACCGAAAGGCCGCACAGGTCATCCAAGCGGCACAGGATGTTCTGACCCTGCTCAGCCAAGACGGCATCTATATGGATGATCTGCGTCCTGACATGGCTCGCCCGGAAATCTGGCGCCAGTTTGCCCAAGGCACCCGTGGACGCGCCGTGGCGGCTCTTGGCGGCGTGCGTGATCGCAGCTCTCTGGCGCTGACCAATGCGCGCATGAAACAGGATCCGATTTTCCGCGATGCCGCGCATCATTTCCTGCGACGGTTTGACCAGATGCTTGCCAATTTCGAGGAAGAGGCAACAGATGCCGACATCTCGGCTTTGGGCGAAACACGTACAGCACGTGCGTTCATGCTTCTGGGCCGGGTTGCCGGAACCTTTGACTAGCCTGCTGCTGCGCTACATGCCAAAGCTCGCATAGGGAATAAACCGAACGGGTGTTCCTGGCGTGATATCAACCGCCCCATCAGGCAACTCGACCAGCCCTTCGGCCCAGCTGAGCGAACTGACGCGGCCCGATCCTTCGGATTTGAACACCTCGACCTGACCGTTGCGCAGGCGCGCCCGCAGATATTCGCGCCGCCCCGGTTTCTTGCGCTTGCTGAACGCGGCTGGCAGCTCAAATCCTTGTGGCACCTGCCAGTCCGCCCCAGCCATGAGCCCCATTGCGGGACGCGCAAAGATCAGCGTGCAAACCATAGCCGCAACCGGATTGCCAGGCAGGCCAAAGACCGGCGTTCCCTGCCACATCCCAAGGGCCAGAGGCCGCCCCGGTTTCAGCGCGATACGCCACTGCTCCATCGCGCCATGCTCGCGCAGGATGGCCGACATGTGGTCTTCATCCCCCGCAGAAGCCCCGCCGCTGGTGAGGATCACATCAACACGTTCTGCCGCAGCGTCCAGATGCCCCCGCAACACTGCCCGGTCGTCCTCTGCTTTGCCGAGATCAATGGGCTCGAATCCCATTGTCGCCAACAAGGCCAGCAGCATGGGCCGGTTCGCGTCAAAGATCTGCCCGGCAGCGGCAGGCTCTCCCGGCTCGACCAGCTCATCACCCGTCGACAGCACACCAACGCGCAGGGGTTTGCGGACCGCAAGATGTGAGACACCCGTCGCCGAGGCCAGCGCCAGATCCGCAGGGGTGACAACGCGGCCCTTGCTCAGGATCACATCGCCCTCTGCTGCGTCCTCACCGGCCTTGCGCGTATTGGCCCCCTGTTTCAGCGGCCCGTTGAACGCAATTTTCGCACCATCACAGGTCACATCTTCTTCGAGGATGACCGTGTCCACCCCTTCTGGCAGGGCAGCCCCCGTCAGAATGCGGATCGCATATCCCGCAGGCACAGGATGATCGTAGGTTTGCCCAGCAGCCGCGCGGCCAGCAACCAGCGGCAAGACCTGCGCCCCGTCCGCGGCAGGCCCGGCAAATCCATATCCATCCACCGCGGTATTCGGTTGCGGTGGATTGGACCGCCGCGCGACGACATCTTCCGCCAGCACCCGCCCCAAAGCCAAGGAAAGCGGCAGGGTTTCAACCGCTGTGACAGGATGCAACCGATCCCTGAGATGAGCGAGCGCGTCATCCACAGGCGTCCAATCCACACCCGCAGGCAGGGCGAAACAATCATTTCGCAAGGGCGGCGGTGCCAGGGTCATGTCTGCCTCTGTTGTTGCCAGACGGGCCTGCCGATCCAGGAGCTGACCACACCCAGCGCCAAGGATCCATGCTTCTTCCTTGGCCTCGGAACTGGGCGCGTCGAAAAGGGTGGAAAACGCCCGTTCATCCAAGCCCGACAAGGCCTGCGACAAAAGCCTGACCTGCACCTTGTCGCGGATTTCTTCCGCCGCACCGTTCGCAAGCGCCTGCTTTACCGCCCCCTCGATCAATCCCGGCCAAACCTCGGCAAAAACCAGTTGCGCGCCGTCAATGTCCTGAAACGGCCAGACGGCGGCCTGATGGCGCTTGCGCAACCGCTCAAGCGTCGGCAACCCCATCAGGAGCTGGCTTCCAACCGTCGGGTTGAAGAACAACTGAAAACAGGAAGACGCGGCCTTGGCAACGAGATCCGTTTTGCGCCGCTCTGCCACGAGGTCATAGCTGATCCCGGACTTGCGATAGGGAATTTCAGGCCAGGAGTCTTCGCTCGGCTTCCCCCAAAGAGGCCCCGCACCCGGAAAGGCGCGGTTGATTTCGGATGCCACGGCAAAGCGGTTGTTCTGCCCCTTCTCGTCATCTGTGATGCGCTGCGACACCCACTGCCAAACCGCAAATGGGTCATCCTGTCCCGTCAGCTGCCTTGCAAATCCCTTGGGGTAGCCAAAGGGGAAATCAAACCCCGCCAGAACCTTTCTGCCCGCAGAACGTTCAGATGCAAAGAACGTCTCCAACCAGGCCTCGGCTTCAAGCCGGGTACGACAGTAGACTTGCTCCACCGCAAGGCCCGCACGCGCAACGCCAAGCCAGATCGCATCTTTGCTTTCCTTCACAGGCTTTCGCGTCGCCGCAGACCAATCGGCGATGAGGACCGTATCAAACACTGTCAAAGCTCCAGTTCCTGCGCGATGAAATCCGCAATTGCCGCCGTATCGTCCAGATCAAAAACCGGCCGGTCCAGCTCCAGCGGGCTATCGCTCGCGACGGCACGGATACTGGTGTCCTTTGGCGCAATGAGCGGCTGACCTGCTTCTTGCCGGTGTGCTTCGATCTTGGGGTGGGCCTCTCGCTTGAACCCCTCGACCAGCACCAGATCCACAGGTCGCAGTCGCGCCAGCAACGCCTCAAACGATGGCTCGGGCGCGCCACGCAGCTCTTGCATGATCGCAACCCTGTTGGGAGAGGCCAATATCACCTCGGACGCCCCCGCCGTGCGATGGCGAAAACTGTCGGTTCCGGGGTGGTCGACGTCAGTGCTGTGGTGGGCATGTTTCAACGTCGACACCGACAGGCCCCGCTCGCAGAACTCGGCGACGAGCCGCTCCATCAATCCGGTCTTGCCGCAGTTTTTCCAGCCGGTGACACCGTAAATCTTCATTTCAGCAATGCCTCGGCACGGGCCAGATCCTCTGGCGTGTTCACATTGAAAAACGGATCAAACGGCTCTGCCTCAAACAGCGCCTCGCGACCACCGTGCTGATCGGTCCATAGCACCACCTTGCGCAAGCCGTTCTGCAGCGCGCCCCGCAGATCCTCACGCAGCTCCACAGGCCAAAGCCCGAACGTCGGGTGCCGATTTACACGACGCCCCCCGCCCGATTTCAGTGCCTCTTCGCTTGTGCGCGGAGTGGTCGCCAGCACCAACGGATAACGCTGCCCCTCAGCCGCAGCCAGCAGCCGCTCTGCCAGATCCCGCGGAAAGAATGGCGTGTCAGCCGCAACGGTAACGATAGACGACGCCCCCTGCTCTGCGGCCCAGTCAAGCCCGGCAAGAACCCCCGCCAGAGGACCAGCAAATCCGTCAATCGTATCGGCAATGACCGGCAGGCCAAGATCATCAAATCGCTGTGGGTCGCCATTGGCGTTTAAGGCGAGACCTGCGACCTGGGGTGCGATCCGGGCGACCACACGGGCCAGCAGGCTTTCGCCCCCAACCTGAAGCCGCCCCTTATCGCCGCCGCCCATCCGGGTGGCGAGACCGCCTGCGAGGATTACGCCGAGGGGTTGGGTCATTTGTGGCCTCCTTCACAGGCATAGGCTCCAGCGAACAGCCATCTGCATCGCTGCACTATTCTTTGCAGCGCATCAGAGACGTCGGACACCCCGCTCGAGATAACTTTCCGTGATACCGATCTGCCCATGACAGAAATCCCGAAGTCCGCCGCGACCGGTCGCCCAAAGCGGAACATGGCCCAGAAGGCCAGAGCACTCAGGACGAAGAATGATCCAAAGACCATAAGCGCCAGGTCCAGCGGGCTGCGTGCGTGTCCGCTCATTCAATGCCCCTGCGCCCGGCAACATGCCGGGCAGCGCCCGTCCGCCCCCATGGGCGGGCGCTTCGCTTCCGCCCGCGGACCGGCTCTGCCCTTTGGTCTATTGAACCAGTCATGTTCCCGCACTCTTCCGCCGATGTTTCTTGTCCTCAACCGGCGCGTCCTTGGGGTCCATGTCGCGCACCAGCCGTTCCTCCCCCGCCAGACAGACGAAACGCTGGCCGCGCATCCGCCCGATGAGCGTCAGGCCCACTTCCTGCGCGATTTCCACGCCCCACGCGGTAAAGCCTGAACGGGACGCCAGAACCGGGATCCCCATCATCGCGGTCTTGATCACCATTTCGGATGTAAGCCGCCCCGTCGTGTAGAGGATTTTATCCGACACATCCGCGCCGGTGCTCTGGATCCAGCCTGCAATCTTGTCCACCGCATTGTGGCGGCCCACGTCCTCCATGTAGACCAGCGGTCGATCTTGCTGACACAGCACGGTGCCATGAATGGCGCCCGCCTCCAGGTACAGCGACGGCGTGCGGTTGATCTTGTGCGCCAGCGCATAAAGCCAGGAGGTCTTCACCTCCACCTCAGGCAGGCGCACATCCTCCAGCCCTTCCATCATGTCGCCAAAGACAGTGCCGACCGCGCAGCCCGACGTCCGCGTCTTTTTCTGGAGCTTCTCTTCATAGGACGTTTCGATCTCGGTGCGCACCACCACCGTTTCCAGCTCTTCGTCATAGTCGATACCGGTGATCACGTCGTCAGCGCGCAGCATGCCCTGATTGCGCAGAAAGCCAAGAGCAAGATACTCCGGATAATCCCCAATCGTCATCGCCGTGACGATTTCCTGCCGGTTCAGATAGATGGTCAGCGGGCGCTCTTCGACCACGGAAATTTCAGCCACCGCACCGGTGTGATCAAGACCTTTGACCCGCCGGGTCAGCCGCGCGTTTATTGGGTTCGGCGCGATCAGATACTCGGCCACAACCGCAGCCTGATCTGCGTTTTCATCCATCATCGCCAATTGCAAACCTCCACCCACAGGCCTATGCCAATTGGGAACAACCTAGGACCAGATCATGGCAATCACCACCACGAAATCGGCATTTTGGAAGGGGTTTCGCGACGGCGCGCCCTTCCTGTTGGTGTCGGGACCATTTGGGCTCCTGTTTGGCGTTCTGGCCGCCGAAGCAGGACTGATTGTCCCCGAGGCGCTGGTCTTTTCGCTCTCTGTCTTTGCCGGTTCGGCCCAGTTCACGGCCCTCCAGCTGATGCAGGAAAACACGCCGACACTCATTATTCTGGTCTCAGCGCTCGCGGTGAACCTGCGGGTGGCGATGTATTCCGCATCCCTCACCCCCTATTTGGGAGAGGCCCCGCTTTGGCAACGTGCCTGCGCCGCCTATCTGACGGTTGACCAATCCTATGCCCTGTCGATTGTTCAGTTCGAAAACAACCCGCAGATGACCCTGTCACAGCGGCTGGCGTATTTCTTCGGCACCAACGGCTGCGTCGCGCCTGGCTGGATGGCGGCAACATTCATCGGCGCGCTTCTGGGCGCACAGGTGCCTGACAGCTGGGGCCTCGACTTTGTGCTGCCACTGGCGTTTCTGGCGATGGTCGGCCCGATGCTGCGCACACCTGCGCATGTGGTCGCCTGCTTTGCCGCCGTCGCAACCGCATTGCCCGCGACCGCCCTGCCCTACAATCTCGGCCTGATCGTTGCGGGTATGGTCGGCATGATGGCAGGGGCACAGGCCGAACTCTGGATTGAACAGCGCAAGACAGGAAAGGACGCAGCATGACACAGGCCCCTGACCCCACGCTGCTGTGGACCATCATCATCGGACTGGCTGTCGGCAGCTTTGCCCTGCGTTTTGCATTCATCGGGCTCATGGGCGGGCGCACGATGCCTGCCTGGCTGATGCGACATCTGCGCTATACGGCGGTTGCGATCATTCCCGCATTGGTCGCCCCGCTCGTTGCCTGGCCCACCCCCACTGGTGGCACCCCCAGCCTGCCGCATGTCGCGGTCGCAGTGGCGGTTTTTGCGCTCGGCTTTCTGACCCGCAATGTCCTGATCGCGATGGGGGCGGGCGCCTGTGGGTTTCTGCTGTTGTTCCTGTTGCATTGACGTTGCGACACATAACGCAAAACAAAAGCCGCAGGACGACCTGCGGCTTTGTCATTTCAAGCATCTCACAATCATGCCCCTTCGGGCGGGACAGTCAGCTGCCAGCGCCTGCATTCAAAAGCGCATTGTTCTTTTCCAACCCTTCTTTCAAGTCCGCGCTGTCATTTTCGCGGTAAACCTGGGTGGAAACACCCGGAAGGGCTGCAAACTGTTCGGATAGCTTGCCGGGATAAAACGTGGTCTCGATCGACTCGAACCCCGGAATTTGCGCCAGAACAGACGAGGTCGCATTCGAACAGAACGCCCCCGCAACACGGCCGTTGCGCGTCACCAGTTGATAGGCGAGCTGCGCTTGCTCCGGGCTGACCTCAACGGTTTGAACAACGACGTGGTGCGTGCTGCGCGCATGTGACCCGCGATAGGCACGTTCAACCGCAGGCGTGATCCCGTAAAGGACATCATCACGCTCCGGCACCACATCAGCATAGAAGGATCCGGCAGGATCGAAAATCACCCGCTCAGAGGCATTCACCATCAGGGAGGTATGCGCGCCCTGACCCGTGCGGTTGTTGATCATGGTATAAAGCGTCAGCGACGGCGGGCCGTCGTGACGATAGGCCACTCTCTGCAACGTGGCATCATCTGCGTTGGGCTGTTGCGGCGCGGCGCAGGCCACCAGCGCACCACACAGCAGCACCGCTGCAGTGGTGCGCGTCAGGCCAGCCACAGACCGGGCACCCAGACGCCCCAGGCGATCCGAACCGGCCACGCGATCAGGTCGCGAAGATCGCCAGGAAAACGGTAAAGATCGCCACTGCAATGCAGAAGCGCGTGGTGAATTTCAGGAAGCCTTCATAGGTCTTTTCCTGAACAGTGATGTCCATCGAACCGTGCTTGTGTTCAGCCATGTGTCCATTCCTATTCGCGTATGTTTGCTTGCTGGATACTGGATTTCGCCGCCACTGTCACCACGTCAATCGGGCGCATCCCTGCCAAAACTGTCGCGGTTTTGGCCTGCACAGGTGGGATACCCATACCCCCAGCGCCACGAGAGCCCGCTGCAGGGCCCACCTGCGAATCGAACAGCGCCGTAGACGGCTTTGCTGACAGTCCGGGCAAGCGATGGATTGTCCTGCAATTGCGTCTCTACACAGCGGCGCAGGCTCTGATCGGCTTCAAGGCGCGCCTGATAGCTTTGGACGGAGTCCCTGGCCTGTCCGGCAGCGTGATAGCTGCGATCGTGACGGATGCAGCAATGCTCAAACGGAGGGCCGTTGCCAGACCGTGACAGCTGTCGCCACAACAGGGACAACCCGCCGCTGCAACCATCGGTCGTGAATGGCGAGGGTTCGTACCCCTGCGCCGCCATCAGATCGTCCAGCAGCTGATACGCCGGGGCCTCCAACTGGCCCAGCCAACTGTCCTGTGCCCAGGCGACATCTGCCAGGAAACCACAGACCCCCGCGACCAGCACAGCTGCCTTCACCCGTATGACACGCTCAGCTCTCAGGCGCATCGCTCTCCAGATCAGAAACAAGCCGGAACCCGATCCGGTTGGCAGGCGCGGCTTCGTTTTGCTTTGGCAAGGCGCGCAGCATCACATTCAGTTGGCTCACGTGTTGCACCAACTGGGTGCGCGCGCCGCTGGTGTCAGAGCCGTAGTAGGTGATCATGTCGGGATCAAAATAGCCCATGCCTTCGATCCGCATCACACCGGCGTCGCCACCAGCAAAACCCATCGCGACCTCGTGTTCGCTGTCCAGCTGCTCTTCGAAATTCTGAATGTATAGGATCAGCCGTTCATAGGCCCAGCGAGCCGGGCTCTTGCTTTCAACCGGCTTTTTCAGCTGCTCTGGCAGGGGCTTCAGCGGATGGCAGGCTTCTGGGTCTGAATGGACCTCGTGAACACATGGCAGGATCGCATCTTCTGCCGCTTCTGCGCTGGTTGCGATTTCATCGGACATGGTGTCTCCCCCGGTGACGGGGCAGATCACCCCTTACGCTGATAAAGCCAGGCCCCGTCATCCCGTCGGACGCGATCCACCTGACCGATATGATACAGATGATTTACATGGGCCACCGCCTCTACCAAGGCAAGACCATATTCCCCCGCACCAATCTTGCGCTTGAACAGAGGCGCAAAACACTCTGCCGCGCTGCGGGGCTCGTCCAGATGGTCAAGAAGCCGCGCAAGGGCTCCGTGGTGATTGTCGATCAGCTGCGCCATGCGGTGTGGCAGACCAAGAAAGGGCAGCTTGTGCCCGCCCAGCGCAAGGTGATCGGGTCGCGCAAGCGGAGCAAGCCGTTCGCAGGCTTCCAGCCATTCAGCCACCGGGTCAGCCATTGGTTCGGTCGCGTAGACCCCGATATTGGGGCTGATCGAAGACAGGATCTGATCACCTGTGATCACCAGATTGTCATCGCGACTCCAGAATGTTGCGTGCTCTGGTGCGTGGCCGTTGCCCATGTGGATGTCCCAGTCGCGACCAGCCATACGCAACACGTCGCCCTGTTTGATGCGGGTAAACCCTAGTGGCATCGGATAGACCGTATCGGCAAAATTGAACGGCCGCTCTGCCACCCGTGCATCATAGATCGCGGGATCCATACCCGCGCTGCGGTAGAACTCCAGCGTCTCTTCCGGCCAGCTTTCCTGCACATCAAGCGTCAGCATCCGCGCAAACAGCCAGGCAGTGCGCGTCGTCACCAGTTCTGCACCATGTTCAGACTGAAACCAGCCAGCATTGCCGACATGATCGGGGTGGTGATGCGTGACCACAACCCGCCTCACGGGCTTGCCGCCAAGCGGACCAGCCATCAGCCGCTCCCAGATGCGACGGGTTTTGTTGGACGACATGCCGGTGTCAACAATGGTCCAGCCATCACCATCGTCCAGCGCGTAGACGTTCACATGGTCCAGCTTCATCGGCAGAGGCAGACGCATCCACAGAACGCCTTCGGCCACCTCAATGGCCTCGCCCTCAGCGGGCGGTTCGCTCCACGGGCCGTCGGGGCGTTCGCTGCTCATCCGTCAGCCAGTTCATCCAAGGTCAATGCGCGCGCGCCATCTGCACCCGCCTGCGCATGAGTCAGCAGGGCTGCGTGCTCTGGCAGCATCCGGTTGATGTAGAAGCGGGCCAATTTCTCGCGTGGGCCACCGACATCTGCCATCGCAGCCGCCAGATGATAATGCCCGCCCAAGACGCGGGCAAAAGCATGCAGGTACGGAACCGCCCCCGCGAAACGTTCGTCCATATTGCCCTGCGCCGTAAGCCACTCTGTCGCCTCGCGCAGCGACTCGCAGGCCTGCCAGACCGCTTCGGCCATATTTGGATGGGTGGTGCGGGCCCGTTCGGCCTGCTCTTCGATCTCATCGATCAGACGGTGCGCCATGTCACCGCCGTCCATCATCTTGCGCCCCACCAGATCCATCGCCTGAATGCCGTTGGTGCCTTCGTAGATCGCGGTCACACGGACGTCGCGGTAGAACTGCGCTGCGCCGGTCTCTTCAATAAAGCCCATGCCACCGTGCACCTGCACCCCGGTTTCTGACACGCGCATCCCGGTTTCGGTGCCAAAAGCCTTGGCAATCGGCGTGAGGAAAGCCGCCCGTGCAGCCCAGTCCTGCGCACCGGTTGCCGTCTGCATGTCGATAGCCTGCGAACACGCCAGCAGGATCGCGCGTGCAGCGAACAGATCGGCTTTCATCTCCATCAGCATCCGGCGCACATCGGCATGATCCACGATGGTGCCAGAAGCAGACTTGCCCTGTTTGCGCTCCAGTGCGTAGGCCAGTGCCTTCTGATAGGCCGCGCCTGCGACGCCCACGCCCTGACCGCCGACACCCAGACGGGCGTTGTTCATCATGGTGAACATCGCCGCGAGACCACCACCCGGCTTGCCAACCATCCAGCCGATGGCGCCATCATACTGCATCACACAGGTCGGCGAACCATGCAGACCCATCTTGTGTTCCAGGCTCACGACTTTCAGCGAATTGGCTTTGCCGGGGTTGCCCTCGGCGTCCGGCAGGAATTTGGGCACCAGGAAGAGAGAAATCCCCTTGGTCCCCGGCACCGCATCGGGCAGACGCGCCAGCACCAGATGGCAGACGTTCTGGGTGAAATCATTGTCACCCCAGGAGATATAGATCTTCTGCCCGCTGATGGCATAGGTGCCATCGTCCAGTGGCTCCGCCTTGGAGCTGAGCGCCCCCACATCAGAGCCTGCCTGAGGCTCGGTCAGATTCATGGTGCCAGACCACTCGCCCGAGATCAGCTTGGGCAGATACAGTTCTTTCAGGGTGTCACTGGCGTGATGCTCCAGCGCCTCGATCTGGCCCTGGCTCATCAGCGGAGCCAGCTGCAGCGAAAGGCACGCACCCGACATCATTTCGTTCACGGCCGTGGTCAGGGTCATCGGCAGGCCCATGCCGCCGAAATCCTCTGCCGCACTCATGCCGATCCAACCCCCTTCAGAGATCGCCTGCCAGCCTTCTGCATATCCCGGAGAGGTGCGCAAAACGCCGTTCTCCAGATAGGCTGGCTGCAAATCCCCGCCCCTGTTCAGCGGGGCCATAACCTCATCACAGAACTTGCCCGCTTCGGTCAGGATTGCGGTCACGACATCGTCGCTCGCTTCGCTGAACCGCTCGGTCGCGGAAATCTCGCTGTAGCCAATGATGTGATTCAATAGAAACTGATACTCGGGAACGGGGGCACGGAAGGTCATGTCTGGCCTCTTTCAGAGAGAGCTGTTCGGGGCAGCTTGGCATCATTGCCCCGAGCCTTTATGTTGAACGTCTTGTCCGATTACCTAACCGGGCCCTTTTTTCAAGCAACCAAAACGCCGCGTCACCAGCCATGTCCAACTCTCCCACCCGCGTCCTGACCGCTCAGCCGCAGGATATTCGTCAGGCTGCAGCGCTCTTGCAGGCCGGACAGCTGGTCGCGTTTCCCACCGAAACGGTATACGGGCTTGGCGCGGATGCCCGTCAGGGAGAGGCCGTCGCCGCGCTTTATGCCGCGAAGGGACGACCCAGCTTCAACCCGCTGATTGCGCATGTCCATTCGATTGAGGCCGCGAAACGTCACGTCATCTGGACAGAGACCGCCAACAAGCTGGCAGAAGCGTTCTGGCCCGGCCCGCTGACACTGGTGCTGCCCCTGCGAGACGGGCATGACATTTCGCATCTTGTGACCGCGGGTCTTGAAACTCTTGGCGTGCGCATTCCCGCCCACCCAGCCGCCCGCGCCCTTCTGTCGGTTTTGGACGGCCCCGTTGCGGCCCCTTCGGCCAACCCATCCGGACGGATCAGCCCGACAACAGCGGCACATGTTGTCGCCGGTCTGGACGGGCGTATTGCGGCCATTGTCGATGACGGCCCCTGCGGCGTAGGCGTGGAATCCACCATCGTCGGGCTGTCGGGTGAGACACCCATTCTGCTGCGCCCCGGCGGGCTCGCTCAGGAAGACATCGAGGCGGTGCTGGGTCACCCGCTGCAGCTGCGCGATGCGTCGGATCCTCTGACCGCGCCGGGGCAGTTGCTGTCACATTACGCCCCACGCGCCAAAGTCCGGCTGAATGTCACCACACCGGATCCGGCAGAGCTGTACCTTGGGTTTGGCACGATGTCCTGTGACCTGAACCTGTCTGACAGCGCTGATCTGGTAGAGGCGGCCGCCAATCTGTTTGGCCACCTGCATCAGCTAGATGCGATGGACAAACCGATCGCCGTGGCCCCGATCCCCGAGCACGGACTGGGCGCGGCAATCAACGACCGCCTGCGCCGCGCCGCCGCACCGCGCTGACCCCAGTCGACCGCATTGCTGACCCCAATCGACCGCATTGGGCAGATTATCAGGCGTGGCCCGCGCTTGTGGACAACGTCAGGGGATCCACACCGATCTCCCGTAGCGCCGCTTCCCATTTTTCGTGGTCCGCCAGCTCAAACACAAGATCCGGCGTTGCTGGCGCGTTCAGCCAGCCATTAAGCGCGATCTCCGATTCGAGCTGCCCTGGCCCCCAGCCCGCATAGCCAAGCATGACCAGCTTTTGCGCAGGCCCCTGCCCGGCGCCGATATCTTCAAGAACATCAACTGTTGCAGTCATCGAAAACCCATCCGACACCCGCAGAGAACTGACGTTTGATTGATACTCGGGCGAGTGCAGTACAAATCCCCGCTGTGTCTCAACCGGGCCACCAAATCTGACCGGCTGATTGCCGTCGGTTTCATCCGCGACGCTGATGTCGAGCTGCTCCAGAAGATTGGACACGGCAACACCCGCCGCAGGTTTGTTCACAATCAGACCCATCGCCCCGGTATCGTCATGAGAACACAAAAGAATCAGTGAATGTTCAAACCGGGGATCCCCGATGCCTGGCATCGCTATCAGTAGTTGTCCGGAAAGATCCATCTGCACCTGTATTCCTTGTTGTGGAGGTGGGTTGGCGTAACGCCAGCTCCCTTTGCTCTTTATAATAAGATGGCGCGCAGCCTTTGCGTGTTCAAGGCCAAGTCTGTTTCTGTGTCGCGATCACCCGCCCCTGACCGTATCGTGACTTGGCTTTTACCTTCTGAACGCGCATCTATTCCTTATGACACAGTTTCACCCTGCCCCATCAAATATGCCGTTAAAATCATCCGCACCCCACCGGGTCGTTTCGGCTGTGGCTTCTGCTGGGCGCCGTTGGCTGCGCGCCGCGCTCTCCGTGGCGATTGTACCGCTGACAGCCCTTCCCGCCGCTGCTCTGGCGGAGCGGATGGAGGATATCGTCCAGCTGGAGATCCTGGATGGCGGCATCACCCGCAGTGGCACCCATATGGGCGCGATCCGTCTGACACTGTCAGAGGGGTGGAAAACATACTGGCGCGCGCCCGGTGACGCCGGAATTCCACCGCAATTCACCTGGGCGGGATCACAAAACGTCGGCGCTGTATCGATCAAATGGCCAACGCCTGACGTGTTTCTGACCTCAGGTTTCCGGACCATCGGCTATCACGATCAGCTGGTTCTTCCGGTTGAGATCACCCCTGCAAAGGCCGGCGCGCCCATCAAGCTGAAAGGTCGGATGGAGTTGGGGATCTGCAAGGATGTTTGCATTCCATCCGAACTCACCTTCGAGCAAGCCCTGAACCCGAAGAGCAGCAAAAACCCCGCCATTGTCGCAGCCCTTGCCGATCAACCGCTTTCCGCGCGGGAAGCCGGTGTGCGCCGTGCCTCCTGCGACATTGTCCCAAGCCGCTACGGCATGCAGCTGACGGCCCGCATCGCCATGCCCTCCGCTGGCGGTGAGGAGGTCGTGGTCATCGAACCGGGCGCGCCCAATCTGGCCACCACGGAAACCACCACCACGCGCAGCGGCGACCAGCTGGTTGCGCAGACCGAAATCGTGTCGGCGGACGGGGGCATCTTTGCCATGGACCGTTCGCAGCTGCGGTTCACGGTGCTGGGGCGTAATCATGCAGTGGACATCCGGGGCTGCACTCGCCACTAATTCCGGCAACCCTGCCCCAATGTCGGAACCGTCATGTCCAGCTCTCCTGACCCAGTAAAACGTCCCGTGCTCGGGGCACTGGCGGTTGTCTGTCACCCACAAGGGGGACAGGATCACGTCATCCTGGTCCAACGCAAGCAACCGCCCAACGCAGGCTGGTGGGGGTTTCCCGGCGGTCACGTTGAATTGGGCGAAACCGCCTCTGAGGCCGCAGCCCGCGAGCTGCTGGAAGAAACGGGCGTGATCGCCACTCCGCGCAAGATCCTGACACATGTGGATGTCATGCTGCGGGATGACGCCGGTGCTGTGCAACGGCAGTATCTTCTGGTGGCCGTGCTCTGTGACTATGTCAGCGGCTCACCGCACCCCGACGATGATGCCCTGCAGGCCAGCTGGGTGCCCGTTTCAGACCTTGCGCTGACGAGCACGCCATCGTCGTCCACTCCCGCCCGGCTGCTGATCGATCAGGTGGCCGAGGTCGCCCTGCTGGCACAGGCGGAACAACAGCTGGCGGAATAGCGCAACGGTTAGGGCGCCACAGGTGCCCCCTTAGGCCCTCTGGCCGCGCGCGCGCGACAGTCGTCCCAGCCCGTAGCCCGCAAGGCTGATCACAACAGCCCCCACCAGGAACAAGGCACCGCCAGCGCGGACCGGATCCATTTCAACCAGCGCCGGAACGCCGATCCGCAACGCAGGATGCAGCGCCCCAGCGGCCATTGCGTAGCCAAGGCTCAGCGCCAACCAGGCAAGCTGTGCACCAGCCAACCCAAAGGTGAGCCAACGCAAACACCCTGCCCGGCCCTGCAGTCCGCGGCGCAGCGCGGTAAAGGGACGTGCGACATCTGCCTGAACGGCCACCAGTGCTGGCACCACCAAGAGCACAAGGAACATGCCAAACCCCAGCCCGTAGACCAGCGTAATCACCGTCGGCTTCAGGAACTGCGCCTGTTGTGAACCCTCATACATCAGCGGGGCCAGCCCCAGCACCGTCGTCAATGTGGTCAGCATGACCGGTCGCAGACGATCCGCTGCCCCATCTATGATCGAAGGGATCAAACCGCGCTCTTCGGCGTATTCGTCGATCGTTGTCACCAGAACAATCGAGTCGTTGATGATGATCCCCGTCATCCCCAACAGACCGACCACAGTGAACATCGACAGCGGCACCTCCCAGAGGTAATGGCCCCAAATCGTGCCGACCAAGCCAAATGGAATGATTGCCATGACCACCAGCGGACGGGTCCAGCTGGCAAAAATCCACGACAAAACCAGATAAATTCCCGTCAGGCAGAGAATAAGGCCGGTGCGCGCGTCATTGAGAAAATCGCTTTCCTGTTCGCTCAACCCAGCCAGCCGCCAGTCTACCTGCCGCTCACTTGCGATTTTGGGTAGAATCTCTTCCTCTAGCGCGGTGACGATTTCTTGGGCACGGGCGGGGTCATCTTCGGAAATGTCACCGGTCACTGAAATCACCCGCACGCCGTTTTCCCGCCGCACCGTGGAAAACCCGGTGCGCTGGCTGACCGAGACGATGTCGGCCAGCGGCAGATAGATCCCTGCCGGGCTCCGCATCAGCGTGCGTTCCAGGAAATCCGCCGTCAGCTCGCCGTCGGGCAGTTCCACCCGGATCTCGGCGCTGCGGGGACCGTCCGGATAGGTTGCTGCTTCAATACCATTCAGCCGCCCGCGCAGCGCCCGCCCCAAGGTCTCAACCGTGAATTCAAGCGCCCGCCCCTGCGGCGTCAGCTCCAGAACCAGCTCTTCCTTGTCGTATGCAAGATTATCCTGCACCGCAGAGACTTCTGGATAGCGCAGGAGCGCGGTCTTCAGATCCTCAGATGCCGCCTTCAGCACGTCGACCGCGGCGCCACTGAACTCAACATCCAGCGCATCCCCGCCCGGACCAGACCGCCACCCCCGAAATGAGACCGTTTCCGTCAGCGGATGCCTGCGTACGCTGTCCTGCAATTCGGCGACAAAGGCAAAGCTGGAATAGGGGCGCAGATCCGCATCAATCAGCTCGATCGAAATCCCGCCCAACAGATCCGTATCCTTGGCATCCACTCCAGCGAGCCCACGTCCGGCGTTTCCACCAATTTCTGCCATGACGAAATCGACCGGATTGCGGCCATGGCGCTGTTCATACTCGGCGCCCAACGCCTCTACCGCGCGCTGCATCTCGCGCATCATGGCCAGCGTATCCTCGCGGCTTGCCCCCTCGACCATGGCAAAATTACCGGTGACCGAGCCCCGCTCCGGCGCATTGAAAAAGCGCCATTTGACATCCCCGCCGATAAACAGCGCCAGCTGGCTCGCAAGGATCACCAAAGCACCGGCCAACACCACGTAGCGGGCCCGCACCACCAGCGCCATCAGCGGGCGAAATGCCCGGTCGCGCACCTTTCGAAAGCCACGGTTCACCACCCGGCTGGGCAAATCATACCAGTGTTCCTTGGCACTATGCGCCAGCGCATGCGCAAGGTGGTTGGGCAAGATAAGAAAACACTCAACCAGCGACCCCGCCAGAACAGCGATCACCGTCAATGGGATGTCGCGGATCAGCTCTCCAAAGCGACCGCCGATCGACACAAGCCCGAAAAAGGCAATCACCGTGGTCAGCGTCGCCGCAAAAACCGGCATCGCCATGCGCCGCGCGGCGTTCTCGGCGGCAGAGACAGGGTGTTCGCCCAGACGCCGCGCCCTGAAATCGGCATGTTCCCCCACGACGATGGCGTCATCCACCACGATACCCAGCGTAATGATGAGACCGAAGAGACTGATCATGTTGATGGTCAGCCCACCAAGGTACATCAGCGCAATCGCGGCAAACATGGCCGCCGGAATGCCCGCAGCCACCCAGAACGCGATGCGGGCATTAAGAAACAGGAACAACAAGGCCAGCACCAGACCAAGGCCCATCAGCCCATTGTCGATCAGAATATCAAGCCGCCCCGTGATGGCCTCTGCACGGGTCCGGATCAGGCTGGCGCTTACCCCTTCGGGCAGGCTTGCCTGCATTTCCTCGACCACATCCTCGACCTGGGCCTGAATGCCGATCGCATCGCCTTGGTCAGAGCGGTCCACCCGGATCGACATCGCCGGGTTCTCGCCGACAAAATAGGACCGATTGCGATCGACACCTTCGATGCGGATTGTTGCGACATCCCCCACCGTCAACGCCGAACCGTCCGGGTTCGTGCGCAACACGATCCCTGCGAGCTCTTCAGGCGTCCGTTTTTCGCTGCCGGTGCGGATGCGGGCATTGGCCCCGCTTACATCGCCCGCCGGGTTGGCATCGACTTCTGCCGCAATAGCCGACGCGATGTCTGCCATCGCGATGTCATGCGCAATCAGGCTGGCCGAAGGCACCTCAACCAATGTCCGTGGTGCCGCGACGCCGCGGATGGTGGTGCGGGTGACGCCCGCCTCGAACAGACGATTGACCAGTTCGTCAGCAAACAGCCCAAGCTGGCGCGGCGCGATCGGACCGGTCAGTACGATATCCGTCACCCGGTCGCGCCAGGCACCCCGACGCACGCTGGGCTCTTCTGCCTCTTCGGGAAGGGACGTGATGCCATCCACTGCGCTTTGCACATCATCGGCAGCACGGGCCATGTCCCAGCCCGGTTCGAAATCAAGCGAGATATTTGCCCGCCCTTCACGAGAGGTGGAACTGGTGCTTTCCACCCCATCCACCGCAAGAAGCGCCGGCTCCATCAGCTGCACAATGGCGCTGTCGATATCTTCGGGGCCTGCACCTTCCCATTCAACCGAGACAGAAACGCTCTCTACGATCACATCGGGAAAGAACTGCGCCCGCATGTTCGGGATCGCAGCAGCCCCCAGAACCAGCAGCAGAACAAGAAGAAGATTGGCCAGCGTGCGGTGACGGGTGAAGTAGCTCAGCAGGCCTCCGGCGGATTGGGGCAAATTGCGCAGCATGGCGCCTTAGCCTCCCATCCGGGTTTCGATCCGGTTGACCAGCTGCGCTGGAACCTTTGCTTCAGCCAGTTGCGCCAGCACCCGTGCCTTGGCCTCTTGCGGCATGCGGCTGTTTTGCTCGACCAATGCAACCAACCGGGCCCGGTGGTCATCGCTCAGCTCAATCATCTCTGCCTCGGCCGCGCGTGTTGTTGTCTCTGTGGCAGCGGCCTCAGCCCCTTGGCGCAATGGGCGCACCTTGATACCGGCCCCCAATAGCGGTGTGCGCCCCGTCACGACCTCGCGGCCCGCAAGCCCTTCGCCACGCAGCAAGACATCATCGCCCTGCCTGCGCACCAATGTGACCGCCAGCGTCTCCAAACGGTCATCTGCGCCAATCACCAGGACCGTCCCATCCGACCCCAGAGCCGAGGCTGGCAAGCGGGCTACGTTTTCAACCACAGGCTCTTCGACATGGACTGTGACAAAGTCACCGGGTTTGAAGCCCGGCGCAGTGTCGAGGCGGGCATAGATCAGCCGCCCGGCCAAGCCCTCACCTGCAGCGCCACTGTCGCGGACGGCAACCCCCGTCGCCGTCAATGCCGCACCAGTTGCATCCAGCGTCACCCGAACCGGCGCCTCTATCAGCTTGCCCGATTGATCCAGCAGTCGGGCGAACTGCACCGTGGACACACGAAAGGCGACCTCCAGCTGGGCCGGATCCACCAGATCCGCCAGCTTTTCATTGGTCGAAACCAGCCGTCCCTCAACCAGATTCACCGACTGCAGGGTTCCGTCAAAAGCCGCGGTGATGGTGGTGTCATCCAAAGTGCGCTGCGCATCCTCTAGGGCAATGCGGGCCCGCGCAAGCCGCGTGGCGGCCTGATCGATGCGCGCCTCGGCAAGGGAAACCGCCTGTCTGCGCGAAATTACCGCCTGACGTGCCTGAGCTGCGGCCAGCTCAGCAACCTCTGCGGTTGCAGCCGAGCCCACCCCGCGTTCCTGCAGGTTCTGCTGCCGCTCCAGTGCGCGCGCGCGCAACGCAGCCTGGTCCTGCGCAGCGGCCAGTTCATCCTGCGCCAGGGTCAGGCCGCGACGTGCCTCGCGGTCTTCCGCCTCTGCGTCCAGCATGTCGGCCTCTGCCCTCTCAAGGGCGGCCTGCGCGTCTGCGGGATCAATCTGCACCAGCACTGTTCCAGCGGTCACATCGCCGCCATCTTCAAAGCCAGGCGCCAGCGCCACGACACGACCAGCAGCCGCCGTGCGCAATTCCAGCCGTCGACGGCTTTCAACCCGACCAAAGGCCGTGAGCTGCGGGGTGACCGCGCCCAACTCTGCTTTGACGACATTGACGGCAAACACCCGTTCACGTGCGGGTGGGGCTTTGCGCTCGTCTGACAGACGGCTCTGGATTGCGGAGGCCACGATCTGCACCGCAAACAGCAGCAACGCCGCCGTCAGCGCCGCCAGGAAAACTCCGAACACCGTGTGCCGCAAAAAGCGCATCTCTCATCCTTTTCAGGCCGACAAACCCGGCAAAGCACCAGATTTCAGGCGCCGAGTTTATCAGCTTGTCCAAAGCTATACGAGGTTACACGCCGCCGCGGATCATTTCCGTCTCACTTCCTGCGCAAATGTTCGTCAAGGCGGGGCATGATCTCGACGAAATTGCAGGGGCGGTGCCGATAGTCGAGCTGTTTGACCAGAATTTCATCCCAGGCATCCTTGCAGGCGCCGGGACTGCCCGGCAGCGCAAACAGATAGGTGCCTCCCGCCACACCGCCGGTTGCCCGCGACTGGATCGACGACGTGCCGATTTTCTGCATCGACACGATGGTAAAGACGGTGCCAAAGGCATCGATCTCTTTCTCATAGACATCGCGATGGGCCTCAACGGTCACATCCCGCCCGGTCAGCCCGGTCCCGCCCGTTGAGATCACCACATCCACGTCGGGATCCGCCACCCACGCACGCAGCTGATCTGCAATCTGGTCGCGCTCATCCGGCAGGATCTTGCGATCGGCCAGCACATGACCTGCGGCCTCCAGCCGGTCGACCAGCACCTGGCCGGACCGGTCTTCGGAGAGGGAGCGACTGTCAGACACGGTCAACACCGCGATACGCACTGGAATGAACGCTTTTCCGTCGTCGATTTGTGCCATTCTGTCAGGCCTCTCTCACTGCTTTTTCGTCATGATTTTATGCACCTGCGCACAGGCAGGGTCAGCCAGCATCAAGCCGGGATTTGATATCAAGAAGATCAGACCACGCAGCCCGTTTCTGCAGCGGCTGGCGCAGCAGGTACGCGGGGTGGAACATCGGCATGACCGGCTTGCCCCAGGCCTCGCCCCATGTGCCGCGCAGACGGGTAATGCCGCGTTTCCCCATCAAGGCATCACAGCTGATGTTTCCCATGGCAATCAGGATGTCCGGATTGGCCAGCGCCACATGGCGTTCCAGGAACGGGGTCATCATCGCAATCTCTGCAGGCAGCGGGTCGCGGTTCTGCGGCGGCCGCCAAGGCAATACATTGGTGATATAGACGTTGTCCTGCCGCGACAGGCCGATGGCTGCCAGCATGCGGTCCAACAGCTGCCCTGCCCGCCCCACGAAGGGACGCCCTTCCAGATCCTCGTCGCGCCCCGGCGCCTCTCCGATCACCATGACCCGTGCACCGGGCTTGCCGTCGCTGAATACCAGATTGCGCGCGCCCTTCCTCAGGTCGCAGTGCTCGAACTGGGCCAGCGCAGCCTTGAGACCGGCCAAGTCCCGCACCCCGCGCGCGATGTCGCGTGCAACCTCAACCGGATCGACTTCCTTGGGTTTGGGCGGCGGCGCCTCTGCCTGGCGGGCGGTCGGTTTGGGCTGGCGTGCCTCAAGCTCATAGCGGTTGACCGGCGCGTCACAGATCGCGTCCGTTGCCCCCAGCTCAATCTGCCAAGCCAAAAGCGCCCGCGCGCTGTGATAATCCAATGCCGATTCCATGCCCCAAGCTACCCCGCCCGGCGACAGATCAAAATACCTGCCGTGCATGCCGCAGCAATGCGCCACGCCACGCCGCTTGCCGCAGATCAAAGCCCTGCCTATAAGGACGCCAAACAGCGCGGAGCCAGCCCATGCCCAATGCCCCCACGTCGATTGATCCGATGTCCTTCAACCAACGGCATCTCTTGGGCATTGAGCCACTCAGGCCACATGAAATCACAGCCATTCTCGACCTTGCGGACAGCTATGTTGATCTGAACCGCCGCGCGGAAAAACACGCCGAGGCTTTGCATGGTCTCACTCAGATCAACATGTTCTTCGAAAACTCGACCCGCACGCAGGCCTCGTTTGAGCTCGCAGGCAAACGGTTGGGTGCTGACGTGATGAACATGGCAATGCAGGCGTCCTCGATCAAAAAGGGGGAAACCCTGATCGACACGGCGATGACCCTCAATGCGATGCACCCCGATCTTCTCGTCGTGCGTCACCCCCATTCCGGCGCCGTCGACCTTTTGGCGCAAAAGGTGAACTGCGCGGTATTGAATGCAGGCGACGGGCGGCACGAGCACCCGACCCAGGCGCTGCTGGATGCGTTGACCATCCGGCGGGCCAAGGGGCGACTGCACCGGCTGAACATTGCCATCTGCGGCGACGTTGCCCATTCCCGTGTGGCTCGATCAAATCTGATCCTGCTTGGCAAAATGGAAAACCGCATCCGGCTGATCGGTCCACCGACGCTGGTGCCCAGCCAGTTCGCCGAATTTGGTGCCGAGATCTATGACGACATGCGCGAAGGTCTGAAGGATGTGGACGTGGTCATGATGCTGCGCCTTCAGAAAGAAAGGATGGACGGTGGTTTCATCCCCTCTGAGCGCGAGTACTACCACCGCTATGGTCTGGACGCCGATAAGCTGGCGCTGGCCAAACCCGACGCCATCGTCATGCACCCCGGCCCGATGAACCGAGGTGTGGAAATCGACGGCACCATCGCCGATGACATCAACCGCTCTGTCATCCAGGAACAGGTAGAGATGGGGGTCGCCGTACGCATGGCCGCGATGGACCTGCTGGCCCGCAATCTCCGGGCAAGCCGCCAGGCTGACCAACACGGCGCGGCCTGAGCCATGACAGGTGAGCACGCAAAATCTCTCTTGATCCCGGCTGGCGAACAGCGGGTCATCCATCTTTTTGACCTCGACATGCGCGCTGAACAGGCCCGGTTCCTGCGAGAGCCCGGCGCGTTGGCCCAGGTTCTGGGCATTGATGACATCGACCTCGATCACGTAGAGGTCTTTCCTGTCAGCGATCTCGAAGAGCTGGGGCTGGAAGGCTACCTGCGTGTCGGCTGCGGCATCCCCGAAGACGCGCTGCGGCCCGATCGCGCCAAACTTGAAGCCATCGACGGCTATGTGCTGCTGATCCGTTCGCGGGCGCTGCGCGGAGAGGAAACCCATCTCACCCCGGCCGAACAGATCCACCATATCGGCGATTATCGCGAAGCCGGGGCAGATTGGGCCGCGCGCCCGGCCAGCCCCGCAGAAACCCCGGAAAGCGCCAAGCCGTTCTCCGCGCCCCGCCCCTCCCCGCGGGAGGCCCGGTCGCGGGCACGACGAATTGGTGCGGCCTTGTTCTCTGTGGTGATGGCGCTGATTGTTCTTGTTGTTCTGCTGATGGTGCGCTGATGTCGGAAACCGTATTCACCCCCGACCGGATGGCCTATTGGCGCAGCCATGCCTGGCTGGCCGTGATTGCCATGGTGGGCGCGATGGGCATTCTATGGTTCATGGGCAACCCACATGTCTGGACCGGTGCCATCGGTGGTCTGGCGGCCATCGGCCTGCGCGGCGGTTATCTCGTCTCTGACGAAATGTCCCGCGTCTGGGCGCTGGATGGCACAACAATCAAAGGTCCGGATCAGCAAGCCATCCCGCTTGCCGATGTGGCTGAATTGAACCGCCTTGCCAGCACCGTGCAGATCGTCACTCACGCAGGGCACAAATACCTGATCAAGTACCAGCCTGATCCCGCCGCCACCATTGCAACCCTGCAAAACGCCATGTCCACCCTGCCCGAGAGATCCCGCGCATGACCCTGCTTTTTACCAACGCCCGCCTGATCGACCCAGAAGCCGGAACCGACAGCATCGGCGCGGTTCTGGTGCAGAACGGGCGCATTGCGGCGGTGGAAAAGAACGACACAAACCCTGACCAATTGTTTCGCACGCGAAACATTGGGGCAGAAGATGTGACCCTTGTTGATTGCGGGGGCAAATGCCTTGCGCCCGGTATCGTCGACATCGGCGTCAAGGTTTGCGAACCCGGCGAGCGTCACAAGGAAAGCTATAAATCAGCCGGTCTCGCCGCGGCGGCTGGCGGCGTGACAACAATGATCACGCGCCCGGACACCACCCCTGCCATTGACAGCCCCGAAACGCTTGAGTTCGTCACCCGTCGCGCGCAGGCCGATGCGCCTGTCAACGTGCTGGCAATGGCCGCGCTCACCAAGGGGCGCGAAGGTCGGGAGATGACAGAAATCGGGTTCCTGATGGATGCAGGTGCCGTGGCCTTTACCGATTGCGATCATGTGGTGGCCGATACCAAAGTGTTCTCTCGCGCTCTGACCTATGCCCGCAGCTGCGGCGCGCTGGTTATCGCCCACCCGCAAGAGCCGGGCCTGAGCAAGGGCGCAGCCGCAACCGCCGGCAAATTCGCGGCCCTGCGCGGCCTGCCGTCGGTCACTCCGATGGCAGAGCGGATGGGACTGGACCGCGACATTGCCCTGCTGGAAATGACCGGTGCGAAATATCACGCGGATCAGATCACCACAGCCCGCGCCCTGCCTGCGCTGGAACGGGCCAAGGCAAATGGACTGGACATCACCGCGGGCACGTCGATCCACCATCTGACATTGAATGAGCTGGACGTCGCGGACTACCGCACCTTCTTTAAGGTAAAGCCCCCCCTGCGGTCCGAAGAGGACAGGCTGGCCGTGATCGAAGCGGTGCGTGAGGGGCTGATCGACGTGATCTCCTCCATGCATACCCCGCAGGATGAAGAGAGCAAACGCCTGCCCTTCGAGGAGGCGGCCGCCGGGGCCGTGGCGATGGAAACGCTGTTGCCCGCTGCGCTGAGGCTTTATCACAACGACCAGCTAGACCTGCCAACGCTGTTCCGCGCCATGTCACTGAACCCTGCCAAACGTCTGGGCCTCGCCTGCGGTCGTCTGGCCGAGGGGGCGCCTGCGGATCTGGTGCTGTTTGATCCCGACAGCCCGTTTGTCATGGATCGCTTCGCGCTGAAGTCGAAGTCACAGAACACCCCGTTTGACGGGCAGCGGATGCAAGGTAGGGTGCTGGAAACCTACGTGGCGGGTGAACCCGTCTACCGGAGAAACTGATGCCACCTATCGATTCCACTTTTGCGACACTGATGTTGTGGGCCGTTGTCGGATATGGCCTGGGCTCTATCCCCTTCGGCATGGTGCTGACCCGGATCATGGGCCTTGGCAACCTGCGCCAGATCGGCTCCGGCAACATCGGCACCACCAATGTGTTGCGCACCGGCTCCAAGAAGGCGGCGGCGCTGACCCTGCTGCTGGACGGGGGCAAGGGGGCCGTTGCCGTTCTGCTGGCCCGTGCCTTGGCGAGCGAAGACGCGGCACAGCTGGCCGGGCTTGCCGCATTTGCTGGGCATTGTTTCCCGGTTTGGCTCGGCTTCAAGGGCGGCAAGGGCGTCGCTACGTTTCTTGGGCTGATGCTGGCGCTTGCCTGGCCTGTCGGCATCGCCTGCTGCCTGACATGGCTGGCCGCAGCCTATCTGAGCAAGATCTCTTCAATGGGGGCGCTGGTGTCTGCCGTTGCGGCGCCTGTGTGGTGTCTGCTGCTTGGTGCGCCGATGGCAACCGTTCTCGCCGCGTTTCTGGCAATTATTATTTTGTGGCGCCACAAGGAAAACATCGCACGTTTGCGCAACGGCACAGAGCCGAAGATCGGGCAGAAGTAGCCCGCCAACCCCAAACAACCATCTGAATTATATAGATAAAGCCCCTTTCCAACCGGAAGGGGCTTTTTTGTTCACGCAGATGTGCCTCCGCAGGGGCGCAAGGGTTCTGTGCATCTGTGCGCATTCAAAATCAGTTGTTTTGAATGTGAGCAGGAAAATCCCCAACTGCAATTCATGGCCAAACAGGCCGCATTTCGAAGACCAGAATTTCAGTACGCACAAACTTACCCATTCCAACATAGGGCGCCCTGATCGCCCGACACATCGAAAGGCTCAAACCGATGACCAAAGCAAAATCTTTCCTGGGTGGTATCGCTCTCTCCGTCGCACTGGCAACCTCCGCACTGGCTGCTGGCGTGGATATCAACGCCTCCTCGACCGGCCTCGCAATGCAGGGCTATGACCCGGTTGCCTACTTCAACGCAGGTGAGCCCACCAAAGGCTCCTACAAGGTGACCTCGTCTTTTGACGATGCGACCTACTGGTTCGCAACCGAAGAAAACAAGGCCCTGTTCGAAGCCAACCCCGAAGCCTACATCCCGGCATACGGCGGCTACTGTGCCTTTGGTGCGGCGATGGGCTTCAAATTCGACGGCGACCCGAACCAGTGGAAAATCGTCGACGACGTTCTGTACCTGAACCTGTCCAAGGACATCCAGGAACGCTGGGCGCAGGACATCCCCGGTTTCATCGAGAAAGCAGACGTGAACTGGGACAACATCGAAGACAAATCTCCCGCAGAACTGCTGGAGCAGTAAGCCAAGGCTGAATGGCCCCACTCACGCATGTCTTACGGCGGCAGGATACCCTGCCGCCGTTTTCTTTTCCCAACCGGGCTGGCGTTGTTGCAAGCCCGATTATTTGGACGCCAGTCGCTCGATCGCCTCAGCGGTGCGTTTGGTGTTGTTGTAGATCCCAAGCGCCAGATAGAGCGAGCCTGCAATCAAGATCACATAGAGTGTCCCGATCACCAGAACGCCAAGCGCTGCGAGCATACCGCCACCGCCAGGCTGCATCGCTGCCAGAACGGCGCCGCCAAGCACCGCGATCAGTAAGAGAACGACAACAACGCCGACCAGTTTCTCAAACGCTGAGATGAAGAAATTTCCCATATCAATATCTTTCAAACCATAGACAGACCGCTCCTCTATGGCTCCCACTTCTGGCAGGCAAGACTCCGGTTGCGGGGAAAAGCAGGGGTTCTGCACCAATCACAGCAAAGAAAAAGGCGCCCATGAGGGCGCCCTTTGTACGTTTTCTTGCGGTCGACAGATCAGTAGCTGTAGTCCGCATAAATCCGGCTCAGATCGCCATTCCAATCGCCGTTATAGCGATCAAGCAGCTCGTCTGCGGGCACCTTTCCAGTTTCAATGCTGTCTTTCAGCGCGTTGAGGAAATGGGTCTCATCCGGCACCAAGCCCCCTGCGCCGGCGCGGCCACGGGCCTTCAGACCGGCCTCGGAGATGGCAACCACTTCGCGGGCGAGGTCGTGCATGTTGATGGCACCGACCTGCGCCTGCAAGCCCTGCTCTGAGGCAGCAACCCGCAGCGCCTCGCGGGTCTCGGCGTCCCAGCCCTTGACCAGATCCCAGGCCGCATCGAGGCTGGACTGATCATACATCATGCCCACCCAGAATGCAGGCAGAGCACAAAGACGACGCCAGGGGCCGCCATCAGCACCGCGCATTTCCATGTATTTCTTGATCCGCGCCTCGGGGAAGGCCGTGGTCAGGTGGTCGGCCCAGTCACTGAGTGTCGGGGTTTCACCGGGAAGGGCGGGCAGCTCTCCCTTGAGGAAATCGCGGAAGGACATGCCAAGTGCATCAATGTATTCGCCATCGCGGTAGACAAAATACATCGGCACATCGAGGGCATATTGCACCCAGCGTTCAAAGCCGAAGCCCTCTTCGAACACGAAAGGCACCATGCCGGTGCGGTCTGCATCCAGATCGCGCCAGACGCGCGAGCGCCAGGATTTGTGATTGTTCGGTTTGCCTTCAAGGAAGGGGGAGTTGGCAAAAAGCGCCGTGGCGACAGGCTGCAGTGCGATGGCCACGCGCATTTTCTGCACCATGTCCGCCTCAGAACCAAAATCAAGATTCACCTGAACGGTACAGGTACGGCGCATCATGGTGCGTCCCATGGTGCCGACTTTGCCCATATAGGCATCCATCAGCTTATAGCGCCCCTTGGGCATCAACGGCATTTCGTCGTGCGACCAGATCGGCGCGGCGCCAAGGCCGATAAAGCCGACGCCGATTTCATCCGCGATATCCTTTACCTCGCGCAGGTGGGTGTTCACCTCGTCGCAGGTTTCGTGAATCGTCTCTAGCGGGGCACCCGACAACTCCAGCGCGCCACCCGGCTCAAGCGAGACATTTGCACCGTCTTTTTCCAGACCGATCAGCTTGCCCGCTTCGCGAATCTCGGACCAGCCGTGACGATCCCGCAGACCTTCGAGAACGGCCACGATAGAGCGGGTTCCCTCAAACGGGAGCGGCTTCAGCGTGTCCTTGCAGTAGCCGAATTTCTCATGTTCGGTGCCGATGCGCCATTGATCGCGCGGTTTGCATCCCGATGCGAGATATTCCGCCAATTGCTCGTGCCGTTCGATCGGCCCGCCGCCGGATTGAGGGATAGACATCTGGGGCTCTCCGTGAGGTTATCCGTATTGAGGTGCCAGTCGTGGTCGCAATTTCGCGCGGTGTCAATGCAACCTGTGCTGGGCAGGTCTGGTTGAAGCGCGCTCCCAGATCACGACCTGGTGAGTGCCTTTGCCGTGCAATTCTGCCAGCATTCGCTCTACTCGCAAACCAGGCAGCGACGCAAAAGCATCAAAGAGCGCATCGCTGTTGGTTGCGTTGACCGGGATGGCCAAGGTGCCATGTCCCGGTTGCTCCAGCAGCCAATGTGCGGGTTTGGCGGTGTGATCCAATGTCAAACGCTCCAGCTCGGACAGGGCAATGCCGCCGCCCGTCAGAGGACCGAAATAAGCAACCTGACCTTCATCCACCTGAACAACGCCAGGCCCCCCCGCCCCCAAACGAAAACGCAGCCGCTGCGCGCCAATCACTGCGATGATGAAAGCGATCACGATCAGGGCCCAACCCGTCAGCGCCAGAACCCCGTACGACCCCAGCGCCCAGGTCAGGCCCAGGAGGCCCGTGGAGCCCGCAAGAAGCAATTCACGCCAACGCCATAGGGCGGCGCGGGCCTCGGGACGGATGAAGCTCATGTTGATGGCTCCTTTGCCGTTGTGGCGTTGGACGGGTCAAACAAGACCAGAGAGTAGCCCTCAATCTGGCGAAAGCCAATTGCCTGATAGGCCCTGACAGCGGCGTCGCCTGCTGCAAATAGCACCGCTTTTTCGGTGCCTTTGCGGGCGGCGTCCTGCAGGTGGAGAGCAAGGGCTGCCCGCGCGTAGCCGCGACCGCGCATGTCCGGGGGCGTGTAGACACCACCGATCTGAACCACCCCGGGAAGTTGTGCGTTAAATCCC
Source organism: Phaeobacter italicus (assembly GCF_019801785.1). Lineage (NCBI taxonomy): Bacteria > Pseudomonadati > Pseudomonadota > Alphaproteobacteria > Rhodobacterales > Roseobacteraceae > Phaeobacter > Phaeobacter italicus. The sequence continues at coordinate 73,173 of NZ_JAHVIJ010000002.1, read as the reverse complement.
GTCATCGCAGCCCATTTCGGCCCGACCGACAAAATGCGATGACTGTCGCGCAGAAGATAGCTGTCGATATCCGCAGACGCCATCGCCACCGCCTCTGCTGCGGGGGTGCCCAGAACTTCCTGATGATACGCCGCGCGCCATTGCACCAGCATGGGTCGCGGTGCTGCCGAAATTGGCATAAGGACCGCACCCGCCAGCGCCGGTCGGGTAAGGCACGTCAGGTCAAGATCCCCAAGGTCCAGCGCCAATCCGGGTTCATCGCGGTTCAGTCGCGTTGCGCGGGCTGCGAGCCCGGTGGCGGCAAGATAGCGGCGTAGCTGTTCGGTCGCGCCAAGAACCCCTGTCTGCGGCCGGCCTGCCAGCTGTGCCTCGACAAGGGCCTGCATTGACCGCCAGTCCGCGTCCGTGGCCATTGGCGCCTGAATAAGCAGCGTACCATCATTGGTCAGCCCAGCGACACCATTGTTCGGCGCACCACGCAGCCAGACCTTCATGGCCTTGGGCGCGGTTCCAGAAAGGCCGTGATCGCGAAGGTTGGTGAGCAGGAACATGGAGCTGGCCACATGGCGGGAGAGAAACGCCTCAATCGCGCGCTGCTCGTCCGGCTGCGCCAGACGCCATGTCATCCCCAGTCACCATAGGCTTGCTGCCAGATCGTCAGCGCTGCAACCGCTGCTGTATCCGCCCGCAAGATCCGCGGCCCCAGGCTCACCACATGGGATTGGGGCAGACCATGAAGGCGTTTGCGCTCTGCCTCGGAAAAACCGCCCTCTGGTCCGATGACGATGGCCCACGGGGCCTTGGCGTGATCTGCGGCAGCAAGGGTCAGGGCAGTGCCGACCTCTGCCTCGTCACAGAACATCAGCTGTCGCTCCTGCGGCCATTGGTCCAGCACGCGTGACAGTTTCTGCAGCTCTGCCACCTCCGGCACATAGGTGCCGCCACATTGTTCTGCGGCCTCTACGGCGTGGGCTTGCAACCTGTCCTGGCGGATGCGGTCAGAGTTGGTGAAATCGGTCTGGACCGGCAGGATCCGTGCGGCCCCCATTTCAGCGGCTTTTTCCACGATGAAATCGGTGCGCGCCTTTTTGATCGGAGCAAACAGAAGCCACAGATCCGGCGGCAGCATCAAAGGCCGCGATTGCTCCTGACAGACGAGCAGCCCGTTGCGCTTGCCCGCTTCGGCGATCTCGGCCCGCCACTCTCCATCGCGCCCATTGAACAGAGACACCTGTCCCCCAACCGCCTGCCGCATGACCCCAAAGAGATAATGCGCCTGATCGCGGTCCAGAGGAACCGATTGCCCTGCCCCCAGTGGGTGCTCTACATACAGTCTGATCTTTGCACTCATGAGGCATACATATGCAAGGCGGGACGCCAACACCAGATGGACAGGTCGCAGATGCTGTCAAAGACAATTGGGTCGACCGACGCGCACCCGCCTGGAGCCGCCCCTACCTGCGGCTGAGCAGGGCAGACCGGCCAATCGGCACATGGCTTTTGCTGATCCCCTGCTGGTGGGGTTTGGCACTGGCGATCCTGTGGGACCAAAGCCCGCGTTGGGAAGATCTCTGGATCTTTGTCGCCTGCGCGGCTGGATCCTGGCTGATGCGCGGCGCTGGCTGCACGTGGAATGACATCACCGACCGCAATTTCGACGGTCAGGTGGAGCGCACGCGCTCGCGCCCGATCCCATCCGGTCAGGTCACGGTCAAAGGTGCCGTGATCTGGATGGGGCTACAGGCGCTGATTTCTTTCGCCATCTTGCTGAGCTTTAATCAGGCGACGGTCGCGATGGGTATTCTTGCCCTGTTCCCGGTTGCGATCTACCCATTTGCCAAACGCTTTACCTGGTGGCCCCAAGTGTTTCTGGGGCTGGCATTCAACTGGGGCGCCATGCTGGCGTGGGTTGCCCATACCGGAACGCTGAACTGGCCTGCCGTGGTTCTGTATTTGGCAGGCATTGCCTGGACGCTGTTTTATGACACGATCTATGCCCATCAGGACACCGAAGATGATGCGCTGATTGGCGTCAAATCCACGGCGCGCCTGTTTGGCACCGATACGCCAATGTGGCTGCGCCGCTTTATTGTCGCAACCGTAAGCCTGATGGCGCTGGCGGTCATCATGGCCGTGCAGCCCAACGGCTCTGTGCTTGCCTTGGTCCTTGCGCTGGTTGGTCCGTGGGCGATGGGATGGCACATGACGTGGCAGCTGCGTGCCTTTGATGCCGAAAATGGTGACAGGCTTTTGCAACTGTTCCGGCTCAACCGCGATACCGGCTTGATTCCGCTCATCTTCTTTGCTGCAGCCTTGTTCGCGTGATTGAACCTGCCACATTGCCCCTGTAAGACTTCTGAAAGCCGTTTCTGCGGCCGCCAAACGGAGACCCGCTGACACATGCGTCTATCCTCGCTTCTTATATCTGGCCTGACCTTCACCGGAGCTGCGGCTCTGAGCCTGGTTGTGGCCGGGTTTGCCGTCACGGGGATCGAAGCAGGCAGTGAAACAGCCGTAAGGCGCGAGCTGGACAAGGGCGGGTACACCTGGGCCGAAGTCACCGCCGATGGCCTGCGGGTTATTTTGAACGGCACCGCCCCGGACGAAGCCACCCGCTTTGGGGTGATCTCGCTTGTCGGTGGTGTGGTGGATGCGGCCCGCATCATTGACGACATGGAGGTCACCCCCTCCAAAGGCATCGCACCGCCCCGTTTTTCGGTTGAGATCCTGCGCAATGACAGCGGCGTGTCGATCATCGGCCTGATCCCGCGGGCAACCAACCGTGACGACGTGATCGAACGGCTGAACACCATTGCCGGTGCCGATCAGGTCGCGGATCTTTTGGAAACGGCAAACTACACGGCCCCTACCGGTTGGATGGATGCAGTTGAATTCGCTCTGGATGCGCTGAGCCTGCTGCCGCGTTCCAAGATCTCGGTTGAAGCGCAGGAGGTTTCGGTCACCGCGATTTCCGACAGCGCCGAGGCAAAGGAGCAGATCGAAAAACGCCTCAACCGCATGGCACCTGCCGGTCTGCGGCTCTCGCTGGATATTGCGGCCCCGCGTCCGGTCATCACGCCCTTCACCCTGCGCTATAGCATTGACGAGAACGGCGGACAGTTTGACGCCTGCTCTGCCGAGAGCGAACTGAGCCGCGACCGTATTCTGCGGGCCGCGAAAAAGGCGGGATATGACGGCAGTTTCGACTGTGTGATCGGCATGGGTGTGCCCTCTCCCAATTGGGCACGTGCAGCAGAGCTGGGCATCGGCGCACTGGCGGAACTGGGTGGCGGATCGGTGACGATTGCCAATGCAGACATGACGCTGGTCGCCGCCGAGGGTACGGCGCCTGCGTTGTTTGATACCGTGGTGGGCGAGCTGGAAAGCGCGCTGCCACAGGTTTTTGCCGTGCATGCAGTTCTGCCCGAGCCGGAAACGGATACGGCCCAAGGCCCCTCTGAGTTTGTTGCCACCCTCAGCCCGGAAGGGCAGGTTCAGCTGCGCGGACGGATTTCTGACGAGGCCCTGCGCGAGATTTCCACAAGCTATGCAAAGGCGCGGTTTGGCAGCGGCAACGTCTACAGCGCCACGCGGGTTGTCGATGACTTGCCTGTGGACTGGCCGGTGCGGGTATTGGCCGGCCTAGAGGCGCTGTCCTTTCTTGAGCGGGGCGCCGTGTCAGTCATGCCAGACAGTCTGCAGCTGACCGGCATGAGCCACCGCGAAGATGCCCCCACGGAAATCGCCAAGCTGTTGTCCGAAAAACTGGGCGAAGCCGAAAGCTATGATCTGAACGTCACCTATGAAGAGCCTCCTGAACCTGCCGACAAACCGATGTCGCCAGAGCTGTGCGAGGCTGAACTGGCAGCGGTACAGACGGTTTCCAAGATCACCTTTGAGCCCGGTTCCGCCACGGTGGCCGCCGGCAGCCGTGATACCCTTGACCAGATCGCCGACATCTTGGCGCGCTGTGACGGCGTGCGACTGGAAATCCAGGGACACACCGACAGCCAGGGGCGCGAAGAGATGAACCAGAATCTCAGCCAGGCGCGCGCGCAGTCGGTTCTGAACGAGTTGCGGGATCGACGCATCGTCACGTCCAGCTTTTCCGCCAAGGGCTATGGCGAAAGCACCCCAATTGCCACAAACGACACTGAAGAAGGTCGCGAAGCCAACCGTCGTATCGAATTCCGCCTGATCCGCCCGGCGGCGACGGACCCGACCAGCGAAACCACCCTTGATGCCGCGGCCTCAGCGCCGGAATCGGCTGACGACAGCGAATAGGAGAGACTTGGCCCAATGAACAGAACCGAGTTCATCATCACCACTGCCATCATCCTGTTTGTTGCTTTTGCGATGGGTTGGTTTGCCAACTGGCTGGTCCATCGTTTCACCCGGGTGAAGCAAAGCGATGTCGCCGATCTGGACCGGATGAGCCAGGAACTGCATGAAGCAGAGGAAACCCGCGATCAGGCGATCACCTATCTGCAACAGCGGGAATCGGAGTTGTCCAACCAACTGGCACAGACCGAAGCAGAGCTGCGCGCTGCGATGGACGGTTTGCGTGATGCGCGACGCGAAGCGGAAGAACTGCGCGCCCAGCTGCACAGCTGACGGCGATCTGATCTGACGAGATGGAAACGACGCGCGCAGCTGGGCCTAGGCCCAGCGGTCCAGCGCCTCTTCGTCGCTGTCCTTTGCCTCGACCCAGTTCCCTGCCCCATCCTGCAACAGCTCTTTTTTCCAGAAAGGCGCGCGGGACTTCAGGTAGTCCATCAGGAATTCAGCCGCCTCAAAGGCGTGCAGCCGGTGGCGCGATGCTGTGGCGACCATCATGATCTGTTCGCCGGGCACGAGACGGCCATGACGGTGAATGACCAGCACATCCGCAAGCGACCAACGAGCCATCGCCTCATCCGCAATCTTGCGGATCGCACGTTCCGTCATACCCGGATAATGCTCGATCTCCATCGCGACCATATCGCCGTTGTCCGATCCTCGCACCACGCCAGTGAAGGTCACGATGGCACCGGCATTGGCGCCACTGTCCGAGAGCCCCGCCGCAAAGCGGTTGCTTTCCTCTCCGATGTCGAAAAGACCATCCTGAACGGCAATGCGCATGGATCAGCCCCCGGTCATCGGCGGGAAGAAAGCCACTTCGCGGACGCCATCAAGCGGAGCGTCAAAATCAGAGAGATCCTGATCGAGCGCCACCCGTAGTGCGGACAGATCAGAAAAGGCCACGGCATAGCGGTCTTCACGCGCGCTCAGTTCCGCCACCAGTTCCCGTACAGTGGCGGCAGAGGTTTCCACCCGTTCTTTGGGGAGACCAATGCGTTCACGCACCCAAGCGAAATAGAGAATATCCATCAACGGGTCTCCTTCAGATGCGGCATAGCCTTGCGCAGATAGTCTGCGCCGGTGATGAGGGTGAGCGCGGCGGCGATTGTCAGCAGGACAAGTCCGACACGTCCGGTCCAGACCATGCCTTCCAGCTTCCAGCGCAATCCAAGTTCATCACTGACCTGCCCACGCAGAATTTGGTCGATCAACAGATCATCCATCCCAAAGGACGACATCACCAGATAGTGCTCGAATATGCCCTGTGAAAACAGGGTCGCAATCGCGACCATCTGGGCGGTTGTCTTCCATTTGGCGAGGTTGGTGACCTTGAGCGTCCCCGCTGTGTCGCCCAGATATTCTCGCAGGCCGGACACAAAGACCTCGCGGAACAGGATGATCGTGGCAGGCAGCACCAGCCAGGGCGTCCAGTGTTCAGCCGAAAACCCGACAAGGATCATCAGAGCAATGACAACCATCGCCTTGTCCGCAATCGGATCCAACATCGCCCCCAATTTGGTTTCCTGCTTCCAGGCACGTGCCAGGTAGCCGTCAAACCAATCCGTAATCGCAGCGCTCACGAACAGGATCAGGGCAAACCAATCCGCATAAGGCCGCGAGAAATACAGGAACATGATCGCAAGACCGGGGGCCGCAAGCAGCCGCATCAGGGTCAGGATATTCGGGACAGTCCATTTCATGGCTGCACACTAGCCCGCTGCGATGCAGGTGGAAAGCGCAACAAATCAAAATCTGCGCGAGATGGACATCCTGACGCAAAGCGATCTTTTGACCAGAAAGTCAGGGTCTTGCACCGGACTGATACAGGCGCCGCCCAAGGAGCCCATGCCATGTGGCAGTGCCTGCCCATCTGCTCAGCCCTGCGTGTGGAAGAAATCGTAAATACGCTGGGCCAACGCAGCCGAGACCCCCTCTACCGCGGTGAGATCCGCAAGGTTGGCGCGGCTCACGGCCTTAGCGCTGCCGAAATGCGCAAGAAGCGCCCGTTTGCGCGCGGCCCCTACTCCCGGCACCTCATCCAGCGGGTTCGCGCCCATGGCCTTGGCCCGTTTCGCCCGATGCGTGCCGATCGCGAATCTGTGGGCCTCGTCGCGCAGGCGCTGCACGAAATAGAGCACCGGATCATTGCGTTGCAGCGCGAAAGGCCGCTCTCCGAGGCGATGGAATTCTTCCTTGCCGTGATCGCGATCCACCCCCTTGGCAACGCCAACCATGGGAATGTCGTCAACGCCGTGCTCTGCCATGATCTCTGCCACAGCAGAGACCTGCCCAGCCCCACCGTCGATCAGCAGCAGGTCCGGCCAGAGGCCTTTTTCCTTGTCGGGGTCTTCCTTGAGCAAGCGGGAGAAACGACGGTTCAGCACCTCTTTCATCATGCCAAAGTCATCGCCCGGCGTCAGCTCATCCCCCTTGATGTTGAATTTGCGGTAGGCGTTTTTCATGAAACCTTCGGGGCCAGAGACGATCATCGCCCCAACCGCATGGCTGCCCTGAATGTGCGAGTTGTCGTAGACTTCGATCCGCTGAGGCGGCCCCTCCAGTCCAAAGGCATCCGCAACGCCGCGCAGCAGTTTGGCCTGCGTCGCGCTTTCCGCCATCCGGCGAGCCAGCGATTCCCGTGCATTGCGCACGGCACCTGCCACCAGTTCGGTTTTTTCACCGCGCTGAGGCACAAGGATCTCGACTTTGCGGCCGGCCTTTTCACTGAGGGCCTGCTCCATCAGGTCACAGTTTTCGATCTCATCCGACAGGATCAATTGCCGTGGTGGTTCCTTGTTGTCGTAGAACTGGCCCAGAAAGGCCTCCATCACCTCGGCCGCGGCGACATCACCGCTGAGGCGCGGGTAGAAATCCTGGTTGCCCCAGTTTTGATTGGCCCGAATGAAGAAGACCTGAACGCAGGCCTGGCCGCTGTCTATATGCAGGCCGATCACATCAGCCTCTGCCACGCCGCGAGGGTTGATGCCCTGCGAGGTCTGCACTTGGGTCAGGGCCTTGATCCTATCGCGCAGCGCGGCGGCGCGCTCGAATTCCATGGCTTCGGAGGCCTCGGCCATCTGCTCGGCCAGCTCTTCCTGGATCTTGGTTGAGCGCCCGGAAAGAAAGCGTTCTGCATCGCGGACAGAGGCTGCGTAGTCCTCTGCCGAGATTTCGCCGGTACAAGGCGCGGTGCAGCGTTTGATCTGATACTGCAGGCACGGCCGGGTGCGACTTTCAAACATCGCATTGCTGCAGTTGCGCAAAAGAAACGCCTTTTGCAGCTGATTGAGCGTTCGGTTCACCGCCCCGGCGCTGGCGAAGGGGCCAAAATAGCTGCCTTTTTCCCGTCGCGTTCCGCGATGTTTCTTGATCTGGGGAAAGGCGTGATCCTTGGCCACCAGAATATTGGGAAAGCTCTTATCGTCGCGCAGCAGCACGTTGTACTTGGGCTTGAGCTGCTTGATCAGGTTCTGTTCCAGCAGCAGCGCCTCTGTTTCTGTCCGCGTGGTCAGGAACATCATGGAGGCGGTCAGCGAGATCATTTTCTCGATCCGCGGAGAATGGCCAGGCCGGGAATAGTTTGACACCCGCGCCCGCAGGTTGCGGGCTTTGCCCACATAAAGAACCCGGCTCTCGCTATCCAGCATGCGATACACGCCAGGCGAGTTGTCCAGAGTCTTGAGATAATCCTGGATCACGCCATAGCCGGTTCGCGGTGCTTTGCGCTCGGGTTCGGGTGCTGTGTCAGAGTGCTGTTCTGTCATGGCCGCAGATGTATGATTCCCCTTGTCGGTCTGCAATGTTCGGGCGGCAGGATCAACCGTGAACAAATCCACCAAAGCTGTGGATAAGTCTGGTAATATCTTATGGCTATCCGCCATTTTTCCTTATTTTTGGCCGGTTTCCATCGTTTGCACAAAAAATAGGCAGAAGTATAACCAGCTGTTTTAAAAGGAAACTTTTGTGGACATCGGACAAGTTTATGATTTCAAATAAGTTTCTGTAACGGTTTTGCGACTGCTTAATCCGACGTGCACAACTTCGGCGCTACCACTTTTGAACCGCCCTGTATTCTGGTCACTCCAACCCAACCACATCGGGGGTTTGCCAGCTCAGATGCTGACCGCTATCGACGCAGATCATCTGTCCAGTCACAGCTTTGGCATCCAGCAGATAAGCCAAGGCTGTGGTGATCTCATCCGGGTCGGCACCACGTTGCAAGAGCGTGCTGGCGCATTGCTTGGCGAACTGTTCCTCGCTCTGGCGGGGGCCACGCAGGGTTGGGCCGGGGCCAATTGCATTTACCCTTATCCGGGGCGCGAGCGCCTGAGCGCTGGTTTGCGTCAGGGTCCAAAGCGCTGACTTGGCGAGTGTGTAGGTCATGAACTCGGGCGTGAGTTTGCGCACCCGCTGATCAATCATGTTCACAACGAGAGCGGAGGCCAGCGGACGTCCATCCGCACTGTATTGCAAAGGGAGATCCTGAGCAGCAAGCTGCTGGGTCAGGATGAACGGCGCGCGAAGGTTGCTTTCCATGTGCCGGTCCCAGCTATCGCGGCTGGCGGTTTGGATATCGTCGAATTCAAAGATGGACGCGTTGTTGATGAGGCAGGTGATCGGGCCGCCCAGTGCCTCGGCTGCTGCGGGCAGCAGGGTGTTGGTCTCTGCCTCTTTCAGCAGATCCGCGCGAAGAGTTTGCGCATTGCAGCCCAGATCCCGAACATCTGCGGCAGTTTGTTCTGCCGGCTCCTGCGAACTGGCGTAATGCACGGCCACGTCATAGCCCCGCCGTGCCAGTTCCAGCGCCATGGCACGCCCAAGGCGTTTGCCTGCGCCTGTAACCAATGCCCGCATCCTGCTCTCCTCTTTTTCAGTCCGGGGTTGGCCCCGGACCTAAAAGCTAGAACAGCTGCACCAGGTAGACCACATAAATGGCCGACAAAATGATCCCCCAGGTGCGGGTAATGTCCTTTTTGAAAAAGACAAACGGCACCAGCACGAGAGACGCCCCAAGCATCACCCACAGATCCACGCGCAGGAATGCCGGATCCACGGTGATCGGACCCACAAAAGTCGCGATGCCAATGATCGCAAGCAGGTTGAACATGTTGGACCCGATGACATTGCCAAGCGCGACATCGGCCTGTCGGCGCAGCGCTGCCATAACGGTGGTGGCGAGTTCCGGCAGAGAGGTTCCGATAGCGACAAGCGTCAGGCCGATCACCGTGTCGGTGACGCCGTACATGCGGGCAATGATCGAGGCGTTGTCGACCAGAAGATCCGCACCAAGTGGCAGGCCAATCAGACCGAGGAGCAGATATATCCCGATCCGCCAATACGGCATGTCCGGATCGGCCTCTTCGATGTCATCAAGGTCGCTGTCCTTGCCATTCTTGCGATGCGCGCGGGCCTCGCGAAAGGCAACGCCCAGCACAAAGGCCAGCGCGGCAAGCAGGATCAGGCCGGACGTCACAGTAAACTCGCCTAGGAAAGCAAGCGCGATGAACAGAACCGAAGCCATCAGCATGAAGACATAGTTCTTGCGCGTGTCGCATTCGCTTGTGTGCAGGGCCCGCATCAGCGCGGGAATGCCCAGCACCAGCAGAATATTCGCCGTGTTAGAGCCAACAACATTGCCAAGCGCGATGCCGTCGGCGTTGTCCCCGACCGCACTGATCGCGATCAGCAGTTCAGGCGCTGAGGTGCCAAAGGCAACGATGGTCAGACTGACGATCAGCGCAGGTACACCCAACCGCAGGCTGAGGTTCACCGCGCCACGCACCAACGCGTCCCCTGCCAAGAGCAGGATCACCAATCCGAGGGCAGAAAAAAGCCATGGCATCATTGCCGAGGCCCTCCATTCTTTTTGCAGGCACAGGGGCCTTTTCCGATCTTGAAGCGGCCGCAGCTGTTGCACCGCCGGGAGGCCAGTCGTTTCTGGCCGGGCAAGCGCAACTTGCCGAACATGGCCAACACGGCCATCACAACAAGGAACAGGGAAACAATCTTAAAAATCACGTCAGAGGCCAAACCGCGCAAACTCGGCGCGTTCCTCCATGCTGGACAGGGCATCCTGTGCCACCTGCATGCCAAGCCGCCCCAGAAGCGGCTTCTTGACCCCGTAGCGGCGCAAGCGGACCTTGTCGCCGAACCGTGCCTGCAGTTTTGGTCGCAGGTGATCGATCCCGTCGATCAAACCGAGGGAGACGGCACGACGCCCGAGCCAGATCTCGCCGGTAAAGAGATCCTGATCATGAACCAGCTTGTCGCCGCGACGATCTTTGACGTGGGTGATGAAGTTCTCGTGGATGTCGCCCAGCAGCTCCTTGAGGCGGGCCACATCCTCGGGGTTTTCCGGGCGGAACGGGTCCAGCATGGATTTGCTCTTACCCGCGGTGTAGACGCGTCGCTCCACGCCTTGACGGGCCAGCAGGACATGTGCCCCAAAGCCTGCGGAGATTACCCCGATAGAGCCCACAACAGAGCTGTCATCCGCATAGATTTCGTCTGCCGATGCCGCCAACCAGTAGCCGCCCGATGCCGCCACATCCTCGACAAAAGCGAGAGTTGGTACTTTCAGCTCTTGTGAGAGGCGGCGAATACGTGCGCCGATCAGCGCGCTCTGCACCGGCGACCCACCGGGAGAATTGATCTCAAATGCGACCGCCGCAGGTTTGCCCTTGCGGAACGCGCGCTCCAAAACCGGGGCCAGCGTCACATCATTCAACGCGCCGCGTCCGGCCATGCCAATGGCACCCTGAAGGCGCACGACAGCGACAAGCGGCGGTTTTTTCAAAAAGGGCAGAGTTAGCTTCATGGCGCCGATGTAGAATGCCGACTGCCCTGAAACAAGGGATGGCCCCGGAACGAACCGGGGCCATCAGCAAAAAAGCCACTATGATCCGGCAAATTTGCAACGCTGACGGGCGCATTGCGCGCAAACCTGCAAGATCGTCTGATTTTTGGTGCCTAGCGTGGTCAGGCGCGGATGCGCCATCCGGTTTTGAAGATCCACCAGATTGCCCCCAGACACAGCAGGGTAAAGCCCCCGATAGCCAACAGGCTAAAGCCGACCGGAACATCCGAAGTGCCAAAGAAGGACCAGCGGAAACCTGAGATCAGGTAGACCACGGGATTGAACAGGGTGATTTTCTGCCAGATCGTCGGCAACATCGAGATCGAGTAGAAAGAGCCCCCCAGGAAAACCAGCGGCGTGACAATCAAAAGCGGCACCAGCTGCAGCTGTTCAAAGTTCTTCGCCCAGACCCCGATGATAAACCCCAGCAGGGCAAAGCTCACGCAGGTCAGCACCAGGAACAGCATCATCGCGAATGGGTGGGCGATGGTCAGATCGACAAACAACGATGCTGTAATCAGGATCACCACGCCAATGAACAGCGCCTTGGTTGCGGCGGCGCCGACATAGCCCAACACGATTTCGAGAAAGTTCACCGGTGCCGAGAGAAGTTCATAGATCGTGCCGATGAACTTTGGGAAATAGATCCCGAAAGACGCGTTTGATATCGCTTGGGTCATCACGCTCAGCATGATGAGCCCCGGCACAATAAAGGCTCCGTAGGCGACGCCTTCCACCTGATCGATGCGGCTGCCAATGGCCGCGCCGAACACCACGAAATAAAGTGAGGTGGACAAGACAGGCGACAGGAAGCTTTGCATCAGGGTGCGGAAAAAGCGCGCCATTTCAAATCGGTAGATTGCGGCTATTGCTGTCCAGTTCATGTGTTGTCTCCTGAAACCAGTCCAACAAAGATATCTTCAAGACTGGATTGGCGCGTCTGCACATCCGCAAGTGTCAGCCCAGCTGCGGCGACTTCGTTCAGCAAGGCGGTGATCCCTGTACGTTCGGCGTTGGTGTCATAAGTGTAGATGAGGGCGCGCCCGTCTTCACGCAGGCTGACACCATAGGTGCGCAAGGGGTCTGGCACCTCGCTCAGGGTTTCCACCAACTGCACTTCCAGCTGTTTTTGCCCAAGCTGGCGCATCAGCTGTTCTTTTTCCTGCACAAGAAGGATTTCGCCGCTGGTAATGACGCCAACTCGATCCGCGATCGCCTCCGCCTCTTCGATGTAGTGGGTCGTGAGAATGATCGTCACGCCATCGCGCTTCAACTCAGCCACCACATCCCACATGTCCTTGCGCAGCTCGACATCGACCCCTGCGGTCGGCTCGTCGAGAAACAGGATGCGCGGGTCGTGGCTCAGGGCCTTGGCGATAAGAACCCGGCGCTTCATGCCACCAGACAGTTCCTTGATCTGGCTCTTGCGTTTGTCCCAGAGGGACAGCTTGCGCAGGATCTCTTCGATGAGCGCGTCATTGCGAGGCTTGCCAAAGAGCCCACGGGAAAACCTGACAGAGTTCCAAACGGTTTCAAAGGGTTCCAGATTGATCTCCTGCGGCACCAGACCAATCAGGCTGCGCGCGGCGCGGAAATCTTCGAGAATGTCATGTCCACCCACGGTCACCGAGCCGGAGCTGGGCGTTGTGATACCGCAGATGGTTGAGATCAATGTGGTTTTGCCGGCACCATTGGGGCCCAGCAGAGCGAGAATCTCGCCCTCTTCGATATCCAGGTTCACGCCTTTGAGGGCCTGAAACCCGCCTTCATAAGTTTTTTGCAGATCTTTGATCGACAGGATGGCTGCCATGCTGGCCCCTTTCCGTATGTGTGTCGCGTCGGCGCAAGGTAGCGCCAACATCAGTTGGCGACCAGTCTGGATTGGCGCAACCCTGTGTACAGACGCGCATTGCACTGTGCAGTCGTGCAGGTCAATTTATCTCGACATAAAGACAATTACTCGCCACGTATTATCTTGACATCAAGACAAGAGGTTTCCAATGAAGATTTTGCTGCTCGGCGCAACTGGTGATGTGGGTCGTGCCACCCTTGACCAGGCTGTTCAACGAGGCCACGTGATCACGGCTGTAGCCCGCCGCCCTGATGCGTTGGTCGCTGGCGCACCCAACCAGATCACACAGGTGGCGCTGGATGTGCTGGAAATGCAGGAAGATCTTGCAGATCTGGCGCGCAATCACGATGTGATCATCAGCGCATTGCGCCCAATCGAGGGGCAGGAACCCCTGCTGGTCCCCATGACCCGCACCGCACTGGGGGCCGCATCAGCCGCAGATATTCCGATCCTTGTGACCGGAGGGGCTGCGCTGCTCAAGCTGGCAGATGGAAGTGGCCACACCGTCCTGAGCGCGCCTGATTTCCTGCCCGACAGCGTCCGCCCCATTGCCGAAGCCTGCGCCGCACAGGACGCGCTGCTGGACACACGCCCCGATGTTGCCTGGACCTGCCTGCGCCCGCCAGCAATGCTGCACGATGGTCCGCGCAAAGGGCGCTACACTTGGGGGCTGGATACACTTGTCATCGACAGCGAGGGCCAGTCAGAAATTTCCTTTGCCGACTTTGGCAGTGCGTTGATTGATCTGGCAGAACAGAGCAGCAGACCCAATCGGCGTCTGACCGTCGCCTGGGGCATGGCAGCCTGAAGCGTCAGTACGGCAATCCGACGTAGTTTTCCGCAAGCGAGGTCTGCGCCGCCTCAGAGGAAAATAGATAATCCAGATCGGCCTGTTGCAACCGCAGATCTGCCGGGGACATATCCGGAAAGCGGTGCAGCAGGCTGGTCATCCACCAGCTGAAGCGCTCTGCCTTCCACACCCGGGCGAGCGCTTTGGCAGAATAGGAGTCGAGCCCGCTAGCCTCTCCGCGCAGGAAATAGTCCGCAAACCCTTCGTAAAGGTAGTGAATATCCGACGCCGCGAGATTCAGCCCCTTCGCACCGGTTGGCGGAACGATATGAGCGGCGTCGCCAGCCAGAAACAATGCGCCATAGCGCATCGGCTCTGCCACGAAACTACGCAAGGGCGCGATGGATTTTTCGATGGAGGGGCCGGTTTCCATCTGCTCTGCGACAGACTCCGGCAGACGGCGTTTCAGCTCCTGCCAGAACGCATCATCGCTCCAATCCTCCGCTTTGTCGCTCAGTGGGACCTGGATGTAATACCGGCTGAGGCGGGAATTGCGCATGGAGCAAAGCGCAAACCCGCGATCATGGCGGGCATAGATCAATTCAGGCGCGGCCGGTGCGGTCTCTGACAGAATGCCGAGCCAGCCAAAAGGATAGACCTTTTCATATTCCCGCAAGACATCAGCGGGGATCGATTTACGGCTGACACCGTGGAAACCGTCTGCCCCAACGATGAAGCTGGCATCGATCCGTCGTTCGGCGCCGTCGTGAATGAACGTCACATGAGGCTGCGCCCCCTTGAGATCGTGCAGAACCACATCCTGCACCTCATGCAGGACGCGCCCGCCCATCGCATCACGCGCCTCATACAGGTCGCGGGTGACTTCGGTCTGACCATAGACCATCACCGTCTGGCCCTGTGCGTGGCGGGCAAGATCAATCCGGTCCAGACGCCCCTGATGGGCGATGTGGAACCCATGATGGATCTCTCCCTCGCGGTCCATCCGCGCGCCCGCACCGGATTTGCGCAGCAGTTCGACAAACCCCGTCTCCAGCACCCCGGCCCGGATGCGACCCAGCACGTAATCGCGGGTCTGGCGCTCCAGCACGATCGTGTCGATCCCGGCTTTGTGGAGAAGCTGAGACAACAACAGGCCCGACGGCCCGCCGCCGATGATGGCTACCTGGGTGCTTTCTGTCTGCATGGGTATCTCCTGTTCGCCCTCCTACCCTGCCCTGTAGCCGACGGTTTGCGAATAGACCCAACCGCCCATTTCTTGTATATTTCGCACATGTCAGCAGCCGCACATATCGACACATTCAGTCTGTTTGGAGAAACCGGAGAACTATCGGATCTGCTTCATATAGAGACTATTGAAGCCAGATCAGCCTTGCATGACTGGTCACTAACCCCACATCGCCATGATCGGCTACACCAGATCCTGATCCTGACAGAAGGTGGTGGAACCGCAAATATTGACGGAACAAACCACTCCCTCGCCCCGCCTTGCCTTCTCAATCTGCCGCGAGGCGTTGTTCATGGGTTTCAATTTGAAAGCGACACAAATGGCTGGGTTCTGACGGTCACGTCGGATCTGCTTGACCACTGTCTGCGCCACAACGATCAACTGCGCACCGCGCTGGAGATGCCCGGCATCGCCCCCCTGCAACCAGGATTGCAGCAGATGATAGAGTGCATTGCCCATGAGCATGATCAGCACGCCCCCTTTCGGGCGCCGGTTTTAACCGGGCTGGTTGGTGCCAGTGCCGGGATGGTGGTTCGCGCGATTTCAGCGCAGCAACACAAAGGATCCAGGCCGCGCGGCCACAGGCTGTTTTTTCGCTTTCAGGAGTTGGTGGAGCAGGCGTTCCGCTGCCGCAAAGGCGTGGCTGAATATGCAGCGGAGCTTGCTGTGTCTCCCACTCATCTAAACCGGGTCTGTCATCAGGAGACGGGTAAATCCGCCTCTCATCTCATCAATGAACGGATGCTGCGCGAAGCGCGGCGGCTCTTGATCTACACAACGCTGAGCGCAGCAGAGGTGGCCTATGAGTTGGGGTTCAGCGACCCTGCCCATTTCAGCCGGGTCTTTGCAAAGGCAACAGGCCAGCCGCCCAGACGCTTTCGCCAGAAGATGACAGCAGGAGGCTAGGGTCAGCAGCGACGCCAAAAAGAAAAACCGCCCCCTTTATGGGAGCGGTTTCAATAGTTGGTTCACGCGGATTTGCGTTAGTCGGCCGGATCCAGCTTGGACAGCCCCTTCAGGATATCGATGGCGTAGGCCAGCTGATAATCCTGCTCGCGGCGCTCTGCTGCGGCTTCGGCCTTGGCACGGTCTTCCTCGATCTGGCGGATCTCATCCTCGGACAGGCTGTCGTTGTTGAGACTACCACGCAGATCCGCTTCGGAACGGGAGCGGCGGCTGGTCGATGCATCCTCTTCCTCGGCCTCTGCGTTGGGGTTGCGACGTGGCTGTTCGACGACGATATCGGGCGACACGCCCAATGCCTGGATAGAACGGCCCGACGGCGTGTAGTAACGCGCGGTCGTCAGGCGCATCGCGCCATCGCCCTTCAGCGGCATGACGGTCTGAACCGACCCCTTACCAAAGGATTTGGTCCCGACAACAATCGCGCGACGATGATCCTGCAGCGCACCCGCAACAATTTCCGACGCCGATGCAGACCCGCCATTGATCAGCACCACAATCGGCTTGCCGTTCACCAAATCGCCCGGCGTCGCATTGAAGCGCTCTCCGTCTTCGGGGTCGCGACCACGGGTCGAGACGATTTCACCGCTGTCAAGGAAGGCATCAGCCACCTTGATCGCCTGCGTCAGCAGACCACCGGGGTTGTTGCGCAGGTCCAGCACGATGCCATTCACATTGTCGATGCCACCGGCTTCTTCCAGCTGCTTTTCCAGCCCCGCTTCCAGATTGGGGGTGGTCTGGTCATTGAAAGTGGTCAGGCGCAGCACGACGGTTTCGTCCTCAGTCCGGGCCCGGACTGCGGTCAGTTTGATCGTGTCGCGGATGATTGAGACGTCAAATGGCTCTGCCTCGCCTTCGCGCACGACGGTGATGACAATCTCCGAGCCGACCGGCCCGCGCATCAGATCGACCGCTTCGTCCAGCGCAAGCCCCAGAACGCTCTCACCGTCCACGTGGGTGATGAAATCGCCGGCCTCCATGCCCGCCTCATCCGCCGGGGTACCGTCGATCGGTGAGACAACTTTGACAAAGCCCTCTTCCTGCGTCACCTCGATGCCGAGGCCACCAAATTCACCCCGCGTCTGCACGCGCATGTTGGCCGCGTCGTCCGGCGACAGGTAGCTGGAATGCGGGTCCAGAGAGGATAGCATGCCGCCGATGGCGGCTTCGATTAACTCTGTTTCATCAACTTCTTCGACATATTGCACGCGGATGCGTTCAAAGATGTCCCCGAACAGGTCCAGCTGCTCGTAAACGCTGGCCTCTCGGCTGCCTTCCTGCGCCAGGAGCGGCTCAGCTACGTAGGTGGTGGCAAGGATCCCTGCCAGCGTGCCGCCCACTGCGGCCATCGCGAATTTTCTCATGAACTAATTTCCATCCTTGTCGGTGCGGAACCAGGTTTCGGGGTCCACCGGACTGTTGTCCATTCTCACTTCTATATAGAGCGTTTCTGTGCGGTCAGTTCCAGCCCCTTCACCGCTTAGTGACAATATGGCGCCGATTTCCGGGCTGTCGCCGCCCATCAGCCCAACAGGTGTTCCTGCCGGGATCACTTCACCCGCGCTGCCATAGACCTCTGCCAAGCCGGACAACACAAACAGCGTTTCGGGCTGCGGCTCCAGAATGACGACATTGCCCAAATCCAAAAGCGGCCCCTGATAGCGGATCGTAGCCGCTGTGGGAGAGACAACCAATGCGCGGGGGCGCGCAGCAACCAACCACCCGGGCCGCGCAATACCTGCGGCATCCTTTTCGCCATACCCCCGCAAGACCAGCCCTTCGACTGGCAGCGCGATATCGCCACGCAGGGTGCTGATATCGGCGTCGCTTTTGCTGATCTCACCCTCGGCAATCTCGGCCAGACCACTGGCAAAGCCGCTCAATGTCTCGGTCGAGGAAATCAGGATGGCGGTCCGCACAGGATCCTGCGTGAAGCGACGGGGCAAGCCGGTCCGGTCCGCAATCGCCGCAGACAGTTGCACACGCGCGTCCTGCACGCCGTTCAACCCATCCTGCAACGTGTTGGCCGCGCTTTGCTGCAACACCCGCAAGGTCTGGACCTCTTGCAGATCCCGTTTCAGAGCAGTGGCGCGCGATTGCAGCGCAGGCGTCACCTCGGCCAATGTCATCGCGGAACGCGCGGCCCCAAGCGGGCCAGAAGGGTGCAGCATCAAAACGGGCGGCGGCGAGGTTTCGATCATCTGCAGCACACCAAGCAGATCTGCCACGTCATCTTCACGCGCAGCCAGTTGCGCGGCCAGCTGACTCTCGCGCTGCGCAACCCGACGCAAGCCGTCGCGCATGGCTGCCAACCCGGCTTCGTAGGCCCGTACCGTCTCGGTCAATGCGGCCACACGATCACGGGCGCTTTCTGCCTCTTGCAGCGCAATGGTTGCCGCTTCCAGCTGATCCGCTGCGGCCTGAGCGGCGCGCGCTGGATTGTCTGCCGCCTGTGCAGGTGTCAGCCCCATCAGCAGCGCAAGGCCAAGGCCTGCGCGGCACAGAAAGCCAGACAGGATCGCGGCTGTTCTGATCATGCCAGCAGGCTCTCCCCTGTCATTTCCTCGGGTTTTTCGAGCCCCATCAATGCCAACAAAGTCGGCGCGAGATCCGCAAGACGGCCATCGCGCAGCGATGCGCCTTCCGGGCCACCAACCAGTGCGACAGGAACCAGATTGGTTGTATGCGCCGTATGTGCACCGCCGGTTTCAGGATCCACCATGACCTCGCAGTTGCCGTGGTCAGCGGTGACGATCATGGCGCCACCCGCGGCTTTGAGGGCGGCGACCACTTGTGTCAGCCCCTCATCCACCGCTTCACAGGCCTTGATCGCAGCATCCAGATCACCGGTATGGCCGACCATATCGGGGTTTGCGTAATTGGTTACGATCAGATCGTATCCAGCCTCGATCGCCTCGACGAATTTCGCCGTGACTTCGGGGGCGGACATTTCGGGCTGCAGATCATAGGTCGCAACCTTGGGCGATTTGGGCATGTAACGGTCTTCGCCTTCTTCCGGCTGCTCCTTGCCGCCATTGAGAAAGAAGGTGACATGGGGGTATTTTTCCGTCTCGGCGAGGCGGAACTGGCGTTTGCCCTGTTTTGCGACCCATTCCCCCAGTGTGTTGACAATCTCACGCTTGGGATAGGCTGTGTTCATATAGGCATTGTGACCCGCCGAATATTCCACCATCCCCAAAAGCCCAGCCAGAGCAGGGCGCGGGCCGGTTTCGAATTCTGCGAAATCCGGTTCGCCAATGGCCCGCAGAATTTCCCGCGCCCGGTCTGCACGGAAGTTCAGGCAGAAGATGCCATCGCCATCGCGAACCCCCTCATAGCCGTCGATGACCGTGGCCTTGACGAACTCATCAAGCTCCTCGCGCCCATAGCTTGCCTCGACCGCAGCAATGGCGGAACTGGCCGTGAACTGCCCCTTCCCCTTGATCATCGCCTCATAGGCCTGGCTGACACGTTCCCAGCGGTTGTCCCGGTCCATGGCATAGTAGCGGCCCGTTACAGTGGCAATGCGCGCGCCTTCTGCCATTTCGGTTTCCAGCTGCTCAAGATATCCCAGTGCAGATTTCGGGGCCACGTCCCGCCCGTCTGTCATCGCATGGAGCCACACGGGCACGCCCGCATCACGGATCGCCTTTATCGCCGCCAGTATGTGGGTCACATGGCCATGCACCCCCCCGTCGGAGACAAGCCCCATCAGATGGGCCGCACCGCCGCTTGCCTTGAGCTCAGCGATAAAAGCCTGCAATGCCTCGTTGTCGTAAAAAGATCCGTCCTCGATCGCGAGGTCAATCTGCCCCAGATCCATCGCAACCACGCGGCCAGCGCCAATGTTAGTGTGCCCAACCTCAGAGTTGCCCATTTGCCCGCTGGGCAGGCCAACATCGGGACCATGGGTGATCAGACGTGCCTGCGGACCCTTGGCCATGATGGCATCGAAAGTTGGCGTCTTGGCCAAGACCGGTGCGTTGGCCGTTCCCACATCACTGCTGCCCCAGCCGTCAAGAATACACAGAACAACAGGTTTGGGGATCGACATCGCTATAGGCTCCACTTTGCGCTGGTGCGGGTCTGGCCGGATTGCTCGGGGCCATCCACAGACCGGGTTTACTGCCTTCTACAGCTTTGCCGGGCATTGGGAAACAGCGGAAGGCAGCCAAGACCCGCCGCGCGCCCTTGCCGTATGAAAAAATCTCCACCACCCCCTGACGCCGGTGACACGGACAAGCCTTTGATATCGAAATAAACCCCAGCCGAGCGCAGATGGGGTGCACAAAAAAGCGGCAGAACAGCCTCTTTTCAAAATGGAACAAATAGTGAACATATAGGGGCAAGATGATACGTGATTCCTCATATGGGCAGGTGATTCACCTGCCGCGGCCTCCCGCATCCGGGCCGCATTCGTCCGGCTCTGCGCCTGCGGATCAGGTGGAAAACCCGGCCAAGGAACCAGGGGCGGACCCGGTTCTGACAGATGTGCTGCTGGATGCCCCTTTTGATCCCGCTGCCACGGGGTTTGTATTGTCGCTGCTGCCGCGCGAAACACAGCCGCTCTTGTGGGTTCGTGATCGCGCATCGCAGCGGGAAAACGGCCAGATCTACACGCCCGGCCTGCGACTGTTCGGGATCAGCTGCCCGGTTCTTCAGGTCACGGTCAGCCACCCCCGCGATGTTCTGTGGACGATGGAGGAAGGGGCGGCCTGCAGCGCGCTCTGCGCGGTTGTGGGGGAAATCCACGGCGCGCCAAGCGTGCTGGATTTCACAGCAACCAAGCGCCTGGCGATCAGGTCCGAAGCCTCTGGCGTGCCGCTCTACCTGATCCGAAGCGGAGACCCCGGCACGCTAAGCGCTGCGCGACAACGATGGCGGCTGGCCTCCCTGCCGTCCGAACCACACCCGGACGACCCGCAGGCCCCCGGCCAGCCCCGCTGGAGCGCAGAATTGTTTCGCGCCCGAAACAGGGCGCCAGGACATTGGGTTGCCCAATATGACACAGACACCTCCGTCTCGCATTGTCTCCGTCTGGTTCCCCGATCTCGCGATGGACAGATGGCGACAGATCATTCGCCAGCACCGCACCCTGCCCAGCGACGACATCCCCGTCGTGCTGAGCCGTGATGGCACACATGGGCCTGTGATCCACGCCACCAGTACCGCCGCGCGCACCCGTGGCATTGAGCCCGGCGCCCGCGTGGTTGATGTGCAGGCCATTCATCCGGACCTGCATGTGGAACCTGCCGACCCGGCGGGGGATCGCAGCTTTCTCGACCGGCTGGCGCTTTGGGCGCGGCGGTGGTCTCCCTGGACCGTGGCGGACCGGGACGACGGGCTGTTTCTGGACAGCCAAGGCGTCGCCCATCTCTTTGGCGGAGAAGCGGCCATGCTCAGCGATATTCAGCGACGCATGGCCATGCAGGGGCTGACGGCACATGTGGCAATGGCAGCGACCCCCGGCGCGGCGCAGGCGCTTGCGCGCTATGGCTCCATACAGATCTGCGATGACATTCCGGCCGCCCTTGCGCCCTTGCCCACGGCGGCGCTGCGGCTGGATGACACCACTGTTCAACTGCTCAACCGGCTTGGCCTGAAAACCATCGGTTCTCTGGCCGAGATGCCGCGCGTATCGCTGATGCGGCGATTTTCGACCCTTCCGGATGACCGCAATCCACTGGTGTTGCTTGATCGGGCTGTCGGGCGCACTGCTGATCCATTGAATGCACCGGTCGACCCTCAGCAGTTCATAACCCGCAGCCGCCTGCCGGAACCGGTGATGGACGCCGCGCCACATATGGCGGATCTGGCGCGCCAACTGTGCCAGCAATTGACCCAGGCCGAATACGGAGCCCGCAGCATAAGGCTGACGATCTACCGCATTGATGGCGAATGGCGACAACTGAGCCTGAACACGGCACGGGCCAGCCGAGACCCGGACCACATGCTGCGCCTGTTTCGGGACAAGCTGGAGCGGATCGATCCCGGTTTTGGCTTTGACCTGCTGACGTTGGAAGCCCTACAGGTCGAACCGCTTTCCCAGATCCAGCAGCGGCTGGATGGCCGCCGCGACAGTGATGCCGATCTGGCGGCCCTTCTGGACCGGCTGAGCGCACGGCTTGGTCAGGACAAGGTGAGCTGGTCCCGCTATGTGCAGACCCACAAACCCGAGGCCGTCGAACACCGGCAGCCCGCCATGGCGGGTGATCCCACACCGCCGCCTGCCCCACCAAGAGAGCGCCCCTTGCGCCTGCTTACACCCGCCGAAGAGGTTCAGGTGATCTATGCCGTGCCAGAAGGACCTCCTTCGCAATTTCGCTGGCGCCGGGTTCTTTACAAAACCGCGCGACATGAGGGACCGGAACGGATCGCTCCGGAATGGTGGCGTGACCGCCCCGGCACCCGGTTGCGGGACTATTACAAGGTCGAAGTCCAAGATGGGCGCCGCTTCTGGCTCTATCGCGAGGGCGTTGTTCATGATGGGCGCGGGGATACCCCGCGCTGGTTTCTGCATGGGCTGTTTGCCTGATGCCTCTGCAGGAAGGACATAAGCGCAGACATCTTGCCACAGGTGCCGCAAACGGCACCCAAGGGGGCTCTGCGTCGGGGGCTGGGTTTGCCGCCCCCCCGCGCAGCCCCTATGTTGAATTCGGTCTCGCCAGTTGTTTCTCGTTTCTTCATGCGGCGTCTGATGCGGTGGATCTGACGGCCACGGCCCATGCCCTTGGTTATGACAGTCTGGGGATTGCGGATCGCAACACGCTGGCTGGTGTGGTGCGACTGTTTACCGAGGCCAGGACAGCCTGCATTCGCCCCATGATCGGTGCGAGACTGATCCTGATGTGCGGCTGCGATCTGCTCGCCTATCCGCAAGACCGTGCCGCCTACGGCAGGCTGTCGTCGCTTTTGTCGCGTGGCAAAATGCAGACTGCCGATGGCAACTGGCAGGACAAGGGCGCCACCCACCTGACGCTGGACATGCTGCGGGAACATGCCGACGGGCTACACCTGATCCTGATGCCACCGGATGATCATGCAACCACGCTCCATCAGCTTGCACGGCTGCTGCCCGTCCTGCCCCAGATGCGCCATATCGCGGCGCGCTATCTCTATCGCGGCGACGATCGGGCTCGGATCAACCGTCTGGACCGGCTCGCCCGACAGCACGGGCTGATGCTCTTGGCGACAAATGATGTTCTCTATCATCGTCCGGATCGCCGCCCGCTGCAGGATGTGATGACCTGTATCCGCAATGGGACCACCATCGCCAAGGCAGGGTATCTGTTGGAGGCAAACGCCGAACGGCATCTGAAATCTCCTGAAGAGATGTGTCGCCTGTTTGCCGACTGGCCCCATGCCATTCGCGCAACACGCAAGCTCGCAGATGACATCACCTTTCAGCTCAGTGACCTGAAATACGAATACCCCCATGAGATCGTCCCCCAAGGCCAGCAACCACTGGAGCGGCTGCAACAGCTGACGTGGGAGGGCGCAAAAGAGCGTTATCCGGCGGGGGTGCCATCAGACGTCCGCCTGCTGATCGAAAAGGAATTCGACCTGATCGACCGCAAAGGCATCGCGCGGTATTTCCTGACCATTCACGACATTGTCCGCTTTGCCCGCGAAGATGCAGAGCCGCCTATCCTGTGCCAGGGACGCGGGTCCGCGGCAAATTCCGCCGTCTGTTACTGCCTGGGCATCACAGCGGTCGATCCAAGCCAAACAGATGTGCTGTTTGAGCGCTTTCTCAGTGAGGCCCGTGACGAACCACCCGACATCGACGTCGATTTCGAACACGAACGCCGTGAAGAGGTAATCCAATACATCTATCAGAAATATGGCCGCGCCCGCGCGGGTCTTTGCGCAACGGTGATCCATTACCGCCCCCGCTCTGCCATCCGCGAGGTAGGCAAGGCGATGGGCCTGTCCGAGGACGTGACCTCGAAACTGGCGGGCACAATCTGGGGCAGCTTCGAAGGTCAGATGGATGATGCCCGCGCGCGCGAGGCGGGTCTGGATCTGAGTGATCCCTATCTGCGTATGGTGCTGAAACTGGCCCGTGAGATGATCGGAATGCCACGCCATCTGTCACAGCACGTTGGTGGTTTCATCCTGACAGAGCGCCCGTTGACGGAAATTGTTCCCATCGGCAATGGCGCCATGGCGGACCGCAGTTTTATCGAATGGGACAAGGACGACATTGATGCGCTGGGGATTTTCAAGGTCGACGTGCTCGCGCTTGGCATGTTGACCTGCATCGCCAAGGTATTTGGCCTGCTCGAAGCACATTACGGGCGACAACTGGATATGGCCTCTGTTCCGCCAGAGGACAAAGCCACCTATAAGATGCTGTGCGAAGGTGACAGCCTGGGCGTATTTCAGGTGGAAAGCCGGGCCCAGATGGCCATGCTGCCCAAGCTGCGGCCCGACACGTTCTATGATCTGGTGATCGAGGTTGCGATCGTACGACCCGGCCCCATTCAGGGCGACATGGTCCACCCCTATCTGCGCAGGCGCCAGAAGCTGGAACCGGTCGACTACCCCCGCCCCGGTCCTGAATATCCGCAAGACGAAATGGAGCGCATCCTGCACCGCACCATGGGCGTGCCGATCTTTCAGGAACAGGCGATGAAGATCGCGATGGATGCGGCGCTGTTTTCCCCCGAAGAAAGCAACGCCCTGCGCAAGGCGATGGCCACGTTCCGTTCGCGCGGGACCATAGAAACGCTTCAGGACAAGATGGTCGGGCGCATGGTTGCGCGCGGGTATGATCCTGATTTCGCGCAGCGCTGCTTTGATCAGATCAAGGGGTTTGGTGAATACGGCTTTCCCGAAAGCCACGCCGCCAGTTTTGCCAAACTGGTCTATGTGTCCAGTTGGATGAAATGCCACTATCCCGCTGCTTTTGCCTGTGGGCTTTTGAACTCTCAGCCGATGGGGTTTTACGCCCCGGCCCAGATCGTCAGGGACGCAAGGGATCATGGCGTTGAGGTCCGCGCAGTGGATGTAAATTACTCAGACTGGGACTGCACATTGGAACCAACCGATCGCGGCTTTGCCCTGCGGCTGGGGATGCGGCAGGTCGACGGGATGCGGATGGATGCGGCGCAGCGGATCATGGCCGCTCGCGACAGCCCTTTTGCAGATGTTGCCGATCTAAAATCGCGCTGTCGGCTGGACGCCGGATCCCTGCGGCGTCTCGCGGCGGCCGATGCCTTGCGCAGCATGGGAATGGATCGACGGGCCGCACTTTGGCAGACGCAGGCGCTGAAGGATGCCCCGTCCCTGCCGATTTTCGAACACGCCGAAACTGCCGCACACGGAACGGAGCCAGAGGTCCACCTTCCTGCCATGCCGCGGGCGGAACATGTGGTGGCGGACTATCAAACCCTCAGGCTGTCTCTCAAGGCCCATCCCATGCAGTTCTTTCGTGCCAGCCTGCATGCCCAGAGAATTCACCGCGCACAGGATCTGAAGGACAGTCATCACGGTCAGCGTGTCTCGCTCGCCGGGCTGGTTCTCGTGCGTCAGAAACCCGGCAGCGCAAAAGGTGTCTGTTTCATCACGCTGGAGGATGAAACCGGCGTTGCCAACCTGGTGATCTGGCCCAAGCTGTTCACCCTGTTTCGCGCCACCATCATGTCAGCGCGGCTGCTAGTCGTGCATGGCCGTGTGCAGACCGATGGCAAGGTGATCCATGTGGTCGCCGACCGGCTGGAGGACGCGACCGACCGACTGGAACGTCTTTCGACAACCGCATTGCCACCGACCACCACCCGCGGCGATCATCCGACCCATCCGCTGCCAGCCCAGGTCGGCGCCGCAAACGCACAACCCGGCGGCGGGCACCGCCATCCGCGCGATGTGCGCGTGATCCCGAAATCACGCGACTTTCACTGACCTGTCAGCACCCTCGTCCCAGCCGAAGTCCGACCCAGAACCTGACCAGATGCCGCGTTGTCGGCCTGTCGGAACTGTCGCTCAATGTCCAGCAGGCGCTGCTTGCGCCAGAGCCCACCACCATAGCCAGTCAACGCGCCATCCGCTCCGATCACCCTGTGGCAGGGCACCACCAGCGCAATTTGATTGGCCCCATTCGCCCGTGCCACGGCCCGCGTCGCAGACGGCCTGCCGATCTCGGCTGCGATCTGTGAATAGCTGCGGGTCTGCCCTGCCGGAATCTGGCGCAGCTGGTCCCAGACCGCGCGCGCAAAATCCGACCCGTGATAGGCCAGCGGTGTCTGAAACCGCGCGGAACGACCTGCGAAAAATTCCGCGAGCTCGGCTCTGATCTGCTCGGTCGGTGGCGCAGAGCCGACCCCCAGATCCCCTTTGACAGCCTTTTGCAACTGATCCAGCTCACGCCGCAGAGCCTTGCGCTCCACGAACTCAAGAAGATGCAGTTCTGTTCGGCTGCTGACCGCGATCATATCGCCAAGCGGTGTGGCAATCCAATCCGCAAGCAGAAGGCCCTCACGCCCAAGGCTCCCTGGCGGGCGCCCCAGCAAACGCGCAAATGCAGCCCGAAAGGCGCTGGGAGATTCAAATTGCGCGTCTACCTGCGCGTCAATGACCCGCGCCCCATCACAGAGCGCAACAAACCCCTCCCGCAAACGCCGCTGGCGGGCCATCTCAAGGAAAGTCATGCCGAATTGCCGTTTGAAGCTGCGCCGCACTGTCGAGAGGTCAAACCCGAAACGCGTGATATCCGCTTCGCTCCAGCGATGTTCGGGCCGCTCTTCAAGCGCTGCGAGCAAGGTCGCCACAGCCGGATCTGCATCAGCCATTGGTCGCAACGGATGACACCGCTTGCAGGGGCGAAACCCCGCGTCCAGACACTCTCCCACGCTTCCGAAGAACTGGCAATTCTCCCGCTTGGGCTTGCGGGCCGGGCAGGTCAGTCGGCAAAAAATCCCGGTGCTGGAAACACAGACATAGGCCTGACCATCGAAACGGTCATCCCGGTCAACAAGCGCCTGATACAGCGCATCATGGTCAGGTAGATCAAACAACATGACACCATCCTACCATGTCGATCGAGACCTGCCGCCGGTAATCGGGCGCGTATTTCACAACACAGGCATAACAAAACAGGCAAAACAAAACAGCCGGGCTGTTGGCGGCCCGGCTGTCTTTGGAATGTTAGCGAAATGCTTAGCTCAGGTCGAACTGGGCCCAGACCGCATCGTGATCGGACAGCGGTCGGTCGTTGCTATCAAGAGACGGCACCAATGCGCTGTCTGTACTGCGCAAACCACGGATGCAGAACCAATCCAGTTTCATCACCCGATCCGGATGTGGGGTAATAAGGCTGGCGCGGGTGGTCATGCCGTCCGGTGTCGCGCTCCAGTCATAGCCTCGGGATCTGGCCAGATCGAACAGGGTTTCACGCTTCCAGTCAAAGTCAGGTGGCAGGTGGTTGCCAGTGTTGAGATCCCCGCCAATGACGACAGGCATGTCCGGCGCAAAATCATCCACCGCGTCCAGAAGCAATTCGAATTGAGCATGGCGATGGGCCGCATCCGCGTTGCTCTCCAGATGGGTGGAGACAAAGCAAACCGGGCCCGCATCCGTCGGAAGCACAGCAGCAATTGCCATTCGCCCGCCCAGTCGGGGCTGTTCCGGATCGGCCGGCACCTCGTCAGAGGAATACCAATGGCCATGATCATCCAGCCGGATCAGCCTGACCCGTTCTGGTTTCACGGCCGAGAGGATGGCGTTGCCATGCCAGCCGAGACGATTGAAATCATCCTTGCAAAAGGCCTGCTCGGTCGGGCCACCAAGATCCAGCTCGTGAAACTCCACCCCGAAGAGATAGGTCATGCCCATCGCCTCGGCCATGGCTTCGGTGGTGTGGCGCTGGCCCGTGCGCGCCATACCGTGATCGACCTCGGACAACAGAACAACCTGGGGCGCGAAACGCTCCATATGCGCAGCAGTGTCTTCCGGAAACAGGCACCGTTCGACGTTCCAGGTCACGACAGAAACGCTGGCAGGCAGCGACGTGCGCTGTGCCGTGCCACCCGCCTGCAGCGCGTTCATCGCTGGGACCTCTGCCATCAAAGCGCGATGAGACGCTGCCGTGCGAGGCGCGGATTTGATCCGCGCCTGCATCTCTGCCGTTACAGACGGCAGCTTTTCAACAATCTGTGTCAAAGACGCATTCCCGACGCTGCATCAAACAGACAGATCGCGGCCGGATCGACAGAGATCTGATGCGCACCCGGATCTACCGGAATATCCTTCAGCACATGGATCGTGAACGGCTGGCCGCCCAGTTTACCATGCAGCAGGCGATGCGCGCCCAGTTCTTCGATCAGTTCCACGTTGATGGACACACCACCCTCGCTGACCAGCTGCACGTCTTCCGGACGAATGCCCAGCTTGACTGCGCCCTGCGCAGAGGTCTGCAGCGCCCCCATGGCCACACCATCTGCCAATGTGACCTGACCGCCAGTGATGGTGGCATCAATCAGGTTCATTGGCGGCGCCCCCATGAAAGAAGCAACAAAGACAGACGCTGGATTATGATAGATTTCGGACGGTGTGCCGATCTGCTCAATGCGACCACCGTTCAGAACGATGATCCGATCCGCCATTGTCATGGCTTCGACCTGATCGTGGGTCACGTAGATCGAGGTCACACCCAAACGACGCTGGAGGGCCTTGATCTCAATCCGCATCTGGTTGCGCAGCTTTGCATCCAGGTTCGACAGCGGTTCGTCAAACAGGAACAAAGCCGGATCGCGCACGATCGCACGTCCCATTGCGACACGTTGACGTTGGCCACCAGACAACTGAGACGGCTTGCGTTCCAGATACTCTTCGAGGTTCAGCATCTTGGCGGCCTCGGCCACCTTGCGCTCGATCTCATCCGCAGGGGTTTTGCGGTTTTTCAGACCATAGGCGATGTTCTTGCGCACCGTCATATGCGGATAAAGCGCATAGTTCTGGAACACCATCGCGATATCGCGGTCGGCCGGATCCACGTTGTTCACCACCCGGTCGCCGATTTCCAGCGTGCCTTCGGTGATATCCTCAAGACCTGCGATCATGCGCAGCAGTGTGGACTTGCCACAGCCGGACGGGCCGACCAGGACGACGAATTCGCCGTCCTCGATCTTGAAGCTAGAGGAAGTAACGGCCTCAACCCCATTGGGGTAGACCTTGCGTACAGAATTCAGGGTAACCTGAGCCATTGTGTGAAGTCCTTACTTATCGGATTCCGTCAGGCCCTTGACGAACCAGCTTTGGAAGAAAATGACGACTGCCACAGGGGGCAGGATGGCGATGACCGCGAGAAGGTTGGCGCGACCGAATTCGGGCACATTGGTCCCTTCGAGGGTCTGGGTGATCTGCTTGATCCCACGCACCAGCGTATACATGTCCTCTTCGGTGGTGATCATGGTGGGCCACAGATACTGGTTCCAACCAAAGACAAACATGATGATGAACATCGCAGCGATCATGGTTTTGGACAGCGGCACAAGGATATCGATGAAGAATTTCACCGGCCCCGCCCCATCAATGCGCGCCGCTTCTACCAGCTCTTCGGGTACAGAGCGGAAGAACTGACGGAAAAAGAAGGTCGCTGTTGCCGAGGCGATCAGCGGAATGATCAGACCCTGATAGGTGTTGAGCATGCCCAGCTGCTGGACCACCTCGTAAGAGGGCAGAATACGTACCTCCAGCGGCAGAAGCAGCGTGGTGAAGATCACCCAGAACGCCAGCGTTGCAAAACGCAGGCGGAAATAGACGATGGCATAGGCCGCCATCATGGCGATCAGAATTTTACCCAGCGCAAAACCGATGCCCAGCACGAAGGAGTTGAACAGCATCCGCATGCCGGTATTGGCCCCGGAGAAGCCAGAGGCCTCAAACATGGCCTTTTCAAAGTTGTCGTCGAACTGGTCGCCGATCTTCAGTTGCGGGCCGTATTTGATGATGTCCACATCCGGCACGGTTGTGGTCAGAACCACCATGATCAGCGGCACCAGCATGAACAGCGAGCCGAGGATCAGAACGGTGTGGTCGCCAATCGCCCCCCAATTGATGGAGCGGCGCGGCGTTTGAACGTGTGTTTGGTCTGCCATGTCAGCCCCCTCAGGTATAGTGAATCCGACGATCGATCAGCCGGAACTGAAAGACCGTGAGCGCCAGAACAAGGACCATCAGGATCACGGACTGCGCCGAGGAACCGCCCAGATCGTTACCGCGGAAACCGTCGACATAAACCTTGTAGACAAGGGTCATCGGGTTGTTACCCGGCTCGCCCTTTACCAGGGTGTCAACGATGCCGAAGGTGTCGAACAGCGCATATGTGATATTGATGATCAGCAGGAAAAAGCCGGTCGGCGCCAGCAGCGGGAACGTCACATCCCAGAACCGCCCCGTGGCCGACCCGTTGTCGATCAGAGCCGCTTCGCGCACCGAACGCGGAATGGACTGCAAGCCGGACAGGAAAAAGATGAAGTTGACCGGGATCTGTTTCCAGACGGACACCAGAACCATGGCCGCCGCCGTATCATTGAAGTTCACGCCCAGAACAAAGTCCCAGCCGAAGAACCCAGCCAGTCGAGTCAACGGCCCCCAGCTCTGGTCGAACATGATCAGACCAATGAACCCCGCGACCGGAGGTGCAACCGCATAGACCCACATCAAAAGCGTCCGGTAGGTGCGGGCACCGCGCAGAACATTATCCGCCTTGACCGCCAGCAACAGCGCGATTGCCAGCGAGAAGAAGGTCACCAGCACAGTGAACACCAGCGTAAACAGCGCAACCCGGCGATACTCGGAATTGCCGAGCAGGTCGGTGTAATTCTCCAGGCCCACAAATGTGGAGCCAAACCCGAACGGATCTTGCAGGTAGAACGATGACTGAATTGCGTGCCATGCAGGCCAGTAGAAGAAAATAGCGATGATGACGAGCTGCGGCATCAGCAGCATGATCGGCATCCACTTGGTTGAGAACCCGGCGCGTTTCACGGTGAACCTCTTAGTTTGAATGCGTTACGGCCGCAGAGGCTGCGGCCGTAACAAAGTGGGGAAAGCCCCGCGAAATTAGCCTTGGGTTTTGGCAAAGCGTGCCAGCAGGTTGTTCGCTTCGTCCTCGATGGTCTTGAACGCGTCTTCAACCGAGGTCTCGCCGGTCAGGATGCGGCCGTACTCACGGTTCATCACGTCGCGGATCTGAACATAAAAGCCCATGCGGTAGCCTTTGGTGTTGTCACCGCCCGGCAGCGACAGCTGCTGGATGCCAACTTCAGCGGCAGGCGCACGATCATAGTGACCGTCTGCTTTTGCCATTTCATAGGCCGCTTCGGTGATCGGCACATAGCCGGTTTCCTTGTGCCAGAAGTACTGAACTTCGGCAGAGGTCAGGAAGTCGAAGAACGCCGCAGTTGCTTTGTTTTCTTCTTCATCATGGCCAGCCATTGCAAACAGAGACGCACCACCGATGAAGGTCTGGGTCGGCTCTTTGGTCACACCTTCCCAATAGGGCAGCATGGTTGCGGAGAAATCAAACGGCAGGTCTTTCTTGCTCAGACCACCAAAAGAACCGGAAGACCCCAGCCACATGGCAACTTTGCCTTCTTCGAAGGGGGTCTGGTTGTCGCCCCAACCGGTGCCGAACCATTCGAAATAACCGTTGTCTTTCCAGTCTTTGACGGCGCTGAAATGCGCTTTGATTGCGTCATTGTTGACCAGGATTTGAGTGTCGGTGCCGTCATAGCCGTTGTTGTTGGTTGCGAACGGCAGGTTGTGGCGGGAGTGGAAGTTTTCGGTAAAGATCCACGGCAGGTGCGACTGGGACAGGGCGGTATAGCCCGCCTCTTTCAGAGCCGGAGCGGTGACCGTCTGGAACTCTTCCCAGGTTTTCGGTGCGCTTACGCCCGCTTTTTCAAGCGCCTGAACATTGAAATACATGATCGGCGTGGAGGAGTTGAACGGCATACCGATCATCTTGCCATCGCTGTCGGCGTAGAAATAGCGCACACCAGCAATGTAGTCGTTGATGTCAAAATCAACACCGTTGTCGGCCAGCAGATCCTGAACAGGAATGGTCGCGCCCTTCGCACCGATCACGGTTGCAGCACCGGCGTCGAACACCTGCATTACATTGGGCTGCTCGCCTGCGCGGAAGGCCGCGATGCCAGCGGTGAGGGTCTCTTCATAGGTGCCCTTGAAAACCGGGGTGATCTTGTATTCATCCTGGCTTGCGTTGAAGTCGGACGCGATCTGGTTGACGGTGTCACCCAGCGCGCCGCCCATGGCGTGCCACCAGGTAATTTCTGTTTCAGCAAAAGCAGCATTGGCAGCGAATGCCAGCGTGGCAGCGGTTGTAAACGCGATACGTTTCATCTTCTGTCTCCGGTCCTCCGTCACCCGATGCGGGCAGACGGTTCCAATTTGAACCACGGCGACCGGTTCAGTCCACCGCGGTATTATGAATTGGCCTCCCCTTAGGCCAGTGAGTTCTGCTGCAGCAGCGCTTGAAGCGCTTTTGTTTCAGGAACGAGTCCGTTGCACCAGATCTGCACACGTGTTCATATAGGGGCGGTATGTAACGTTTGTGTCAAGGGTTTCGATGTTTCACAAAAAAAACATCAAATCCGAAAGGGGCATCCGATGAAGCGACCCAGCCCGGATATCACCAAACGAAAATCCCGTGCAACTGCGGCGGATGTTGCTGAAATTGCTGGGGTTTCTCGGTCAGCCGTGTCTCGTGCATTTACGCCCGGCGCCTACCTTGATCAGGAAAAACGCGAACGCATCCTGCTCGCAGCGCATGAATTGGGCTACCAGCCAAACGCCCTCGCGGCGACCTTGCAGGGCGCGCGCTCGAATCTGGTGGCGGTCTTTGCAGGCGAGATGCGCAACGAATATGACAAGGAGGCCACGGCCGCATTGATCGCCGGGCTGAATGCCGTCGGAAAGTGGCCCGTCGTCATCGCCGGAGGCGGCGACACCGCCCGCGAAGCGGTGACCCAAGTGCTGCGATACCCCCTGGATGCCATGATTTTGCGCAGCGGCAGCATTGCCTCTGAAATCGTCGAGCTATGCAGCAAGCTGAACATACCGGTTATCGCGTCAGGGCGGATTATTGAGGCCAAGGGCGTCGACAACATCTGCCTGCTCAACCACGACGCAGCTGCCCTGGCGGCAGACCTGTTGGCAGAACGGGGCCGCAGCCGCATCGCGCTTGTCGGCGGGCCAGGTGATTTTGGCGCCACCGGCGAGCGGCGCAGCGGCTTCCTCAACGGACTGGATCGCCACGGGCTGACCTTGGTGGGCGAGTATGCAGGCAATTACACCACGGAGAGCGGCTATTTCGCGACAGAGCGCCTGCTTGAGCACGCTGAATTCGACGGCATATTCTGTGCAAATGACGCCATGGCCATCGGCGCGCTGGGTGCGCTGCGCGATGCAGGAAAATGTATTCCCACCGATGTGTCGGTTGTGGGCTTTGACGACATCGAGATGGCGCGCTGGCCCGGCGTGCGCCTGACAACGCTACGCAATCCGATTGACGATATGGTAGATGCAGTCCTGTCGAGCCTTGACCGCCGTCTCGCAGATCCGAATGCAAGCGAACAAACCACACGACTCCACGCAGAAATCATCCTGCGCGACACCCACTAACCCGCATAGATCGCAAAAGCGCCCAACTACGGATCACGCGCAAGAGCAGCTGGTCATCAGATTTTCCTGAAAGGCCGATGGCTGGGGTGGTAGGATTCGAACCTACGATACACGGTACCAAAAACCGCTGCCTTACCACTTGGCTACACCCCATCGGTGAGCGGCTGTCTAAAGCGTGTTCCGGGGGGGTGCAAGAGGGTTTTTGGAAAAAAATGCAGTTTTGTTGGCTTACCCTATGATTCCTTTGATTTCCGTAGCTTGCAGCCAATCTGACATGTGCTGAAGAGAGGCCATATCCTGCGTCACGGTTGGGTCTTGACCAGAATCGCCCCGCGTCGCTTTCCCTGCTCCACGGCCTGATGCGCCTTTGCGGTGTCCTCTAACGCGAAGATCTCAGCGATCGGGAAAGCGATGGCACCGTCTTGGATCGCGGCGGTGAGTTGCGTGATTGCGGCCTCACGGATCTTGTCTGGCAAAAGATAGACCAAAGCCGTTTCCAACGTCACCGATTTGAACATCAACGGATAAAACGGCAAGGTCGGCGTCATGTCCTTGGCAGATCCATAGGCCGTAATCCGACCATTTTGCGCGATGACGGCCGTGTCGACCTGGCAGTTTCTGCCAAATTCGACCTCGACGATGCGCTCGACCGGCTGCCCGGCATTCGCCTCCAGGATCTGATCTGCAAGATCGCACGCCTGGTAATCCAGAACAGCATCCGCCCCAGCGGCAAGGACATGGGATTTGTCTTGGGGTGAGCTGGTCGCGATGACACGTGCGCCGCCCCATTTGGCCAGCTGAACCGCCAGATACCCGACCGTTCCTGCCCCGCCCTGTACCAAAACGGTTTCACCTGCAACCGGTCCTCCGGAAAATACAGTATGCGCTGCGGTAAGGCCGGGAATACCCAATATGGCACCTGCTGCCATATCAAGGCCTTCAGGCATCAAGACAGCCTGTTTCGCAGGCAAGGTGATCGATTGCGCAGCTGTACCGAATGGGCGTTGCCACTGGCCGTTCCAGATCCAGACACGCTGGCCAAGTCGCGCCGGATCAACCCCCTGCCCCACCTCGACAATCACACCGGACCCGTCGCTATGTGGCACAATTGCGGGATAAGGAAGTTCGCTCACGCCCGCCCGCGCGCCAGCCCGCGCTTTGACATCTGATGGGTTCACGCCAGAAAAGTGCAGATCCACCCGCACCTCGCCCGGACCAGCGGGCACGTCTGCGTGCTCTTCCACAGACAAAACAGATTCGGCTGGACCAAACTTTCGGTAAGTGACGGCTTTCATAGAGATCTCCGGGGTGATCGAATTGGCAGTGGGTTCACCACAGGAAACAGAAGGCCGCACAAGGGGGCAACCCCTGTGCGGCCAATCTGTGGATCGAACCGGACGCTCGCCGGAAAACGAGGCGCCTACCAGCTGTCAGATATCAGGCAGGAACCCCGGCAGCCCGTAGCGCGCGGCTCCACTCCTTGCCAAAGGGGGCATTGGAGGCCGCATAGTCACGCTGATAGCTCGTGATTGTGAAATCCGGCTGCACTGCCAACAGCGCTTGCACCACATCCCGCGCCTTGTCGGTATGCCCTGTCTCGTGAAGCGCAATCGCCTTTGTGCGCAGTGTCGCTGGAAAGGTCGGATTGGCTTGCAGCGAACGGTCCGCCAGGGAGATCGCCCGCGCATAATCGCGCGCGCCCAGGTTTGCCGTTGCCGACATCGCGTCGAAATAATACCGCTGCGGCCCCAGGGGGGACAGGCGACGGGCTGCATCTGTCAGACGCACCGCCTCCTTGGGCATATTCTGATAGGCGTGTGTCGTTCCCTTCAACAAAAGAGCCAGCGCCTCATTCGGATTGTCCTTCAGCGCCAAGTCGTAGGAATCCTGCGCCAGATCAAAGCGAAACATCAGATGGCTGGAGATCAGCCCTCGAACTGTCAGGGCGAGAGAAAAGGACGGGTCCTGGCTCAGCGCCCCGGCCACCATCTGGTTGGCCAGATGCGCATCCAGCTGTCGATCCTTTGAGAACCCCTTTTGCACACGCATCACGTGCCACATTGCCATCCACGTCAGTGCAACAGGATGCTGCGCCTCGCGCTCCAGCAGCACCGAAAGGATTTCCTGTGCCTGATTGAACTGCGGCAACTGCATATCCTGCATCAGCGCGATCGCCGCCATCAGCAACGTGTGGCTATCGTGTTTGACCAGAGGGCGGAACCCGACAAGGCGTACTGCCTCGCCTACCACCGTCCAGCCAATCTGTGCAGTCACATCGCGCAAAGCCTGACTGCTCCCGGTGGTCAACCCCGACAGCGCGTCACGGTATTCACGCGACCAGATCACCTTTTCCCGTTCGGTGTCATGCAGGTCCACCTGCAATCTGTATTGCTGACCCGTCACCGTAACAGTGCCCGAAACCAGATAGTTGGCCCCAGCAACGGAATAGACATCACTCGGGCGGACCTGATGCGGATCGAACTGGCGGGACGCGAGATAGGATGTGACGCAAAACGCGTGGCTGCGGGACAGATGACGCACCAGTTCTTCTGATATCAGCGCACCAAGGGGCGATTTCGCCTCTCCCGGTGTGCGATGAACGAAAGGCAACACCGTAATTGGCGGCAGCAAGCTGTCCAGCACCGCGCGGCTGTAGTCATGCAGCATGCCGGTTGCCGCACGATTGCGTGCATCTGCGCGACACAGCTCATTGCGCTGCTGTTCAAGCCAGACCGCAAAGGTCGATTCATGAGGGAGCTCAAAGCCTTCCATGAACTCGCCTTTTGCAGGATCGGCCTCAATCTCGACCTGTTCGAGATCCAGCACAACCCGCTCCCTGTTGGCAGAAAGGGCCTTCGAAACGTCAGGGCCGAGGTGTCGCCGAAGAGTAGACAGCGCCGTGCGAAGGCTTGCCTTGGCCTGTTCCGGCTGGGCAAGGCTCCAAAGTGTGCGTTCAAGGAAGGCGCGTGTTCTCACTCCGCCTTCAGCTGTCGACAACAAGGCCAGCAAAGCCTGATGCTTCGAGCCGAGGAGGACACTTTCTCCGTTCGGGAGAAAGACGCCGAATGCGCCGAATTGACGTATCTTCAAATGATCTGTCATGTTCCAAACCCATTACTTGAAGCAATGCAATCGGATCCTGAAACCCCTCACCCCGACTGAATTGGTTACCCACGCTTAACCATCACACACCAAACAATGATTGTCACGAAGAAAAAAACAACCCATGCGGTCCCCGTAAATTCTCCGCAAAAACTGCGAAATTGCCTGCATTTACAGGCGAAACGCGGCCATCAAGAGAACGGAACTCTCCACAAGATGGCGGCAGAGCCAACATTATGCAACCTTTGATTGTTTATTTATTTACGTCGACACAAAGACATATT
This sequence comes from Phaeobacter italicus, assembly GCF_019801785.1. NCBI lineage: Bacteria > Pseudomonadati > Pseudomonadota > Alphaproteobacteria > Rhodobacterales > Roseobacteraceae > Phaeobacter > Phaeobacter italicus. The sequence goes on along the minus strand of NZ_JAHVIJ010000002.1, from coordinate 36,090 downwards.
CCTTGTTGATCCTGTCGATCCATCCCATTCCACCAAACGGCAGATGATAGCCAATCACGCGCGTTTTTTCCGAATGGATCTGATCCAACAATCCAACCCTGACACCTGCTGCCGCAGCGGGGTCCTGATCCGATGGCAGCTCCAACTCGGGGCGCGCGAGACTGATATGGTGGTTGGACACGCTATCCCCCAGAACCATCAGGCTTTCACTGCCTTGACGCAGTTCAAACGACATATGCCCAGGCGAATGCCCAAAGGTCGCCCGCGCCGCAACCCCAGAGAGGATTTCCTCACCATCATCAAAGAAGACGATGCGATCTTCCAGCGCCTCCATCCGGCGCCGTGCACCGACGGCCATGCTAGCCCGGTCTGCACCTATCTGATCCACGGTGGCAGGCTTAAACCAATAGTCCCATTCGCGGCGTCCCATCAAATGGGTCGCGTTGGCAAACATCGGATCATCGAAATCATCCAGCACCCCCCAAAGATGGTCGGGATGACAATGCGTGAAAACAACATGCGTCACGTCATCAGGCGCAATGCCGACAGCATCCAACGCATCCGGCAACAGCCCCGTCCCATCCATGAAGGATGTACCAGCACCTGTATCAAACAGGATGACCCTGCCCGCATCGCGAAGCAGGGTGACATTTACCTCTGGCTGCAAAGGAGAAGACAGATCCATTCCATGCTGATCCAGGACCGGTTGCACTACATCAGGGTCCAAACCGCCAAACTGAAACGAAGATGGCAGAACCATACGCCCGTCGGACAGGCTGAGAACCTCGGCCTGTCCCAGCGACATCCGGGCTTCAGCCCAAAGCCGACCTGTACCACCAACTGCCAATCCCGCACCGGCGGTGGCGGTGGCTTGCAGAAAATTCCGTCGTGAAATCACGAGCTCCCCCACCTCTTCACACGAAATGGTTTTATACGAATATCTGCATAATAAGAAGCAGCAATTGACCCTAGGGCAGCCTAAGATCAATGGACGAGGCGCCTGTGACGCCCCGTCATTTGGAGAACAACCTCACTTACGGCTCAACTCTTTCCACAACCCGTTTTCGACGACAGAGATCACGATGTCGTCTGCACCCCGGTGATCCTCCGGACCATAGGTGATCTGGGTGTCCGTCAGAGCGTCAAAATAGTTCAGCGTTTCCATCGCCTTGATAAAACTCTCTTGCGTCAGATCCGGACCTGCGGCCTCCAGTGCGTTGACCACAGTATTGGCTGCGCTGTAGCCGAGCATCGCAAAACCACCTGCTGGCTGGCCGAATTTGGCTTCGTAGTCGGCCATGAATTTGGCAGGCGCCTCATCATCAGCGCGCGCGATCAGGTCGGCCCAACCGGCGGCTGCATACAACCCGTCGGTCACACCACCCGGGACCGCTGCCACAACTTCAAGGAAACCAGCAGAGGTATTGAGAAACTTGACATCCTCCCAGCCAAGTTTCTTGGCAGTCCCCACAACAGTGATCCCCTGCCGTACACCCAGAGCCATTGTGACGATGTCACAGCCCTCCGCCTTCAGCTTGGTCAGGGAGCCAACAAAATCCAGCTCATCCGGTTTGTGCGTGGTCTCTGCCGCATAGGTCAGCCCCAACTCAGACGCGATATCAACCGTGCCTTCCTTGATCTCTTTCCCGAAATCTGAGGGGATATGCATTGAACAGACTTCCTTGGCATCGAATTCCTCTGCCAAATAGGTGACCCCTGCACGGACCTGATCGTAATAGCTTGAAAAGCCGATGAATTTATTGTCGACCGGCTCTTGCAACATCTGCCGGGCAGCGGTGAGCGGGCTGACGTTCGGTATTCCCTTCGGATCCAAGAGCTTGAACCCCGCGATGTTCATCGGGGTGCCAAGGGACAGCAGCATGGCAAAGACCTGGTCGCGGTTCAGCAGCTTGTTGTAGCCCTGCATTGCGCGCGGGATCTGATACCCGTTGTCTTCGACCACAAAGCGGATCTGACGGCCATGCACGCCGCCATTTGCATTGGCTTCCTCAAAGCGCAGGTTGGCGCCATTTACAGCGGGCACACCCACCGCCGCAAAAATCCCGCTAAGATCGTTGACGGAACCCAGCACAACCTCTGTCTCGCTCACTCCCTGAGCCTGCGCCGCGACCTCGCTGGCCGCCGCTGAAATCACGCCCCCTGCAAGTGCAATGCCAAGCAGGCTCGATGTCATCCTCTTCATCTGCGTTTCCTCCCTATTGCCCGCCTCCGCGGGTCAGTACATCTGGTCGATCAAATTCTTATGTTTCTTCTCCACCAACCCGCGTTTCAGCTTCATGGTCGCGGTCAATTCATCATCTTCAGCAGTGAGCAGCACATTGATCAGGCGGAAGTCCTTGATTTGCTCTACCCGCGCAAAATCCCGGTTTACCGCCTCCACCTCCGCGCGGATCAGTTCCACCACAGGGTCCGCGGCGCAAAGGGAGGCAAAGTCACTAAACGGGATTTTGCGATCCTGGGCAAATTTCTCGACGTTTTCCTGATCGATCATGATCAGGCAGGTCAGATATTTGCGTTGGTCTCCGATCACGACAGCATCCGCGATGTAGTGGCTGAATTTCAGGCGGCTCTCGATCTCCGCCGGGGTGATGTTCTTTCCTCCCGCAGTGATGATGATGTCCTTGATCCGGCCGGTAATCCGCAGGAAGCCATCGTCATCCAATTCCCCCACATCACCGGTCCGCAACCAGCCATCCGCGGTAAATGTCTCTGCCGTTTTGTCAGGCTTGCCCCAATACCCCTGAAAGTTGTTGCATCCCCAAAGCTGGATTTCCCCATCATCTGCAATGCGGATGGTGACGCCGGGAACAGCCTGCCCGACAGTGCCCGGTTTATGCGCGTCGACCTGATTGACCGATGTAAGGCCTGCGTTCTCGGTCATGCCGTAGCCCTCGATCAACGGCACACCGATAGACCAATACCAGCGAAGAAGATCAGGCGAAATCGGAGCGGCCCCTGTCCCGCCCCGCCGCAGCCGATCAAGCCCCAGCATGCGCCGCAGATTGCGCAGAACCAGATGGTCCCAGATCCAGTAGCGCAGCGCGATCGACTTCGGAACCGGGCGCCCCGACAGCAGATAGCCTGCGCGCGCTTCTCCCGCTGCGACCGCCCTTGAAAAAGCCCATCTCCCAAGCGCTGTGGCCTCTTGCGCCAGCACCAGCACGCGGGAATAGACCTTTTCCCAGACCCGTGGCACGGCAAAGAACGTTGCCGGAGAAACCTCCTGCATGTTTTCAAACACCGTTTCAGGGCTTTCTGCAAAATTCACCGTACTGCCCGCCGCCATCGGCAAATAAACGGAGACGTTGCGCTCCAGAATGTGACAGAGCGGCAGGAAACACAGCTGTTCGTCCGATCTGAGACACTCAAGCGATCTGGCACCGGATTCCATGGTCGCAAGGATATTCTCATGCGACAGCATCGCCCCCTTGGGCTGACCCGTCGTGCCTGATGTATAGATAAGCAGGGCCGTTTGATCCGGGCGCGACTGTGCAACTGCAATTTCAAAGGCATCGGGATTGGCCACGCGGTATGCTGCCCCCTGATCATAAAGCTGATCAAGGAAACGGCATTTCTCGTGTTGCAGATCGTGCAGACCGTCGCGGTCTAGAATAATCACATGCCTCAGGTCTGGAACGTCGGCTTCGATCTCCAGAAACTTGTCCAGCTGTTCATCGTTTTCGACAATCAGGAACCGGCTGCCACTGTCGTTGATAAGATAGGCCAACTGCTGCGCTGAATCGGTGGTGTAAACACCAGAGGCAATGCCGCCAGCTCCTTGGATGCCCATATCAAGATAGAGCCATTCCTTGCGGTCCTCGCTCAGGATGGAAACAACCTCGCCCCGTTGCAGACCAAGAGACATAAGGCCCAGGCCAATCTTCTCTGCGTGGTCCCAGTAATCCCGCCAGGAATAGCTCTTCCAGATGCCCATGTCCTTTTCGCGGTGGGCCGTGCGGTCAGACATCTGCTGGCAGCGGACAGAAAACAGTTTGGGAATAGTGTCGCAGCCATCCACCAGTATCGGTCGCTGACCTGGGGTTGCATTGTAGCTGACACCGTTCAGCTCCACCTGGGGGGAGCCTATGTCCGCCCCTGTCGGTTGCGCCCGGTCCTGCGCCCGTGTCTGCATCGGTGTTCGGCTCGTCATATGTGCAACTCTTTTCTGCCACTCCTGAACCACGTCGCCAAAATACAGGCTCTAACGTGGGACTATCTCCATGTTTTCTTCCGCTTCCAGCGCTTTTCGCTGCGCTGGCCTGCCTCCTGCTGACCCAGATAGAAGGCCTTGATATCCTCGCTCTGCATCAACCGATCTGCATCGCCATTCATCACGATCCTGCCGATCTCCATGACATAACCGACATCCGCCAGTTCCAATGCGATCCGGGCGTTTTGCTCTACCAGCATCATGGTCACGCCTTCCTCGCGGTTCAGTCGGCCAAGGATGGCAAAGATCTCCTGCACCAACAGGGGCGATAGCCCCAAGCTTGGTTCATCCAGCAACATGATACGCGGCCTCAGCATCAGACCGCGGCCAATCGCAAGCATCTGTTGCTGTCCCCCTGACAGAGTTCCGGCCTCTTGATGGCGTCGCTCCGCGAGAATTGGGAAGTACTCGAACACCATCTCGCGATCCCGCTCGATCGCGCTGCGATCCTTGCGCGTATAGGCGCCGAGAGACAGGTTTTCATCCACACTCAACAGGGGAAATACCTCGCGTCCCTCTGGCACATGGACGATGCCCCGGCTCACGATCCGATGTGGCTCCTCCCCCTGGATTTCGGCCCCATCAAAAGACACGCTGCCCTTTTCGGGGTCCATGATCCCGGAAATGGTCTTGAGCAAGGTGGACTTCCCAGCCCCGTTTGCCCCCAGAACCGTGACGATCTGGCCCTCCTCAACACTCAGAGAAACACCCCGGATCGCCATGATAGGGCCGTAAAAGCTCTCCAGATTGCGAACTTCGAGCAAAGGCGCCCCCATCATGCCGCCCCCGCCCCAAGGTAGGCCTCGATCACGGCGGGGTCAGATTGCACCTCTGCTGGTGTGCCCTCTGCCAGCTTGGCACCATCGGCCAGCGCAAGCACCCGGTCAGAAACCCCGGACACCAGCCCCATGTCATGCTCGACCATCAAAACGGTAATGCCCATCTGCTTGCGGATATCATCTATCCACCAGCGCATGTCCTGGGTCTCCTCGACCGACAAGCCGGACGCGGGTTCATCCAGCAAAAGCAAGCGTGGACCGGACGCCAGCGCACGGCCCAGCTCCACCACCTTGCGCACCCCATAGGGTAGACCCGCGATCATCTTGTCGCGATAGGGCTGGAGGTCGAGAAAATCGATCACCTCTTCGACGGCAGCCCGGTGGTGACGTTCTTCCTCACGGACGCGCGGCGCGAAAAACAATTCTTCAATCAGGGTGGTGCGCCGATGGCGGTGGCGCCCGACCAACAAGTTCTGCAGCACCGTCGCGTGGTCGAACAGTTCAATGTTCTGGAAGGTCCGCGCAATACCAAGATCTGCCACCTCATCCGGCTTGCAGTTCAGCAGATCCTTCCCATCAAAGGAAAAACGCCCGGCATATGGCTGGTAGAACCGCGAGATCAGGTTGAAAACCGTCGACTTTCCCGCACCATTCGGACCCACGATGGCATAAACCTCGCCCTCGTTCACAGAAAAGCTCAGGTCGTTGACGGCGACCACACCGCCAAACTTCAGCGTCGCGTTTTCCACCTTGAGAAGACTCATCTCAGCCGCTCCGTCTTGAGGTAAGATTTTTGCCTGCGGAACATGTCCTTGCGGGCAAAGGGGAACAGCTCAAACCAGATGCGGATCTTCAACCACCTGCCATAAAGCCCCATCGGTTCGAACAGGATGAACAGGATCAGGATCATCCCGAAAACCCCGGTTTCCAAGCCGGGGATCGCCACACCGCTGCCCAGAACGCTATCCTTCAGGATCGAAAGGCCCTGCGGCAGGAAGGCGACAACCACCGCACCGAAAAAGGCTCCATGGATCGAACCCAGCCCACCTATCACGATCATCATCAGCAAGGTGATCGAGATCACCAGCGAAAACGTCTCGTTGTTGAAGGCACCCGCGTAGTAACCCATCAACGCACCCGCCCATCCGGTGATCATACAGCTGAGCCCAAATGCCGTTGCCTTCGTGCGCGCGATATGAACGCCCATTGCTGTTGCGCTGACTTCACTGTCGCGCACCGCGGCAAAGGCCCGGCCCAGCGGAGAGCGCAAAATATTCCGATAGAACAGGGTGCAAATCACGGCCACTGCCAAGACGAGATAGTAAAACCGCACCGGCATGGTCCAGCGCTCGATCTCCATGCCGAACACCCGGATCACATCCGGGAACTTCCCGGATACGCCGCCGGTCCAAGGCTCCAGCAGGACGATGATGTCATCTGCAAGGATGGACAGGGCGATGGTTGCGATGGCCAGATAAATCCCATGCAGCCGCAGCGCTGGGATGGCGATGACCGCCCCAACGACCCCCGTGATCACCCCCGCCAGCGGAAAGGCCAACAGAAAGGGCAGCCCCTGCTCTATCAGGATCGTGTTGGTATAACAGCCAATCGCCAGAAACGCTGCATGACCAAGGCTGGCTTGACCGGTCTGTCCCGTCAGCAACATCAGCCCCAGACCCGCAATCGCCCAGATCAGAACGTTTGTGACCTCTCCGATATAGAACTCGTTGATCAAAAACGGCAACACCAGCGCTAGCAGGATCAGGGCTCCGTAGACGAACAGACTGTGGCGGTCGGGAAAGAGGCGGATGTCATGATCATAGCTTGTCTTGAACTGAATCCGCATCGCATCACACCTTCTTGGTCCGGACCTGGCTGAACAGCCCGTGAGGGCGGAACACCAGAACCGCGAGCAACAGCGCATAGGGTGCAATCTGCGAATACCCCGCTGCCAGATAGCGCGCGGCAAAAGGTTCGATCACGCCGACAATCAACCCACCGGCCAGCGCCCCCGGCAAAGAGCCAAAACCACCAATTACTGCCGCAGCAAAGGCTTTGATCCCCAAAAGCCCTGCATTAGGGTCGATTGCGCCCTTTGATGCAAAGAGGATTCCTGCAACGGCAGCTGTCGCACCCGACAGGCCCCAAATCAGCCCCTGCACCCGTTTAACCGGGATCCCCATGAAATAGGCAGCCATCTGGTTTTGACTGGCAGCCTGCATCGCCAACCCCAGCTTTGTGCGCTGGAAAAACTGGTACAACGACCAGGTCAGCAGCACCGTGACCACGATAACCGCCACATCCGCCATACCCAGCACAACGCCTCCCAACGATACATCACCAAGAGCCAGCGGGCTTTCCAATGTCTGCGGCTCATGGCCCCAGATGACCCCGGCAACGAAGCGAATAACAAACCCCAGCGCGATGGTGAGAATGACAACAGCGGTTTGGCTCTGGCCGAAGAGATGACGCAGGATCAGAAGGTCCAGCAGGTAGCCAAAAAACGCCATGATCAAGATCGCCAAGGGCGCGGCAATCCAGAACGGCAGATGCAGATATTCGGCATTGGTCAAGCCGAGTGTCACAAACGCACCCAGCATCATGAAATCGCCCTGCGCGAAATTGACTGCTTCGGTCGCCTTGTAGATCAGCACAAACCCAAGCGCGATCAGGCCGTATACGCAGCCATTCGCGAGGCCACTGACCAGCAGTTGCACTCCGTCCAAACTGTCCTCCCCCGCCCCAATTCAGGGCGCTCTCACGCAGTTTTTTCGGTCCCAGGCCTCCTCAAACCCGGACCGTCCTGCGGCTAAACCCAGAGTAGAGAGGATGTTTTTCACCTGTCAATCCGCAAGACCCAGCGTCAACCGCACAAAAACAGGCTACCAGAATTTGGCCCGGCGCCTATCATGCGCGACTGTGAGAAAGCGGTCAGCCGCATTGATCCTTGAGCGTTGCACAAAACCGCGCGGCCGCCGGACTGAGCTGATGTTCAGTCCGCAAGCACAACCCAACCGGCCCACGGGTTCCTCCAGTATCAAGCGGCAAACGCACCAGATGCCCGTCCGCAAGATCCTGGGCCACGACACCATGGCTGATGACCCAGACCGCCTGATGATCCAGCGTAAATCGGCGCCCGAATGTGGACGAGACCGTTTCGATGGCCGTCATTGGCATCTGTATTCCATGTTCCAAAAAAAGTCGCTCCACTGCGGGGCGGATGATTGACGCCTCAGCCGGGATCAAAACCGGAAATTCGCCAAAGAGCGCTTGCGGCAACTGAGCCTTGGATACTGTCGTCAGGGGATGATCCGGTGCAACCACCACCGTCACGGTTTCGTAAAACAGCGGATCGAAATCGAGGCCTACCATATTTTCCGGTGCAGGAAGCCGCCCAACCACCACGTCCAGCTGACCCCTGCGCAAAAGATCCAAGAGGTGCTGGTTGTCGCCGGTCAAAACCGAAAACCTGTTGCGTCCACCTTGTTCCCAGATGGCAGCCAGCGCCTTTGGGACAACCGTCGCCGATACCGTCGGTAGCGCGCCGATCGCCACCTTTGGCCCTTCGGCCTCGTCCAGCGCGCGCAGCATTTTCACGCCATCCCGCGTCAGCGCGAGGCTGCGCCCGGCATAGTCGCGAAACATCTCACCATACGCAGACAAGCGGATCCCGCGGCCATCCTTTTCCACCAGCGGCTTGTTGCAGATTGCCTCCAACTCTCTCAGCGCGCGGGTAACGGCTGGTTGTGTCATACCCAACCGCTCCGCAGCTTGCGTCACACTCTTGCGGCGGGCAACCTCCACAAAGACCTCAAGATGGCGCAGTTTCAGCTGTGACGAGAGAAGCATATCGAAAACAATATAATTACATCCAGAATGAGGGATTATACAGACCATTTATGGTATGAAATAAGTCATACTCAAAGGAGATTACCATGCGCAACCCGCAGTATGACGCAGGCATGGAGGTCCGCCGCCAGGTTTTGGGAGACGACCATGTCGCCCGCGCCGAGGCCGCCAAGACGCCGTTAGATGCCCCGTTCCAGCAGCTCATCACCGAAGCAGCCTGGGGTACCGTCTGGGCATCCGATGCCATTTCGCGTCGAGAACGCTCTATGCTGACGCTGGCTCTGCTCGCTGCCACTGGCAATTTTGACGAAATCCCGATGCACATCCGCGCCACGGCAAACACTGGGGCGACCCCGCAGGACATCGCCGAAGTGTTCCAACATGTGGCGATCTACGCAGGTGTGCCCCGCGCCAACAGGGCATTGAAGCTCGCCAAGGAAACCCTGGCCGATATGGCAACCGGAGACAGCGATGACACGACCCAAACCGACTGATTACTACGCCCGCGACCGGCGCTGGCATCCGCCAGCCTACGCGCCAGACTACAAAACCTCAGTCAGTCGATCCCCACGGCTTCCTCTGCTGAGCCTGGAAAACACCACCAGCGAAATCACCGGTCCGACCTTTGGGCAAAATGACATCGCAGTCGGCGACAATGACCTGCTGAGCAATTTCGCCCGCCCCGGCGAAAGCCCAGTCGGAGAGCGCATCTTGCTGCACGGTCGTGTTCTTGATGAAAATGCCCGCCCGGTGCCCAATACGCTGGTTGAAATCTGGCAGGCCAATGCGTCGGGGCGCTATCGACACAAAAAAGACGGCTATCTGGGCGCGTTAGACCCTAATTTTGGCGGCTGCGGACGCACCTTGACCGACGATCAAGGGGCCTACGCCTTTCGCACGATCAAGCCAGGGGCCTATCCCTGGCGCAACGGGCTGAACGACTGGCGCCCTGCGCATATCCATGTTTCGGTCTTTGGCCACGCCTTCGCTCAGCGGCTGATTACACAGCTCTATTTCGAAGGTGATCCGCTGATCGCGCGTTGCCCGATCGTGAACACGATTCCGGATCCAGCTGCGGTTCAGCAGCTCATTGCCCGTCTCGACATCAACGAAACATTGCCACTGGACATGATCGCATACCGGTTCGACATCGTATTGCGTGGCAGACGCTCGACCTTGTTTGAAAACCGGATGGAGGGGAACTGATGACGCTGCCATATAGACCGCACTTCCTGCAGCAGTCCCTGACCCCGCTCAAGGAAACGCCCTCGCAAACCGCCGGGCCCTACGTCCACATCGGCCTTGCGCCAGGGGATGCCGGATTCCAGATCTACGACACCGAACTGGGGCAGGATATCGCTGGGCCAAATGCTGCAGGCGACCGGATCCGCGTTGAGGGCCGAGTGTTTGATGGCACCGGTGCACCGGTCCGGGATGTGCTGATTGAAGTCTGGCAAGCCAATGCCGCGGGTCTTTACCCCCATCCTGAAACCCCAGTCGGAGCCGACGGCGGGCCGGAGAGCACAGAAAACGGATTTCGTGGCTGGGGCCGGGTGATTTCCGATTTCGAAAGCGGCAGCTGGTCCTTTGACACAATCAAACCAGGGCGCGTCGCCGGGCGGAACGGTCGATCAATGGCGCCACATATCAACCTGTGGATCGTTGCACGTGGTATCAACGTCGGCCTGAACACGCGGCTTTATTTCGCAGACGAACCTGACGCCAATGCCTCCGATCCGGTTTTGAACCTCATCGAACAGACTGACCGCCGGGCGACACTGCTGGCCCAGCCCGTTTCCGGGACCGGGAGCGCCCAGAACCCGCGGGTTTATCAATTCGACATTCACCTGCAAGGGCCGGACGAAACCGTGTTCTTTGACATCTGAGGAGCGACCAATGACACAGCCCTGTATCATCTGCGTGGCCATCACTGGCTCAGTGCCGCGAAAGGCCCATAACCCTGCCGTACCCATCAGCATCGCAGAACAGGTCGAGAGCACCCACGCAGCATTTGAAGCTGGCGCCAGCATTGCGCACTGCCACGTCCGCCAAGAGGACGAAACACCCACCTCCGACCCGGAGCGTTTTCAACAGCTGATGGAAGGCATACAAAAATACTGCCCTGGCATGATCGTGCAGCTTTCCACCGGCGGCAGGTCCGGCGCAGGTCGTGAACGTGGGGGGATGCTCTCTCTTCGTCCGGACATGGCATCGCTGTCGGTGGGATCCAACAACTTTCCCACCCGCGTCTACGAGAACCCGCCGGATCTGGTTGATTGGCTTGCTTCGGAAATGCAGACCCATGACGTCAAACCTGAAATCGAGGCCTTTGACCTCTCCCATATCCATCAGGCCGTTGCGATGTCCAATGATGGTCGGCTGCAAAAACCGCTGTATGTGCAGTTCGTCATGGGCGTGAAAAACGCCATGCCAGTCGATCGGGATGTGTTCGACTATTACGTCAAGACGATGGAGCGCCTTGCACCCGATGCGCAGTGGTGCGCGGCTGGCATCGGGCCTGGGCAGATCCTTGTGAATGAATGGGCGATTGCCGCAGGCGGCCACACAAGGACCGGGTTGGAGGACAACCTGCGCCTAGATCGCAATACGCTTGCTCCGTCAAATGCCGCTCTGGTCGAGCGCACGGTGGCCTTGTGTGAGAAATACGAACGCCCTGTCGCCACCTGTGCCGAGGCCCGCGAGATCCTGCAACTGCGCCCTGCATAAAACTCCAGGGGTCAGCTGCGTCATCCTGTCCCCCTCGCTTGCAAGGGGGCAGGCAGTACCCCATCTGTCAGAGGCGCGCGACGCATTCGCAGCATGAGCCGCTCCTCCCTCGGCTGCTGTAGCCTATCCGGCGGGTCTCCTCCTCCCAAAGCCTGCCAGATGGCGTGAATGCGGAGCGCGTTTAACTCTCCGCATTCCAAGGCGCCTTGACTTCACCGCTGTTCGGCCAGAGCGGCAGGATCAGTCGGGTACATCGTCCGCTGGTTGGGACAGATCCCGCAGGATCGGGCAGTCTGGCCTGTTGTCGCCCGCACAGCACTGGACCAGCTCTGATAAGGTGCCGTGCATCGCCTGAAGATCTGCGATCTTGGCGCTGATCTTGTCCAAGTGTTCCTGCGCCAGTTGTTTCACGTCTGCGCTTGCGCGGCTCTCATCCTCGTAAAGCGCCATCAGGGTCCGACAATCCTCGATGGTAAAGCCCAGCGCCCGCGCCCGGCCAAGGAATGCCAGCTTGTGCAGATCGCTCTCGGCGAAATGACGATAGCCATTCTCGCTCCGGCGCGGTTTGATGAGGCCGATATCTTCATAGTAGCGAATGGTTTTGGCTGGCAGCCCCGAGCGGGTTGCGACGTCTCCAATATTCATGCGCGCGCCTTTCGTTTCAGTTCGCCGGAGTCGGTGAACGCCCCGTCTGACTTTTGTTCATCTATGCCCGATTTCAGCCGCCGCAAGCGCAGCGCGTTGCTCAGCACAAAGACACTCGACAAAGCCATCGCCCCTGCCGCAAGGCCCGGAGACAAAAGTGGGCCACCAAATGGGACCAGCACCCCCGCCGCGACCGGCACAAGAAGAATGTTATAGCCAAAGGCCCAACCAAGGTTCTGGCGAATATTGCGCAGGGTTGCGCGGCTGACGGTGAACGCATTTACCACGCCACGCAAATCACCAGACACCAACACAACATCCGCGGCTTCTATCGCCACATCTGTACCGGTGCCGATCGCCAGGCCAACATCCGCAGCCGCCAGCGCAGGCGCGTCATTGATGCCATCGCCGACGAATGCCAGCGTACCATGTTCGCCCTGCAGTCGCTGAATGGCCTGGACCTTATCGGCTGGCAGGCAGTTGGCCTCCACGATGTCGATGCCCAGATCCGCGGCAATGGCCTTGGCCGTGGCCTGGCCATCACCGGTCAACATGGCCACCTTCAGCCCCTGCGCCTGCATTGCGGCAACAGCTGCACGGCTGCCTGCCTTTACCGGATCGGTCACCGCGATCAACGCTGCAGAAGCCCCGTCAATTGCTGCGTACAGCACTGTTGCGCCCCTGCCAGCCAGCGTCTCGGCCTCCTCAAGGAAAGGCGACACATCGATCCCCTCCCGCTCCATCAGGCGCTTTGCACCGACCAACACGTCCTGACCGGCCACCTTGGCCCGCAATCCGAAACCGGGAATAGCCTCTACGGACTCAGCCTCTGGCAGCTCCCCTTCCACCGCCGCGACAATAGCGCGGGCAATGGGGTGTTCGGACTGTGCCTCGGCTGCGGCAACCAGCGGCAACACCTCGGCCCGGTCCTTTCCGTCCACGCAGCGCATCAGCGTCAGGGATGGGCGTCCCTCCGTCAGGGTGCCGGTCTTGTCCAACGCGACCACCCGTGCCTCCTGCAGGCGCTGCAGCGCATCCCCTTTGCGAAACAGCACCCCCATCTGTGCTGCCCTGCCAATCCCAACCATGATGGACGTCGGCGTCGCGAGACCCATGGCGCAAGGGCAGGCAATAATCAGCACGGACACAGCAGCCACAATGGCAAAGGGCAACGCAGGCGCTGGCCCAGCCAACAGCCAGACGGCAAAGGTCAACAAAGCAGTCACGATAACTGCGGGTACAAACCAAAGCGTGATCCGGTCCACCAGTGCCTGCACCGGGAGTTTCGCCCCCTGCGCCTGCTCCACCATGCGGATGATCTGAGCCAAGAGAGTATCTGCGCCAACATGGGTCGCACGATAATCCAACACGGCCGAACCGTTGATCGTGCCTGCACTCAACTCAGCACCTTCGGATTTCTCAACCGGCACCGGCTCGCCGCTGATCATGCTCTCGTCAACAAAAGACTGCCCCGACAGGACGACCCCATCCACAGCGATGCGCTCTCCCGGTCGGGCACGCAGATGATCGCCTTCCTTCAGATCCGATACCGCACGCTCTTCGGCACTTGTGCCGGTCACGACCAAGGCCACTTTTGGCTGCAGACCGACAAGCGCCTTGATTGCCGCACCGGTGCGTCCCTTCGCACGCGCCTCCAACCAGCGGCCAAGCAAGATCAGTGTCACGATAACGGCGGCAGCCTCGTAGTAGACATTCGCCGTCCCTGCAGGGAGCAATCCCGGCGCAAATGTAGAGACAACAGAAAACCCATAGGCCGCCGCCGTCCCCAGCGCGACCAACGCATTCATATCCGGCGCCCCACGCAGCAACGCTGGCAGCCCCAGACGATAGAACCGCATGCCAGGACCAAACAGAACAAGTGTCGTCAGAACAAACTGCAGGATATGGCTGTTGCCGGTGCCGATTGTGCGCGCCACCCAGTGATGGAGCGCCGGGATCATGTGCCCGCCCATCTCGATCACAAACACGGGCAGCGTCAGGACGGCCGCAAGCAAGACCTGTCGGCCCAAGGCCGTGATCTCGTCTGCCTTCTCAGCCTCCCGAGCAGCGGTATCATCCTCGGCAGATCCACGGCGATGCGCTGGGTATCCTGCGCTGTCGCTCGCCTTTAGCAGATCTTCAATTCGAACTGCGCCGCTCAGATACCGCACATGGGCCTGTTCCTGCGCCAGGTTGACCTCGGCGGACACCACACCTGGAACTGCAGACAACGCGCGTTCGACCCGACCAACGCAGCTGGCGCAGGTCAGGTGGTCGATATCCAGATCAACTTCCCCTTCGCCCGCAGGGTAGCCTGCTTGCGCCAACGCATCGCGCAAAGCCATGACATCCAGATCTGCTTTACCGCTTACGACAGCGGCACTGTTTGCAAGGTTGACTGAGGCCTCTGTTACGCCCTCAACACCCGCCAGCGCGCGCTCTGCACGGCCTGCGCACCCTGCGCAATTGAGGCCAGTGACCTCGAGGCTCAGTTCGGTTTCGTTGCTTTTTGCGTGCATCTTTCGCCTTCCTTCGGGTGGCGGTTTTTCATCGATGTGCAGGATATGGAGGTTCCAGTCAGGGGAAGGTCAAGACCCTTCGCACCTCTTTTGTCTCCCGCCAGCTGCGACGCAAAATGACGGGAACGACAGACCCGCTGTCGCATTCCTAAAAGGCGACAGCAGACGACATCGATAAATTCAGGATAGCACGCAGCAGGTTGGTTTACGCCGCCCCTCTCCGTCTGCCAATATGCCGCGGAAATACAACTGGCGCCTGACGCCCAGACAAACAAAGGAATTTCGCCATGATCCGTACCCGTGCCGCTGTGGCCGTTGCCCCCGGGAAACCGCTTGAGGTGATGGAGGTCAATCTGGAAGGCCCGAAGAAGGGTGAAGTCCTGGTTGAAATCAAGGCAACCGGCCTGTGCCATACTGACGAATTCACCCGTTCCGGGGATGACCCCGAAGGCATCTTCCCTGCCATTCTGGGCCATGAGGGCGCAGGTGTGGTTGTCGAGGTTGGTGAAGGCGTCACCACGCTTGAAGTCGGCGATCACGTTATTCCACTCTACACGCCTGAGTGCCGCGAGTGTGAATACTGCCTGAACCCGAAAACCAACCTCTGCCAGGCAATCCGCTCCACCCAGGGTCAGGGCCTGCTGCCTGACGGGTCCACCCGGTTCTCCATGCTGGATGGCACCCCCATCCATCACTACATGGGCTGCTCCACCTTTGCTAACCACACCGTGGTGCCGGAAATCGCGCTGGCAAAGGTGCGCAAGGACGCGCCCTTTGACAAGATCTGCTACATCGGTTGCGGCGTGACCACCGGCATCGGCGCGGTCATCAACACAGCAAAGGTCGAGATTGGCTCCCGCGCGATCGTCTTTGGTCTGGGTGGCATCGGTCTGAACGTGATCCAGGGCCTGCGTCTGGCAGGTGCGGATCAGATCGTCGGTGTTGACCTGAACCCCGGCAAGGTCGAGATGGCCAAGCACTTTGGCATGACCGACTTCGTGAACCCGGCAGAGGTTGAGGGCGATCTGGTTGCTCATCTGGTCGAACTGACCGGCGGTGGCGCAGACTATACCTTTGATGCCACCGGCAACGTCAATGTCATGCGCACCGCTCTGGAAGCCGCACACAAGGGCTGGGGTGAATCCATCATCATCGGCGTGGCGCCTGCAGGTGCCGAAATCTCTACCCGCCCGTTCCAGCTGGTGACCGGTCGGTCCTGGCGCGGGACTGCCTTTGGTGGCGCGTCTGGCCGGACAGATGTGCCCAAGATCGTGGACTGGTACATGGATGGCAAAATCGAGATCGACCCGATGATCACCCACAAGCTGTCCCTGGATCAGATCAACGAGGGTTTCGAGCTGATGCATGAAGGCAAGTCGATCCGCGCCGTCGTGGAATTCTGATTTCCGCTTCATGGCTGACACAGAAACGCAGGTCGCAAACGGCCTGCGTTTTTGTTTTCTCAAGGGCCACATCCCGCTGGCAGCAGCTTGATGACAGCGGCATACTGGGCCCATTGCCCTGCTGCGGAAAAGGAACCCGGGTTTGAAGTTTCAGGCCGTTGATATCTCCAAAACGGAAACAGCCGCGACGATCATCTTTCGCGCGCTCCGCAAGGCGATCATCGAGGGTGAGCTGAAAGACGGCACTCCGCTGCGCCAGGATGACATTGCCAAGGCCTTCAAGACCTCTCGCTATCCCGTCCGCGAAGCCATCGCCCGCCTCGAACAGCAGGGGCTTGTCACCGTCCAGCGCTACAAGGGCGCTGTCGTTGCCACCCTGTCGATGCAGGACGCAGCAGAGATATTTGATCTGCGCGCCAAACTGGAAGCCGACATAATCCGGGCAGCGGTGCCCCAGATGACCGCCGAGGTTCTGCAAACAGCCGAAGCGCATCTGGATGCCTTTCTGCGCTGTCGCGACCCGATGCGTTGGGGCCGCATCAACCGTGATTTTCACGCCACGCTCTACAGCGTCAGCGGACTGCCCTATCACGTCGAAATCGTCGAAGCCTCGATGGATCGGATCGACCGATATCTACGCGCTCAACTTGTGATGAGCGATGGGATGTCCCGGACAGACCAGGAGCATCGCGCAATTTTGCAAGCCTGCCAGGAGGGTGACGCAGACCGCGCTGCCACGTTGACAGCCCAGCACATCCTGGGTGCCAAGGCCTCTCTCGAGCAGCAGCTGCGATCAGATCCCGCCTAAGCCCATCCGGCAATGCGGGGCAATCTAGCTGTCCTGATCGACCGCATTCAGGCTGACGTCATAACCCCACAGCCTGCGCAGATGCTTGAGAACCTCATCCTTGTCCTCCTCTGCCAGATGGATGCCATCGCGCACCGTGTGGGTCAGCTTCAACTCCCTGTCGCCCTTCAAATCGGCATCCGTGACCTGAATATCAGGCTCTAAATAGGCCAGATCGTATGATCGCGCCAAATCCCGCCGCACAGCGCGATAGCCGCTTTTGTTGTGGATCTGGCTGACAATCAGATGCGACTGTTCTGCATCATCAGCCAGGGTGAACAGCTTGAACTTGCGGATGAGATGGGGTGACAGGAACTGCTGAATGAAACTCTCATCCCGATAATTGGCCCAGGCATCGCGCAGAACACGCCGCCAGTCCGGGTCACCTGCAAAGTCGGGGAACCATTCGCGGTCCTCCTCTGTCGGGTTTTTGCAGATACGCCGGATATCCTGCATCATGGCAAAACCCAGGGCATAGGGGTTTATGCCAGAATACCGGGGATCGTCGAACTCGGGCTGCAGCACAACATTGGTGTGACTGTGCATCATCTCCATGTAGGCGCCTTCGGTCAGACGGCCCTGCTCGAACAGCTTGTTGATGATGTAGTAGTGCACAAAGGTTGCGCAGCCCTCGTTCATCACCTTGGTCTGTTTCTGCGGATAGAGATATTGCGCCAGCATCCGCACGATGCGCAGGATCTCGCATTGCCAAGGCTCCAGAACCGGGCTGTGTTTTTCCAAGAAGTAGAGCAGATTTTCCTGCGGCAGGTTCATCTGTTTGCGCCTGCTGCTCGCTTCCGGATCGAAATCCGCATCTTCCTCGCGGTTCCGCCCAAGCGTTGCATCTGTCCATAATTCCAGAATGCTCATCCCTGTTTGATGACCCTCGCGCACCCGTTGCATCGCCTCACGCTCGGCAATGGTGGGTTTTGGGGGGCGGCCATAGCGAAACACCCCTTGTGACTGCAGCGCATGGGCGGCATCCAGCACCTCTTCTACCGCAGTCAGCCCGTAGCGTTCTTCGCAGGCCGCGATGTAGTTCTTGGCGAAGGCCAAGTAGTCATGGATACCTGCCGCATCGGTCCACTGCTGGAACAGGTAGTTGTTCTTGAAAAAGTGGTTATGACCAAAGGCCGCATGCGCCATCACCAACGTCTGCATCGCCATGGTGTTTTCTTCCATGTTGTAGCTGATGCAAGGGTTGGAGTTGATGACGATTTCATAGGCCAACCCCTGGCGACCTGTCCGATACAGGGCCTCGTCCCGGGCAAAATGCTTGCCGAAGGACCAATGCTGATACATCAGCGGCAGGCCGACACAGGAATATGCATCCAGCATCTGCTCGGCCGAGATGATTTCAATCTGGTTGGGGTACACATCCAATCCAAGATCACCCAATGCGATCTCTTCGATCGCGTCCCGCGCCACCTCCAACAGTTCAAATGTCCATTCCGGACCCGTAAAGAGCGGCCTGGCCGCTGTGTCAGCTGCCTGCATGCTGGCCCCCTTGCGCCTTGGGAAGGAAAAACTCCCTGAAGATCGGATAGATGTGTGATGGCAGTGACACCCGCTGCATTTCAAAATGAGCCGCCTGCGCTTTGACTTCACGGAAGTTCTGCCAGAGATCCTCTCCAACCTCTGGATTGTTCAGCAACATGTCTGCGTTTTCGTCGACGATCTCGACATAAGCGTAGAACTGACAGACCGGCAAAAGATCCTCCAGCAGGAGCGTTTTGCATCGGATGGAGTCATTGCCAAAGTTTTCACCGTCCGAGGCCTGCGCCCCATAGATGTTCCATTCATCCGGTGGATAGCGCTCAGCTATGATCTCCTTCATCTTCTCCAGGGCTGTCGACACGATCGTGCCGCCAGTTTCCCGCGCGTAAAAGAAGGTTTCTTCGTCCACCTCTTGCGCGTGGTGAGTGTGGCGCACGAAAACCAGCTCGGTGTGTTCATAGCTGCGTGTCAGGAACAGGTGCAGCAACAGAAAAAAGCGTTTCGCAAGGTCCTTTTCCCGCTCTTGCATGGATCCCGACACATCCATCAGGCAAAAGACCACAGCGCGAGAGTTGCGGATCTTTTCCGGGACATATGTATCGTAGCGCAGATCCAGCGGATCGATGTAGCCGACCACCCTGCGCTTGCGTTCCAGCACCTCCAGCCTCTGCCGCAGTTCCGCCAGTTGCGCGTCCTGATCCGGAGTGCGGGCCTCGATCTCCTCCAGTTCGTTTATCTGCTGTTCCAAATCGGAAATGCTCTTGGCCGAGGGGCGCTGCAACGCGATCCGACGCCCCAAGGAATTGCGCATTGTGCGCACGAGGTTGAGGTTGTTGGGCGTGCCAGCAGTGGTGAGCCCAGCGCGGCGGGTACCAATGGTTTCGGTTTCTACCGTCGCCTTCTCGACAAGATCCGGAAGCTCCAGACCGTCAAACAGAATCTCGAGATATTCGTCCCGCGTCAGAGTAAAGGAAAACTCGTCTGACCCGTCTCCGTCCTCAGAGGCCTTCTTGCCTCCCTCCCCGGCCCCGCCTTGGGGGCGTTTCAATGTGTCCCCAACAACAAAATCCTTGTTGCCAGGCAACACATGGCGTCGGCGCCCGCCCTTGGAAGAGTGGTGAAAGCGAGGTTCCTTCAACCCTCGCGAGGGGATCGTGACCTTCTCTCCCTCTGCGGGGATCCCCCCGCCATCCTTGATTGATTTTTCCCGGACGGAACGATCTACGCGTTCCTTGATGCTGTCGCGGGCGCGTTCGAGGAACCGTTGCCGGTTCCCCAAACTTTTCCCCTTGGGGTTGGCGCGCCTGTCAATGAAGTGATGCATCAGCCTCCCACCTTTGTTGTTAGCCCGCCTTGTTCACACGCATGTACCATTCCACCAGCCTGCGAACCTGCCGGTCGGTGTAGCCATGGCTGCGCATACGTTCGACGAACTCCTGGTGTTTGCCTTCGGTTTTGCTGTCCTTTTTTGAGCCAAAGGAAATCACCGGCAGCAGCTCCTCGACCTGGCTGAACATGTGTTTTTCAATCACATCTCGCAGCTTCTCGTAGGAATTCCAGGCTGGATTGGCCCCGGTATTTGCCCGGTGACGCAGAGCAAATTTGACAACTTCGTTGCGGAAGTCCTTGGGGTTTGCGATGCCCACCGGCTTTTCAATCTTGCTCAGCTCGGCGTCCAGAACCTCGCGGTCGTAAAGCTGGCCGGTATCGGGATCCTTATAGTCCTGTTCTTCGATCCAGGCATCAGCGTAGGCGATATAGCGGTCAAAAACGTTCTGGCCGTATTCAGTGTAGCTCTCGAGGTAGGCTTTCTGAATTTCGTTGCCGATGAACTCCTCATAGCGCGGCGCGAGCTCTGTCTTGATGAAGGCGAGATATTTTGCCTCGGTCTCGGCCGGGAACTGTTCCCGTTTGATCATCTGCTCCAGCACATACATCAAATGGACCGGATCGGCGGCGACCTCATCGGTATCGAAATTGAATGTACTCGACAGAACCTTAAAGGCGAACCGGGTCGATATCCCATTCATCCCCTCATCCACGCCCGCGCGGTCCTGATATTCCTGCACGGTCTTTGCCTTGGGGTCGGTGTCTTTCAGGCTCTCGCCATCATAGACGCGCAGTTTGGAATAGAGGTTTGAGTTCTCGTGCGGCTTGAGCCGTGTCAGAACAGAAAAGCGGGACAGGATCTTCAGCGTTTCGGGCGCGCAGGGGGCGTTAGCCAGTTCACTATGCTCGATCAGTTTGTCATAGATCTTGGCCTCTTCCGTCACCCGCAGGCAGTAGGGAACTTTGACAATCGAAACACGGTCAATGAACGCCTCGTTGTTCTTGTTGTTCTTGAACTGCTGCCACTCGGATTCATTGGAGTGGGCCAGAATAAGCCCCGTGAAGGGGATCGCGCCAAAGCTCTCTGTCCCCATGTAGTTGCCTTCCTGCGTTGCGGTCAGCAACGGGTGCAGCATCTTGATCGGCGCCTTGAACATTTCGACAAACTCAAGAATGCCCTGGGTCGCGCGGTTCAAGCCACCAGAGAAGGAATAGGCATCCGGGTTGTCCTGGCTGAAATGTTCCAGCTGGCGGATGTCGACCTTGCCGACCAAAGTGGAAATATCCTGGTTGTTCTCGTCACCCGGCTCAACCTTGGCGACGCAGATGCGGCGCAAGCGCGATGGATACATGCGAACAACCGAAAACCTGTTGATGTCACCATCGAATTCATCCAGCCGCTGAACCGCCCAAGGTGACATCAGGCCCGGCAGACGATGCTGCGCAATGCCGTATTCATCCTGCAGCAGCTTGCCCATACGCACCGGATCAAACAGGCCCAGCGGGCTCTCGAAAATGGGAGACAGCTGATTTCCGGCCTTGAGCACGTAGATCGGCTGATCCTCGACCAGACGCTTCAATCGCTCCGCAAGAGAGGATTTACCGCCCCCGACAGGCCCAAGAAGGTAGAGGATCTGCTTGCGTTCTTCCAACCCCTGCGCGGCATGACGGAAATAGCCCACAATCCGTTCGATCGTGTCTTCCATTCCGTAAAAGTCCTTGAAAGCGGCATATCGCTTGATGGTTCGGTTCTGAAAGATGGGGCCAAGACGCGAGTCCTTTGAGGTATCGACCAGCTCCTCGTCCCCGATCGCCTTGAGCATCCGCTCGGCAACATTGGCGTACATGCCCGGATCCTCACGGCAGGCGTTCAGATACTCCTGCAGTGACATCTCTTGCTCGCGCGTCTCGCCGTATTGTTCGGCAAATATTTCGGCAATGTCTTTCATCTGGCTCTAGCCTCCTAGCTTACTGCGCGCCATTCCTCCTGGGGTTCAAGTTTGCACACGGACAGAGGGAGCCCAGCGCGAGGGCCAAGGGTGTCCGCGTCAAATTATTCGTCTGAATTCTGCTCGGCGCCGAGACCGGCGGAGACAAGACCAGCGGGTCACTCTGATCGGTGACATTCCGGCTGGGGCCTGGGTTTCGGCGTCGTCTACTTACGTTCAACTCTACACCAATTTGGGTCTTCATCCTATCTGAAACTGGTGTGTTTTTGGTTAATTGCCAGTAGGTTTTAATAGAACACTTGTTCACACATCAGCGATGTCACCGTGACGTCCGCTGCTCAAATCTGGGGCTTCAACCCGGACGAAAAGCGCTGCTTTTGCGGGTTTCGGCCATAAAACACAAGCATTTCACCGCCATGCGAATCGTAAACGCAGCGCAAGAAATTCGTTAACGCTCCTCGCCGCAGCAGCCCCATCGAAAAGCGCACAATAAACAAGCACTAAAATTGAATACAAATTAGCCACACCTGCGCGTTTTCAGAAAAAACCGCGACAACAGAACCTAGACAAGATCATAAGCCCAGCCCCATTATGGCAGCAATATGGCCGCGAAGACGGTCGAGTTGAGCAAACATAACAGGCACCCAAGCGCTCCGTATTAGAGCGCCGTGGTCTATTGACGAGCGGTATATAAAAATGAGCACGGTTGGATACATCACCCGCGACATGGCGGGCACTAAGCAGCATGGCACTTCTGTTGAGGCACCCCAGGCTGCAATTGCAGTGGCTCACGCCAAAGATATTTCCCTCAATCTCGGCCCTTCTGACGTTGAGAGCTACGCGCGCCGCGGCAGTGATCTGCATATCACGCTGATCGACGGCCAGGTCATTGTGCTCGACGGGTTTTATGACACCGGCGCCACCGGCGGCAAGAACCTGTTCCTGAGCGAAGAAGGCAACTTCATCGAGGTTGTCCTCGAAGACCGCACCGACGGCATGCTGTTTGCCAGCTACGAACCTCTCGATCTGAGCGGCAAGTGGAGCGCCTATGATGACATGGTGTTCCTTGACGTTGAGCGCATCGAGCCGGTTGTCGCACCTCTCGTTGCACCGTTGGTTGGCGGCCTCGGCACTGCTGGTGCTGCGGCTGGTGTAGCTGGCGCGGCCGTCCTTGTCGGCGGTGGTGGCGGCGGCGGCGGCGGCGGCGGTGGTGGCGGGTCGACAACCCCCACGGTCGACAATCCTGATGCAACCTATCCCGTGGCCAGCGCCACAACCGATGATGTCGTCGTCAGCGGCACAGGCGCGCCCGGTTCGGTGGTAGAAGTCACCCTTGGCACCATCGTCGCGACAACCACCGTCAAGGACGATGGCACCTGGGTTGTGAACTTCCCTGTGACCAATCTGCCCCCGGATGGTGACTACGAAACCACTGTCTATGTGAAAGATCCGCAAGGCACCGAGTTCAATCTCGACGGGCCGTCGGTCATTATTGACACCACGCCCCCGCCGATTGCCGTCAACACCGTCGAAGGTGACGATCACGTCAACTACATCGAAGTGGCCGATGGCGTTCAGATCAACGGCACCGGCGAAGCGGGCGCAAGCGTCAGCGTGGTCTTTCAGGGTGTGACCCGCACAACCACGGTTGCCCAGGATGGCACCTGGTCCGTGAACTACGGCGTGAACGAAGTAGCCACCGGCATCTACACCTCGACAATCGAAGTGACGAGCGCCGATGCCTTTGGCAATACCAGCACAACCACGCACACCATCAATGTCGACACCGAAACCCGCGTGACAATCAACACGCAGGTCGGCGACGACCACATCATCAGCGGCGCAGAACAGGCCACCGGCATCACTCTGACCGGCACGGCCGAAGCTGGCTCTTCCGTTGTCGTCACCTTCCAAGGTGTCAGCCGCACAGTGCAGGCTGATGGTGCAGGAAACTGGTCAGCAAGCTATCTCAGCTCCGAAATCGCAACCGGCACCTATAATGCGGCGGTCTCTGCTGTTGCGACAGATATTCACGGCAACGTCAGCTCTGCCTCGACCTTTATTCCCGTTGATACGGAAACAGCTGCGGCATTGGATGCGGTTCAGGCCACCGACGGCGTTATTTCTGCACCCGAAGCAGCCGCAGGCGTGACCCTCACCGGCACCGCCGAGGCCGGCGCAACTGTCGCCGTGACGCTCGAAGGGACAACACGGACCGTCACGGCGGATGCTCAGGGTAAATGGAGTGCGGATTTCACCTCCAGCGAAATCCCCACCGGCGAGTACGACGCCAATGTTTCGGTCACCGCAACCGATGCCGTTGGCAATACCGCCTCGACCACCGGCACCGTCCGTGTCGATACTGAAACCACTGTGGCCCTCAGCAATCCGCTGGCGGGTGACAACTTGATCAACGGCGTAGAGGCCAGCAACGGTCTGAACCTGACCGGCACTGCAGAACCCGGCGCATCGGTTGTTGTGACACTGGGCAACGCAAGCCGTACCGTGACGGCAGACCAGCAAGGCAACTGGACCGCAACCTTTGTTGGTTCGGATATCGCCGACGGCGCTTATGACACGACAGTCACGGCAACTGCGACGGACGCTTATGGCAACACAGCGACCACCAGCAGCAGCATCCGCGTCGACACCACGACCACAGTCGGCATCGATGCGGGCCAAGCTGGCGGGGATGACCTTTTGAACGGCGCCGAAGCCTCTGGTGGTCTCACCCTGACCGGCACAGCAGAGGCCGGTGCCTCTGTCGCCGTCACGTTCCAAGGGATTACCCGCACTGTCACTGCGGATGCACAGGGCCGCTGGAGCGCGCCTTATGGCGCAAACGAGATTACACAATCTGCAACCCCCTATGACTCTCCCATCAGCGTCACCGCGACCGATCTGGCGGGCAATACCGAGACCGCAACAGGCACGCTGCGGGTGGACACCTCCACTTCGGTCACCATCGACCCCAATCAGGCGGGTGGCGACAATATTGTCAACGCAGCAGAAGCCCAGGCAGGCGTCACCCTCACGGGCGCGGCAGAGCCCGGCTCTAGCGTTCAGGTCACCGTTGCGGGTGTCACACGTACAGCGACCGTTGCCCAGAATGGTACATGGTCCGCACTGTTTGAACCGGGCGCGCTGACAGGTGGTGAATACAATACCTCGGTCACAGTGTCGGCAACGGACGCGGCGGGTAACACAGCCTCGACCTCCTCTGCCCTGCGGGTGGATACCGTTGCAGGCACTGTGGCGCTATCTCCTGACCCGATTGAAATCGACGACGTCATCAACGCGACAGAACGCGCAGACGGCGTCGAAATCAGCGGTACGGCAACGCCGGGTCTGGTGGTGACAGTTGGCCTTGGCACCGCAAGCCGCCAGGTCACTGCGGACAATGCTGGCAACTGGTCAACCACCTTCCCCGCTGGCGATATCCCCACCGGAGAAACCACGCTGCCGATCACCGCTTCAATCGTGGACGACGCAGGCAACACGGCAAGTGTGTCCGACACCGTTGAGCTTGATACCCATGTTGTACCGCTCACCGTTCAACCGAACCAGACCGCGGATGATGTGATCACCAAGGCAGAGCAGCAAGCTGGTGTTACCTTCAACGGGACAGTTGAAGCCGGATCGGCGGTCAAAGTCATCGTTGATGGTAAGGAAGTGACTGCAACGGTTGACGCATCTGGCAATTGGAGTGCGACGCTCAATGATGCGGACCTGCCTGATGGCGACCGCACCGTGATCGCGACCATTTCAGCGACCGATGCAGCCGGAAACACCGAGACTGTGACCGAGCAGTTCGACATTGATACAGTGGTCGATCCCGCGTCCATCTACGCGCTCAAAATCACTGGTCAAGGGATCCTTGAACTCGAAACAAAAGACGCCACCGACAACTACACGGTAAACACGCTTAATCCCGCCGGTACAGTGAGCTCACCCGCCGCCACCAAAACGGTAGATCCGCAAGACGGAACCGAGTTCGAATTCGGCGCGCCGATCCCGGACGGCACTCACCTCGTGCTGTCGCGGTCGGATGCTGTTGGCAACACGTCCAGCACGCTTGTTATTTTCGATGACAATGCCACCAACTCTGGCACCCTTGATCATGCCAAGCTCGGCGACTTCAACATCGACAACCTTGATCTACAATTCTCCACTGACGTCCAACTGACGTTGAGCGAAGCTGATATCAAAGCTCTGTCAAACAACTCTGATACGCTGACCATTCACGGCAGTGATAATGACAATGATCGCATCACGCTGACAGGTGGCAACGCTACAAGCGCAGGGACACGCGTTGTGGATGGCGAGCTGTATAATGTCTACACGATCGGAAACGACGGCACGACCCTGGTGGTCGATCAGGATGTTCAGGTGGTCATCTAATCCGAAAACAGGTCGACCGGGGGCCGGTCAAACACTATAGCTGGCCCTCGACCAAATACCCGGACACAAGGGTAAGGACACAGGCAATGCGAGGGGGCAGAATGCAGCTGGGACGACCCATTGGCGTGGTGGCACTTTTGTGTTGCCTGTCGGGGTGCATGCAATCCCTGCCCTTTGCCAAAGCTGGCGAAGACGAGAACGTGAACCGTCGCGCCAGCAGCTTTGCCCAACCGGACGCAGAAAACCCGTCGCAGGTGATTTCAACGCTGATGCAACGCCGCTCTCTCCTGGAGGACGGAAGCATCTATGACACGGTCGCTCGATCCGCCATCGATGCCTCGGCACGCGCCTCGGAGGCAGAGCTGACAAGCGCCAAGCTGCGGGCGGAGGCGAAGTCCAAGAACTGGCTACCCACGATCGGTCCTTCGGTCAGCCTGACCGATCTTGGCGATCTGGTGGCTGGCATCCTGATCGAACAGGTGCTGTTCGACAACGGCAGGCGCAAGGCTGAACGCGCCTTTGCTGCAGCAGATGTCGAAGTCGCGGCCGTGAACCTCTCTATCGACATGAACAGCCGGGTGGAAAGCGCCCTTGGTCTTTATGTGTCGGGACTTCGCGGCCAAGAGAAAGCTGCCGTCGGCAGCCGGGCCCTGTCGCGGATGTACGAATTCGAACGCATTGTGCAGGGCCGCGTTGATGGCGGCGTCTCGGATCGCTCTGACCTCAATGTTGTCCGCAGCAAAATCAACGGCATGCGCTCTGCGGTCGCGACAGCCAACGATGCCACGGCCGCTGCCCATGCAGAACTGAAGGCCCTCACCGGTCAGACATTCGAACAAAAGCCCGCACGGCTTCAGCTGACCACACCTCCCGATGGTAGCGGCTATCTGACAGTCCTGAAGGCCGAAGCAGAAGCCACCCGCAGCGTCGAACAGGCCAAGATGGAACGCGCAGGTCTTCTGCCGCAGGTCTCGGCTGCAGGGAATGTAACCAGCGACGG
The DNA here is from genome assembly GCF_019801785.1 of Phaeobacter italicus. NCBI lineage: Bacteria > Pseudomonadati > Pseudomonadota > Alphaproteobacteria > Rhodobacterales > Roseobacteraceae > Phaeobacter > Phaeobacter italicus. The sequence continues at coordinate 8,914 of NZ_JAHVIJ010000002.1, read as the reverse complement.
CTCTGGTGCGGGCCTGACACTGGATCTTGCCCAACCCTTTGGTCTTGGCACCCCCGCCGCCCTCAAGGCGATCGAGGCAACGAAGGAGGTTGCCAAGCGCCAGGTGGCAGAAGTCGAAGAAGATGCCCGACGTGACTACAGCCGGCAGATGCAGCGCCTTGCCTCCTACCAGCGTCAGGAAGCTGAGGCCGCCGCCCTGGCCCAGACCAGCCGCGAGACCTACCGCCTGTTTCAGGCACAGTTCAAAGCCGGTCAGCGTTCCGTGATGGATGTCGTGTCGATCTACGAAGAGGTCGTGCGCAGGGAGCAGGCGCATATTGACGCAAAATACGAAGTCGTCCTGATCCAGCTTGCGCTGGCACGCGACATGGGCCTTTTGGCAGATGGGGACCGGATTTGAGCAACTCCAATCGTCCAACGGATCAAACGATGCTGCGCTCCGTTCCCCCTGCGCCCCGCGATGGCAAGCCCGCGCTGCGTGCAGTTGATACAGATGCAGGTCATCACCCAAGCCACGCCGTTTCCCCACCCGCCCCGCAACAAGCGCCCGGAGATCTTGATCTGACGGGCCTGCTGGATGATGGCAACGTGGGAGAAGTCAGCGCACTGATCGAGGACGCAACCGCCCGGATCCAACATCGTGCGGCACTGATTGCGACCTTTGCATCGCTCAAGGGCACCAATGTTCCGCTGAGTGATGTCGCTGAGTTCATGTGGCGCAACGACCCGAGCGATGTCTCCGTTGATTCACTGGCGCGCGCATTGCAGACCACGGGTATGCAGGCCCAGATCAACCACAACGTACCCCTCGTTGCGGAAAGCTGGCCTGCGCTCGCGATGATGAACAACGGCCAATGCGTTCTGGTCATCTCGCAAAGCCGCGATACGGTCGTCATCTACGACACCACATGCCATGACAACCAGGCCGAAGTCCCGGTCGGCGAGTTTGGCCCATACTTCACCGGCACGACCCTGGGCGCACGCAATTCGCTCAAACAGATTGCCGCGCGCCACACTCCGCAGCTTGAAAGCGATCACTGGTTCTGGGGAGAGTTCCCCAAATACCGCCGTCAGGTGGGCGAGATCATGCTTGGCTCGTTGGTTGCGAATATCCTTGCTGTATCTGTCGCCTTGTTTTCGCTGCAAGTTTATGACCGGGTCGTTCCGCATCAGTCGCATGCCACGCTGTGGGTGCTGGCGATCGGCGCCTTTCTGGCGATCATGCTGGAAGCCCTGCTTAAGCTTGCTCGTGCCCGCTTGACCGATGCGGCAGGCAGGCAGATCGAATTGTCTGTGCAAAACAACCTGATGCGCCGCCTGATCGGCATGCGTTCGGACAAAAAACCCCTGCCACCATCCGGTCTTTTTGCTGCGATGCGGGATTTCGGCTCGGTTCGGGAGTTCTTTACGTCCACCACGATCTCAACCCTAGCAGACATTCCGTTCATCGCCGTGTTCCTGCTGTTGGTTGCCTCTATCGCGGGACCAATTGTCTGGATCATTATCGCAGGCGGCGTTTTGATGCTTTTGCCTGCGTATTTCATGCAGAAGCGCATGATTGCGCTGACCCGCCAGACCCAAGGCGCAAATGCCAAGGCAGGTCGGCTTTTGCATGAGGTGGTCAACGAGCTGGACACGTTGAAGAGCCAACGTGGCGAAGACCGCGTGCTGCGTCTGTGGGATGAGCTGAACACCCTTTCGACCCATGCCGCGACCGAGCAGCGTCGACTGGCGAGCGCCCTGACCCATTGGTCGCAGGGCGTCCAGCAGGCCACCTATATCGGCTCTGTTGTTGTTGGCACATTGATGGTGTTCGCCGGAGAGTTCACAGTCGGGACAATCATTGCCACCGGCATTCTGACCAGCCGCACGCTTGCGCCACTGACACAGTTCGCCGCGACATTGGCCCGCTGGAGCAACGTCAAGGCCGCACTGGAAGGGCTCGACGCGATCGCGAATTCGGCTCAGGAAAAAGAAGACGAGCGCACCTACCTGCGCCGGGACAGCCTGCAGGGCCGGTTTGAACTGCGCGAGGTCATGTTCCGTTATGACGAAGATGGCGCCCCCACTCTGGATGTGCCGGGAGTTGCGGTGACACCGGGTCAGCGCGTCGCCGTTCTTGGCGTCAATGGTTCCGGAAAATCCACATTGCTCAAGCTGATGTCAGGCCTTTACGCCCCGGACCGGGGCCGGGTCATGATCGATGGCACCGACATGAGCCAGATCGACCCTCGCGACCTGCGTCGCCACATCGGCTATCTCAGCCAGGACGTGCGCCTGTTTGCAGGCACCCTGCGCGAGAACCTCAACCTGAACCAGCTGGAACGCGATGACGAACGGCTGATGACCGCACTGGATTTCGCTGGCCTTGGTGCACATGTACGCAATCACCACAAGGGGCTTGATCTTGAAATCCTGGACGGCGGTGGCGGCCTGTCCATCGGTCAGCGTCAGTCCATTGGCTGGGCGCGCCTGTGGCTGCAAAACCCATCGATCGTCTTGCTGGATGAGCCGACAGCGGCACTGGACCAGACGCTGGAACGGACATTGGTAAGCAGGCTGGAGACTTGGCTAGAGGGGCGCACGACCGTGATCGCGACCCATCGCATGCCCATTCTCTCCCTTACCAATCGCACGCTGATCCTGCAGTCTGGCCGAATGGTTGTGGATGGCCCGCGTGATCAGGTTCTGGCGCATCTGGCCGCCGGGGAAGGCAAATGACGTCGACAGAATTCGATCTCAACGAAAGCTCCCGCGGAGCCAGCCGCATCATCTATCTGGTGGCAGGAGCGTTGGTTGTTTTCCTGCTTTGGGCAAGCTTTGCCTGGGTCGATGAAATCGTGCGCGCCGATGGCGAAGTGGTCTCCTCCTCGCGTTCCCAGATTGTGCAGAACCTTGAAGGCGGCATTCTTGCAGAGCTGCACGTTCATCAGGGCGATGAGGTCAAAGCCGGTCAGATCCTCGCACGGCTGCAAGACACCAAATTCAGAGCCGCCGCCGACGACCTTCAGGACCGTATCGACGCACTGGAGATCAAGCAGTACCGGCTGGAAGCCGAACTGGAAGGCGCGTTTGATTTTGATGTTCCTCAAGAACTCGCCGATCGCTCGCCTGGCATCTACACCTCAGAGCGCGCCCTTTTGAACGCGCGTCAGACGGATTTCACCAGCCGCCGGGAAAGCGCGCGTGAAATCCTGGACCAACTGAAAGACGAACACGCGAACATGCAGCGGCTCTACAAGAAAGAGATCGTTGCGCTGATCGAAGTGAACCGGGCCCAGAAGGCCGTCAGCGACGCACAGGCGAAATACAACGAAATCGGCACGCAATCTGAATTGGAGTTGGCGGAAGACTACTCCAAAACCCTGCGCGAGCTGACATCGTACCGGCAGGAACTGCGACTGGCGCGTGACCAACTGGAGCGGACTGTCATCACCTCCCCCATGGCTGGTATCGTCAACAGCCTGTCTGTCACCACCATCGGAGGCGTCATCCGTCCCGGCGAGGAGATCCTCGAAATCATCCCACTGGGCGAGGAAATGTTCGTCGAAGCGCGGGTAAAGCCCGAAAACATCGCAAGTGTTCAGCCAGGCCAGGACGCGACGATCAAGCTTTCGGCCTATGACTACACCATTTATGGCTCTCTACGGGGCAAGGTGGATTTTGTCTCTGCTGACACTTTTGAAGATGAACGCAATCCACGTGCCGAACCCTATTACCGAGTGACGGTAAAAGTGGACCGTTCTCAATTCACTGAACGCCAGCAGGAAATCGAGATCCGCCCCGGCATGCGCGCCACCGCCGAGCTGCAGACCGGAACAAAGACCATCCTGCAGTACATGCTGAAACCGCTCTACAAATCGCGCGAGGCTCTGCGGGAGCCCTGAATCAAAACAGCTGCGCATCAGACGATACGCAGCTGCAAAAGAGTGGGCATTGAAATGGGGTCAGCTGGCTGAGCGCATCATCGCGTGAACTGTTTGATCAAACGTCGTCCCAATCGAGACACGACGCTTTCCCATAGCTGCCTTGGCAGAGATCACAGAAACCAACTGCGGTTTGCGGCCTGGCGTGACAGAGAACACCGGAGCACCGGATGCTCCGAAATCAACCCGGCATGTCATCACGACCGTTTGGTTTTGCCGTGCGAGCACTTCACAGCCTTTTTCCAGATTTGGGCGGTCCTGTTGTGCCATCGAATACGACAGGACATCCACAGCAGCACCACGCGCGGGTTGACCTGCCAGTTTGAATGGTTGGATCATCAACCGGGAAATCGGGCTATCAAGGCGTAGAATTGCAATGTCATGCCCCAGTTGGGCGTCTGCGTTGCGCTTGTACTGATAGCCCGGGTGCAAAACGGCCTTGACGACAGATCGCGCCGCCTTGGCCCGGCGACCGTTCAACCCCGCCTCAAAGCGGATACCGTTTGGATTGACCTGCTGGCCCGTGACCGGATCAAACAGGCAATGCGCAGCAGTCACAACAAGGTCCGGCGCGACCAGCGCACCGGTGCACATGTTACGACCGGAAATATTGAGACGGCCGACGGCCTCCCAACCCACCACGGTTTTAACACTTGGCTGCACCTCCTGTGCAGCCACATCTTCAGGCATGCCAAATAGCAGACATGCCGCCAAAGCAGCAAAAATGCGTTTCATCGCCCACTCCAAATTCCCACGTCCTCACCTTGTTTCAAGGCTAGGGCTGGAATGAGACGCAATGCTGCTGAACATGGCCGAAACCATGTGCAGAATAAGACACCACTAACAAATCGTTAACCCCCCCGGGTTTTGATACCCCATCATCGCAAAAAAACCGCAGATTACCCACTTTTTCTCGTTAAATCCGTAAAATTTCTTATAACCAACTGATTTTTAATAAAACTATCCCGACGGCTCCGGCGCTCCCCCCTTTCCGGTTGCCCGGATTTAGGCATTGCCGTGTCAGTCGCGCCACAATCGATCGCGACGCCCCAGCAGGGGCCACGGGAGATCGGCTTCATGGGCCGCATTAGATTTCAGATTTTGAAAACTTCGAAATCCCGAAACAATCCGTTTCCTGCGTCCGCGTTAACCAAACGAGCCCAAACCGCCTGAAAACAAGGGGGAAAACCCTCTCGGGGAATCGCTATAGGTATTTGGTTGTGAAAGCTGTTTTTGGTTTGGGCACCGGAATTGGCCTGAATGCGGGTGGACAAGAAACGCCATCGCGCCATCTGCAGCTGCAAGCAATATTGTTTGTTACGATTGATCAGGACACAGAACCGAATGCCAAAGAGAAGCAGCGAGACAAAGGGTGGCCGAGTTGGATCGCAATCCGACAAAGCACAGGAACAGACACATGTGGCGGCGCTCGCGGCGACAAAGCTGGCTGATGGACTGATTGACCCCAAGCTGGTCTTGGCCTGGCTCTTGAATGCCATCGGCGCACCGGGCTTTTTGATTGGCATCCTTGTGCCCGTAAGAGAGGCGGGCTCTCTCCTTCCGCAACTGGCTCTGGCCCGCCACATCGAGAGGCGGCGGATCCGAAAACCCTTTTGGGCGGGCGGATCGGCGATACAGGGGATGGCCGCCCTAGGGATCGCCGCAGCGGCGATTGCCCTGCCCGGCACGGCAGCGGGTTGGGTCATCCTCGGCCTTCTTGCCGTGCTGGCCGTCGCGCGTGCAGCGTGCTCCAGCAGCTACAAGGATATTCTGGCCCGCACGGTGCCAAAGGGGCGCAGGGGATCGGTTTCGGGAACCGCAGGCACAATCGGCGCAGGAGGGGTGCTGGTGTTTGCTCTGTGCCTTGGGGCAGACATCCTGCCACGAACGACCGGCTCGATCTCGGTTGTCATTGCCTGTGCCGGTCTTCTGTGGATTGGCGCGGCTTTCATTTTTCTGCGGCTGGACGAACCAGAGGCAGATCCAGAACCCGACAGTGATTTTCAGCTGGAAGAGCTGGTGAAACCACTGCGACAGGATGACGAATTCCGTACCTATATCGGGACACGGGCGCTGATGATCTCTACCGCGTTGGCACCACCGTTTCTTGTGATGTTGGGCGGGCAGTCCAGCGAAACTGGCGTTGCGAACCTCGGCATGTTGATGCTCGCATCTTCGATCGCGGCGATCACATCTTCCTATATCTGGGGTCGGTTTTCCGATCGCTCTAGCCGGAAGACGCTCATGACATCGGGCGCTCTCTGTGCGGCTGTTCTGGGCCTTGCGGCGGCACTTGGTGGGCTTGGCGACAATCACGTCTCAAGCTGGGTTTTGGCCACTCTCTTGTTCTTGGCCCAGCTGGCCTATCAAGGGGCGCGTGCAGGGCGGAAAACACATCTCACGGATATGGACACCCACGGTCACACCTCTCTCTACACGGCGCTCTCAAACTCGATGATCGGTGTTCTCTTGCTCTGCGGCGGCGCATTCGGCTGGCTCGCAGATGCCTTTGGTCCGGCGCTGGTACTGGCGGTTCTGGCGACAATGGCGGGCGCGGGCGCCGCTTTGGGCGCGCGCCTGTCAGAGGTGCAGGACGATCCCAGCTGACGACGGATCAGGCCCTGTGCTCTGGCCGCTCAGCGTCGATTCCGGCGCCATACAACACCACAAAAGCGGAGAGCCACATCCAAGTCAGCAGCAGGACAACCCCCGACAAGGTGCCAAATGTCTCGCTGTAACTGCCAAAAACCCGCACGTAATAGCTAAACCCGATGCTACCCGCGACCCACAGACTACAGCTGACAAAGGCGCCGCGGGTGATGCGGTGCCACTCTTCGCCCCGTCTGTCAGGTCCAAACCGATACAAAAAAGAGATCCCCACCATCCCGCTGACAAACATCAAAGGCCAGCGAACAACCTGGGCGATGTCACTCAGAAGCGGCGAATCCCCGAATAGCGCAAGCGCCGCCGGGATAGCCGCGACCACAAGCACCAAAAACAGCGCACCCACGATGGCAGCAAAGGTGATGGTCAACTGCCGAACATAAAGCATGACCATGCCGCGCCGCTCTGCCCGATTATAGATGACATTCAACCCCTGCATCAGGCTGTTGGCAGCACGGGACGCGGACCAGAAAGCAATGGAGATGGACAAGATCGCGGCCCATCCCAGCCGATCCGGCCGCTCCATCGCGACGTCTACCAGCTGACCATTCAACAGATCAGCCGCAGAGGGGGGCAACAGCCGCGTCAGCCACGCAGACTGTTCCGTAATGACCGTGGGGTCGGCAAACATGCCAAAAAGCGCGACCGCTGCTGTCATACCGGGAAAAACCGACAATAGCCCGTAGAACGCAACCCCGGCCGCCAATAGGCCGCCCTTCGCCCGGTCCATCCGCTGCCAGGCATGCCACATCAGCCGGGCCCAACGGGGAAGACGTCGCAACCAGGCTGGATCCTTCTCAGCCACTGGACGGTGCGGACGTGAGGCCTCATCAACCTCCTGCGGGGCGGCTTTGGTGATATTGTCCGTATTTCCGTCCACCTCAAGCCTCCATCAAAATCTATGAGTATCCAGCGCCGCCCAGCAGGGGCCTGCGCCATCAGCCGCCAGCCAAACCTGCTATTGGGTCAGTCTCGCCACCCATCAGTCACACAGCGTGCGATCAATAAGTGCAAGCCCAAGAAAAAACATCGAACCCAGAAAGACGATATTTGCCACACCGGCCACAGCCCCTGCAGCCCCACCAAACGCCAAGACACCAGCGCCCATCGCGATCATTGCAAAAAAGATAGCCCAGTTCATCGTTCTTTCCTTTTCTAACCACTCGGAAGGAAAACGCGGAACCTGGCTGCAAGGTTCCGCTTTGGCTGGAATGCGCTGCTCAGCCCCGGATCTCCGGGCGGATCTGGGCATAGGTCAACAGGGTAAAGACCACCGTCCCACCGATGACATTGCCGATGAGAACCGGAAGGAAGAACCCAAAGACCGCCTGACCAATCCCCAGCTCCCCAAGAAGAAGCAGCAAAGCCATTTCCACAGAACCCGCAACAATATGGGTAAAATCCCCCGCTGCGATCAGCCAGGTGAAGATCACGACCAGGACAATCTTGTTATTGGCCGCAGAGGGCATCATCCAAACAATGGCTGCGATCAAGATACCAGAGGGGATGCCGCTGATCAGCCCGATCATCGGCTCCATTCCCGTGGCATGTTCGCTGATCTTGATCATCGCCTCCAGCAACTCCGGCTTCAGCACAGGGGTGAGGCCGAAGAAGGCAGCAATGACAAAGGCCCCGACAACATTTGCGCCCAGCACAATGCCCCACAATCGCGCCGTCCGGACAAAACTGTCCATATCCTGTCGCAAGACGACTGGAACCACGGTCGTGATTGTGTTTTCGGTAAACAGCTGCATCCGGCCAAGGATGACCATCAGAAATCCAAGCGAGTAGCCAAGGTTTTCCACAAGCGGCGTCCAGTCGGCCTCGGGCAGATAGGCCCGAAAGAGCGATTTCCCCAAAACCGAGAAGCTGATCAGAATACCAGCGGCGATTCCAGACCACCAAAGCGCCCTGACCGGCCGCTCCAGCTCTTCTTCCCCTTCCCGGCGGATGGTCTCGAATATCAGGCGGGGAGAAATCCCGACACCTTCTTCGACAATCTCTCGTTCTGCCTCTTCTTCGATTAGTTCGTCAGTCTGGGGCGCAATCGCCATCTCATTCCCCCGCAGCTACACCGGGAGAAAACGCCCAAAGGCGGCTTTTTGTTCCCTTGGTGCTGCGGAGTGTGTCCTGGTGCTTGCCCTTGGTGGAACGCAGAGTGCCCCGCGGAAGCGAGGTTATGGGCATTGATATTTTGTGGTATATTGGTTGCGGGAGTAGGATTTGAACCTACGACCTTCAGGTTATGAGCCTGACGAGCTACCTGGCTGCTCCATCCCGCGGTGTTTGTTGTTTTTGGAATTGTATTGAGGATTTTTCTAGGT